>NZ_JBIVHS010000022.1:139162-171838 GCF_044749365.1 Kitasatospora sp. NPDC089509 | reverse complement strand
GAACGGACACTTCCTTCGGACCGCCTTCCAGCGGGCCCTCCGGGCGCTTCGTTCTTTCGTGTTTCCAGCTTATCAGATGTTTTCCGCTCCGTTTTCCGGAGTTTCATTCATCGGATTCACTTTCCGCTTTGTCGCCCCGGTCTCCCGCGGCGACTCCGGAACTGTACGGTGACCGGCCCGTCCCATGCAAATCGCCTCCGCCCGGGGGTCCGGACGGAGGCGATCCACGGTCAGGTGCGCCCTCAGGCGCGGCCCATCTCCTCGGCGATGGCGGCCGCGAAGGCGTCGATGTCGGCCTCCGTGGTGTCGAAGGCGCACATCCAGCGCACCTCGCCGGTGTGCTCGTTCCAGAAGTAGAAGCGGTAGCGCTTCTGCAGCCGCTCGCTCACCTCACGCGGGAGGATCGCGAACACCGCGTTGGCCTGGACCGGACGCACGATCTCGATGCCGTCGATCTTCTGGACCGCCGCCTCCAGCCGGCTGGCCATCGCATTGGCGTGGCCGGCGTTGCGCAGGTAGAGGTCACCCGAGAGCAGTGCCTCGAACTGGACGGAGACGAAGCGCATCTTCGACGCGAGCTGCATCGAGGTCTTGCGCAGGTACTTGATGTTGCGTACCCGCTCCGGGTTCAGCACCACCACGACCTCGCCGAGCAGCAGGCCGTTCTTCGTACCGCCGAAGGACAACACGTCGACGCCCGCGTCGGTGGTGAACTCGCGCATCGGCCGGCCGAGCGAGGCGGCGGCGTTCGCCAGGCGGGAGCCGTCCAGGTGGACGAGCATGCCGAGCTGGTGGGCGTGCTCGGTGATCGCGCGGATCTCGTCGACCGTGTAGAGGGTGCCGAGCTCGGTGCTCTGGGTGATGGAGACCGCGAGCGGCTGCGCGCGGTGCTCGTCGCCGAAGCCCCAGGCCTGCTGGTCGAGCAGCTCGGGGGTGAGCTTGCCGTCCGGGGTCGGGACGGTGTGCAGCTTGATGCCGCCCATCTTCTCCGGGGCGCCGCCCTCGTCCACGTGGATGTGGGCGCTGTCGGCGCAGACCACCGCGCCCCAGCGGGGCAGCAGCGCCTGGAGGGCGACCACGTTGGCGCCGGTGCCGTTGAAGACCGGGTAGGCCTCGGCCTTGTCGCCGAAGTGGCGGCGGAAGACGTCCTGGAGGTGGGCCGTGTAGTCGTCCTCGCCGTAGGCGACCTGGTGGCCGCCGTTGGCGAGGGCGATCGCGGCGAGGACCTCGGGGTGCACGCCGGCGTAGTTGTCGCTGGCGAAGCCGCGGACGGCGGGGTCGTGCCGCCGTACCGCGTCCGTACGGGTGAGGTCGGTCATCGGGCTGTCAGCCACAGGTGCTGTCCGTTCAGTTCTGCTGCGGGGCGGTCCCAGAGGTCCGCCAGGTGTCCGGCGAGGTCGGCGGTGTCGGTGAAGCCGGCGAACTTCGCCTCCGGCTTCGCGGCCCGCATCTCGGGGCTGACCAGCGCCTTGATCACCAGGATCGCAGCCGCCGCCGTGGGCTCGCCGTCCGGGGAGGTGGTCTCCTTCTTGAAGGAGTCGGCCATGGCGAGGGTCCAGGCCTCGGTGGCGGCCTTGGCGGCCGCGTAGGCGGCGCCGCCGGCGGTGGGCTTGTGCGCCGCCGCGGCGGAGACCATCGCGTAGCGGCCGGCCGGGCTGCGGACCAGCGCGGGCTGGAAGGCCAGCGAGGTGTGCTGGAGGGTGCGCACGACGGTGTCGTGCAGGAAGTCCCAGTCGTCCAGGCGGCTGTCGAAGAAGGTCTTGCTGCCGCGCCAGCCGCCGACCAGGTGGAACAGGCCGTCGACGTGGCCGTGCTCGGCCTCCAGGTGGTCGGCCCAGTCGTGGACCTCCTGCGGGTCGAGCAGGTCGATCACCTGACCGCTCACCTTCGCCCCGCGCACCGCGATGCGGGTGGCGTCCAGGGCGGACTCCAGGCGCTGGGGGTCGATGTCGGCGCCGACCACGGTGGCGCCCTCGGCCGCGAGGCGGCGCAGCACGGCCTGGCCGGCCGGGCCGCTGGCTCCGGCGACGGCGATGACCTTGCCGGCCAGCTTGGTGGAGGGGTTGGTGGTCACGCGGCGACTCCCTGGATACCGGCGCCGGTGATGCCGGCGGTGGCGGCGATGACGCCGCGGAGCTTCTTGGACAGGGCCTCGTAGAACATGCTCAGCGGGAACTCGTCCGGAACCACGGCGTCGCACAGCGCCTTGTTCAGGGCCTTGCCGTCGGTGAGGTCGAGCGGGAGGGCCTCCGGGCCCTTCGCCCAGGTGGAGGCGGGGTGCGGGGTGAGGTAGCGGGAGACCAGCTCGTACGCGGCGATCCAGTGGGCGGACTTGGGCCGGTCGATGCCGTCGCGGTAGAGGGTCTCGATCTCGCCGCAGAGCGCGTTGGTGACCTGCGGGGCGCGCTCCCAGTCGATGGTGAGGCGGTTGTCGCGCCAGCGCAGCGCGTCGTGCTTGTGCAGGTACGCGAAGAGCAGCTGGCCGCCCATGCCGTCGTAGTTGCGGACGCGGTCGCCGCTGACCGGGAAGCGGAACAGGCGGTCGAAGAGGATCGCGTACTGGACGTCGCGGGCGTGCGCGTTGCCCTCGGCCTCCAGCTTCACCGCCTCCTTGAAGGTGGTGAGGTCACAGCGGAGCTCCTCCAGGCCGTACATCCAGAACGGGCTGCGCTGCTTGATCATGAAGGGGTCGAACGGCAGGTCGCCGTGGCTGTGGGTGCGGTCGTGCACGAGGTCCCACAGGACGAAGGTCTCCTGCGCGCGCTGCTGGTCCTGGAGCAGGCCCTCGGCGTCGGCAGGGATCTCCAGGCCGAGCTGCTGCACGGCGCTGGTGGTGACGGCGCGGAAGCGGGCGGCCTCGCGGTCGCAGAAGATGCCGCCCCAGGTGAAACGTTCCGGCGCCTTGCGCACGGCGACCGTCTCGGGGAAGAGCACCGCGGAGTTGGTGTCGTAGCCGGCCGTGAAGTCCGTGAAGGTGATCGGCACGAACATCGGGTTGTCGAAGCGGGTCCGCTCCAGCTCGTCCAGCCAATCCGGCCACACCACGCTCAGCAGGACGGCTTCCAGGTTGCGGTCCGGGTTGCCGTTCTGGGTGTACATCGGGAAGACGACCAGGTGCTCCAGGCCGTCCTCCCGCTGGTCGGCGGGCTGGAAGGCGAGCAGCGAGTCCAGGAAGTCGGGCTCCCGGTAGCCGGTGTCGGCCCACTTGGCGAGGTCCGTGTCGACGGCGGCCAGGTAGGCGGCGTCGTGCGGGAAGTGCGGGGCGAGCTCCTCGACGGACGCCCGGACGGTCGCGACCAGCGGGTCGACGGTGTGCCGCTGGACCGCGGACAGGTCGATCGAGCCGTCCTTGGACTGCAGGGGGCGCAGCGTCTCGACGGCCTCCTTCAGGCGCAGCCACGCCGGGTGGGTGGCGAGGGTCGAGACCGGGGCGTCGGCCGCCGCAGCGAGCCTTGGCGAAAGATTCTGCATCGTGGACTCACTTCGACAGGAGTTATTTCAACGAGGACACCATATGTACGAAAGGTTCTCCCGTTCAAGGGGGCCCCGACCGGCAAAACTTCCGTGCGCCGCCGCTCGGGCGCCAAAACCTGTGCGGGGAGCTCAGGTGTCCGACATGTGGACGGTGTCCTGGATGTTCTGGACAGATGCGCGGTCCTGATGCGAACCTCCCCGCATGCTCCCGGCGGTGATCACGGTGGCCGAGCGCCACGACAGCCCGTTCCGGGTGCCCTTCCGTCAGCAGGCGTGTCGTCGCTGCCGCTGTCGCGCGGACGGCCTCCGCTGTCGCGCGAGCTGTCGCGCGAACGGTCTTTGCCGCCGCTGTCGCTGATCCGACCACGGCAGCTGGTCCGGCCGCGGCCGAGCGGCCGCCCCTGATCCGGACCGGGGCGCCGCGGACGCGGACCCGTACGCCGACCATGCCGTGTGTGTTCCGGCGCCGCCACCGGGGGAAGTGACCCGCCGGGAAGCGGCCCACCCGGCCCGGCCCGCACCGCCGGGCCCCGCCACCGCCCCTCTCCCCCTGTCCCGCCCGGTCCCTCCCCTGGAGCCCCGCCATGAGCCTCCGCAAGCCCTCCGCCGTCCTGCCCGTCGCCGCGCTGGCGCTCGCCGCCGTCCTCTCCGGGTGCGCGCCGCAGGACGCCAAGACCGACGGGGCTGCCGCCGGCGCCTCGGGTACGACCGGTGCGGCGGCGAGCTGCGCGCCGGGGGCGCTGGCCACCCGGACCGCCGGGAAGCTGACCGTCGGCACCGACAAGCCGGCCTACGACCCGTGGTTCTCCGAGGACAAGCCGGAGAACGGCAAGGGCTTCGAGTCGGCGGTGGCGTACGCGGTGGCCGGGAAGCTGGGCTACCCGGCGGACAAGGTCGGCTGGGTGGTGGCGCCGTTCGGCAAGGCGACCGCGCCCGGGGCCAAGGACTTCGACTTCGACATCAACCAGGTGTCCATCAGCGACGAGCGCAAGCAGGCGGTGGACTTCTCCTCCGGCTACTACGACGTGCGCCAGGCCGTCATCGCGCTCAAGGGCTCCAAGGCGGCCGGCGCGAAGAGCATCGCCGATCTGAAGGGCGCCAAGCTGGGCGCCCAGGTCGGCACCACCAGCCTGGACACCATCACCGACACCATCAAGCCGAGCACCCAGCCGTCCGTGTACGACTCCAACGACCTGGCGAAGGCCGCGCTCAAGAACGGCCAGGTCGAGGCGCTGGTGGTGGACCTGCCGACCGCCTTCTACATCACCGGCGCCGAGGTGCCCGAGGCCCAGGTGGTGGGGCAGTTCGCAGCGGCCCCGAAGGGTGAGCAGTTCGGCCTGGTACTGGACAAGGGCTCCAAGCTGACGCCGTGCGTGTCGCAGGCGGTGGACGCGCTGCGGGCGGACGGGACGCTGGCCAAGCTGGAGCAGCAGTGGCTGTCGGACGCCGTCTCGGCACCGGTGCTGAAGTGAGCCGGGAGGCGGACCCGACCGGAGCGGTCGACCTCCCGAAGGCGCCGCGGCCGGACGGCCCGGCGCAGGACGACGGCTACCGCCCGTCCGAGCGGCGGCTGGCGCACGAGGCGTACCGGCGCTCCCGGGCCCGGCGCGCGGCGCTGATCGCCACCGCCTCGACCGTGGGGACGGCGGTCGTGCTGTACCTGCTGGTCGTCAACTCCCCCGGCTGGGAGGTGACCCGGCGGACCTTCTTCAGCCTGGACTACGCCCGCCAAGCGCTGCCGGAGGTGCTCCGGGGGCTGCGGCTCAACCTGGAGCTGATGCTCGGCTGCGGCGCGCTGATCCTGGTGTTCGGGCTGCTGCTCGCGGTGCTGCGCACGCTGCGCGGGCCGGTGTTCCTGCCGGTGCGGCTGCTGGTCACGGCGTACGTGGACTTCTTCCTCGGGCTGCCGATGATCATCTGCCTGCTGGTGATGATCACCGGGGTGCCGGCGCTGCGGCTCACCGGGGTGACCACCGATCCGCTGCTGCTCGGCGGGGCGGCGCTGGTGCTGACGTACTCGGCGTACGTGTCGGAGGTGTTCCGCTCGGGAATCGAGTCGGTGCACCCGAGCCAGCGGGCGGCCGCGCGGTCGCTGGGGCTGACCAACGCCCAGGCGATGCGGTACGTCGTCCTGCCGCAGGCGGTGCGGCGGGTGGTGCCGCCGCTGATCAACAATCTGGTCAGTCTTCAGAAGGACACCGGGCTGGTCTCGATCGGCGGCGCGATCGACGCGGTGTACGCGGCGAAGATCATCGCGGCGCACTCCTTCAACTTCACGCCGTACCTGGTCGCGGGGCTGGTGTTCATCGTGCTGACCGTTCCGCTGACCCGGTTCGCCGACTGGCTGACCGCGCGGATGAACCGTCGGCAACTGCAGGGAGGTGCGGTGTGAGCGGGACGGCGGTGCTCCGGCTGGAGTCGGTGCGCAAGGCCTTCGGCGGCCAGGTGGTGCTGCGCGACGTGGACCTCACCGTGCCGGAGCACTCGGTGACGGCGCTGATCGGAGCGTCCGGCTCCGGGAAGTCCACCCTGATGCGGTGCGTCAACCTGCTGGAGCGGATCGACGACGGGGCCGTCTTCCTGGACGGCGAGGAGATCACCGATCCGCGCGCGGACGAGGACGCCGTGCGGCGCCGGATCGGGGTGGTGTTCCAGTCGTACAACCTGTTCCCGCACCTGACGGTGCTGGAGAACATCACGCTCGCCCCGCGCCGGGTGCACCGGGTCGGCCGGAAGGAGGCCGAGGCGAAGGCGCTGGCGCTGCTGGACCGGCTCGGACTGGCGGCGAAGGCCGCGGAGTACCCGGACCGGCTCTCCGGCGGGCAGCAGCAGCGGGTCGCGATCGTGCGGGCGCTGGCGGCCGGACCCCGGCTGCTGCTGCTCGACGAGATCACCGCGGCGCTCGACCCGGTGTTGGTCGGGGAGGTGCTGTCGGTGGTCCGGGACCTCAAGGAGCAGGGGATGACCATGGTCATCTCCACCCATGAGATGGGCTTCGCCCGCGAGGTCGCCGACCAGGTCTGCTTCCTGGACGGCGGCGTGGTGCTCGAACAGGGGCCGCCGGAGCAGGTGTTCGGGGATCCGCAGGAGGAGCGGACCCGCCGGTTCCTCAGCCGGATCGTCGCCTCGGGGCGGCTGCAGCGCTGAGCCGCCCGGCCGGCGGCCCGGGTCGTCCGGGTCGCTCCGGGTCGCCCCGGGGCGGTTTCACCACGGTGGTCACCCCAGTGCGCCCCTGTGCGCGCCCTGGTCGCGCCGGGGGCGTAGCGGTGATCGTGGACGGGACGATCGTCGCCACCCCGGGAGGCCGCCGTTGCACGGACCCACCCTGGTCAACTGGCTCCTCGCCCTCCTCACCGCCACCGCCGGCGTGTACTGCCTGACCCGCCTGCGGCGCGCCCCCTGTGCCACCGCGGCCCCGGGCGCGCGCCACGCCCACCCCTCGCTCGCCCGCGAGTCCGACGCCGCCGAAGCCCTGATGGGTTTGGGCATGGCGGCGATGGCCGTCACCGGCGCCACCGTCCCGACGGCGGTCTGGGCCTGCCTGTTCGGCCTCCCCGCCGCCGCCTTCCTGCTCGCCGCCCTGTACGCCCCGACCGGCCGGGCGCACCGGCTGCACCACGCGGTCGGCGCGCTCGCCATGACGTACATGGCCCTCTCGATGACCGCCTCCCCCGGCGGGCACCACCACGACCACGCCGCCGCGCTCGGTACGCCGTTGCTGACCGGCACCCTGCTGCTCTACTTCGGCGGCTACTCGCTCTGGTCCGGTGCCCGGCTGCTGCGCACCTCCGCCGGCACCCTCGTCGTCGGCGCCACCGGCCTGCCCCGGGCCTGCCGACTGACCATGGGCATCGGTATGTTCGCCATGCTGCTGACCCTGTGACGCCGCCGGGCCCGGCCGGGCCCTCGCGCAGCGGGCCCGGCCGGGTGGCTTCCGTGCGTGTGCCGTCGGTCCGCGTGGCGTTGGTCACTGGCCCGTCGAAAGCCGTTCCTCCGGGCGTCGACAGCGCATAGGTTGGCCGGGAGCGCGTTGTCGCGTTCCGTGCGTACTCGGGGAGCCCATGCGATGACTGCCCTGACCGGCCTGCTGCTGCTCGGCCTGCTGTTCTCCACCGCCGCGCCCCGGCTGCTGACCCGGGCCCGCTGGGTGGAACGTGAACCGGTGCTGGCGCTGCTGGTGTGGCAGTGCATCGTGGTGGCCGTCCTGCTGTGCTGCGCCCTGGGGTTGATCCTCGCCGCCGCGGCCGCCGAGCCGGAGCTGCGGGCCTGGGTGTTCTCCGGCGCCCCGCACGGCGTGGAGGCCGCGTACGGTCTCCAGGACGCCGAGGGCTGGGGTCGGCTGTGCGCCGCGGTGCTGGCCGCGGGCGGGCTGCAGACGGTGCTGGCGCTCACCCGCGAGGTCCGCACCGCCAAGGCCCTGCGCAACCGCCGTCATGCCCAACTGGCGACCCGTGCACCCGAGTTGCCGGAGGCGATCGAGGCCGCCCGGAGTCGCCGGGAGCGGCTGGTGGTGCTGGAGAACGTCCGCCCGGAGGCCTGGTCGCTGCCCGGTCCGGACTCCCGGCTGGTGGTCACCACCGGGGCCCTCCAGCAGCTCACCGACCGGGAGTTGGCGGCCGTGCTGAGCCACGAGCGCGGGCACGTCCGGGCCCGGCACCACTGGCTGCAGCAGTTCGCCCAGGCACTCGCCTCCGGCTTCCCCGGCGTCGTCGTCTTCCGCGCCTTCCGGGACCAGGTGGCGGAGCTGGTCGAGCTGGCCGCCGACGACCGGGCCGCGCGTCGGCACGGCCGGCACACCACCGCCCTGGCACTGGCCGAACTCAACCTGGACCGTGGGGTGTTCGGCTCCTGCCCGCCCGGTCTGGCGCAGTCCCCGAAGCGGGTGGACCGGCTGCTCGCGGGCCGCCCCCGGCTGTCCGTGCCGCACCGGCTGCAGTTGACCGTCCTCGCCCTGGCCGCGCCCGCCGCGGCCGTGCTGCTGGCCGTCGCCCCGGGGCTCCACTCGCTGCTCTGACCCGGCCAGGCCCGGCCCCGAACCGCGCCGACCTCGTCACAGCACGGCGCAACGCGGCTCGGCGTGAAAAAGCTTGCCGTACAACGGGATTGACGGAGCGTCAGTCCTTGGCCGACTCCCCGCAGAGCGGGGCGAAGTGGCCGCCGAGGGTCTGTCCGAGCACCTCGCGGTGCAGCGGGCGGGCCTGCTCGTAGCGCTCGCGCCCGGCCGCGGTCAGCGCGATCATCACGCCCCGGCGGTCGCTCGGGCACATCTCCCGGGTCACCAGGCCGGCCTTCTCCAGCCGGGCGATCAGCCGGGACAGCGCACTCTGGCTCAGGTGGACGGTGGGAGCCAACTCGCTCGCCCGCAGGGCGTGCCGCCCGTCGGCGACGCACCCCTCGACCAGGCGCTCCAGCACCTCGAACTCGCTCATGCCCAGCCCGTGCTTCTCGCCGAGTTCACGGTCGAGCGCACAGACGGCCGCGGCGTGGCGGGCCAGCAGCTCGCGCCATTCCGCGATGAGACCGGCCTCCGCCGAGGCTTCGAGGGAGTCGAGTTCAGCCACGCCGCCACCGTAGCACATGCATCGGACATTTATGCGTTCACATCTAATTCATTTGCATTGAATGCATGCGCATGTACTGTCCTCCCCATGACCACCGCGACCGCCACGTCACCCGACGCCCCGTCAACCAGCGGGCTGAACTGGACACCCCGCCTCTGGGGCACCCTGATCGTGCTCTGCGCCGCCATGTTCCTGGACGCCCTGGACGTCTCGATGGTGGGCGTGGCCCTCCCCTCCATCGGCTCCGAACTGCGCCTCTCCACCTCCACCCTGCAATGGGTGGTCTCCGGCTACGTACTCGGCTACGGCGGCCTGCTGCTGCTCGGCGGCCGCGCCGCCGACCTGCTCGGCCGCCGCCGGGTCTTCCTGGTCGCGCTCGGCGTCTTCGCCGCCGCCTCGCTGGCCGGCGGCCTGGTCGACGACGGCGGCCTGCTGATCGCCGCCCGCTTCCTCAAGGGCGTCAGCGCCGCCTTCACCGCCCCCGCCGGACTGTCGATCATCACCACGACCTTCGCCGAGGGCCCCGCCCGCAACCGGGCGCTGTCGATCTACACCACCTGCGGCGCCAGCGGCTTCTCGCTCGGCCTGGTGCTGAGCGGACTGCTCACCTCGGTCGGCTGGCGCTGGACCTTCCTGATGCCCGTCCCGGTCGCGCTGATCGCCCTGGTCTTCGCCGCCCGCCTGCTGCCCCGCCCGGTCGAGGAGCGCGCCAAGGGCGGTTACGACGTGCTCGGCGCGATCACCGGCACCTCGACCGTGCTGCTGCTGGTGTTCACCGTGACCGAGGCCCAGGGCGCCGGCTGGCTGAGCCTGCGCACCCTCGGCTCGCTGCTCGTGGTCGCCGCGCTGGCCGCCGCCTTCCTGGTGGTCGAGAGCCGCACCGCCCACCCGCTGGTCCGGCTGGGCATCTTCCGCAACGGCTCGGTGGCCCGCGCCAACGTGGTGGCCTTCGCGATGACCGGCGCGTACGGCGGCTTCCAGTTCGTCGTCACGCTCTACCTGCAGCACCTGCTCGGCTGGTCGGCCCTGCAGATGGCCCTGGGGCTGCTGCCGGCCGGCGCCTTCATCGCCCTCTCCGCCCCCTTCATGGGCCCGATCGTGGACCGCTTCGGCACCGCCCGACTGCTCCCGATCGGTCTGCTGGCCCTGGCCGGCGCCTTCGCCCTGTTCCTGCGGCTGGACGAGCACAGCTCGTACCCGGTCCTGGTGCTGCCCTCGATGCTGCTGCTCGGCGTGGGCTTCGCGCTGGCCTTCCCCTCGGTGAACATCGCCGCCACCGACGGGGTGGCCGACGAGGAGCAGGGGCTGGCGTCGGGACTGGTGAACACCGCGATCCAGGTCGGCACCGCCGTGGTGCTGGCCGGGGCGACCGCGATGATCACGGCCGGCAGCGCGGGCGGCGACTCCGCGCAGGCCCAGCTGGACGGCTACCGGCCGGCGCTCGTCCTGGTCACCGTCGTCGCGGTGATCGGACTGGTGGTGGCCTCGGCGGGCGCGCTGGTCGACCGGCGGCGGAATGCAACTCCCGCTTCGATACCGGATTATGATTATCCGTCTGCCGGGCCGTCCGTAGCCCGGACCGAAGTCCTGAGCGAGCACTGACCCACTGGCCCCCGCCCCCGGCCGACCCCGGACCGTCGGGCACTGGCGCCGGCTCCACCAAACCCCCGTGTTGGTGGAGCCGGCCGTCTTTGTACCGGCCGGCCGGGCAGCACCCGTCAGGGCACGGTTCCACGGCGCGACACCGGCTTCGCAAGTATATTGGCCCGGAGTCAACGAACGTTCGGAGCAGTCACGATGGCACCTCGCGGGGATTCGGTCAATGAGGAGATGCGCCAGCGCTCCCGCCGGCGCATCATGCGGGCCACCATCGAGCTGGTTGACCGGCACGGTTACGCGGGCACCACGCTGACCGACATCGCCGAACGGGCCGGACTCGCCCGCGGCCTGCTCTCGTACTACTTCGACGGCAAACGATTGCTGATGCAGTCCGCGACGCACCGGATGATGCACCAGACCCTCAGCGGCGCGCTGGCCGAGCTCCCGTCCGGCGCCTCCCCCGAGACCCGGCTGGCCCGCGCGATCGACGCCGTCCTCGGCCTCGC
Organism: Kitasatospora sp. NPDC089509; assembly: GCF_044749365.1. Taxonomy (NCBI): domain Bacteria; kingdom Bacillati; phylum Actinomycetota; class Actinomycetes; order Kitasatosporales; family Streptomycetaceae; genus Kitasatospora; species Kitasatospora sp. NPDC089509. The sequence continues at coordinate 160,698 of NZ_JBIVHS010000022.1, read as the reverse complement.
CATGGACCACCCCCGGGTGATGCGCTCCCACCTGGCACTGATCCTCGACCCGGACGCCGGCGCCTTCGTCCAGGACCCGGAGCAGCAGCAGCTCGGCGCCATCCTCCAGGGCCTGCTCAGGGACTGGGGCGCACCGGACCCGGCCGCCGAGCACGCGGTGCTGCGCAGCGCGCTGATGGGCGGCTGCATCGGGGTGCTGCTGCCGGGCGCGGAGCTCCCGTTGGCGCTGATCCGGGCCGACCTGTTCCGCCGCTACGACCTGCCTTGGGACCTCGGCCGCCCGCCGCAGCCGCTGCCGCCGGAACGCGACCGGCCGCCGGCCCGCGGTTGACGCGGGACGGCGGCCGACTGCCGGTTGCCGATCGGAGCCCGGCGAATCCCCGGGCCGCGCCCGGGACTTGCCCGGAGCTCCGGGAGGATCCGGTTCAGGACCCCACCGGGATCAGCGCTCCTTCAGGATCGAGGAGAGCAGGTCTATCGTGCGCTCCGGCGTGAGACTGTCCACGCAGAGCCGCTCCATGACCTGGATGTACGCGTCCACGTCGTCGCGCTTGTCCAGGTACAACGCACTGGTGAGCTGCTCCAGGTAGACCACGTCCGCGAGGTCCTGCTCCGGGAAGCGCAGGATCGTGAACGCCCCGGACTCGCCCGCGTGGGCGCCGAACCGGAACGGCATGACCTGGATCACCACGTTGGCCTGCTCGGCGACGTCGATCAGGTACTGCACCTGGCCGCGCATCACCTTGGGCCCGCCGACCGGCCGACGCAGCGCGGCCTCGTCGATCACCGCCCACAGGCGTGGGCTGGTGCCCTCGGTCAGCAGCTTCTGGCGGCGCAGCCGGAGGCTGACCCGCCGCTCCACCTCCTCCTCGCTGATGACCGGCCGACTCTGGCCGAAAACCGCCCGTGCGTACTCCTCGGACTGCAGCAGTCCGGGGATGAACTGCACCTCGTAGGTGCGGATCAGCTGGGCGGCCTCCTCCAGGCCGACGTAGGTCTGGAACCAGCCCGGCAGCACGTCGTTGAAGCTGTGCCACCAACCGGACTTGTTGGCCTCGCGGACCAGCCCGAGCAGGGCTTCCCGCTCCAGGCCGTCGTCCACGCCGTAGAGACTGAGCAGGTCGGCGACGTCCCGCTCCTTGAAGCTGACCCGGCCGAGCTCCATGCGACTGATCTTGGACTCGGACGCGCGGATCGCGTAGCCCGCATCCTCACGGGTGATGCCGCGTGCCTCTCGCAGGCGACGCAGCTGCGAGCCGAGGAGGATCCGGCGGACCATCGAGCCGCCGCCCGGCTGAACTGTGGTCATGCGGTCGAAACCTCCACCTAGGGCAAACAGCGCACAGTCTGCCATCAGTTGAGCGCTCACGGTGCCGATACTGACGGATGTTCCTATCAGTTCCACACTCCGCACACCAGGATGCACGTGCATCCGGCGCTTGCATATGCCAATAGTGCGACTGCACGTGAATCGACTCTTGCATCTGCAGTGAGCGCACACCACCATGGTGCACGTGCACCTGCACATCCCTGGCAATCCCGCGGGCTCCGCGTCGACCCCGAGCGTGACTCCGTGCACCGACCCGACGGCGTCCCCGCGCCATCGGGCGTTCGAGTGCGCGCGCGCCTGGTCGAAGGGGCGGCCGAGCGGCCGAGCGAGTCGGAGGTGACCGGCATGACCCCGGCGGGTCCAGCCGTGTCCGCCCCCTTATGGGAGGAGCTCTTCATGAGCACCGGTACGGCTTTGGCAGTTGACCCCCATGTGGTCACCTGCACGCTCGCTCCTCGCTTCGAAGCCGTGAGAACCGCTCGCGACTTCGCCCGGACCGCTCTCCAGCGCTGGGGCCTGATGGAGCTGTTCGACGACGTCGCGCTGGTCGCCTCGGAGCTCGTGACCAACGCGCTCCGGCATGCGATCGGCGCACGGCCCGACCCGTCGGGCGGCGCCCTGGGCGAGTTCGACTTTCCCACACAGCCGACCGCGGACGGGCGACTTCCGATCCGAATAAGCCTGGTGCACCGCGCACCCCAGGTGGTCTGCGCGGTGAGCGATCCGAGCAGCACCGGCCCGGTGGCCCGGGAGGCGGACTTCGTCGCCGAATCCGGCCGCGGACTGCACCTGGTGGAGTCGTTCAGCCGCTCCTGGGGCTGGCACCCGCTGGGCAGCGGCAAGGTGGTCTGGGCCATGTTCGAGGCGGAGTCGGCCGGCGGCGGGCTCGACGGCAGCGGACTCGACGTCTGCGGGCCGACCGGCCGCCCGCTGGACGGACGGGTCGACATCGGTGGACGGCACCGGCGCTCGGCCTAGCGCCGCACGGCGCACGGCCGGCCGAGGGACGACCCGGGAGGACCACTCCCCGGGGCCTTCAGCCCGGCCCCGCTCCGGACCGGCCGACAGCTCCCGCGGCCCGCACGACCCCTGCGGCTCCCGCGGCTCGCACCGCCGCCGCCGCTCCCGCCGCTCCACGGCGGCCACCGGCCCCGCCGCGGACTCCCCGCGCCGTCGGCCGCCCGCTCCAGCACCCCCGGACACGCCCGGCCCGCAGCGGCCCCCGGAGCAGCCCCCGGTGCAGCGGAGTCGGGGACGACAAAAAAGGCCGTCGTGGTGTCAGCACCCACGACGGCCCCCCGATGGTGGAGCAGGCAGCCGGTCAGACCGCCAGGTGGTCGAACTCCCCGTCCTTGGCGCCCAGCAGCAGCGCGGCGATCTCGGCCCGGGTGTAGATGAGCGCCGGACCGTCCGGGAAGCGCGAGTTGCGCATCGCGACGTCGCCGCCCGGAAGGGCCGCGAACTCGACGCAGTTGCCCTGGGAGTTGCTGTGCCGGCTCTTCTGCCAGACCACCCCCTGGAGGTCGGCGGCGGCCATCCCGTTGTAGGTGTGGTTCGAGCCGTGCGTGTCCTGCGAGTCGTGCATAGAAGTCTCCCGAAGAGCTCCGGAGTTGTCGTCCAGCGCGGCGCCCCCGGCACCCGCCGAACGAACGGACCGGCCCCGTACCGGCCCGGTACAACGCCTCACTTGACGCGATGATAGCCGTAGTGCACGTGCATCAGCACGGGACATTGCAGGTGCACGGGGCTTTTTACGGTCGCCGCGAACTCTTCACGGACCCTTCTCCTGACGGTACGTAAACGGACATAGCCGATTGAATCGACGAGTCGTCCATAACCGGCCGTGAGCGACCCCCCGCTGAATGTTGATCTTCCAGTGCCGGGAGTCGCACCTCCGTGACCCTCCGTCAGTCCGATGCGAGTCCGGGCTCCGGCTGTGAGACATCTCACGCGTCTCTCATGCAACGCGTCGCCCCACGGGACACGTCAGGGCAACTGCGGGGGTTGGTGCGGGCGTTGAGCGAAGAATGTCCGGATTGTAGGCAAACGGCCCGGAGTCGGACGGCAGGAACACGGCCTCCGCACCACGGCCACCCGAAACCCGTACGGCAGCCGACTGCAGGCCTGACGGGCCGATGTCCTACGATCTCCGGCATGAGCACCGCAGCCATCCCGGGCGCGCCACTGCCCGTCCGCACTCCAGGTTCCCGTGCGCGGGGGCGCCACCGCCGCCCCGAGCGCCCCGAGATCCGCACCGGCTCGCCGGCCCTGGTGCTCGCCGTACCCGCGACCGCGGGGCCCGAGTCCCGTTCGGTCGTCGAGGAGTTGCTCTCGATCGTCCGCAGCGAGCACACCGGCGTCCAGGCCGCGGTCGGCTACCTGCCCGGCGGCGCCGAGACCGGGAGCACGGAGGAGCGCACCGTCGCGGAGCTGCTGGCGGCGGCCGCCGAGGCCGGACTGCCGACGCCCGTCGTGGTGCCGCTGGTGCCCGGTCCGCACGACTTCCTGACCGGGCTTCACGCCCTCGCCGCTGAGTACGGCGCGACCGTCACGGACACCCTGGGCCCGCACCCGCTGCTCGCCGAGGCCGTCCACGTGCGACTGTCCGAGGCCGGGCTGGCCCGGGCCGACCGGGCCCGGCTGTTCGCCATCGCGACCGCCGCGGACGGCGTGGTCCTGACCACCGTCGGCGGCGAGGAGGCGGCCGCCGCGGCCGGGATCACCGGCGTGCTGCTGGCCGCCCGGCTGGCCGTCCCGGTCGTCGCCGCGGCGCTCGACGTGCCCGGCTCGGTCGCCGGGGCCGTCAACCACCTCAAGGAGACCGGCTCCCAGCGTCCGGCACTGGCCCCGCTGGTGATCGGCCCGGAGGCGGACTCCGAGCTGCTCGCCACGGCCGCCGAGGAGACCGGCTGCCCGTCGGCCGCGCCGCTGGGCGCCTACTCGGCCGTCGGCCAGCTGATCGCCTCCACCTACCTGGCCGCCCTGCCGACGCCGACGGCCGAGGAGCTGGCCGAGGCCGAGGCGGAGGCCGCCGCCACCGTCGGCGCCGGGGAGGGCTCCCGGCGGGCCCACGCGGCCGCCGAGGGGCCCGTGGAGGGCTGACGGAGGCCCGTCCGCACACCCGCGACGGCGTCGCAGCCACCCCGCACCACCGAAGGGCCCGGAACGATCGCGTTCCGGGCCCTTCCGGCGTGCACGGATTGCCCCGCAGGAGAGTTAAGCGGTCAATGCGGCGCAATGTCCGTTTCCGGCACCTTTGTCGATGAATAGCCCGCGCGTTGTCGCGCACGGGCTCCGCCGTCGCTCCCCCGCTTCGACCGCACGCCCCCATTGCGCTTCAACACTCCGTCACTTCACTTCTGAGGCGGAGCCAGTTATGGGAATCCAGTGCGACATTGCCGATAAATGATCAATTTCGATCATGAATTACGGCTCATTTGGCATTCCACACTAAACCGTGATGCGCATCACAGGTATTTGCAGTTTGAACTTAAGTCTGCTTAACGTGCTCCCCGTTCGTGACCACACGGACCCAGTTCATCCGCGACGCCGAGTCCTGCCGTCGGATGTCCTGGCAAGCGCGAAAACGCATCACGGCAGGAGCGGGGGAACCACAGGTAAGTCGCCCCGGACCATTTCCCGGAAACGGTCCAGGGCTAGGGGTGAAGCCGCGCAGAAGCGCGGCCGGGCAACTCCAGCCCGAATCCGACAGCTCACCTCGCAGGCGTGGGAGAGGACCGCGTCTTCATGCTGCCTTCCAACGGCAACCGCCTGTCCAGCCGCACCCGTCGCGTCATCGCCGCCCTCGGCGTCGCCGGCGTCGGCCTCACCGTCCCCTGCCTCACCACCGGCACCGCCAACGCCGCCCCGGTCTCCACCTGGGACAAGGTCGCCCAGTGCGAGAGCACCGGCAACTGGAGCATCAACACCGGCAACGGCTTCTACGGCGGCCTGCAGTTCACCTCCAGCACCTGGGCCGCCTTCGGCGGCACCGCCTACGCCCCGCAGGCCAACCAGGCCACCAAGGACCAGCAGATCGCCGTCGCCGAGAAGGTCCTCGCCTCGCAGGGCCCCGGCGCCTGGCCGGTCTGCTCGGTCCAGGCCGGGCTGACCAAGGGCGGCGCCGCGGCATCCGTCGACACCTCGGCCGGCGCCTCCACCGGTGCCGCCAGCAAGCCCGCCGCCAAGCCCGCCCAGGGCGGCTCCCAGGCCGCGAAGCCCGCCAAGCCGGCCGCGCCCGCCCAGGACCAGGCGCAGGCCTCCGGTGACTCCGCGTCCGCCACCCCGTCCACCGGATCCGCCGACAGCACCTGGGCGCAGAAGCGCCAGGCGCAGGCCCAGGCCGGCGGCTACACCGTCGTCGACGGCGACTGGCTGTCCACGATCGCCGACAAGCACAACGTCCAGGGCGGCTGGCAGCGGCTCTACGAGCTCAACCGCGGCACCCTGACCGAAGGCCCGGACACCATCTACCCGGGTCAGCAGCTGACCTTCGGTGACGGCGGCGCGGCCCAGGCCGGCCAGGCCTCCGGCACCGCCAAGTCCGGTTCCGACTTCACCTGGTTCGACCGCTCGCAGAAGTCCGGCCAGGCCTCGAACGGCGGTGCCGTGAACGCCAAGCCGATCGACCAGAGCAAGCCGTCCACCTCGAAGCCGGCCAAGCCCGCCGCCAAGCCGGCTCCCCAGACCCAGACCCCGGCGCCGACCGCCACCGGCAGCATGGCCGCCGCGGTCTCCTTCGCCCAGTCGAAGGTCGGCCAGGCGTACGTCTACGGCGGCACCGGCAACGGCGGTTGGGACTGCTCCGGCCTGACCCAGGCCGCGCTGCGCGCCGCGGGCATCAGCGTCCCGCGCGTCGCCGCCGACCAGGCCGCCGCCAGCACCCACGTCTCGCTGGACAGCCTGCAGCCGGGTGACCTGCTGTTCTGGTCGAACAACGGCCAGGACTCCGGCGTCTACCACGTCGCCATCTACATCGGCAACGGCCAGTACGTCGAGGCCGCCAACCCGAGCTCGGGCGTCCGTCTCCAGACCGTCGCCAACTGGGCCCCGGACTTCGCCGGCCGGGTCTGAGCCCGAGGTCGGCGTGCGGCCGACAGCCGACGGATGACGACTGACAGCTGACGGATTTCATCGGCTGTCGGTCGTCAGCCGTCCACCGACCGCCCCGGGAAGAGTCTGGTCGCTCTCCCCGGGGCTTCGGCGTACCCGGGAGACCGGCCTCCGCATGGTCAAACCCCGCCCCGGCAGGCATGCTGCTGCTCTGCACCCGAGGAGGAGTCACCATGGCCCAGGTCACCATCACCCTCGACGCGAACCTCGCGATCGACGCGATGCTGCTCTCCGGCACCAAGAACCCCCAGGACGCCGTCGAGCTGGTGGTCCGCGACTACCTGGCCCGCGGCCGCCGCACCGGGACCCGGACCGGCGACGCCGCCGACGGCCACCGGGTCAGCACCGACCGCCCGACCGCCCAGGAGGGCTGAGCCGGACCACCCAGGAGGGCTGACCCGGACCGCACGCGAACGGGCCCCGGAAGGCAACCGCCCTCCGGGGCCCGTCAGTTGACGCGACCCACCGGCCTCAGCGCGCGCAGGCCCCGGTGGACCCCCGCATCACCAGCTCCGGCTGGAACATGAACTCCCCGCGCTGGGCGGCGTTCCCGCCGACCTCCTCCAGCAGGGCGTCCACCGCCGCCGTCGCCATCGCCTCGACCGGCTGCCGGATGGTCGTCAACGGCGGCTCGGTGAAGGCGATCAGCGGCGAGTCGTCGAAACCGACCACCGAGACGTCCTGCGGCACCGACAGCCCGCGCTGGCGCACCGCCCGGATCGCCCCGAGCGCCATCATGTCGCTCCCGCAGACGATCGCCGTGCAGCCCTTGTCGAGCAGCGCGCCGGCCGCGGCGTGCCCGCCCTCCACGCTGAACAGCGTGTGGTGGACGAGCCCCTCGGCCTCCTCCGCACCGAGCCCGAGCACCTCGCGCAGCGCCGCCGTGAAGCCCTCGATCTTGCGCAGCACCGGCACGTACCGCCGCTGCCCGACCGCCAGGCCGATCCGCTCGTGCCCGAGTTCGGCCAGGTGCTGGACGGCCATCCACATCGCGGAGCGGTCGTCCGGCGAGATGAACGGCGCGTCGATCTTCTCGCTGTAGCCGTTGATCAGCACGAACGGCACCCCGCGCCCGGACAGTCGGGCGTAGCGGTCGTGGTCGGCCGTGGAGTCGGCGTGCAGTCCGGAGACGAAGACGATGCCCGCCACGCCCCGGTCCACCAGCATCTCGACCAGTTCGTCCTCGGTGGAGCCGCCCGGGGTCTGGGTGCAGAGCACCGGCGTGAACCCGTGCCGGCTGAGCACCTGCTCGATCACCTGCGCCAGCGCGGGGAAGATCGGGTTGCTCAACTCCGGTGTGATCAGCCCGATCAGCCCGGCGCTGCGCTGGCGCAGCCGGGTCGGCCGCTCGTAGCCGAGCACGTCCAGCGCCGCCAGGACGGTCTGCCTGGTGGCGGCGGAGACGTTCGCCTTGCCGTTGAGCACGCGGGAGACGGTGGCTTCGCTGACCCCCGCCTGTGCCGCGATGTCTGAGAGTCGCGCCGTAGTCACGGTCCCAGAGCCTATTGCAACCACGTCAGACCGCCCACCAGCCGGTGGTGTCCGGAGCGAGCACCGTCTCGCCGCCCTCGACCACGAGGTCGGCGGAGGCGAGCAGCAGCCGGCCCGGGGCGGCGATCCGCACCGGCTCGCTGGTGGTGTTCACCGTGCAGACGAAGGAGCCGCGCCGGAAGGCCAGGGTGCCCTCGGGGCCGTCCAGCCACTCGACCTCGGTCCCGGCGCCGAGGTCCGGCTGCGCCCGGCGGACGGCCAGCGCGCTGCGGTAGAGCTCCAGGGTGGAGGACGGGTCGCCGGTCTGCGCCTCGACGCTCAGCCCGGCCCACTCGGCCGGCTGCGGCAGCCAGGACGGACCGCCCGCGACCGGCCCGAAGCCGTACGGGGCCTCGGTGCCGGACCACGGGATCGGCACCCGGCAGCCGTCGCGGTAGCCGTCCTGGCCGGCCTGGCGGAAGAAGGACGGGTCCTGGCGGACCTCGTCCGGCAGGTCGGTGACGTCCGGCAGGCCGAGCTCCTCGCCCTGGTAGACGTACGCGGAGCCGGGCAGCGCGAGCATCAGCAGGGTGGCGGCGCGGGCCCGGCGCAGGCCGAGCGCGCGGTCGCCAGGGGTGCGGATCTGGGTGCCGAGGCCGGGCTCGTTGGCGAACCGGGTGGCGTGCCGGGTGACGTCGTGGTTGGACAGCACCCAGGTGGTGGGGGCGTCGACCGGGCGCATCGAGTCGAGCGACAGGTCGATCACCTCGCGCAGCGCGGCGGCGTCCCAATCGGTGCCCAGGTACTGGAAGTTGAAGGCCTGGTGCAGCTCGTCCGGACGGACGTAGTTGGCGGTGCGCTGGACGGTCGGGGTCCAGGCCTCGGCGACGCCGATCCGCTGGCCCGGGTACTCGTCGAGGATCCCGCGCCAGCTGCGGTAGATCTCGTGCACGCCGTCCTGGTCGAAGAACGGCATGACGTCGTTGCCGAGCAGCTTGAGCTGGTCGGCGCCGCCGAGGTCGGGCAGGCCGGGGGCCTTGACCAGGCCGTGGGCGACGTCGATCCGGAAGCCGTCCACGCCCATGTCCAGCCAGAACCGCAGGATCGAGCGGAACTCGTCGGCGACGGCCGGGTTGTCCCAGTTGAAGTCGGGCTGCTCCGGGGCGAACAGGTGCAGGTACCAGTCGCCGGGGGTGCCGTCCGGGTTCTCGGAGCGGGTCCAGGCCGGGCCGCCGAAGATGGACTCCCAGTCGTTGGGCGGCAGTTCGCCGTTCGCGCCCTTGCCGGGGCGGAAGTGGTAGCGGTCGCGCAGCGGGGAGCCGGGGCCCTCGCGCAGGGCGCGCTGGAACCACTCGTGCTGGTCCGAGGAGTGGTTGGGGACGAGGTCGACGATGATCCGCAGCCCCAGCTGGTGGGCGTCCCGGATCAGCGCGTCGGCGTCCAGCAGGGTGCCGAACATCGGGTCCACCGCGCGGTAGTCGGCGACGTCGTAGCCGGCGTCGGCCTGCGGCGAGGCGTAGAACGGGGAGAGCCAGACGGCGTCCACGCCGAGGTCCCGCAGGTACGGCAGGCGGCTGCGGATGCCGGGCAGGTCGCCCATGCCGTCCCCGTTGGAGTCGGCGAAGCTGCGCGGGTACACCTGGTAGATGACCGCGTCCCGCCACCAGCCTCTGGACGCCATGACGTTCGCCTCGTGAGCGGTGTCGGCGGCGGGCCGGGAGGTGTCGGCCAGGTTCTGGGTCATGGACGGTATCCCTTGGGGACTAGAGGAGCGAGAAGCGCTGGGAGGTGGCTGGGCGTCACGACTTGGAGGCACCGGCGGTCAGGCCGGTGACCAGGTGGCGCTGCACCAGGTAGAAGAAGGCCGCGGAGGGGATCGCGATCAGCACCGCGGTGGCGGCCATCAGGTTCCACTGGGCGTCGTGCTCGCTGACGAAGGTCTGCAGGCCGACGGCCAGCGTGTACTTGTCGGAGCTGAGCATGAAGGTGGAGGCGAACGGCACCTCGGCCCAGTAGGTGAGGAAGGAGTAGAAGGCGGCGACCGCCAGGCCCGGGCGGGCCAGCGGCAGCACCAGCCGCCAGAAGGTGCCGAACGGGCTGAGCCCGTCGACCCGGCCGGCCTCGTCGATCTCCACCGGGATGGTGTCGAAGTAGCCCTTCAGCAGCCAGGCGCAGTACGGCACGGTGGTGGTCGAGTAGACCAGGATCAGACCGGCGTAGCTGTCCAGCAGGTCGAGCGCGGAGAGCATCGTGTACATCGGCACGATCAGCACCGCGATCGGGAACATCTGGGTGACCAGCAGCGACCACATCAGCGGCTTGTGCCCGGGGAACTTCATCCGGGACACGGCGTAGCCGGTGGTGGCGGCGACCAGCACGCCGAACACGGTGGTGATGCCGGCCACCAGCAGGGAGTTGCCGAACCAGGTGAAGAAGTCGGTGTCGCCCAGCACGTGCTGGTAGTTGGACAGCGTGAACTTGCCGAAGATCTCGCCGGGGTGGAGGTAGTCGTTCTTGTCCGGTCCGAGCGAGACGAACAGGATCCAGGCGACCGGGAACAGCGCGAGCAGGCTGGCCAGGATCAGCACGGCGTGGGACAGCGCCTTGGACAGCGGGCTGCTCTCGCCGCGCGGGCGGAACTTGGCGGGCCGGGCGGCCGGGGCCGCGGTCGCCGCGACAGCGGGACGTTCGGTGGTGGTGCTCATCGGGGTTACCTGCCTTCGTGGGTCAACCGGTGCGGGTCAACTGGGTCCGGGGCCTCAGCCGTTGGCCTGCTCGTTGCGGGCGAGCCAGCGCCGGTAGAAGGCGGTGAAGACGATCAGGATGGACAGCAGGATCACGCCGTAGGCGGAGGACTGCGCGTAGTCCCGGGGGATCTGGCCGAAGCCGAGCCGGTAGGCCCAGGTGACCAGCAGCTGGGCGTCCGGGGCGCCCTTGCCGAACAGCAGGAAGATCACGTTGAACTGGTTGAACGTCCAGATCACGCCGAGCAGCACGACGGTGGAGGAGACGCTGCGCAGCCCTGGCAGGGTGATGTGGCGGAACTGCTGCCAGCGAGTGGCGCCGTCCATCTCGGCGGCCTCGTACAGCTCGGCCGGGATCGACTGCAGGCCGCCGAGCAGCGAGATCATCATGAACGGCACCCCGGCCCAGGTGTTGACCAGGATCGCGGCCGACTTCTGCGCCCACGGGTCGGTGAGCCAGCCGGGCTCGGGCAGGTGCAGGGCGGAGAGCACGGTGTTGACCACGCCGCCGTCCGAGAGCATCAGCCGCCAGGAGAAGACGGTGACGAAGGTCGGCACGGCCCACGGCAGGATGAGCAGCATCCGGTAGGCGGCGCGGCCGCGCAGCTTCTTGTTGAGCAGGACGGCCAGGCCGAGGCCCAGGCTGTAGTGCAGGCAGACGCAGATGGCCGTCCAGGCGATGGTCCACACGAAGTGGGACCAGAAGCGGTCGTACGAGCCGGGGCCCCAGAGGATGTCGGCGTAGTTGTGGAAGCCGATGTACTGGTAGCTGGCCGGGATCTCGTTGACGCCGATCTTGCGGGCGACGTTGAGGCTGTTGGCGTCGGTGAGGGTCAGCCAGACGCCCTGGACGAGCGGGTAGAGCACCAGCACGCCGAGCACCAGCACGACCGGCGCGATCATCGCGTACGCGTACCAGTGCTTGGCGTAGGAGCGCTTGAGGCGTTCCAGCGGACCGGGACGCTGATCGCGCTCGCGGCTGCCCTTGCCGGTGGCGCCCTGCACGGCGACTGACATCGTTTGCACCTTCTCGGGGGTTCTCGGGGAAGCAGGCGGCCTCGGGGAGCCGACGGGCCCGGCCCGCCGGGGTCGGCGGGCCGGGCTGCGGGGACTACTTGGCGAAGCCCGGCAGGAGCTTGGCGTAGTCCGTGGACACGGTGTTCAGCGCGTCCTGGGTGCTGGTGCCCTGGAGGGTCTTGCCGAGGTTGGTGCCGAGCGAGTCGAACAGCGAGCTGTACTCGGGCAGTTCGGGGCGCGGCTTGGCGCTGCCGAGGATGGCCTGGAAGCCGGCGATGCCCGGGTCGGCCTTGACGTCGGCGGTGTAGGCGTCGGAGCGGGTCGGCAGGGTGGAGTTCTTCTGCGCGATGAAGGCCTGGCTCTCGGCCGAGGTCATGAAGGCGGCGAACTTCTCGGCGGCGGCCTTGTGGGCCTTGTCGGCGCCGGCGTAGACCGCGATGTTGTGGCCGCCGGTGGGGGCGCCGGCCTTGCCGGTGGAGCCGGCCGGGACGGGGGCGATGCCAAGGTTCTTCTTGTCGGCGAAGGCGGAGCCCTTGTAGATGTTGGTGATCTCCCAGGGGCCCTGGATGATCGCCGCGACCTTGCCGCCGTTGAAGGCGTCCATCATGTGGGCGTAGGCGTCGGTGGTGACGTCGGCCTTGGCGGTGCCGGGCGAGGTGAACATCGACTTGTAGGTCTCGATGCCCTTGACGGCCTCGGGCGAGGTGATGGTGATCTTCTTGTTGGCGGCGTCGACGGCGTCGGTGCCCTCGCCGAACAGGAACGGCATCGCGTAGTAGCCGTCGGCGGCCTTCATCCAGAAGCCGTCCACGCCCGCCTTGTCCTTGATCGCGGCGGCGTCGGTCTTCAGCTCGTCCCAGGTCTTGGGGGCTTCGGTGATCCCGGCCTTGGCGAACAGGTCCTTGTTGTACATCAGGCCGAGGGTGTCGGTGACCAGCGGGACGCCGTACAGCTTGCCCTGGTACGAGGCCTGCTGGATCAGGCTGGGCTGGAAGGCGGAGGTGTCGGCGGCGGCCGGGGTGCCGTCCAGCGGCTCCAGGAAGCCGGCCTTGGCGAAGGCGGCGGTCCAGCCGACCTCGGAGCGGAACACGTCCGGCGCGCCCTTGGCCCCCATGGCGGTCTGCAGCTTGTTCTGCGCCTGGTCGAACGGGACGTTGACGAAGTCGACCTTGATGTTCGGGTTGGCCGTCTGGAACTTCTTGACCAGTTCCTGGTAGTTCGGAGCCTCGTTGGTGGCGTTCGACGTGTCCCAGTACGTGAGGGTGACCGGGCCGTCGGCCTTGCCGTCGGAGCCGGAGCCGCCACTGCTGCCACAGGCAGCCATCGAGACCGCGAGGGCCACAACGAGGGCAGAGGCCGCGATGCCACGCCGCATGAGAACTCCTAGGAGGGTGGGGGTGCCCGAGATGTTCCGAGACAGGCGCATAATGGCTGCCTCGTGCCGACCGCACCGTTGCTGCCGTCGGGCTCGGGAAGGAAGTTAACAGCGGGGCAAGATCGACGGAAAGTCCTTGCAGCAAGTTTCTGCAAGAAACCGCGATCGTTACGCCCACGTGTCCTGGACGTAGCCGCACGGTAGTTGACAGCGCGGCGCAATCGACGCATTCGTCCGTTTCACCCCGGTCCCGGATGGCCGGTCGAACCACCCTGCGTGGCCGAAAGGCGCTTGCAGCAGACTGGACGCATGCGCATCAGAACCGCCACCAGGGACGAACTGCCGCTGCTGGGCGAGCTGGAGCGGGCCGCCGGAGCCCCCTTCGCCGAGATCGGGATGCCGGAGATCGCCGAGGACGAACCCCCGGCGCCGGAGGAGCTGGCCCGCTACCTGGACCACGGCACCGCCCTGGTCGCCGAGGCCCCCGACGGCACCGTCGCCGGCTACCTGCTGGCCGAACCGGTCGACGGCGCGCTGCACATCGAACAGGTCTCGGTCCACCCCGGGCACGCCCGGCGCGGCATCGGCCGCGCACTGATCGAGCACCTCGCCGAGGGCACCGACGCCCCCGCGCTCACCCTCACCACCTTCGCCGACGTCCCCTGGAACGCCCCCTACTACGCCCGCTGCGGCTTCCGCCCGCTGGCCGACGCCGAACTCACCCCCGGCCTGCGCGAGATCCGCCGCCAGGAGGCCGAGCACGGCCTCGACCGCTGGCCCCGGCTCTGCATGCGCCGGGACCTCCCCGCCCGGGGCGGGCCAAGCGCCTAGGTCCTAGTTGACCCCGAGCCGGAACACGGTGGTCGAGCGGAACTCCTCCCCCGGCCGCAGCACGGTGCTCGGGAACGCCGGGTGGTGCGGGGAGTCCGGGAAGTGCTGGGTCTCCAGCGCGATCCCCGCGAACGGCCCGTACGGGACCCCGCTCGCACCGGTGACCGCGCCCTGGAACTTGTTCGCCGTGTAGACCTGGACGCCCGGCTCGGTGGTCAGCACCTCCAGGGTGCGGCCGCCGACCGGGTCCTCCAGCAGCGCCGCCCGCGCCGGGGTGCCGTCCGCCGGGCGGGCCCGCAGCACCCAGTTGTGGTCGTAGCCGCCCGGGCCGGCCAGCTGGGGGTGGTCGTCGTGCACCGACTTGCCGATCGGGGTGGCCACCGTGAAGTCGAACGGCGTGCCGGCCACCGGCTCGCTCCGCCCGTACGGGATCTGCCGCTCGTCGGCCGGGGTGTACTCGTCGGCGTCCAGGGTGAGCAGGTGGCCCAGGACGTCGCCGCTCCCCTCACCCGCGAGGTTGACGTACGCGTGGTTGGTCAGGTTGACCACGGTCGGCTTCGTGGTGACGGCCCGGTAGTCGATCACCAGCTCGCCGCCCGCCCCCGGGGTGTGGGTGAGGGTGTAGCCGACGGTGACGTCGAGCGCGCCCGGGAAGCCCTGGTCGCCGTCCGGGCTGTGCAGCCGCAGCAGCACCCCGCCCTCGACCGGCTCGGCCGCCCACATCCGCTGGGCGAAGCCGTCCGGCCCGCCGTGGATGGTGATCCCGCCGCCGGTCGGGGCGAGCCGGTGGTCCTCGCCGTCGATGGTGACGACGGAGCCGTCGATCCGGTTGGCGTACCGGCCCACCACCGTGCCGTAGTGCCGGGCCGGGCCCAGGATCTGCGCCAGCTCGTCGGTGGAGAGCAGCAGTTGGGCGGTGCGGCCGGCCCGGTCCGGGGCGCTGAGGGTGTGCAGGGTGGCGCCGAGGGTGAGCACGCTCGCCTCGTACGGGCCGGCGGTCAGGGTCCAGCGCTGGATCGCCGCGCCCGCACCCGAGGGGTCGAGGGGTTCGCGGCGCACCCTGGTGGCCTCGCTCGCCATGGCCTGCTCCTCACTGGTGGCGGCGCCGCCACCGCCCGGTTCCCGTTCCGTCCGGGGGGCGTCGCGCCGGCCCCGTGGTGTCCGTCAGCCTAGCGACGGCGGGCGCGGCGCGGGCGCTCCCACGCCCCCGTCCTCGCCCGGGGTGCTACTCCCCCGGTTCCCCGCCCTGCTGCGGCCGCAGCCCGAGCGCCGAGGCCAGCCCGTCCGGCCCGGTGCCCGCCTTGCGGTAGACCGCCGCCAGCCGCCGGTTGACCAGGCTCAGGTTCACCCCGAGCCGCTCGGCGATCCGCTGCGGCGGCACGCCCTGGACCGCCAGGTCGGCGACCTCCCGCTCCGGCGTGCTGAGCGCCTCCAGCGTCTCCCCGACGCCGTGCAGCCCCAGCCGGTTGGGCCGCAGGCCGTAGTTGGCCAGCTCCCGGCGGGCCCGGTCGACCAGCTTCTCCGCCGAGCAGTGCTGGGCCAGTTCGATGCCCTGGTACAGGTACTCCTGGGCGTCCTCCAGCCGTCCGACCCGGCGCAGCGCGCCACCGAGGTCGACCAGCGCGACGGCGTGCTCGTACCCGGCCGGTGACTGGCCGAGGTGCTCCACGGCCTGCTCCAGCAGCTCGACCGCCTGCTGGCCGTCGGCGATCCGCGCCTGCAGCCGCAGCGCGCTGCCGATCGCCGAGGCGGTGCCGAAGCGGCGGGCGTCCCGGACCGCCCGCTGGGCGTACTCGCGGGCCCGCTCCGGCTCGTCGGAGGAGATCGCGATGGCCAGGTGCCCGGCCCAGGGCGCCCAGACGGTGTTGTGCCAGCCGCGGACCTCCAGTTGGGCCCCGGCCTCGGTGAGCGCGGCGGCCGCACCGGCGTACCGCTTCTTGGCGACCAGCAGCTTGCCGTACAGCGAGGCCGCGTCCGGCAGCACCATGGCCGTGGCGTGGTACGGCGGGTGGAAGCCGAACTCGTTGGCCTGCTCCCAGGCCGCCTCGACCCGGCCGCGGGCGATCAGGGTGTCCACCAGCACGCCGACGGCGCCCCAGGCCAGCGGCAGCTTGGCCGCGATCCGCTCGGAGATCCGGAAGGCCCGGCGGAGGAAGTCCTCGGCCTCGGCGAGCAGCCCGCGGCGGAACCGGGCCAGCCCCATCAGGAAGTACGCGAAGCCCCGGTGGGCACCGCTCCAACCGGCGATCTCGAACTGGATGATGGCGTCCGCGGCCAGCCGCTCGGCCTGGGCGATGCGGTCGTTGTAGATGTACGTGAGGCAGAGCATCGCGGGCAGTTCGAAGCCCCAGGTGGTGTCGGTCCAGCCGAGCCCCTTGGGCAGCCGGCCGCCCTCCAGCACCTCGTCGGCGAGCGCGAGCGCCTCGGTGGAGGGCTCGCCGCGCAGGGTGAGGTCCCAGGCGCGCATGATCAGCACGGCCCGGTCGGCGGCCTCCCGGCCGGTCAGGTTCCGGTACAGCTCTTCGAGTCGGACGGAGCGGCCGGGGCCGTCCTCCTCGGACTTGCGGAAGGCGTGCCACATGAACGAGGCGGCCTGGAGCCGCTGGCGCCGGCTCGGGTCGGTGGTCTTCGCGGCCTCGTCCTGGCAGACCAGGGCGGCCTGGCCCAGCTCACCGCTGTGGGCGAGCACCTCGGAGAGTCGGAAGGTGGCGTCGACCCGCAGTTCCGGGCGCAGCGGGATCTCGTCGGGGTCGAGGGCGAGCCGCAGTTGGTTGACGGTGGCGACGGGGTCGGTGAGCAGGGCGGAACAGCCGAGTTCGTACAGCACCTCGGCCTTGATCTCGTCCGCGGGCGGCTCGTTGAGCGCGCGGTGCAGGCAGCGCTGGGCGGCTTCGGGGGCGCCGATCAGCTGGTGTTCGACGGCGGCGCGGCGTAGTTTCCGGACGATCCGGTCGTCGCCCTCGCCGGAGTGGGTCTCGACCAGGTGGCGGGAGGCGGCGAGCAGGCCGAGCCCGGCGTTCTCGATCTCGACGGCGGCGATGCCGTGCATGCCGAGCCGGGTGGCCTCCGGCATGGTGTTGTAGATGGAGCTGGCGATCAGCGGGTGGACGAACTCCAGGTTCCCGTTGGGGGTCTGGGTGAGCACGCGCTGCTTGCGCAGCTGCTTGATGGAATCGCGGGCGGCCTCGGTGCTCTGGGTGGAGATCCGGGTGGCGAGGTCGACCCGGATGTCGGTGCCCAGCATGGCGCAGGCCCAGGCGAAGCGCAGGGTGGACGGTCCGAGCCGGTCCAGCCAGGTCTTGAGGGTCATCCCGGTGGCGTCGACGGCGAGTTCGCGCAGCTGCCGGGAGTTCTCCTCGACGGGTTCGAGCTCCTGGTCACGGACCTGGTCGAGCAGGGCGACGGCCTCGAAGGGGTTGCCGTTGACGACGTTCCAGAACTCGTAGCAGAAGGCGTCCTCGGCCCGGTCGCCGAATTCGGCGCGGATCATGTCGGTGACGGAGGTCAGGGTGAGCCGGCTGAGCTCGTGCTTGCGGCTGGCCAGGTTGAGGACGCTGCGGCGCAGTTCGGTCCCGTTCGGCCAGTCGCTCTCGTCCTCGCGGAAGGCGAAGACCAGCAGGACGGGCAGTTCGCCGGAGCGGACCGCGAACTTGGCGAGCCAGGAGAGGGATTCGGCGTCCGCCCAGTGCAGGTCGTCGACGATCATCACCATCGGCGCCCGGCGCGGGGCGAGTTGGGTGAGGACGTAGTCGAGGCCGTCGCGCACGCCCTGGGGGTCGAGCCGGCGGGCGCCGGCCTTGGGCTGCTTGAGTCCCATGGCCGGTCCGACGACCTCCTCCCAGGTGCCCATGACCTGCCGGAACTCGTCCGGTTCCAGTCGGGTCAGGACGGGCTGGAGGAGCTGGCGGAGCACGTGGTACGGCTCCTTGAACTGTCGTTCGCCACCGCGGGCGAACAGCACGGTGGCGCCCTCGCGCAGGCTGGCGATCCGTCGGACCTCGTGCAGCAGGCTGGTCTTGCCGATGCCGGGGCGTCCGGAGAAGGCGAGCAGCTCGCCGATCTCGGTGCCGCCGGCCGCGAACTCGCGGCACAGCCGGTCGACGGCCGCCTCCACGGAGCGCAGTTCGGTGTCGCGGTCGCGCAGCCGGACCCGGGCCGCGGGGCCGTCGCCGTCCCGGCCCGCACCCGTTCCCGCCCGAAGTTCGTTGCCCTGATGGGTCACCGTCGCGCCTCCGCCTCACCCGCTCCGCGGCACGGCCCCGCCCGCGCGCGGGAGAGCCGGTCCATCACCGTTCGTGGACCCGAGGGTAGCGCCGTGTACGGCACACTGTGCGGCATTCACGCAGGCTGGGGCGGATGACGAGGGTTCGGACGGCTTGCCAAGGGCAATTGCCCTATATCCCTAACGTCCGATCATTACATCAGATACCCTACGGGCCGCGAGGCGCAGATGATCATGCCTGATCCACCCTCACCCTCCGCGCCCCGCCGCGTCAACTCCCCCACGCCACGTGTTCGAATCACTAGCGCCCCCACCATCCGCTGCACCGGGAGTCCGATGTCTGACGACACCTCACTTCAGATTCCGTTCCCGCACCGCCGCAGCCCGCACGGCCCGTACGCCACCGCGCTGCACCGCGACTGGCTGGTCCGCCACCCGCTGCTCCCCGATGCCGACCACCCCGGCTACGCCCACTGGGAGGTGGTCGACCTCGCCGCGCTCGGTTACCCGGACGCCGGACCGGAAGAACTCGCCCTGGCGGCCGACCTGATGGGCTTCTACTTCCTCTTCGACGACCAGTTCGACGGCCCGCTCGGCCGCCGTCCCACCGAGGTCGCCCCGATCTGCGAGCGGCTGATCGCCGTCCTGCACGGCGCCCGTCCCGACCAGCGCTCCCCGGTCGAGACCGCGTTCGCGGACCTGTGGAGCCGCAGCGTGCGCGGCATGCCCGCCCGCTGGCAGGCCCGCGCGGCCTACAACTGGGAGTACTACTTCGCCAGTCACCCCGCCGAGGCGGCCGGCCGGATCTCCGCCCGGCCGCCCGACCGGGACGGCTACCTGGTGCTCAGACGGGGCACTGCGGCGATGGAGACGATCTTCGACATGGTCGAACGGCTCGGCCAGTTCGAGGTCCCCGCCTCCGTGCTGCACCACCCGGTGCTGCGTCAACTCCGCCAGCTGGCGGCCGACATACCGTCGCTCAGCAACGATGTGCGCTCGTTCCCGCTGGAAGCCCCGCGCGGCGACGTGAACAACCTGGTCATGATCGTCCAGCGGGAGCGCCACTGCTCGGCCGAGGAGGCCTGCTCCGCGGTGATGGCGGAGGCCCAGCTGATGGTCGAACGCTGTGTCGAGCTGCACGAACGACTGGCCGACGTGCACCGGGAGTTGGGGCTGTCGCGGATCGAACGCTCGATCTCCCAGCGCTACGCGGACGGGCTGCTCACCTGGCTGGCCGGCTACCTGAGCTGGGAGGCCCGCACCGGCCGGTACCACTCGGTCTGACACCGGCCCCACACCGGCCAGCGCCACACCGGTCCACACGGCACCGCTCCGGCCCGGCCCCACCCGGGCCCCGGCCCGATCCGCCCCGCCCCGCCCCGCCCCGCCCCGGTCAAGAGGCGATCCGTCCCGATCGGATGCACCGGCGGACCCGCGCACCGTCGAGCGCTCCCGCGCGCCCCCCGGTCGGGACGTCCGGATCGCGCACGGTCCGTACGAGCCGGTCGCACGGACCGTAGCCGCGCCGTGCGCCCGGCGGCTATCGTGCTCGTCGGCGGGCGCCCCGGCGGGGCGCCGCCGGCCCGACTGCGTGTCCGCACCTCCCGCCGGCCCGCCCCCCGACCGGGCGGCCCGGCGTGCCACCCCCGGCCCGATCGGCGCCGGGGGCGCCCGACGTCGCGAGGAGACACCGAGTATGACCGTCTACCAGCCCCCCGGCGCGCCCGGCAGCATCGTCGCCTACCGCTCCCGGTACGACCACTGGATCGGCGGCGAGTGGAAGCCCCCCGTGCGCGGCGCCTACTTCGACGACCCGACCCCGGTCACCGGCGAGGTGTTCACCGAGGTCGCCCGCGGCACCGCCGAGGACATCGAGGCCGCCCTGGACGCGGCCCACGCCGCCGCCCCGGCCTGGGGCCGCACCTCCGCCGCCGAGCGGGCCCAGGTGCTGCTGCGGATCGCCGACCGGATGGAGGCCAACCTGGAGCAGCTGGCCGTCGCCGAGAGCTGGGAGAACGGCAAGCCGGTCCGCGAGACGCTGGCCGCCGACCTCCCGCTCGCCGTCGACCACCTGCGCTACTTCGCCGGCGCGCTGCGGGCCCAGGAGGGCAGCCTCTCCCAGCTGGACGAGGACACCGTGGCGTACCACTTCCACGAGCCGCTGGGCGTGGTCGGCCAGATCATCCCGTGGAACTTCCCGATCCTGATGGCGATCTGGAAGCTCGCCCCGGCGCTCGCGGCCGGCAACGCGGTGGTGCTCAAGCCCGCCGAGCAGACCCCGGCCTCGGTGCTGCTGCTGGCCGAACTGACCGCCGACCTGGTGCCGCCGGGCGTGATCAACATCGTCACCGGCTTCGGCGAGGAGGCCGGCGCCCCGCTGGCCGCCAGCACCCGGGTCCGCAAGCTCGCCTTCACCGGCGAGACCGGCACCGGCCGGCTGATCGCCCGCGCCGCCGCCGACAACCTGATCCCGGCGACCCTGGAGCTGGGCGGCAAGAGCCCCAACCTGTTCTTCGCGGACGTCGCCGCCGCCGACGACGCCTTCTACGACAAGGCCGTCGAGGGCTTCGCGATGTTCGCCCTCAACCAGGGCGAGGTCTGCACCTGTCCCAGCCGCGCACTGATCGAGACCCCGGTCTACGAGCGGCTGCTCGGCGACGGCCTGGCCCGGGTGCGCGCGATGCGCCAGGGCAACCCGCTGGACACCGAGACCCAGGTCGGCGCGCAGGCCAGCGCCGAGCAGTTGAAGAAGATCCTCTCCTACTTCGAGATCGGCCAGGCCGAGGGCGCCAAGGTGCTGGTCGGCGGCGAGCGCGCCGACCTCGACGGGGCGCTGGCCGGCGGGTACTACGTCACGCCGACGGTCTTCGAGGGCGTCAACAGCATGCGGGTCTTCCAGGAGGAGATCTTCGGACCGGTCGTCTCCGTCACCCGCTTCGACGGCTTCGAGAACGCGGTCGCGCTCGCCAACGACACCCAGTACGGGCTCGGCGCCGGCGTGTGGACCCGCAACATCAACACCGCCCACCGGGCCGGACGCGCCATCCAGGCCGGCCGGGTCTGGACGAACTGCTACCACGCCTACCCGGCCCACGCCGCCTTCGGCGGCTACAAGAACTCCGGCATCGGGCGGGAGAACCACAAGGCGCTGCTGGAGCACTACCAGCAGACCAAGAACCTGCTGGTCAGCTACTCCCCGGACGCGGTCGGCTTCTTCTAGGCCGCCGTTCCGGCTCCAGGCCGTCCTTCCAACTCAAGGTCGTCCTCCGGGCCGTTCGAACCGGCCCCGGACAGGAGTGGAGCGGGGGGGCCCCGCCCGGGCGCCCCCCCCCCCCCCCCCCCCCCGGGGGGGGCCGATTGGGCGAAAAGCCAGGGTTGGGGACTAAACACCAAGAAAACCAGGTTTTTGCCGCGGGCCCCCGCCAAGCCCGCAAG
>NZ_JBIVHS010000022.1:0-139152 GCF_044749365.1 Kitasatospora sp. NPDC089509 | reverse complement strand
TTTTATGGGCCCGGGGGCCGGTCCCGGGGCGTCCTCCCCACCCCTGGGGGGCCCCCCGGGCCGTCCCCCCCCCCCCCCCCCCGGGCGGGGGGGGGGCCCCCGGGGGGCCCCCCCCCCCCCACCGCCACTCCCCGTGGCGGGCCTATTCGGGCAAATCGCCTGGTTCGGGATCTAAGCACATGAATCCCCTGATTTCGCCGACGCGCCGCCGACATGCCCGAACGACCCGCGCGAACGCCGTAGACAGGACTCCCCGTTCCCCGCCCCTCCCGAGGAGTCCGGCATGACCATCGCCCCCGCCAAGCTCAGCGACCCGGCCGTCCGCGCCTTCGTCATCGCGATCAACGCGGGCGACCGCGACGCCTTCGCCGCCGCCCTGGCCCCCGGCGCGACCATGTCCGACGACGGCAGCGACCGCGACCTCGCCGACTGGACCGAGCGGGAGATCTTCTCCGTGAACGGCCGCATGGCCGTCCAGACCGAGTCGCACGACGGCCACGCCGTGGTCGCCGACTTCACCAACGACACCTGGGGCGCGATGCGCACCGCCTGGCGCTTCACCGTCGCCGGCGGGAAGATCAGCCGCTTCGACACCGGCCAGGCCTGAGCCCCGGCGGGCCCTACATCCCCAGCCCCAGACATCCCCGGACCGCGCGGATCAGGTTGCGCGACCGCACGTCCCCGGTGACGCCCGGCTGCATCCCGTTGGTGACGTACCCGAAACCGAGCCCCAGCTCCGGGTCGGCGAAGCCCAGCGACCCGCCCCGGCCCGGGTGGCCGAAGCTCGCCGGGGAGGCCATCGGCGCGGTCGGGCCGTGCCGCCAGAAGCCCAGCCCGAAGGTCGAGTTGACGATCAGCACCCGGTCCGGTCCGGACACCACCGGTCCGACCGCGCGGGCCAGCACCTCCGGGCCGAGCAGCGGCGGCAGCAGGGCGCCGGAGCCGTCCGGGCGGTCGGCCACGCCGATCAGGCCCGCGTAGAACCGGGCCACCGACCGGGCGGTGCCGATGCCGTTCGCACCGGGGATCTCGGCCGCCTGCACCGCCGGGTCGTTCATGTTCACCCCGGGCAGCACCGAGGCGAAGGCACGGGCGGTCAGCGACGTCGGGTCCTGGTAGGCGTCCCGGACGGACTGCTTGGGCCGCAGCCGCAGCCCGCTCGGCCCGGTCCGGGCCGCCTCCGGGGCGGGCAGGTCGACCAGCTTGCCGACCCGCGGTGCGGCGGCGGCCGGCAGGCCGATCCACAGGTCCAGCCCGAGCGGCCGGGCGATCTCCTCGGCGAAGTACTGTCCGACCGTACGACCGCTCGCCCGGCGCACCACCTCACCGACCAACCAGCCGAAGGTGTACGGGTGGTAGCCGTGCGCCGTCCCCGGCTCCCAGGCCGGCTCCTGCGCCGCCACCGCGGCCGCAGCCCGCTCCCAGGTCAGCACGTCCTCCAGCCGCAGCGGCACGTCCAGCGCCGGCACCCCGACCTGGTGCGACAGCAGCCAGCGCACCGGCACCGCGCCCTTGCCCGCCGCCGCGAACTCCGGCCAGTACGAGGCCACCGGCGCGTCCAGGTCGAGCCGGCCGCGCTCGGCCAGCAGCAATGCGGTGGCCGCGGTCAGGCCCTTGGTGACCGAGCGCAGCACCTGGGCGGTGTCCGCCGTCCACGGCACCGCGGGCGCGGGCCGCCCGCCCACCTCGGGCCGGGCGTCACCGCCCCACAGGTCGACCACCTTGCGGCCGCGCAGGTACAGCGCGAACGCCGCGCCCAGCTCGCCGTACTCGGCGAAGTTCCGTGCGAAGGCCTCCCGCACGGGCTCGAACCCCTCGGCCGTCTCGCCCCAGATCTCCACCACCATGCGCCGCCCTCCGCCCGTCCGTCACCACGTGTTCCGTCGATCCCGCGTTCGAAGCGGGCCCCGAAACCCTAACCTGACACCCATGACCAAGCCTGTGATCAAGCCCGTGACCAACCCCGCCGAAGAGCTGCTGGACGTCGTGGACGAGCAGGACCGGGTGATCGGGACGGCACTGCGCGGCGAGGTGTACCGGCGGGGGCTGACCCACCGCTGCGTCTTCATCCTGGTCCGCGACCCGGCCGGCCGGATCTTCGTCCACCGGCGCACCGACACCAAGCTGTTCGCCCCCGGCGCGTACGACATGTTCGTCGGCGGCGTGGTCGGCTCCGGCGAGACGTACGCCGAGGCCTCCGTCCGGGAGGCCGAGGAGGAGCTCGGCGTGCGGGGCATCGTCCCGCGCCCGCTGTTCAAGTTCCTGTACCGGGAGCCCGACGGCGGCAAGCTCTCCTGGTGGTGCGACATGTACGAGGCGGAGTGGGACGGCCCGGTCTCCCCGCAGGAGTCCGAGGTCGCCTGGCACACCTGGCTCACCCCCGCCGAGCTGGCCGACCGGCTGAGCCGCGACACCTTCGTCCCCGACGGCCTGGAGGCCTACCACCGCTACCTGGAGCTCCGCGCCGGGCAGGCCTGACGGGCGGCGCCGAGCGGGCCCGACGGGCGGCGCGGGCCGCCGGACGGGCGGCATGGGCGGTCGGAGCACCGCCGGATAGGCTGCGCGCATGGCCTCCCGTACGCCGTCGCCGACGGCCGACCGCGCAGCACGGACCGCCGCCGCACCCGACCGGGCGACGGCGGGAGAGCGGCCGCGCCGACGGCTGAGCGTGGACGAGCGGCGGGAGCAGCTGATCGCCGTGGCCCTGGAGCTGTTCAGCCGCCGGCCGCCGGAGGAGGTGTCGATCGACGACATCGCCGCCGCCGCGGGCGCCTCCCGACCGCTGGTCTACCACTACTTCCCGGGCAAGCAGGCCCTGTACGAGGCCTCGCTGCGGCGCGCCGGGCGGGAGCTCGCGGCACGCTTCGAGGAGCCGATGGAGGGGCCGCTGTCGGAGCGGCTGTACCGGGTGATGGGCCGCTACCTGGACTTCGTGCAGAGCCACGGGCCGGGCTTCGCCGCGCTGCTGCGGGGCGGCTCGGTGGCGGCCAGTGCGGGCACCTCGGCGGTGATCGACGAGGTGCGCCGGGCCGCGCACGACCAGATCCTCACCCACCTGGCCGTCCCCGCGCCGAGTGCCGGGCTGCGGCTGACCGTCCGGGCGTGGATCGCCAACGCCGAGATCACCTCGCTGGAGTGGCTGGCCGAGCGGTCCGTCCCGCTGGAGGAGCTGCAACTGCACCTGGTGCAGGAGTTCGTCGCCTCGCTCACCCTCACCGCCGCCCGGGAGCCCGCGCTCGCCGTCGAGCTGGCCTCCTTCTTCGCCGACGAGCGGCCCGACGGGCCGTCCGGGCGGCTGGTCCGGGACCTCGCCGGGCTGCTCGCCGTCCCGGGCATCCTGGACGCGCTCACCGCGCTGGCCGCCGGAACACCGACGGCGGGGGACGCGGCAGACCCTGCGGACGTGGCAAACGCGGCGGACGTGACCGCAGGAACCGTGGACGAAGGGTCCGCGCAGGCCACGCGGGGTCCGGCCGAGGCCCCAGTCGACTGATCATCGGGTGATCCTGCGGTTCGGTGACGACGGTGGGCTCTGATAGGAATGGGCGGGGACCTGACGGACCGCCGCCCGGGCGGGTCCGGTCCGACCCGAACCACCGACGGCAGACGGAGCAGAGCGGGGGGCTCACCAGTTGACCCAGGACGTCCAGTTCAGTGCGGAGGCCAACCCCTTCGCGGCAGCCGAGCAGGTCTGCGCGACCCTCGGCACGCTCACCGACGCCCTCTTCGACGAGCACACCTCGCGCCACCCGGCCGCCGCGCTGAGCGCCCCGGCACCGGCTGAACACCCTGCCGCCGAGGCGCTGTTCGGCCTGCCGCTGGCGCCCAACGGGCCGGTGCACGAGGCCCTCCACCGGCTCGGCACGGTGATCACCGCCGGAACGGCCCGGCCGGGCACCGGCGCCCGGGTCGCCGACCGGGTGACGACCGCGCTGCACGCCCGCTACGGCGGCGGGGCGGTGCGCGGCGCCATCGCCGACCGGGGCACCACCTCGGCCGCGCTGTTCCAGCTGCCGGTCACCGGCGAGTTCGCCGACGCCAAGCTCCGCCCGCCGTTCGCTCCGGCGCTGGCCGCGCTGGCGGCCGGGCAGCAGACCCGGCAACCGGTCGAACTGGCCACCGGTGCGGGCGCCGAGGTCCGGTTGGTCGTCCCGCCGGGCTTCCACCCGCTGACCTCCCCCGGCGGACCCGCCGGGGTCTCCGCCCGTACGCTCCCCGTGCTCCCCGTGCTCCCGGACGACGGCGCGGCCGCGGAGGCCGACGGCGCCGACCGGGCCACCGTGGCGGCGGCCGCCGAGCTGACCCGGCACCTGGCCGAGGTCGCCGAGGAGCTGTTCAGCGCCACCGGCCCGGAGCCGCGCCGCGACTTCGCGGTGGTCTCCGCGACCCTGACCGACCTGCTCCAGGACGCCGGGGTCCGCTACGCGGGCGTGTGCGCGCTGGACCTGGACGGGCGCGCCTCCGAGGCCGCCCTGGTCGTCTCGCTCGCCCGGCACCCACTGCCGATCACCGCACTCGCCACCGAGCTGGCCACCGTACGGCGGCACGCCGAGGTCTGGACGGTGCTGCTGCCCGCCGGGCCGGCCGCCGTCCTGGTCGAGGGCCGGACCGTCCCGGTGCCCGGGGCGCTGGCCGCCGACGGGCAGCGACGCTGGGTGGTCACCTCGGCCGTGCAGGCCTTCGTGCCGCTGCCGGACGGCGGAACGGTGCTCTGCGTCCAGTTGTCCACGGCCCGGCCGGAGGACTGGGAGCTGTACACGGAGGCGTTCGCGGAACTGCTGAAGAGCATCCAGTTCGGCTGGGACGGCGTGCCGCTCACGGCGGCGGTCACGGTCCCGACGGCCGCTGCCCCAACGGCCGCAGCGGCGACACCCGCCGCTCCGCCGACCGCCCCGGTGGCGGAGGAGCCGGTGGCGGCGCCGGCCGAGCAGCCGGTGCACCTGCGCGGCACCCCGGTGCGGATCCCGCCCGCCGACTTCAACCCCTTCGCGCCGGTCGCGGCGGAGGAGGCCGCGCAGGAAGCGGCGAAGGAGGCGGAGCCGGCCCGCCGCAAGGGCACCCCGGTGATGATCCCCCCGCCGGACTTCGACCCCTTCGGCATCTCCGGCCAGACCCCGACCCTCGACGCACCCTCCGCCCAGCCCGCCGGAGCCGCGGCGGCGCCGGACCCGTTCGGGACGACGCTCCCGGGTGAGCAGCAGCCCGACCCCTTCGGCACCACCGTCGCCGCCCAGGGCCCGGCCGTCCCGCCGCCGCCCTCCACGCCTCCGCTGATCCCTGCGCAGGCCGCCCCGGTGGACACCCCGGCGGCGCAGCAGGCGAAGGAGGCGGAGCCGACCCGTCGCAAGGGCACCCCGGTGATGATCCCCCCTCCGGACTTCGACCCCTTCGGCATCTCCGGCCAGACCCCCACCGCGGAGGAAGCGGGGGCGGGCGCCGAGGGCGGGGCCGACGCGGAGCCGGAGCACCGACCGTTCGGCTGACCACCCGCGCCCCGAGACCCGGGGAGCAGAGACGCGGGGAGCACAGCGGACAACC
Source organism: Kitasatospora sp. NPDC089509 (assembly GCF_044749365.1). Lineage (NCBI taxonomy): Bacteria > Bacillati > Actinomycetota > Actinomycetes > Kitasatosporales > Streptomycetaceae > Kitasatospora > Kitasatospora sp. NPDC089509. Next base: position 133,614 of record NZ_JBIVHS010000022.1, on the reverse strand, counting down.
GACAGATGACAACTGACAGATTTCAGATGTTGTTCGCTGAAATCCGTCAGTTGTCATCTGTTCGCCGTCATCCGTCCGCCGTCCCGCTCCCCCGCGCGGCGATCAGCGCCCCCACCCCGTCCAGCATCCGCGCCAGCCCGAACTCGAACAGCGCCTCCAGGCTCATGTCGATCTCCGGCCCCCGGTTCAGCGCGTCGAACATCGGGAAGCGCTCCGGGTCCGCCATCAGCCGGTCGTGGTCCTCGTCGTCCAGCCGGTCCATCCACTCGTCCGCGGACATCCCGCTGTCCTGCTCGGCCTGCGCCTCCCGCTCGAAGTGGACGGCCAGCCCGCAGGTGAACGCCGCCAGGGTGACGGCGGCCTGGGCCACCTCCTCGCCGGTCAGCCCCACCCCCACCAGTGCCCCCATCGCCCGCTCGGTGTGCAGCGCCGCGTCCGGCGCCAGCACCGGCCGGGTGAAGGACATCGTGGACGCCAGCCACGGGTGGAGCCGGTAGATCCGCCACTGCAGCCGGGAGACCTCCTCCAGCCCCGCCCGCCAGTCCGACGCCCGCTCCGCGGGCAGCGGGTGCTCGCCGAAGACCCGGTCCATCATCAGCCGCAACAGCTCGTCCTTGCCCGGCACATGACGGTAGAGGGACATGGTCGCGACGCCCAGCTCGGTCGCGACCCGGCGCATCGACAGCGCCGCCAGGCCCTCGCGGTCGGCCACCCCCACCGCCGCCGCGACGATCCGCTCCCGGCCGAGCTCCCGCTCCCCACCCCGGCCCCGCCGCGCGCCTGCCGCACCCGCGGCACCTGTCGTACCCGCCGCACCGGCCGCCCGCCCAGCGGCAACGGCCGCACCAGCAGCGGACGTTGGAACAGCCGAGCCACCCGGCCCGGCCGCCACCACCGTCCCCACCCCCGGCACGGCCCGCACCAGTCCGTCCTCCCGCAGCCGGTTCAGCACCTTGGTGGCGGTGGCCATCGCCACGCCCCACTCCTGCATGATCCGCCGCGTCGAGGGCACCCGCGCGCCCGGCTTCAACTCCCCTGTCGTGATGCGGCGTCGAAGCTCGGCCGTGATCCGCTCCGAAGGCGTCCCGCTCTCCACCACAACACCACCACCCGCTCGACCCACCGCGCTGGCGCACGGCCGGCGCACACGCTAGCAGCCGGGTTCAGCCGACCCGCCGCGCCAGGTGCACCACGTCCGGCACGCCCCGACCGACCGGGACCTCCCGGCTGACCACATCCGCGAACCCCGCGCTCCGCAGCGCCTCCTCGAAGTCCGCCGACGGCTGAGCGCTCCACACCGCCAGCACCCCGCCGGGCCGCAGCCGGTGCCAGAGCACCGCGAGCCCGTCCGCCCCGTAGAGCCCGGAGTTGGAGTCGGTGACGGTCCAGTCCGGCCCGTTGTCGATGTCCAGGCACAGTGCGTCGTACCGCTGTCCGTCGGCCGCCGCCAGGTACTCCAGCAGATCGGTGTGGAGCACCGCGACCCGCTCGTCGTCCAACGCGCCGTCGGAGAAGGCGCCCAGCGGTCCGGAGCGGTGCCAGTCGATGATCGCGCCCTCCCGCTCGACGACGGCGATCCGGGCCCAGCGCGGCTCGGCCACCGCGTACGCGAGCGAGAAGCCGACCCCGAGCCCGCCGATCAGCACCGAGGGCGCGGCCACCCCGCCGGTGCGGTCCAGCTCGTCCAGCGCCGCCTGGATCAGCAGCCGTTCCGAGCGCCCGTCGGCGGTGTCCATCAGGAAGCAGCCGTTGGCGATGATCTCGTAGTGCCGTCCGCGCTGCCGCAGCACCACCTCGCCGAACGGTCCCTCCCGCCGGTCGAGCGTGACGACGGCCTGGTGGCCGTCCCGTTCGGGCAGTGCGGTGGTCATGTGTCCTCCTCGACGGACTCGGCAGCGGCTGCGGCTACGGCCCGGCGCGCGGCGATCACCACCCGCACCGGATCACCCGCCCGACAATAACCGAGTCCGCGCGGGCCGGGCCTGCGGTTGAACCCGGATCGGGCCCGGCCCGCGCACACCCCGCCCGTCTCAGGTGGTGACCAGCACCCCCGCGTACGAGACCCCCGCGACGACCACCCAGGAGCCGAGTCCGAGCAGCGCGATCCGCCCGCCGGTCCGCATCATGGTCGGCAGGTGCACCGCACTGCCGAGCCCGAACAGCGCGGCGGCCAGCAGCAGTTGCTGCGCGTCCCCGGCCAGTGCGAGCACCCGCTCGGGCAGCACCCCGGTGGTCCGCAGCACGATCATCACCAGGAACCCGGCCACGAACATCGGCACGATCGGCGGCCGACTGCCGCTCTTCGCCGTCCCGTCCGCACCGTCCGCGGCGGCAGCGGCGGCCCCACGCGCGTTGCGCCGCGCCATCACGGCGACCCCGGCCACCAACGGCGCCAGCAGCACCACCCGCATCAGTTTGACCAGCACGGCCTCGCGCAGGGCCCCGGGCCCGCCGGTCTGCGCGGTGGCGACCACCTGCCCGACGTCGTGCACGCTCGCCCCGACCCAGCGCCCGAACTCGATCTCACCGAGCCCCAACGGGTGCTGCAGCAGCGGCAGCACGGCGATCGCCAGCGTCCCGCACAGGGTGACCAGCGCGACCGAGGAGGCGACGTCCTCCTCCTCGCTGCCGGCCGCCTGGCTGACCGCGCCGATCGCCGAGGCCCCGCAGATCGAGTACCCGGTGGCGACCAGCAGCGACTGGTCCCCGGGCAGTCCGAGCTTGCGGCCGAGCCAGAGCGTGCCGGCGAAGGTCGCGGCCACCACCGTGAGCACCATGGCGACGGTCGCCCAGCCGAGGCCGAGCACGTCGTCCAGGCTGAGCTTGAGCCCGAGCAGCACGATGCCCAGCCGCATCAGCCGCTTCCCGGCCGTCGACAGCCCCGGGCGGGCGACCCCGCGGACCACCGGTCGCAGCCCGGGCAGATGGGCCGCCGCCATGCCGAGCACCACGGCGGCGGTGAGCTCGGGCACGGCCGGCACCACGGCGTGGACGCCCAGGGCGGCGGCCACCCCGACCGCCGCGAGCAGCAGGCCGGGGGTGTCCCCGCCCAGCGGGGGCAGTGAACGGGTGCGGGTGGTCCGCTCCCGGAGGGTCAGTGCCACGTCGGCGTTCACCGCTCCTGGTCGGCGGGGAGCCGGTAGACCCGCCGGATGCTGGTGCCGAGCCGCGCGACGTCCGCGCCGTACACGTGGATCGAGATCGCGGTGCTGCTGCAGGCGTTGCGCACCAGGTGGATGTCACCGGGCGGGGCGAAGGCGGCGACCGTCCCGGCCGGACCGGCCACGTGCTCGGTCTCGACCAGTCGGGAGCTGCGCCCGTCGGAGACCAGCCGGTAGCGGGTCTCGCTCTCCTGGCCCTGGTGGACGCCGGCCACGCACCAGGAGACGTGGTCGTGGATCGGGGTCTGCTGCCCGGGCAGCCAGACCAGGGCGACGACGGAGAAGCTGCCGTCCTCCTCGGCGTGCAGGACGTGCTGGCGGTAGCGCTGCGGGTCGCCCTCGCGCTGCGCGGGGGTGAGCAGCGCGTCCGGCCCGTCGGGGGCGGTGAGCAGGTGCGGGGCGAGGCGTTCGCCGACCAGGTACGCGGTGAGTTCGGGCGGCAGTCCGCGGTCCACGACGGCGCGGATCTCGCCGACCAGCGCGGTCATCCGCTCGGTGAGCCGGTCGCTGTCGACCGTGGCTGAGGGTGTCATGCCAGCAGGTTCGGACCAACCGACCTATCACGTCCAACGAGGGTTTCTAAGCGTTACCCCCACTCATGCTTATGAGTCAGCTCTCCGCTCGGCTCCCCGGCCCGGCTCCGCTCAGCACCCCACCCGGCTCGCCGCCGCCTGCCGCAGGTGGTCCAGCACCAGTCCGGTGGCCGGGATCCGCCGGTGCTCGCGCAACACGTACGCGCTCACCTGCCGCCGCAGGTGCGGCTCGACGGCCCGCCCGGTGACCTTGCGGTGGCACATGAAGGAGAGCACCAGCGCGGGCATCAGCGCGATCCCGACCCCGGCGGCGACCAGGCTCTGCACCGCGAGGTTGTCGTCGGTGGAGAACACGATGTCCGGCGCGAAGCCCTCCTCCGCGCAGACGTGCAGCAGGTTGGCCCGACAGCGCGGGCAGCCGGCGATCCACCGCTCGCCGTCCAGATCGGCCAGCCGGACGGCGTGCCGGCGGCCCAGCGGGTGCCCGACCGGCAGCAGCACCGTGAGCAGGTCCTCCATCAGCGGGATCTCGTCCAGACCGTCCGGCAGCTCGGTGGTCTGGCCCGGGTAGCGGAAGGCCAGCGCGATGTCGCACTCGCCGCGCAGCAGCCGCTGGACGGAGTCCGGCGGCTCGGCCTCCAGCAGCTCGACCCGCACGCCGGGGTGCTCGGCGAGCAGCCGGGCCATCGCCTCGGGTATCAGGGTGGCGTTGGCGCTGGGGAAGGCGCAGACCCGGACCCGCCCGGCCCGCAGCCGGGCCAGCGCGGCGAGCTGCTGCTGGGCGGCGGAGAGGCTGCCGAGGATCAGTTCGGCGTGCCGGGAGAGCGCCTCGCCGGCCTCGGTGAGCCGCAGCCCGCGCCCGGCGCGGGTGAACAGCGGGACGCCGACGGTGCGTTCCAGGGCCTTCATCTGCTGGGTGATGGCGGGCTGGGTGTAGCCGAGCTCCCGGGCCGCGGCCGAGTAGGAGCCGGCCCGGACGACCTCGTGGAACGTCCTGATGTGCCGCGAGTCGAACACCGGCTCCATGGCCCCTCCGCCCGGTCGTCTGCCGCCTGCCCTCGCAATCATAAGAGGAATTTGGAGGTACCGGCTCCGACCCCACCCGCACCTATGGTTCCGTTTCGAACCATCCTTCCCACTGGGGCCGGACCGTCCCCGCCGGACTCACTGCTGGGCCGACGGCGGCAGCCCCATCGCCACCCCCGCCTTGGCCACCGGCGCCCCGCCCCGCACGCTCGGGCTGCGGCGGCTGCGCCGCTCGACCCAGCGGGCGAGCCAGGACAGCAGCAGACACATGCCGATGTAGATCGGCGCGATCACGATCACCACCGGGATGAACGGCAGGTCGTAGTCCAGGTTGGTGGCGATCAGCTTGCCCGCGTGCAGGAACTCCTCGAAGGTGATCAGGAAGCCGAGCGAGGTGTCCTTGAGCGCGACCACCAGCTGGCTGATGATGGCCGGCAGCATCGCCCGGTTGGCCTGCGGCACCAGCACGTACGCCATCACCTGGGTCTTGCGCATGCCCAGCGCGTACGCCGCCTCCCGCTGCCCCTTGGGCACCGCGAGCACCCCGGCCCGGAACACCTCGGCCAGCACCGAGCCGTTGTAGAGCACCAGCCCGGCCACCAGCGCCCACAGCGGCTGCACCTTGAGGGCGACGAAGACGAAGAAGATCATCACCAGTAGCGGCATGGCCCGGAAGAACTCCACCACCAGCGTGGCGAACCAGCGCACCGGCCGGTGGTCGGACAGCCGCCCGGCCGCGAACAGCGCGCCGAAGGGCAGCGCGAACAGCGCCGTCCAGCCGAAGGCCTGGAGGGTGTTGCCCAGACCGCGCAGCAGCAGGTCCTGCACGCCCCGGTACTCGAAGGGCTCCCACTTGGCGTAGGTGAACTGGTGGGTGTGGAACAGCATGTAGACGACCCAGCCGATCAGCGCCGCGATCAGCAGCAGCGCGATCCCGCCGTACAGCCGGTGCCGGGCCAGCGCCTTCGGGCCGGGGATGTCGTACAGCGCCGAGGATTGAACGGTCATCGGGACACCGCCACTCGTCGTTCCAACAGGTTGAAGACGGCGCTGATGGCCAGGGTGATGATCAGATAGCCGACGGCGATCCAGACGAAGGTCCAGATGATGCTGTAGCCCAGCTCGTTGAGCGTCCGGTAGGTGCCCAGCAGTTCGGTGACGCTGAACGAACCGGCGATCGCGGTGTTCTTCGCCAGCGCGATCATCACACTGCCGATCGGCGCCACCACCGAGCGGTACGCCTGCGGCAGCACCACCAGGCTCATCGTCTGCCCGAAGCTCATCCCCAGGCTGCGGGCGGCTTCGCCCTGCCCGGACGGCACGGTGTTGATCCCCGAGCGCATCGACTCGCAGACGAAGGCCGAGGTGTAGCAGCCGAGGGCCAGCACGGCGAAGGTGTAGAAGGGCAGCGTGATGTTGAACCGGGGCAGGCCCAGCACCACGATGAAGAACAGCAGGGTCAGCGGCGTGTTGCGCAGCAGCGTCACCCACACCGTCCCGAACAGCCGCAGCGGCCGGACCGGCGAGACCCGGAAGCCCGCGATCAGCACGCCCAGCACCAGCGACAGCACGGCGCTCACCGCGAACAGCGAGAGCGTGCCGAGGAAGCCGTCCCAGAAGGTCGACCAGTTGTCGGTCAGGGTTTTCACGGCGCGGCCCTCTCAGTACCGGTCGATCGGCGGCGGGGTGGGCGCGGGCTCCCCGGACAGGCCGAGGGTCGCGTCGAAGGCCTTCTTCCAGTCCCCGTTCTGCTCGTGGTGCACCAGCGCGTCGTTCAGCGCCCCGCGCAGCACGGTGTCGTTCTTCGGCGTGCCGATCCCGTACGGCTCGGTCGAGAACAGCGGTCCCACCACCTTGAGTTCGTCCGGCACCTTGGCCGCGTAGCCCAGCAGGATGGCGTTGTCCGTGGTGACGGCGTCGACCTGGCCGGTGATCAGGTTGTCCACGCAGGCCGAGTAGGTGTCGTAGCCGATCAGGTGCGCCTTGGGGTACTGCGACTGGATCCGCTGGTACGGCGTCGAACCGGCCGCCGAGCAGACCTTCTTGCCGTTCAGGTCCTGCGGGCCGTGGATGCTGTTGTCGTTCTTGCGCACCAGCAGCGACTGCCCGGCGATGAAGTACGGCCCGGCGAAGCCGACCAGCTTCTTGCGGTTGTCGTTGATCGTGTAGGTGCCGACGTAGTAGTCCACCTGGCCGTTCTGCAGCGCGGTCTCGCGGTTGGCCGAGGCGATGGTCTTGAACTGGATCCGCTCCGGCGGGAACCCGAGGGAGGCACCGACCATCTTGGCGATCTCGATGTCGAAGCCGGAGTACACCCCGGTGGCCGGGTTCTTCTGACCCAGGTACGGCTGGTCCTCCTTGGCACCCACCACCAGGTGGCCCCGGCTGCGGGCGGCGTCCAGGGTCGGCGAGCCGGTGATCGCGGAGGAGTCCTGCACCTGGTAGCTGGGCAGCGCGCTGGGCTGCGGGCCCTTGGGCGGCGGGGTGCCGGCCTTGCCGCAGCCGGTCGCCAGCGCGGCGAGCAGCAGCACGGCGGCGGTCACGCGGCCGCCCGCCCGCCGGGCGGGCGTCGTCACACGGTTCACGGCGCCGCCCTCAGTGCTTCAGGATCTTGGACAGGAAGTCCCGGGCGCGCTCGCTCTCCGGGGCGCTGAAGAAGGCCTCCGGGGCGCGGTCCTCGACGATCCGGCCGTCGGCCATGAACACCACCCGGTTCGCCGAGGCCCGGGCGAAGCCCATCTCGTGGGTGACCACCACCATGGTCATGCCCTCGCTGGCGAGCTGGCGCATGACGTCCAGCACCTCGTTGATCATCTCGGGGTCGAGCGCCGAGGTCGGCTCGTCGAACAGCAGCGCCTTGGGGTCCATCGCCAGCGCGCGGGCGATCGCGACCCGCTGCTGCTGGCCGCCGGAGAGCTGGGCCGGGTACTTGTCGGCGTGCGCCGACAGGCCGACCCGCTCCAGCAGCGCGCGGGACTTGGTGTCCGCCTCCGCCCTGCCCCGACCGCGGACCTTGATCTGGGCGAGCGAGACGTTCTGCAGCACGGTCTTGTGCGCGAACAGGTTGAAGGACTGGAAGACCATGCCGACCTCGGCGCGCAGCCTGGCCAGCCCCTTGCCCTCCGCGGGCAGCGGCTCGCCGTCGATCAGGATGGTGCCGCGTTCGATCGGCTCCAACCGGTTGATCGCCCGGCAGAGCGTGGACTTGCCGGAGCCGGACGGACCGATCACCACGACGACCTCGCCCCGGCCGACCGTCAGCTCGATGTCCTGCAGCACGTGCAGATCGCCGAAGTGCTTGTTGACCCCGCGCAGTTCGATCAGCGGGGTGAAGGACGGGGACCCGGTCGGCGCCGGTTCGGGGGCGGTGCTCACCGGGCGCGCCGTCCCTTCAGCAGCCAGCCCAGCACGCCGCCGGCGACCAGCGTCGCCAGCAGCGCGATCCAGAGCGGCGCGGTCACGGTGAACACCCAGAACTGGATCTTGACCTTGTCGAGGTTGGCGAACAGGAACCACACCGCGAGGATCACGATCACGCCGATCCCGATGTACCGCGTGGGGATCCCGCCGATCTCGCTGCGCTGGGGCCGGGACGAGCCGTCTGAAGTCTTGGTCACCGGAGCAGTGTGCTGGCCGGGCTGACGATTTGCCCGGTTACGCGCCCTTACGGGCGGGTGAGTAACCCGCACGGGGCAATCCGGCCCCGAACGGGTTTCGCACCCCCGTCACCCCGCCCCGACCGCCGCCCCCGGCGGTCGGGGCGCGGGGCGGGGCCTAGCGTTCGTCCCGCCAGGAGCGCCAGAGCGCCGCGTACGGGCCGCCGGCCGCGACCAGCTCCGGGTGGCTGCCGTACTCGCTGATCCGTCCGCCCTCGACCACCGCGATCACGTCCGCGTCGTGCGCGGTGTGCAGCCGGTGGGCGATCGCGATGACCGTCCGGCCCTCCAGCACCCGGGAGAGCGAGCGCTCCAGGTGCCGGGCGGCCCGCGGGTCCAGCAGCGAGGTGGCCTCGTCCAGCACCAGGGTGTGCGGGTCCGCCAGCACCAGCCGGGCCAGCGCGAGCTGCTGGGCCTGCGGCGGGGTCAGCGAGGCCCCGCCGGAGCCGACCTCGGTGTCCAGCCCCTCCGGGAGGGCGTCCACCCAGGCCCCGGCGTCCACCGCGTCCAGCGCGGCACGCAGTTCGGTGTCGTCCGCCCCGGGCGCGGCCAGCCGCAGGTTGTCCCGCAGGGTGCCGACGAACACGTGGTGCTCCTGGTTGACCAGGGCGACCTCCGCCCGCACCCGCTCGGCCGGCATCCGGGACAGCGCCGCCCCGCCGAGGGTGACGGAGCCGCGGCCGGGTGCGTAGATCCCGGCCAGCAGCCGCCCCAGGGTCGACTTTCCCGCCCCGGACGGGCCGACCAGCGCGACCCGGCTGCCCGGGGCGACGTCCAGGCTGATCCCGTGCAGGACGTCCGCGCCCTCGCGATAGCCGAACCGGACGTCCCGGGCCTCCACCCGGCGGCCGTCCGGGCGGGCCGACTCGTCCCCCTCGTGCTCCGGCACCTCGCGCACGCCGACCAGCCGGGCCAACGAGGCCTGCCCGATCTGCAGTTCGTCGTACCAGCGCAGGATCAGGTCCACCGGGCCGGTCAGCATCTGCGCGTACAACACGCCGGTGGTCAACTGGCCGACGGTGAGCCAACCCTTGAGGGTGAGCAGCCCGCCGACCACCAGGGTGGCCAGCAGCGCCGAGGTGTAGACCGCGTCGATGGTCGGGAACCAGACCGAGCGCAGCCACAGGGTGTAGCGCTCCCAGGCCAGCCACTCGCGCAGCTTGCGGTCCGTCAGCCGGACCCGCTGCTCGCCCAGCCGGAGCGCCTCGACCGTCCGCCCGGCGTCCACCGTCTCGGCCAGCACGTTGCTCACCGCCGCGTACCCGGCCGACTCGTTGCGGTAGGACTGCGGCGCCCGCCGGAAGTACCAGCGGGAGCTGACCAGCAGCAGCGGCAGCCCGATCAGCGAGGTCAGCGCCAGCAGCGGCGAGGTGACCAGCAGGGCGCCGAGCACCAGCAGCAACGAGACCACCGCGACGGCGAGTTCGGGCACCGCCTCGCGCACCGACTTGTCCAGCCGGTCGATGTCGGTGGTCCCCCGGGAGACCAGGTCCCCGGTGCCGGCCCGCTCCAGCACCCCGGTCGGCAGCGCGACCGAGCGGACCAGGAAGTCCTCCCGTAGGTCGGCCAGCACCCGTTCGCCGAGCACCGCCCCGCGCATCCGGGACCAGCCGGTGAACGCGGACTGCACGGCCAGTGCGAGCAGGTACCAGCCGACCGCCACCGTGATGGTGGACCCGGCGGTGCCGGTGGCCAGCGACTCGACCAGGCTGCCGAGCACCCAGGGCCCGACCAGTCCGGCCAGGGTGGCCATCGAGTGCAGCGAGACCACCGCGGCGAACCCGCCCCGGTGCCGCTTCGCCAGCACTCCCAGGTACCCGCGCACGGCGGCCGGGGAGCCGACCGGCAGGGTGGTGGCCGGCCCCTGCTCCTGATGGACGGGGGGCTTCATGACGTACTCCTCACGTGCGGGACCGGACGGTCGACGGCGGTGGTGGTCATACCGACATCGCCTCCTCGTCCCGGGTGACCACGGCCCGGTAGGCCGGCTCGGTGCGCATCAGGTCGCGGTGCCGCCCGGCCGCGACCGCCCGGCCCTCGCGCAGCAGCACCACCCGGTCCGCCTGGTCCAGCAGCAGCGGGCTGGTCGCGAAGACCACCGTGGTGCGCCCGGACCGGGTGTCCCGGAGGCCGGCGGCGATCCGGGACTCGGTGTGGGCGTCCACCGCGCTGGTGGGCTCGTCCAGCACCAGGACCGGCGGGTCGGCCAGCAGGGCACGGGCCAGCGCCAGCCGCTGGCGCTGCCCGCCGGAGAGCGAGCGCCCGCGCTCGGTGAGCCGGGCGCGCATCGGGTCCCCCTCGCACTCCGGCGAGCCGTCCACCAGCGCCTCCAGCACGTCCTCCGAACGGGCGGCGGTGAGCGCCTCGGCCACCGGGACCCGGCCCGAGGACGGGATGTCCAGCAGTTCGGCCAGCGTGCCGGAGAGCAGCACCGGCTCCTTGTCGTGGACCAGCACCGCCGCGCGGGCCTCGGCCAGCGGGACGGTGTCCAGCTCGGTGCCACCGAGCCGGACGGACGGCAGGGGCTGCTCGTCCTCGGCCAGCGGGACGTGCCCGCCGAGCCGCTCGGCGAGCGCCCCGGCGAAGTCCGGGTCCCCGCAGACCACCGCGGTCAGCTCGCCGGCCCGGACGGTCAGCCCGGTGGCCGGGTCGTGCAGGTCGGACCGGTCCGGCCGGGTCAGCACGCCGTCGGCCGTGTCGCCGGTGCGGCTGAGCGAGAGCACCCGCACCGCCCGACCGGCGGAGACCCGGGCGACGCTCCAGGCGTGCGCTGCCTCGCCCAGGATCCGCAGCGGCGCGGCCAGGAAGGCGGTCGCCCCGTAGACCGCGACCAGGGTGCCCACGCCGAGCTCGCCGGAGGCCGCCAGCCGGGCGCCGTACCACGTCACCCCGACCACGAACAGGCCCGGCAGCAGCACCTGTTGGGCCTGCATCAGCGACCACAGCCGGGCCGAGCGCACCGCCGCCGCACGGACCTTCTGGGAGGCCGTCCGGTACCGCTCCAGGAACAGCTCCTCGCCGCCGATGCCGCGCAGCACCCGCAGCCCGGCCACCGTGTCGGCGGCCAGTTCGGTGGCCTTGCCGCCGAGTTCGCGCTGCTGCTGGTAGCGCCGCTCGAACGGCCCGATCAGCGGCCAGACCGAGGCGGCCAGCACCGGGACGCCGAGCAGCACCCCGACCCCGAGCACCGGCTCGACCACCAGCACCACCGCGCTGACCGTCAACCAGACGATCACGGCGGCCCGGACCCGGGCGACCAGTTCGACGTACCAGCCGATCCGCTCGACGTCCCCGCTGCCGACCGCGACCACCTCGCCGGTGGCGATCCGCCGGGACAGCCCGGCCCCCAGGTGGGAGGCCTGCCGGGCCACCAACTGCCGTACGTGGCTGGCGGCGTGGATCCAGTTCCAGACCGCCTGCCGGTGCAGCAGCACGGTGCCGAGCGAGGCGGTGGCGGCCAGCAGCAGCGCGAGCGCGCCGGCCCGCCAGATCCCGCCGGCGTCGCCGTCGACGGCGGCCTGCACCCCGTGCCCGAGCGGGATCGGCAGCGCGGCCTGGGCGCCCATTTCGAGCAGCGCCCAGCAGGTGGCGCGGACCTGCCCGGGCCGTTGGGCGCGCTGCAGCCAGCGCAGGAAGGCCGGCGGTGAGGAGAGGTCGGGGCTGCCGGGGTCGGCCAGCGGCAGGGAGGAGAGCGGCATGACACTCCGATGCGGGGGGTGCGGGAAGTGCTGGAGGTACGAAGTCGTCCCGCTCACACGAAGGCACGGGCGGGGAGCGCGCGGCGCGACGGCGCGGCTGCGTCGCAACGCCCCCGCTGGGGCGCCGGACGAACGGGGTCGGGTGCGAAGGACCCGGATTTCAGGAGGTCATGCCCGGAGCCTGCCAAGCCCGCTGTGACCCGTGCAACAGGTTTTCCGCGGCCCCGGAGCGGCTCCCCCGTCAACCCGGCCCCGGGCGCACGCCACGCCGCCGTAAAGGTTCGCCAAAGATTCCCCCGAACGGCGGGAACAATCGTGCCGGGGCGCCAGTTGCCCCCTCTGGAACCAACGGACAACCAGGAAGGCACCCCTTCCCGTGAGCAACATCCCCAGCGTCACCCTGAACGACGGCGCCAAGATCCCGCAGCTCGGCTTCGGCGTGTGGCAGGTGCCGGACGCCGAGGCGACGCCCGCCGTGCGCACGGCGATCGAGGCGGGCTACCGCTCCATCGACACCGCGGCGATCTACGAGAACGAGACCGGCACCGGTGCGGCCATCAACGAGGCACTGGCGGGCGGCCTCGCCCGCCAGGACCTCTACGTCACCACCAAGCTGTGGAACTCCGGCACCCGCGACTGGTCCGGCGAGCAGGGCCGCGACGCGGTGCTGCGCGAGTTCGACGCTTCCCTCGAGAAGCTCGGCCTCGACCACATCGACCTGTACCTGATCCACTGGCCGCGCCCGATGCACGGCACCTTCCTGAACGTCTGGAAGGCCCTGGAGCAGCTGAAGGAGGGCGGCCGGGTCACCTCGATCGGCGTCTCCAACTTCGGCCAGGAGCAGCTCACCCGCCTGCTGGACGAGGCTTCGGTCGTCCCGGCTCTGAACCAGGTCGAGCTGCACCCGTACTTCCCGCAGGAGGAGCTGCGCGCCTTCCACGCCGAGCACGGCATCGCCACCGAGGCGTGGAGCCCGCTGGGTCAGGGCGGCGAGCTGCTGGCCGAGCCGGCGCTGACGAAGATCGCCGAGAAGCACGGCCGCACGGTCGCCCAGGTGGTGCTCCGCTGGCACCTGCAGAGCGGCGTGATCGCGATCCCGAAGTCGGTCACCCCGTCCCGCATCCGGGAGAACCTGGACGTCACCGGCTTCGAGCTGGACGCCGAGGACCTCGCGGCGATCGCCGGGGTCGCGACCGGCAAGCGGATCGGCCCGGACCCGCAGGGGTTCGACTGGAACTGATGACCGCCGTGGGGGCGCCGGCCGACTCGGCCCGGCGCCCCCGACAACGACATTTCTGAGCGTCGGTCATATCGAAGTACCGCTCGTTCCGGTCAGGGACGAGCGGCACTTCGCCATGTCCGGATTCACCGACGCCAACCGACGGCCGCTGTCAACGACCGTGGGCCTCAGGCTCCTTGGTGAATCGTTTTGGCTGTTGTTACCAAAGCTTGGACTAGAGTCTGGCCGCCTTGGCGATCAACGTGAGTGCGGCCTCGTGCTCGTCCTCCGCCAGCGACGCGAGCAGCAACCGCTGCACTTCGGCCACTCCGGCGGCCGAGCGGTGCAGCAGGTCCTGACCCGCCGGCGAGAGCGACAGCAGGTTGCGCCGCCCGTCCGAGGGGTCCCGCCGGCGCTGCACCAGGCCTCGGCGCACCAGTCGGCTGACCATCTCGGCCATCGTGGCCTTGTCCAGCGAGGCCAGCTCGCCGACCGTGCGCTGGTCCGCGCCCGGCTCCAGCTCCAGCGCGTCCAGCACGGCGTACTGCGGGGCGGTCAGCTCCGCACCGACGTGCTCCGACCAGAGCTTGGTGTGCACCTGCTGGCCGACCCTGATCAGGTAGCCGATCGCCCGCTGGGCGTCCAGTATCGGCCGGGCGTCCGTGAAGACGGCGACCGCCGCGGGTTCCAGCCTGGCTATCTTGGCCATCACCCGGACGATCTCGACCTGCTCCTCCGCCGTGAGCGGCTCGAACAGCACCCGCTGGACGCGGACCACACCACCGGTGGCCTCGCGCACCGCCTGGGCGCCGCTCTGCGACAGGGCGAGCAGCTTGCGCCGGCCGTCGGCCGGGTCACGCCTTCGCAGCACCAGGCCGCGGCGGACCAGCCGCGCGACCATCTCGGCCATCGTGGCCTTGTCCAGCGAGGCCCGCTCGCCGACCGTGCGCTGGTCCGCGCCCGGTTCGAGGGCGAGCACCAGCAGGACCGCGAACTGCGGAGCCGTGAGATCGGCTCCGACATGCTCGGACCACAGCCGGGTGTGAACCTGCTGCGCAACGCGAATGAGGTGTCCGGGCGACTGCTGCAGTCGCGCAGACACGCGGGTTGTCGGGATCTCCCCCAGCACCATGTATCCGTCCCGATGTCACACCCGGTGTGTGTGGGACACCCGGGTGGGGCAGTAACGGCGAGTGGGCGTCCAGCTATGAGGGAGGGCGCTCCAGCCGTGCAGCCGGTGGCTGCTGGCGGACACTATACAAACGGCTGGCCCTTGCTGGCAGGCAGGGGCGGATAGTAGACGCAGGTTCGGCAACATTGGCATATTTACGCGCTGCCAACGCCTTGCAGTAACTCGTTCTCGGCAGAAAGCCGACCGGTCGGTCCTTACCGACCGTCACCTGCGTCTCTCCACCCTGGCCGCCTTCCCTACCCGCCGGTAGGGTATGGGCACCCTCTCCGGGGGCACTCCCCCGGAGGCACCCCCCGAGAGAGACGAGAGCGAGCATGACCGAGCAGAGCACCGCCCCCCGGGTCGCCGTGGTCACCGGCGCCGCCCGCGGCCTGGGCGCCGCCACCGCCGTGCGCCTGGCCTCCGACGGCTACGCGGTGGCCGTCCTGGACCTCGACGAAGCCGCCGGCAAGGACACCGTCGACCGGATCACCGCGGCCGGCGGCCGGGCGCTCGCGGTCGGCGCAGACGTCTCGGACGCCGAGCAGGTCCAGGCCGCCGTCGACCGGGTGGCCGCCGAGCTCGGCACCCCGGTCGTGCTGGTCAACAACGCGGGCGTACTCCGCGACAACCTGCTCTTCAAGATGTCCGAGTCGGACTGGGACACGGTCATGAACGTGCACCTGCGCGGGGCCTTCCTGATGACCCGGGCGGTGCAGAAGCACATGGTCGACGCCGGTTTCGGCCGCATCGTCAACCTGTCCTCCTCGTCCGCCCAGGGCAACCGCGGCCAGGCCAACTACTCCGCCGCCAAGGCCGGCCTGCAGGGCTTCACCAAGACTTTGGCCATCGAGCTGGGCAAGTTCGGCATCACCGCCAACGCCGTCGCCCCCGGCTTCATCGCCACGGACATGACGGCGGCCACCGCCGCCCGGGTCAGCATGGACTTCGAGGACTTCAAGCGCGCTGCGGCCTCCCAGATCCCGGTCCAGCGCGTCGGCGAGCCCGAGGACGTCGCCCACACCATCTCGTTCCTCGCCAGCGAGGGCGCCGGCTTCGTCTCCGGACAGGTGATCTACGTCGCAGGTGGCCCCCTCGACTGAGCACCGAACCTACACAGGGTGACCACGGGGTGGGAAGCCGGGCAAACCGGCCTCCCGCTCCGTTTTCTTTACCGGGGCTTTTGGAGAATCATTCGAAGACCACACTGGCATTCGATCCTGGAATACCGGAAATCACTCCCCAGGTCGCCCGCAGAGCACTCAATTGTCGATTTCCCGGGAAAATGACAATTCCCTCCGGAATAGCCTGCGCCGGATGGGTATGGTCACCCCGTGCAATCCAGGAGTACCGCCGCTCGCATTCCGCGACAGGGGCCGGAACGCCGCACCGGCTCCCCTCGGGAACAACCGGGCCCCGACCGCGGCACACCCGGCCCGGCCGCCCTCGATCGCGGCGCGCCCCGCCAGGCCACCGCCCTCGACGACGGCACGGCCGGCTGGCCCCCGATGAGCCGCCGCCGGGCCGCCCTGTTCGCCGTCACCCTCGCCGCCTACCTGCTGGTGCTGGCCGGCGTCCTGCTCAACACCGACCTGGTCGACCTCGACTGGTCGGTCCGGCTGCTGCGCCCGTACGACCGGTGGCCCAGCCTCGAACCGCTGCTCAACGCCTGGGTGGTCGCCGGGCAGCGCGGACCCAGCGCGATCGCCGCCTTCGCCTGGCTGCTGTGGCGCGCCCACCGCCTCGGCCGACTGCGCCCGCTGCTGGTGATGGGCGTCGCCCTGCTGCTGCTCAACGTCACGGTGGGTGCGGTCAAGATCGTCACCGGCCGGCTCGGCCCGCACTACGCCCAGTACGTCGGCTCGCCCGAGCTGTTCTCCGGCGGCACCATCTTCCCGTCCGGCCACACCGCCAACGCCGTGGTCACCTGGGGCGTGCTCGCCTACCTCGCGGTCCGCTGGCGGCGCACCGGCACGGTGATCGCCGCCGCCACCGCCTGCTCGATCGGCCTCACCACGGTCTACCTGGGCACCCACTGGGTCTCCGACGTCCTGGCCGGCTGGGCCGCCGGCCTGCTGGTGCTGCTCTCGCTGCCGCTGCTGGAACCCCTGGTCGCGGTCGCCGAACAGCGGCTCCACCGCCGACTCCAACGCCGGTTCGCCCCCTGAACCCACCGCACCCACCAAGCGCGCCGACAACGCCGAGGCCGCCGCCCGCGCCGCAGCCCGGTCGGGCCCTACCCCTCCCAGCTGCGCTCGACCACACCGTCCCGCACCGTGAGGTTCAACCGCCCCTCCCGGTACTCCATGGTGATCAGCTGCCCCGGCTCCAGCACCCGGACCGAGGCCCAGCCGTGCCGCCGGGCCAGCTCCCGGGCCCGCTCGATCCGCAGCCCCGCGTAGCCCTCGCCGTCCTCCGTCGTGCCCGCGCCCCCGGCGTCCGTCCCCGTCATCGCGCCTCCCCGGCTCTCCCCCTCGGACGTACGCTGGAATCGTAGCCCCCACCCGCGCGGCCCGGAGGTGAACCGGCATGCGCACCACGACCCCTCGGCGACGGTGGCGCAGCGGCACCGAGCCGGCCACCGCCCGCAGCGACCTCAAGCTCCGCTACCTGCTCTCGCTGACCTTCACCCCGCTGTTCGCGCTGGGCACCGCGGGCTTCGCGTACTGGGCGGCCGCCTCCCCCGTCGACGGCGCGCCCAGCCGGGGCACCCTCACCGGCTTCGCGGTCGCCCTCGGGCTGCTCACCCTGTTCGCCGTCGTCGATCTCGTGGTGGTGGTCCGGCGCCGCCGGACCGAGCTCTGACGCGGTGTCTCCCACGGAGTGGGAAGTCGGCCGGGCCGACTTCCCACTCCGCCGCCGTCACCGGTTGCCGACCGCCTGCTTCACCAGGGTCCAGCCGAAGTCCCACATCAGGCCGTTCCCCCGGTGGGCCTCGTCCATGATCTCGGTGAACGCGTCGATGAACCGGTCCACGTCCCGATCGGTGATGATCAGCGGCGGGATCAACTTGATCACCTCCAGGTGGTCCCCGGACACCTGGGTCAGGATCCGGTGCCGCTGCAGCAGCGGGACGACCACCATCTGGGCGAACAACCCCTTGCGCGCCGCCTGCAGCGCCGTCCAACCGGTCCGCAGCTTCAGCGACTTGGGCCGGCCGAACTCGATGCCGATCATCAGCCCGCGGCCGCGCACCTCGGCCAGCAGCTCGTACCGCTCGATCAGCGCGGTCAGCCGCTCCCGGAACCGGTCACCGACCTGCCGGGCGTTCTCCACCACCTTCTCCTCGCGCATCACCTCCAGGGTCGCCAGCCCGGCCGCCATCGCCTGGGCGTTGGACCCGAAGCTGGCCGAGTGCACCAGCACCCGGTCCATCGAGGAGTACACCTTCTCGAAGATCCAGCTCTTGCCGAGCGTCGCCCCGACCGGCACGTACCCGCCGGAGAGCGCCTTGGCGGCGCACACCAGGTCGGGCAGCACGCCCTCCTCGTGCTGGTAGGCGAAGAACTCCCCGGTGCGGCCGATCCCGGTCTGCACCTCGTCGCAGATCAGCAGTGCCCTGTGCTCGTGCAGCAGCGCCTGGGCGGCCCGCAGCCAGCCGGGCGGCGGCGCCTGGACACCCTTGCCCTGGATCGGTTCGACGATCAACGCCGCGACGTCGCCCCGCTTCAACTCCTTGGCCAGGGCCCCGATGTCGCCGAGCGGGATGGCGGTGTCCGGCAGCAGCGGGTCGAAGCCCTTGCGGAAGCCGTTCTCCCCGTTGACCGAGAGCGAGCCGGTGGTCAGCCCGTGGAAGGCGTGGTCGGCATAGAGGATCCGCTTGCGGCCGGTGGCGTACCGGGCGAACTTCAGCGCGGTCTCCACCGCCTCGGTGCCGCTGTTGCCGAAGAACACCCGGTCCAGTCCGGGCGCGTACGACAGCAGCCGCTCGGCCAGCAGGCCGGGCAGCGGCGAGCAGTCGAAGCGGACCAGGTCCGGCAGGTCCAGGTCCATCACCTGCTGGATCGAGGAGCGCACCACCGGGTGGTGCCGGCCGAGCGCGAAGATGCCGAAGCCGGCCAGCATGTCGAGGTACTCGTTGCCCTCGGCGTCGTAGAAGTACTGGCCCTCCGCACGCTCGTAGTACTTGTCGAAGCCGATGGTGCGGAGCATCCGGGGCAGCTGCGGATTGAGGTGGCGGCTGTGCAACTCGTAGCGCTCGCCGCCGCGTTCGGCGAGCAGGGCGGCGAGGTCGAAGGCGGGGCGACCGCCGGCCGGGCGGCCGACGGCGGCGGGGTCGGCAGCGGTGCGCTCGGCGGCGGTGCGCTCGGCGGCGGTGCGGTCGGCGGCGGCGGGGTCAGCCGGCATGGCGCGGGTTCGCTCCTCGGGTCGGTAGCAGGTTCTTGGCGAAGACGGCGGTCTGGGCCGCGACCCCGGTGCCGGTCAGCCCGGCCTCCTCCAGGATCTCGCCGCGGGCGGCGTGGCCGAGGAACTCCTGCGGCAACCCGAGCATCCGGACCGGGACGTCCACGTCGGCGTCGCGCAGCGCCTGGGCGACGGCCGAACCGACGCCCCCGGTACGGCCGTTGTCCTCGACCGTGACCACCAGCCGGTGGGCGGCGGCGAGTTCGGCCAGCGCCGGGTCGACCGGTTTGACCCAGCGCGGGTCGACCACGGTCGCGGTGAAGCCCTCGGCCAGCAGCAGCCGGGCGGCGTCCAGACAGGCCGAGGCGGTGACGCCGACGGCCACCAGCAGGATCTCCGGTGCCCGGCCGGTGCGCAGCAGCACGTCCGTCCCGCCGATCCGCTCGACCGCCGTGACCACCGGCCCGACGTTGCCCTTGGGGAAGCGCACCACGGTCGGCGCGTCCGCGACCTCGACGGCCTCCCGCAGCTGGGCCCGCAGTTGCTCGGCGTCGCGCGGCGCGGCCAGCCGCAGCCCGGGGACGACCTGGAGGATCGACAGGTCCCACATCCCGTTGTGCGAGGCCCCGTCGGAGCCGGTCACCCCGGAGCGGTCGAGCACGAAGGTGACGCCCAGCCGGTGCAGGGCGACGTCCATCAGGACCTGGTCGAAGGCCCGGTTCAGGAAGGTCGCGTACACCGCCACCACCGGGTGCAGCCCGCCGGTGGCCAGCCCCGCCGCGCTGGTGACGGCGTGCTGCTCGGCGATCCCGACGTCGAAGGTCCGGTCCGGGTACGCCTTGGCGAACGGCGCCAGCCCGACCGGTTGGAGCATCGCGGCGGTGATCGCCACCAGGTCGGGCCGCTCGGCGCCGAGCTCGACCATCTCCTCGCCGAACACCGAGGTCCAGGAGACCCCGGCGCTGGGCGAGATCGGCAGACAGGTGTACGGGTCGATCGGGTTGACGGCGTGGAAGCGGTCCGCCTCGTCCTGCTCGGCGGGCCGGTAGCCGCGTCCCTTGACGGTCAGGCAGTGCACGATGACCGGGCCGCCGAAGTTCCGGGCCTGGCGCAGCGCCTGCTCGACCGCTCCCGGGTCGTGGCCGTCGATCGGGCCGAGGTACTTGAGCCCGAGGTCCTCGAACATGCCCTGCGGGGCGAAGGCGTCCTTGAAGCCCTTCTTGGCCCCGTGCAGGGCGTCGAAGATCGGCTGCCCGACCAGCGGGGTGCGCTGCAGCGCCTCCTTGCCGATGGCCAGGAAGCGCTCGTAGCCCTGGGTGGTGCGCAGGGTGGCCAGGTGGTTGGCCAGGCCGCCGATGGTCCGGGCGTAGGAGCGCTCGTTGTCGTTGACCACGATGACCAGCGGCCGGTCGCGGGCTTCGGCGATGTTGTTGAGCGCCTCCCAGGCGAGGCCGCCGGTGAGCGCGCCGTCGCCAATGACCGCGACGGTGTGCCGGTCGTGCTGGCCGAGCAGTTGGGCGGCCTTGGCGAGTCCGTCGGCGTAGGAGAGCGCGGTGGAGGCGTGCGAGTTCTCGACCAGGTCGTGCTCGGACTCGGCCCGCGAGGGGTAGCCGGACAGTCCGCCCTTCATCCGCAGCCGGGAGAAGTCCTGGCGCCCGGTGAGCAGCTTGTGGACGTAGCTCTGGTGTCCGGTGTCGAAGACGATCCGGTCGTACGGCGAGTCGAAGACCCGGTGCAGCGCGATGGTGAGCTCCACCACGCCGAGGTTGGGTCCGAGGTGTCCGCCGGTGCGGGTGACGGCGTCGATCAGGAAGTCGCGGATCTCGTCGGCGAGCAGCGGCAGTTCGGCGGCGGGGAGCTTGCGCAGCTCGGCCGGGGACGTGACGCGGGAGAGCAGTGACATGGGTACACCTCACGACTCGGAGCGGTGGTGCCCCCGCCCACCGGGGGCGGGGCCGGCCCGGGCACGAGGGCCCGGGCCGGGCGGGAGCTCAGGACGCGGTCGGCTGCGGGGCCGGGCGGCGCCGGCCCGGCCTCAGCGCCCGCGGTTGGAGCTGACGGTCTCGGTGATGGCGCGCAGCGACTGCTGGAGCGAGCCCATCGTCGCGAGGACGGCGGTCGGCTCGTAGCCGCAGTGGGCCATGCAGTTCTCGCAGCGCGGGTCCTTGCCGCGCCCGTACTTGCTCCAGTCGGTCTTCTCGACCAGCTCGCGGTAGGTCGGCACGTAGCCGTCGGCCATCAGGTAGCAGGGCCGCTGCCAGCCGAACAGGGAGTAGTTGGGGATGCCCCAGGGGGTGCACTCGAAGTCGGCCTTGCCCTCCAGGAAGTCCAGGAAGAGCGGGCTGTGGTTGAGGCGCCAGCGCTTGCGGTTGCCGCCGGCGAAGGCCTTGCGGAAGAGCTCCCGGGTCTGCTCGACGCCGAGGAAGTGCTCCTGGTCGGGGGCCTTCTCGTAGGCGTAGGCCGGAGAGATCATCATCTCGTCGACCTTGAGCTCGTCGTTGAGGTAGTCCAGCACGTCGATGACGGTCTGCGGGGTGTCGGTGTTGAAGAAGGTGCTGTTGGTGGTGACCCGGAAGCCGCGCCGCTTGGCCTCCTTGATCGCCGCCACCGCCTCGTCGAAGGTGCCCTCCTTGGCCACCGACTCGTCGTGCCGCTCGCGCAGCCCGTCGATGTGCACCGCGAAGGTGAAGTACGGCGAGGGCTTGAACTTGTCCATCTTCTTGCGCATCAGCAGCGCGTTGGTGCAGAGGAAGACGTACTTGCGGCGCTCCACCAGCTGTCGGACGATCTCGTCGATCTGCGGGTGCATCAGCGGCTCGCCGCCGGCGATCGAGACCATCGGGGCACCCGACTCCAGGACCGCGCCGACCGCCTGGGCGACGGGCATCCGCTGCTTGAGGACGCCCGCCGGGTGCTGGATCTTGCCGCAGCCCTCGCAGGCGAGGTTGCAGGCGAACAGCGGTTCCAGTTCGACGATCAGCGGGAACTTGTCGCGTCGCTTGAGCAGCTTCTGCTGCATCAGGTAGGTGCCGACCCGCACGGTCTGGCGCAACGGCATGGCCATGGCTAGCTCGCCTCCTGGGGGAGCGTCGAGGATGTGGGGTGGTTCAGGTCTGCGGAGCCCGTGACGTGCTCCTGGGAGCCCGTGACGTGCTCCTGCCGGTACCAGTCGACCAGGGCGGGTACCGTCGCCCGCAGGGTCCGCCAGGCGCGCACCCCGGCCGGCAGGGTGCCGGGCCGCAGCAGTTCGTGCTCGGGGGTGTCCACCACCACCCGCAGCACCGCGACCGGCAGGACCGGGCGCACCTCCCGCAGCGCGGCCAGCACGGCCGCCGCCTCCATGTCGACGGCGAGCGCGCCCTGGAGGTGCAGGGCGCGCCGCTCGATGCCGCGCACCACGTGGTCGGCGGTGTGGTGCACCCCGGTGTGCGCGGTCAGGCCCTGTTCCTTGAGCGCCCGGGCCAGTTCCGGCCCGGAGTCGACCGGGTAGAGATGGCCCTCGGCGTCGCGCACGCCGTCGGCGGCCACCACCTCGCCGGGTGCCACGCCCGGTCCGACGGCGGCGCCGAAGCCCGCGACCACGACCGCGCCGTAGCCGCCCGGGGCGGAGCCGAGCAGCCGGCGCACGGCCGTCCCGGCGCGCCGCCGGCCGACCCCGGTGCGCACCAGCACCGGCGGTCCGCCGGCCGAGCCGCGCCAGTCACCGCCGCGCAGGGCCCACACCTCGGGGCCCAGGGCGCAGAGCACCAGCAGGGGGGCGGTGGTCACCGCGCCGCCCCGATCGTCGGGGTGCCGCCCGGCGACACCATGCCCGGGGCGCCGTTGAGGTAGCGGCCGAGCGCGGTGACCGGGAAGACCAGCCGGTAGAGGTGGTAGTTGATGGAGAAGTCCCAGGGGAAGCCGGTGCCGGTGAACTGCGGTTCGTCCCAGGTGCCCTCGGGCAGCTGGGTGCGCACCAGCCACTCCACCCCGCGTTCCACCGCCGGGTTGGTCCGGCCGTCCGGGCCCTCGCCCGCCGAGAGCAGTGCCATCAGCGCCCATGCGGTCTGCGAGGCGGTGGAGTCGCCGCGTCCGGCCCAGCGCGCCGGGTCGTCGTAGGAGCGCATGTCCTCGCCCCAGCCGCCGTCGGCGTTCTGCCGGTCCTCCAGCCAGCGCACCGCCCGGCGGATCGCCGGGTGCTCGTCCGGGACGCCGGCCGCGGCCAGGGCGGGCAGCACCGAGCCGGTGCCGTAGATGTAGTTGGTGCCCCAGCGGCCGAACCAGGAGCCGTCCGCCTCCTGGTTGCGCAGCAGCCACTCGATGCCGCGCCGGGTCCGCGGGTCCCGGGCCCGGCCGGTCTCGGCGAGCATCTCCACGACGTGGGCGGTGACGTCGGCGGACGGCGGGTCGACCACCTCGCCGAAGTCGCAGAACGGCAGCTTGTTCGGCAGCAGGCTGGTGTTGTCCACGTCGAAGGCGCCCCAGGCGCCGTTCTTGGACTGCATCCCGAGGTTCCACAGCACGCCCCGGTCCACCGCCGCGTCGACCCGGCCCTGGTCGGGGTGGGCGACCCGGCGCAGCGCCAGCACCACCTCGGCGGTGTCGTCGATGTCGGGGTAGGTGTCGTTCTCGAACTCGAAGGCCCAGCCGCCGGCCGGCAGGGCGGGCCGCTGGACGGACCAGTCACCGGGCTTGCGGATCTCCTCGGCGAGCATCCAGTCGACCGCGGAGACCAGCGCCGGGTGGTCGGCCGGCACCCCGGCGTCGACCAGCGCGATGGTGGCCAGGCAGGTGTCCCAGACCGGGGACTGGCAGGCCTCCATCCAGCGCATGCCGTCCTCGGTGTGCACGGTGAAGCGGTCGAAGGAGGAGAGCCCGGCCGTCATCACCGGGTGCTCCAGCTCGTAGCCCTCCAGGTGCAGGGCGATCAGCGAGTAGACGGCCGGCGGCTGGATGCCGCCCCAGCAGCCGTCCGCCTCCTGGCGCTCGACGATCCAGCGGCAGGCCTGGGCGACGGCGAGTCGGCGCAGCGGTCGGAAGGCCCGGCGGTGGTAGGCGTGCAGCACCTTGTCCAGGCGCTCGAACATGCCGTCCCAGCTGGTGGCGGGGGCGAACGGCCGGTCGGGGAAGGGGTGGTCCGGGTCGGTGTGCAGCTCGGTGAGCGCGAAGGGGGCCGGACGGACCGGGCGGTGGGCCGAGACGATGGTCAGCGGGACGATGGTCTGGCGGGCCCAGCAGCCGAAGGCGTAGATGTTCAGCGGCAGCCACTTGGGCAGGAAGATGATCTCGGGTGGCATCTCGGGCAGCCGTTCCCAGGGCCACCAGCCGAAGAGCGCGAGCCAGATCCGGGTGAACACCCGGGCGGCCGCGATGCCCCCGGCGGAGCGGACGTAGCGCGCGGCGGCCAGCATGTGCGGGGCGTTCGGGTCGTCGCCGGCGAGTTTGAGGGCGACGTAGGCCTCGACGGTGGTGGACAGTTCGGCCGGCCCGCCGTGGAAGGTGGCCCAGGTGCCGTCCTCCCGCTGCTGGGAGCGGATCCACTCGGCGGTGGCCCGGGTCTGCTCCTCGGTCCGGATGCCCAGGAACTGGCGGAGCAGTAAGTCCTCGGCGTCCATGGTGACGTTGGTCTCCAGGTCGCCCTTCCACCAGCCCTCGGAGGACTGCAGCGAGAGCAGGTGGGTGGTGGCACGCGCGAGCGCCTCGCGCGCGTCACCGGGCTGCCGGCCCGCCTCACCGACCGGCCGCGGCCGGTCGGTGTCCTCGGGCTGGCGCCGCCCCGCGCCCAACAGGGTCGGGGGGCGGTCGCCCACCGCGACCGGCTCGGAATCGTACTCAGGGTCGAGCCGGCCGTCCGCGGTTGCTGTCAACGTAACGTCACCTCTCTCGTACCACCACGAATTCGGCGAGTGCGACGAAGTGCTCGCGCACCCCGTCGGCCATGGGCACCTCGTCCAGGGCGGCGAGGG
The DNA here is from genome assembly GCF_044749365.1 of Kitasatospora sp. NPDC089509. Lineage (NCBI taxonomy): Bacteria > Bacillati > Actinomycetota > Actinomycetes > Kitasatosporales > Streptomycetaceae > Kitasatospora > Kitasatospora sp. NPDC089509. The sequence goes on along the minus strand of NZ_JBIVHS010000022.1, from coordinate 108,861 downwards.
CAGTCGTGTGCTGGCGGCGGGCCTCCTCCTGGGTCCAGGCGCGGCCGCCGGCCTCCTCGATCAGCGCGGCCCGGGCGGCGAGCTCGGGCTCGCCCTCCTCACCGCGGCCCTTCGGGTCGGCGAGCTGCTCGGCCAGCCGGCGGGAGGCGGCCCCGCCCTCGGCCAGGGCGGCGGCGACCGGCAGGGACTTCTTGCGCTGGCGCAGGTCGCCCCAGTGCGGCTTGCCGGTGACCTCGGTCGCACCCCAGATGCCCAGCAGGTCGTCCACCGCCTGGAAGGCCAGGCCCAGGTGGTGGCCGTAGCGCTGGAGCGCGTCGGAGACCTTGTCGTCGGCCCCGGCCAGGACGGCGCCGATCGCCGAGGCGGCGGAGAGCAGGGCGGCGGTCTTGCCGCCCTCCATCTCCAGGCACTCGGCGACGGTGACACTGTCGCGCTGTTCGAAGGCGACGTCCATGGCCTGGCCGTCGATCAGTCGGCGGGTCGCCGTGGTGAGCAGCCGGACGGCCCGCGCGGCGTCGGTGGGGCTCGCGCCACCGGTCACCGCGGCGTCGAGCAGCACCTCCGTGCCGAGCGTCGCCAGGGCGTCGCCGACCAGGATCGCCTGGGCCGGCCCGAAGACCGTCCAGGCGGTGGCCCGGTGCCGCCGGGTCTCGTCACCGTCCATCAGATCATCATGAAGGAGGGAAAAGTTGTGCACCAGTTCAACCGCCACCCCACCGGGCACGCCCACCTCGGCCGCCGCACCGGCCGCCCGGGCCGACAGCAGCGCCAGGGCCGGGCGCACGGCCTTGCCGCCGTCGCCCTCCACCAGGGTGCCGTCCCGGTCGATCCAGCCGAAGTGGTACGCGGCGACGGTGTCCATGGGTGCGGCCAGACGGGCGACGGCGGCCCGGAGCGGCGGGGTGCAGAGCGTACGGCTGCGGGCGAGCAGCTCCGGCACGGAGACCGGTTCGGCGTGCGCCGTGCCTCCGACGGCGAAGCCGGTGCGTGACTCCACGTGCGTTCCCTCTCCCTCGTGGTGCCGGACCGCACGGGGCGGCCGGGTGCTGTCGGTGCGGCTGGTGCCAGTACGAGTGGTGCCAGTACGAGTGGTGCCAGTGCGGGTGGTGCCGGAACGAACGGTGTCGGTACGGCCGATGGGGCCGACGGTACGCCCGTCGGCTCTGGCGGGCTCTCCGGCGCCGGGGCCCACCGTCACCTCGGCCACCGCCCGTCGCCCCGGTCCACCGGCACCCGGGCGCCGGCCGCGGCGAGCGCGGCGTCGGCCGCGGCGTGGCCGCTGCGCACGGCGCCCTCCATGGTCGCGGGCCAGCCGGTGGCGGTCCAGGCGCCGGCCAGCAGCAGCCCGGGGACGCCGGTCGCGGCCGCCGGGCGCAGCGCGGCGCTGCCCGGGGCCCCGTCGAAGGTGGCGGTGCGCTCCCGGGTGACGAAGAAGTCCAGCACCTCGGCGCCCGCGGCGGCCGGGAGCAGCCGGGCCAGCTCGGGCAGGTAGCGGTCGCGGAGTTCGGCGACCGGCAGGTCGATCTCGTCCTGGACGGCGGACTGCGAGAGCGCCAGGTACTGGGCGCCCGGGTGGGTTCGGCCGATCGGGGTGCCGGCCAGGCCCGAGTGGGTGGTGCGGTCGAAGACCCATTGGACCGGGCTGTCGAGCGCGGCGAAGAACGGTCGGCGCAGCACCTTGCGGTCGTAGACCACGTGCACGTTGAGGATCGGCGTGGTGCCGAGGTCCGCCAGCCGCTGGGGGACGGCGCCCGGCGGCAGCAGGGCGGCCGCGGTGTCCTGGGCCCCGGCCAGCACCACGGTGTCGGCGGTGAGCAGCTCACCGCCCTCCAGCCGGACGGCGTGCTGGGGCGTGGCGGGCTTGAGCTCCGCGACCCGGGCGCGCAGCAGCACCCGCACGCCGGCGCGTTCCAGCTCGGCGAGCGCCCGGTCGTGGTGGATCACCCCGAGCGGAACGGCGGCGATGCCGATGTCGGAGGCCCCGGGGTCGGAGAGCAGGCCGGTCTTGAAGACCATCGCGGCGAGCGCCAGCGACACCTGGTCGGCCCGGGCGTTCAGGGTGGCCACGCCGACCAGGTCCCACAGGGCGGCCGTGGTGGCCGCGTTCTGCCCGTTGCGGCGCAGCCACTCGCCGAAGGAGAGCTCGTCCAGGGCCGGGTCGGCGAGGTCCAGGCCGTTCAGGGCGAGGGCGCCGCGGACCACCCGGGCCCGGTCGGCCGGGGACAGGTGGGGGTAGCGGGCCAGGCTGCCGGCCAGGTGCAGCGGGACGGGCAGACCGGCCCGGCGCAGTCGGCCGAGGGTGCGCACCGGGGCCCGGTCGGGGCCGGTGACGGAGAGCACCGGGACGTCCAGCCGGTCCTGGAGGTGGGTCATCCGGGTGGCGCCGAGGCGCTCCAGCAGGCCGCGGTAGGCGGTGCAGCAGCGCAGGAAGACGTGTTGGCCGTTGTCGACGGTCAGCTCGCCGCGCTGGAAGGAGAAGGCCAGGCCGCCGAGTCGGGGACGCCCCTCGGCGAGGGTGACGTCGTGGCCGGCCTCGGCCAGTCGCAGTGCGGTGGTGATGCCTGCCAGGCCGCCGCCGACCACGACGGCGGCCGGGCGTGCGGCAACGGCTCGCCCGGTCATCGACCCTCCCCCTCGCAGTCGCCGGACCGCCCGGCGGCGGTCGCGGTGGCCGGCCCGCTCGCGGCCGGCACCCTCGTGGTCAGCGACGTGGTCAACACGGCTCTACCCGGATGTGATTCCCCGCTGACACAGCGTGACAGAACTGTGACGAGATTCAAGAACGCCCCCCGGCGAGCCCGGAAAGCGCGACGTACGCCTTCTCCCAGCCCGGCAGCGAGACCCGGCCGCGCAGCACCGACTCGGGATCGGCGGCGATCCGGCCGAGCAGCCGGTGGTAGATCCCGGCCATCGCGGCGGTGCAGGCGCGGCTGCGGCGGTCGAGCATCGGCAGCAGGCGCAGGCCCTCCTCGAAGGCGGCCTGGGCGCGGGCGGCCTCGAAGGCCACCAGTCCGGTGAAGTCCGCGCCGACCGGCGGCTTGGGCAGCGCGAAGCCCTGCTCGCAGCCGAACCGGGCCAGGTCCTCGCTGGGCAGGTAGGTGCGGCCGGTCAGGGCGTCCTCGCGCAGGTCGCGCAGGATGTTGGTGAGCTGCAGGGCCAGGCCCAGGGTGTCCGCGTAATGCGCCCCGCGCTCGGGGTCGTCGCAGCCGTAGACGCCCAGCGAGAGCCGGCCGATCGCGCCCGCCACGCAGCGGCAGTAGACCTTCAGCTCCTCGTAGGTCTGGTACTCGGCGCCCTTGAGGTCCATCTCCACGCCGTCGATCAGCTCGTCGAAGCCGCCGAGCGGGATCGGGAAGCGCCGGGCCGCGTCGGCCAGGGCGACCTTGATCGGGTCGGTGTCGTCCTCGGCGACCGTGCCGGCGCGGACCTCGTCCACCAGCTCCCGGGTGCGCACCAGCGCCTCGGCCTTGCGGTCGGCCGGGAGGTCGCCGTCGCCGATGTCGTCCACCCGGCGGGCCAGCGCGTACAGGGCCGACATGGCCAGCCGCTTGGGTTCGGGAAGCAGCCGGATGCCGTAGCTGAAGTTGCGCGCCTGCAGCCCGGTGACTGCCTCGCAGTACCGGTACGCCGCCATGGTCGGGGCCGACGCCAGTGGTGATGCCGCCACTCGGGCGTTCACCTTCCCTTCGCGAAGATGGCCGCCGCCTTCATTGCGAGGCGGCGCTTGTCCGGCTTCGCCTGCCGGGCGAGTACGTCGTACCCGGCGTCCTCGACGGCCGCCAGGGCCGCGTAACCACCTGCGGTGAATCCCGCCAGGAGCAGTCGAAGCCTCCCCCGAACCGTACCTACCAATGGTGCGCCGTGGTCGAGCAGGGTGCGGGCCCGTTCGACCTCGAAGGCGATCAGTTCCCGAACCGCACCGGTCGCGGCGGGCTCGGCGAGCTCCTCCTCGGTGACGCCGAAGCGTTCGAGGTCCTCGGCGGGGAGGTAGATCCGGCCGCGGGTGAGGTCCTCGGCCACGTCCTGGATGTGTTCGACCAGCTGGAGGGCGGTGCAGATGGCGTCGGAGAGCTCGATCCGCTCGGGGGTGGAGACGCCGGCGATGGCCAGCACCAGGCGGCCGACCGGGTCCGCGGAGAGCGTGCAGTAGCCGACCAGGTCCTCGTAGCCGGCGTAGCGGGTGGTGGTCTGGTCCACCCGGTTGGCCTCGATCAGACGGCGGAACGGCTCGGGGGTCAGGCCGTGCCGGTCGACCAGCGGGACCAGCCGGGCCAGCAGCGGGTGGCGGGGCTGTTCGGCGCCGCCGGGACGCAGGGCGGACTCGAACACCCGGTCGAGGTCGTGCTCCAGTCCGTCCAGCAGTGCGAACCGGAAGGAGACCTCCGCCGGGCTCGGCGGGCCGGACTGGGCCGAAGGGGTGGCGGGGGGCCGCTGCTCGACCCCGAGCAGGGCGGCGGTGGCGGCCGGGTCGGCGAGGTCCCCGTCGCCGGCGTCGTCGACCAGCCGGGCGAAGCCGTAGACGGCCATCAGGTCGTCGCGCCAGGCCGCGGGCAGGAAGAAGGGGGCGACCGGGAAGTTCTCCGCACCCGCCTTGTCCAGGGTCTGTCCCGCGGAAGGGTTCACCGGCGTATCTCTGGGCTGGGCCGAAGCCGACACTGCAGTCACTCCCCCGTTCTACACCGCTGGGTACCACCGGTCCGACTCGGACACGCGTCCGAGCGCGGGCGTCACGCACGGCACACCGCCCCCGCGGCCCCCAGCCTGACACCCCGCGACGCGCCCGAGAAGAGCGCCCCGCCCGGCGCACGGTGGCGCTCACCCCCGCGGCGGCGGGCCACCCGGGGTAGGGCGGCACGCCGAAGGGCCGGTTCCGGAGTATTCCGGGACCGGCCCTTCGGTGCCAGGGCTTTTCGCGCGGACGGTTACGGGCGCTCGCCGCGCTCGTACCGGCCGACGACCTCCTCGGTCGGGCCGTCCATGACCAGCTCGCCGGCCTCGATCCAGATGGTCCGCTCGCAGACCTCGCGGATCGAGTTGTTGTCGTGGCTGACCAGGAAGACCGTACCGGCGGAGCCGCGCAGCTCGTCGATGCGGCGCTTGCTGCGCTGCTGGAAGGCCTGGTCGCCGGTGGCCAGCGCCTCGTCGATCAGCAGCACGTCGTGGGTCTTGGCCGCGGCGATCGAGAAGCGCAGCCGGGCGCCCATGCCGGAGGAGTAGGTGCGCATCGGCAGGGAGATGAAGTCGCCCTTGTCGTTGATGCCGGAGAAGTCGACGATCTCCTGGTAGCGCGCCTTCACCTGGGCCGGGGTCATGCCCATCGCCAGGCAGCCCAGAATGACGTTGCGCTCACCGGTGAGCTCGTTCATCAGGGCCGCGTTGACGCCCAGCAGCGAGGGCTGGCCGTTGGTGTAGATGCCGCCCTTCTCGGTCGGCAGCAGGCCCGCGATGGCGGACAGCATGGTCGACTTGCCGGAGCCGTTGGAGCCGATCAGACCGATCGCCTCGCCCTTGTACGCGGTGAAGCTGATGCCCTTCACCGCGTGCACCTCGCGCACGCCGGAGCCGCGCTTGCGGCTGAGGATGCGGCTGATCGCCGAGGTGGCGCTGCCCTTGCCGGAGCCGGCGCCGTGCACCCGGTAGACGATGTGCACGTCGTCGACGACGACGGTGGGCTCGCGGGCGATCTTGGTGTCCGTCACCACGTCGCGCTTGCTCAGGTCGGTGTCAGCCACGGCCGTACTCCTCCTCGGCCTTCCAGAAGAAGACGTATCCGATGATGAAGATCCCGACCGCCCAGGCGATGCCGTAGGTCCACTGGTGCGGCGGCAGGGTCTGGTGCACGGGCTGGTGCTTGTTGTAGATGACCGGCGCGAAGGCGTGGCGCAGCAGGTTCATGTAGACCGAGGCCGGGTTGAGGGCCATGATCGTCTGGATGGAGTGCGGCCAGCTCTGGATCTTGTCCTGGATGCTGAACATCACGCCGGACAGGAACATCCAGGCCCGCATCACGAACGGGATCAGCTGGGAGATGTCACTGGTCTTGGAACCGATCCGGGCGAAGATCAGCGAGACGCCGGTGTTGAACAGCGTCTGCAGCAGCAGCGCCGGGATGACCAGCAGCCAGGTCTTGCCCGGCGTGACGCCGCCCGCGAGCACGGTGATGACCAGGACCACCATCGAGATCAGCAGCTGCTGGAGCTGGATCACGGTGAAGGCGATCGGCAGGCTGGCGCGCGGGAAGTGCAGCGCCCGGATCAGGCCGAGGTTGTCGGAGATCGCCCGGGTGCCGGACTGCACGGCGTTCTGGGTGAACTGGAAGACGAAGACGCCGATGCACAGCCAGGAGATGTAGGTGTGCCCGGGGAAGCCCTGCTTGCTCGCCAGGATGACGCCGAAGACCAGGTAGAACACCCCGCAGTTGAGCAGCGGGGTCACGACCTGCCAGAGCTGGCCCAGCTTGGCGTCGGTGTACTGGGCCACCAGACGGGCGGTGGCGAAGGCCCAGATGAAGTGGCGCCGGCTCCAGAGCTGCTTGGTGTAGGCGAACAGTCCGGGGCGGGCACCGCTCACCGACAGACCGTACTTGTCCGCAAGCTGCTTGGGGGTCAGGCCCGCGTCCGCCCCCGTGGGGGCTGAGAGGCTGACGGGTTCACTCACTGTCGACACATTCGTCCTTCGCGCGGGATCGGTCGGGGCGGCCGGTCGGCGGGGTCCGCCGGCCTTGCGCCGATGGGGATCCACTGGGATCACGGGGGGAGGCCCGGCCGGTGTGTGGTCACCGGCCGGAAGCGATCGATCACCTGATCCAATCAGATGATCGGAGGTCGGCCCATCCTGGTCAGTCGCCAGACGGTACGCCATCGCATCGGCTTCCGCTGACCGCAGGGTTCGCGGAAGCCCGCCCGGAATCCGCTCAGCCAGGCCTTCAGCCCCTCCGCGGAGGGACGTCGGGCCAGGGTCAGCAGAAACCAGGTTCCCAGATAGAGAGGCACCAACGGGGCCGGAAGGTTCCGCCTCGCGAGCCAGACCCTGTTACGGGCCACGTTGTGGAAGTAGGTCGCGTGCCGGGCCGGCGACGTGGCGGGGTGGTGCAGCACCACGTCCGCGCGGTAGTCGATGGCCCAACCGGCGTCCAGGGCGCGCCACGCGAGGTCGGTCTCCTCGTGGGCGTAGAAGAACTCGGCGGGCAGCTGCCCGGCCTGCTCGAACACCTTGCAGCGCACGGCGCTCGCGCCGCCCAGGAAGGTGGTCACCCGGGAGGAGCGCAGCGGGTCGCTGGCGCGCAGCCGGGGGACGTGCCGGCGCTGGGTGACCCCGGTCTCCGGGTCCTCGATCCGGAAGGACACGATGCCCAGTTCCGGGTCGGAGGTGAAGGCCTCGCGCAGCAGCCGGGCCGAGTCGGTGCGCGGCAGCAGGCCGTCGTCGTCCAGGAAGAGGACGGCGTCCACCTCCCGGCCGTCCGGCCCGAACAGCTCGATGCCGACGTTGCGCCCGCCCGGGATGCCGAGGTTCTCCGGCAGCTCGACGCTGCGCACGCCCTCGGGCAGCTCGGACAGCCGGACGCCCTGGCCGACCACGGCGAACTCGACCGCCGGGCCCTCCTGGGCGCGGACCGATTCGATCAGGGCGTTGAGCTCGACCGGCCGGTTGCCCATGGTGATGATGACCGCGCCGAGGCGGAAGTCCTCGGCCGTCGTGGACGTGGAAGAAGTGGAAGTGTTCATCGGAGCCTGCTCGAAAGGACGATGCTCAACAGGTGCAGGACGGTCTGCAGCATGGCGATCGCCGCCAGCACCACGACCGCGAGGCGGGTGAAGAACAGCCCGCCGTGGACGGCGTCGCCGATCCCGGCCGCGAGGATGAACAGCGAGGCCTCGACCGCGCCGACCAGCCGGTGGAACTTCAGCAGGGAGGCCGCCTTGCGGGCCCTGGCCACCGAGGCCGAGCGCGGCACCGAGGCGCTGTCCTCGACCGCGGTCATGCCGCTGCGGGCCCGGGCGACGTCCACCAGGTCCGTCTCGGACTTGATCAGGATCGCGCCGAGCGCGGCCAGCGTGCCGAGGAACGCCCACTCCCAGTGCGAGCCGCTGCCCTCGCGGTGCAGCAGGTCGGTGGCGCGCAGGCCGAGGCCGGTCAGCAGGGCCGCCTCGGACATGTAGTGTCCGACCCGGTCCAGGTAGACCCCGGTGAGCGAGGTCTGCCGACGCCAGCGGGCCACCTCGCCGTCCACGCAGTCCAGCAGCAGGTAGACCTGGATCAGCAGCGCGCCCAGGACCGCGCCGGTGATGCCCGGCAGGACCAGGGCGGCGCCGGCCAGGATGCCGGTGAACATCATCAGGTAGGTCAGGCCGTTGGGCGTGATCGCCGTCACGGTGGACAGCACGCGGGTGATCCGCAGCGAGATCCTCCGCATGTACAGACGCCCGGCCCAGTGCTCGGCGCTGCGGCGCTGGAGCATGCCCTCCGGGTGGATCACCGCACGCAGTTCCTCGATCGAGGGCCTGCGGCTCAGGTCCACCGGGGGCCGCTCGGCACCCGCGGTGGAGGGGTCAGCTGTTGACGGCTTGGACATAGTCGGCGTACGCGTCCCTGATTGCGGAAGGGGAGAGGTCGAGGTGTTCCAGGATGGTGAAGCGCCCCGGGCGGGTGTTCGGAGCGTAGTGCACCGCCTCGGTGAACTCCGCTTCGCTGAAACCGATTTGAGCTGCGGTCACCGGCAGTCCATGGCTCGCCAGGCGCTCCACGATCAGACCGGTCAGCTCGCGCTCGCCCCGCAGGAAACTGGCGAACGCGGCGCCGAGGCCCACCTGTTCGCCGTGCTGGGCGGAACGCTTGGGGTACAGCACGTCCAGGGCATGCGAGATCTCGTGGCAGGCGCCCGAGGAAGGCCGGGTGCTGCCCGCGATGTTCATCGCGATGCCGGACAGTACCAGGGCTTCGGCGAGGGCCGTCAGGAGGTCCTGGTCCTGAGTGCTCCCCGGGTGCCGCAGCAGGTTCTCGCCCGCCGAACGGGCCATCGCGACGGCCAGTCCGTCCACCGGCTCGCCGGTGACCGCGTGCGACAACTCCCAGTCCGCGCAGGCCGAGATGTTGGAGACCACGTCGCCGATGCCGCCCGCCACGAAGCGCTGCGGGGCCTGCCGGATCACGTCCAGGTCGACCACGATGCCGATCGGGCTGGGCACCCCGTAGGAGCCCCGGCCGGTGTCGTTGTCGAGGGTGGAGACCGGCGAGCAGATGCCGTCGTGGGCCAGGTTGGTGGCCACCGCGACCACCGGCAGGCCGACCCGGGCGGCGGCGTACTTGGCGGCGTCGATGATCTTGCCGCCGCCGAGGCCGACGACCGCGTCGTAGTGCTTGCCGCGCATCTCCTCGGCGAAGCGCACCGCGCTGTCGAGGCTGCCGTCGTCCACGTTGTACCAGTCGGCGCCGGGCAGGGCGGGCTCCAGGCGCTCGCGCATCGCGGCGCCCGAGCCGTTGCTGATCGCCACCGCGATCCGGCCCGAGGCCGACAGCCGCTGGTCCGCCAGGATGCCGCCGAGCGCGTCCAGCGCGCCCGGGCGGATCTCGGCGAACAGCGGCGACGGGACCAGTCGGGTCAGTACTGGCACGCGATCTCCCGCGCCTTCGCCAGGTCGTCGTGGTTGTCGACCTCGACCCAGGACACCTCGCCGATCGGCTGCACGTCGATCCGCAGGCCCCGGTTCACCATCTCCTGGTAGCCGTCCTCGTAGTACAGCTGCGGGTCGCGCTCGTAGGTGGCGCGCAGCGCGTCGGTGAGGTCGGCGGCGGCGGACGGGTTGATCACGGTGACGCCGATGTACTCGCCGGTCGCCTCGGCCGGGTCCATCAGCTTGGTGATCCGGCGCATTCCGGTGGCCGGGTCGACGACGACCTTCATCTCCTCGTCGGCGAGCTTCTTCACCGTGTCGAGGGCGAGCAGGATGCCGGGGGCGCCGCCGTCCTCGGTCAGCCGCCGGTTGCCCTCCAGCATGGTGCGCTGGACGGAGGCCGGGTGGACGGTGTCGCCGTTGGCGAGCAGCAGGCCCTCGGCGAAGAGGTCGCGGGCGCACCACAGCGAGTAGGCGTTGTTCCACTCCTCGGCCTTGTCGTTCTCGACCAGGTGGAGCTTGACGCCGTACTTGCTCTCCAGGGCGTCCTTGCGGTCCTGGACGGCCTCCTTGCGGTAGCCGACGACGATCGCCGCGTCACGCAGCCCGACCTCGGCGAAGTTGCGCAGGGTGAGGTCCAGGACGGTCCGCTCCCCGTCGACCGGCACCAGCGCCTTGGGCAGGGTGTCGGTGTACGGGCGCAGCCGGCGGCCGGCGCCGGCTGCCAGAACGAGGCCGATCATGCGGGGTCTCCTGATCCGTCGTGCGTCGTGCGGTGCGCGCGGGATGTGCCGACGGTCACGGCGGCGCTCTGTCGGCCCCCGGACCGGCGTTCGGCCGGGCCCGACGGCGGCGCGCCGAACCGGCACAGATCCGGGCAGCGTTTCGTAAGTGATGGTAGGCGACCCGGGCGACCCACCCGAACTCGCCCGGAGGCGGCGAGGTGACGGTGGGGTGGAGGAGCGGTGATCGAACACGATGGGAACGGATACCGAACGGTTCTTCGAGACCAATGACCCTTCCGTGGACGACTCGGACCCTTCTCCGCCCGGATCCGGACTCCCCGTGGTCATGATCCGCCCGGATGTGCGTGGGACCCGTCCGGACCGCCACCCATACGGCAGACTGGGGATCGACGCCGGCGCCGGTGCCCCCGCTGTGTCCCGTGCACTCCACCCGGTGCACAGGACGCACCCGATGCTCCCGTTGCTCCCGCTCCCGAAAGAGGCCCCATGCCCCAGAGTCCGCCGACCGACCAGAGCCAGTTCGCCGCCGAGATCGACACCGGTCTGGACGTGGAGACCGACGTGACGGCCGACCCGGGGTCCTCCGCCGCCGCCGCGGGCGCCGAGATCCTGCTGGAACTGGTCGACGACGAAGGCGTCACGATCGGCACGGCCGAGAAGCTCTGGGCCCACCAGATGCCGGGCCGACTGCACCGGGCGTTCTCGGTGTTCCTCTTCGACCGCCAGGGCCGGATGCTGCTGCAGCGCCGGGCGCTCGGCAAGTACCACTCCCCCGGGGTCTGGTCGAACACCTGCTGCGGGCACCCGTACCCGGACGAGCCGCCGTTCGTCGCCGCCGCTCGGCGCACCGCCGAGGAGTTCGGCGTCGCGCCGGCCCTGCTCTGCGAGGCCGGGACGGTCCGCTACGACCTGCCGGACGAGGCCTCCGGGCTGATCGAGCGGGAGTGGAACCACCTGTTCGTGGGACTGGTGACCGGGCCGGCCGAGCCGAACCCGGAGGAGATCGACGACTACGCCTTCGTGACCGCGCAGGAACTGCGCGAGCTGCGGGCGGAGCGGCCGTTCTCGGTGTGGTTCGAGACGGTCTTCGAGGCCGCGCTGCCGGGGATCCGGGAGATCGCCGGGCGGGACTGGTAGCGGCCGCCGGCTCGTGGGGGTGCCCGTCCCGGTGGGGGCGGGCATCTCTGTTCGGTCGCCCGCGCCCGTGGGGGTGGCCGTCAGTGCTCGGGCTCCGGCGGGATGGGCAGCGAGGCCCAGATGACCTTGCCGCCCTCCCCCGTGTGTTCGACGTCGCACACCCCGCCGGCCTGCAGCGTGACGCTCTTCACCAGCAGCAGGCCGCGTCCGCCGGTCCGGCCGGTGTCGCTCTCCAGCGCCTTCGGGCGGTACGGGTCGCCGTCCTCGACCGAGATCCGCACCCAGCCCCGGCGCACCGACAGCTCGGTGGCCACCTCGGGGGACAGCTCGGCCGCGTGCTTGACCGCGTTGCCGACCAGCTCGGAGACGATCAGCAGCACGTCGTCCACCAGCTCCTGGTAGCGCACACCCGTCATGCCCAGGGCCAGCAGGCAGTCCCGCACCGCGTGGCGGGTGCGCGGCACGGACGCCTCGACGGCGGGCTCCCGGAAGTGCCACACGCCCTCGACCGGACCACCGGCCGGACCACCGACCGACCGCCGGCCGACCGACCGGCCGTCGCGTCTCGGCTCGGCCTTCGCCGCCCCGCTGATCTGCTCCACGTCCAGCCGCCCTTCGTCCGCGACCCGGGAATCAGGCGATCCGCATCATGGCGCCCTCGGTCCACAGAGGCTAGGAGAGCGCCCGGCGCGGCCGTGGCACCGTCGACAAGTTGCCCGTGTCGGATCGCTTCCGATCGGAATCGATCACGGGTGGGGGCGGAACCGATCGTTTGCTTCGCGCTCACCACCACTTCGGGCGGGGTTCGAGCGCCCGGCCGAGCGGTACCAGTCAGTCCTGCCGGGCCGGTCGTCCCGTTGCGGCGCGGGTGGGGCGGGCGGCGCGCGGGCCCGACGGTCGACCCGGCGGCCGGGCCCGGCGGCGGACCGTCGGGCCCGGCCGAGGAAACGCAGGTGAGAAGCACTCCAGAACCCTGGTAATGTTCTCTCTGTCGCCGAGGGGGCGAGGGAAAAACCCCCGAAGCACACACCCCGTCCGGGTGGCGGAATGGCAGACGCGCTAGCTTGAGGTGCTAGTGCCCTTTATCGGGCGTGGGGGTTCAAGTCCCCCCTCGGACACAACCGAAATTCCCCGTGGAATCCGAAAGGATCCTGCGGGGAATTTCCTTTTTCCGGCCGGATTCCCGATCCGCGCCGACCTCACTCCTCGATCCACCGCCGGTGGCGGTGTGGCGCTCGTCTCGCCAAGCGGAGCAGGACCGTCCGGAAATCGGACACGAGATGGCAACGATCGAGTGGTTTGAGCTTCCTCTGAGGTATTCGCCCCATTTCGGACCCTAGGCTGCTGGGGTTTGTCCGAAATACCGACCCAAAACCGCAAAAGCCCCGACACCACCACTGAACCCCGAGCGAGAGGACCGATACGTTGAGTGAGCCCGATTCATCGACGGCGTCACACCAGAACTACCGCCGATCGCTCGGCACCATCAGTCTGACCGCGGTCGGACTGGGGTCGATCATCGGTTCCGGCTGGCTCTTCGGCGCCGAGCGGGCGGCCAAGCTGGCCGGCCCCGCCTCGATCCTCGCCTGGGTGATCGGTGCCGCCGTGGCACTCACCATCGCCCTCACGTACAGCGAGCTGGGTTCGATGTTCCCCAAGGCCGGCGGCATGGTCCGGTACGGGCAGTACTCGCACGGCTCGCTGGCCGGCTACCTGGCCGCCTGGGCCAACTGGATCGCCATCGTCTCGGTCATCCCGGGTGAGGCCACCGCCTCCGTCCAGTACATGAGCTCCTGGCACTACGGCTGGGCCAAAGCCCTGTACGACGGCAAGGAGCTGAGTACCAGCGGCGTCGCACTGGCCAGCGTCCTGCTCCTGGTGTACTTCGCGCTGAACTGGTTCGCGATCACGCTGTTCGCCAAGACCAACACGGCGATCACCGTGTTCAAGGTCGTCGTGCCGACGCTGACCGCCGGCGCCCTGCTCTTCGCGCACTTCGACACCTCGCACTTCACCGACCACGGCGGCTTCGCGCCGAACGGCTGGAGCGCGGTGTTCACCGCCGTCGCGACCTCCGGCATCGTCTGGGCCTTCAACGGCTTCCAGTCGCCGCTCAACCTGGCCGGTGAGGCCCGCAACCCCGGCAAGTCGCTGCCGAAGGCCGTGATCAGCTCGATCCTGATCGCCCTGGTGATCTACATCGCGCTGCAGGTCGCCTTCCTCGGCGCCGTGCCGGACGAGGGCCTGGCCAACGGCTGGAGCGGCCTCGGCTACACCTCGCCACTGGCCGACCTCGCGATGGCCTGGGGCCTCAACTGGCTCGCCATGCTGCTGTACGCGGACGCCTTCGTCTCGCCGTCCGGCACCGGCATGATCTACGCCGCCACCACCTCGCGCATGATCCACGGCGTGCAGGAGAACGGCCACCTGCCGAAGGTCTTCGGCAAGGTCGACGCCAAGACCGGCATCCCGCGCCCCGCGCTGGTGCTCAACCTGGTGGTCGCCTTCCTGTTCCTCGCGGTCTTCCGCGGCTGGGGCTCGCTGGCCGAGATCGTCTCGGTGGCCACCGTGATCTCCTACATCACCGGCCCGGTCGCCGTGATGGCGCTGCGCCGACTCGCCCCCGACCTGCCGCGACCGGTGAAGCTCAAGGCCATGCCGGTGATCGCGCCGATCGCCATGGTGTTCGGCTCGCTGGTGCTGTACTGGGCCAAGTGGCCGCTCACCGGCAAGGTCATCCTGCTGATGGCCGCCGGCCTGCCGATCTGGGCCTGGTACGAGCTGCGCAAGCCGTTCCCCGAGCTGAAGCCGCACCTCAAGGCGGGCGCCTGGATGGTCGCCTACCTGTTCGTGATGGCCGGGATCTCCTGGGCCGGCAGCTCCGACTTCGGCGGACACGGGTACCTGCCGGAGGGCTGGGACCTGCTGATCGTGGCCGCGATCGGGCTGGCGTTCTACTACTGGGGCGTCGCCAGCGCCTGGGCCAACCCCTCGCTGGCCGAGGTGCGCCGGGAGCTGGAGACCGAGCCGGCGGCCGAGGCCGCCAGCGGGGCCGCGGAGGCCTCGCGGGTCTGAGCGGGTACGTGCTTCGAAGGGCCGGTCGGGATTCCGACCGGCCCTTCGGCGTCGCCGGCCCTTCGGCGTCGCGGGCCCTTCGGCCCGGCCGACCGTCCGGCGTCAGCCTCGGCGGGCGCGGCGGATCGCGGAGGTGACGACCGGGGGCAGCAGGTCCCTGGCGGCGCGCTTGGCGACGTTGACCGGGCGGCGGGCCTCGGCGGCGCGGGCGCGGCGGACCGCGAGGTCGAGCGCGGCCTCGTCCTGGGCCGTCCGCAGCGAGCCGCGGGACTCGGGGTGCCCGCCGCCCAGCCGCTGCACGTGACGGGAGCCGCGGAACGGCCCGATGCCCGTCGAGTCGCCGGTCATCCGCAGCAGCTGCCGGCCGTTCAGGGTCTCGGTGCTCAGGTAACAGCCGGACGCGAGGTCCACCCGGTCGAGCAGGTCGCGCTGGAACGGCTCCGGGTCGCCCCAGGTGCCGTAGAACTTGCACTCGGTGAGCATGATCGGCTTGAGGCCGTGGTTGAACACCGCCTCCCAGGTCGCGGCCGCGACGCCCGGGGTGTGCTGGGCGCGGTAGTCGTCCAGCACCACGACGCCCTGCTCCTGGAGCGCCGTCCGGGCCACCCGGAGGTCGTCCGCCACGTGCTCGTAGAGGTGCGAGGCGTCGATGTGGATGAAGCGGTACGCCCCGGCCGGGACCCGTCCGCCCGCCAGCACCGAGGTCGGGGCCTGGATGATCTCCGGCAGTTCCTCGTGGAAGGCCAGGTAGTTGGTCTCGAAGGCCGAGCGGGTCAGCGTCTTCCGGTAGGAGATGTTCATCTCGGAGGAGTTCTCGTCGTCCGGCGCGTCCGAGTCGAACAGGTCACAGACCGTGAAGGTCTCGCCGGGGTTGAGGTACTCGCCGATCACGATCGCGCTGCGACCGAGGTAGGCCCCCAGCTCCATCAGGTCACCGGTGACACCGTCCTTGGCCTGCCGCCCGAGGAACCACTCGAAGGAGTGCCGGTCGTGGTCCCAGAACCATCCCGGTACGTCCTCCAACACGGCTGGTCCGTCGGGCTGCTGCGATTCGCCCCTCAACGCGGTGTCGGTCACGGGATGCTCCTTAGCGGTACGGATGACCTGCGGGTTCTCAGCCACGCCTCGACGCGGCGGCGGCCCGCCCGGCCACCGAGATGTACCGGGCCCGCGACCGCCCATGCGTCGACCCTCCCCCGACAGTAGGCCCCACCACGGAGGGAGCTGCAATCTACAGCGGGTGCCGGGGCGCTGAGGAGGCCCCGGAGCCCACGAATTCCCGACGGGCCGTACCGGCGGGTCCGCGGCCGGACCTGAACCCCGGTCCGGTGGGCGGCGATGATCCGTTCCGCCCCGCTCCGTCGCTCCGTGTCACCGGGCCTGCGGATGGTCCTGGTCGCGCGCAGCCTTGGCCGCAGGCGGTCTACGTCGCGGGTGGCCTTGCTCGCGGGTGGCCTTGCTCGCGGGTGGCCGGATGGACGCTCAGGAGGCCACGGCGGCCGCCGAGTTGCCGGCGCCGACGACGGTCGGCGGTGGCCGGCGGTGGCGGCCGGCGTCGTGGGCGACCGGAACCGTTCGACGAGTGCACCGCACGGTTCGCCCGGGGGTAACCGACCGGTCCGCTCGGCGGGATTGGCTCTTGCGCGCGGCCGCCCGGCCGCCTTGACTGAGCTACTTACTAGCGCTGTTAGTTAAGACGCCTGACCAGCTGAGAGGACGGCCCCCCGTGCAGGAGCAGGAGTACGCGGAGTACGGCGACCAGTACATCGACGGTGCCTGGCGGCCCTCCCGGGACTCCGGATCGATCGCCGTGCTGAACCCGGCGACCGAGCGGGTGCTCGCCACCGTACCGGCCGGTGCGGCGGCCGACGTCGACGCCGCGGTGGCCGCGGCCCGCCGGGCCGCCCGCGGCTGGGCCGCCACCTCGCGCGAGGAGCGGATCGCGCTGCTGACCCGGCTGCGGGACGGGATCGCCGCCGCCCAGGCCGAGATCACCGCCACCGTGGTCGCCGAGTTGGGCGCCCCGGTCGGCTTCGCCGGGGCCGTGCACGCCGGGCTGCCGCTGACCGTGACGACCTCGTACCTGACGCTGCTGGCCGAGCACCCCTTCGAGGAGCGGATCGGCAACTCGGTGGTGCTCGCCGAGCCGGCCGGGGTGGTCGCGGCGGTCACGCCGTGGAACTACCCGCTGCACCAGATCGTGGCCAAGGTCGTCCCGGCGCTGGCGGCCGGTTGTCCGGTGGTGCTGAAGCCGGCCGAGGACACCCCGCTGGTGGCCCGGCTGTTCGCCCGGCTGGTGGACGAAGCCGGCTTCCCCGCAGGGGTGTTCAACCTGGTGACCGGCACCGGCGCGGTCGCGGGTGCGGCGCTCGTCGCCCACCCGGAGGTGGACGTGGTGTCCTTCACCGGCTCGACGACGGTCGGCCGGCAGGTCGCCGAGACGGCCGGGCGGGGGCTGAAGCGGGTCGCCCTGGAACTGGGCGGGAAGTCCGCCAACGTGGTGCTGCCGGGCGCCGACCTGGCCCGGGCGGTGAACGTGAACGTCGCCAACGTCTTCGCCAACTCCGGCCAGACGTGCAGCGCGTGGACCCGGCTGCTGGTCCACCAGGACCAGTACGAGGAGGCGGTCGGGATCGCCGCCAAGGCCGCCGAGAAGTACCTGCCGGGCGACCCGACCGACCCGCAGACCCGGGTCGGTCCGCTGGTCAACGCCCGGCAGCTGGAGCGGGTCCGCGGCTACCTGGAGGACGCGCTCGCGCAGGGCGCCCGGCCGGTGGCCGGCGGTCCGGAGCCGCTGCCCGGACTCCCGGCCGGCTTCTACGTCCGCCCGACCGTCCTCGCCGACGTCACCCCGGACCTGGCGGTGGCCCAGGAGGAGATCTTCGGCCCGGTGCTGAGCATCATCGCCTACCGCGACGAGGAGCACGCCGTCGAGATCGCCAACGGCACGGTCTACGGGCTGGCGGGCGGCGTCTGGGCGGCGAACACCGAGATCGCCGCCGCCTTCGCCCGCCGGCTCGACACCGGCCAGGTCGACCTCAACGGGGGCCGCTTCAACCCCCTTGCGCCGTTCGGCGGTTACAAGAGCTCCGGGCTCGGCCGGGAGCTGGGCCGGTACGGGCTGGAGGAGTTCCTCCAGTACAAGTCGCTGCAGTACTAGCCGCGGTACCGGCCACGCTGCCGAGCGCGGTCCTGGCCAAGGCGCCGGACGCGGTACTGCCCGCGCTACCGGTCGGGTCGACCCGGGGCTGCCGAACTCGGCGTCGGCGGCCCCGGGTTCGGGCCCGGGGAGGTCAGACCAGGTCGACGCCCGGGTAGAGCGGGAAGGGCGCGAGGAGGTCGGCGGCGCGCTTGGCCACGCCATCGCGGAGGGCCTCGTCGAGGGCGTAGTTCGCCTTGGACGGGGCACCGCTGGCAGCGGCGGTCGGCGTGGTGCCACGCAGGACGGTGTCGATCAGGGCGGCGATCTCGTCCATCTCGCCGGTGCCCAGGCCACGGGTGGTGAGCGCCGGGGTGCCCAGGCGCACGCCCGAGGTGTACCAGGCGCCGTTCGGGTCCTGGGGGACGGAGTTGCGGTTGGTGACGATGCCCGAGTCGAGCAGCGCCGCCTCGGCCTGACGGCCCGTCAGGCCGTAGCCGGAGACGTCGGCGAGCACCAGGTGGTTGTCGGTGCCGCCGGTGACCAGCTTGCCGCCGCGGCGCAGCAGGCCCTCGGCGAGCGCCCGGGCGTTGTCGACCACGGCCTGGGCGTAGGCCCGGAACTCCGGGCGGCGGGCCTCGGCGAGGGCGACGGCCTTGGCGGCCATCACGTGGGAGAGCGGGCCGCCGAGCACCAACGGGCAGCCGCGGTCGACGTGTTCGGCCAGTTCGGTGGTGCTGAGCACCATGCCGCCGCGCGGGCCGCGCAGGGACTTGTGGGTGGTCGTGGTGACGATGTGGGCGTGCGGCACCGGGTCGTGGTCGCCGGTCAGCACCTTGCCCGCGACCAGGCCGGCGAAGTGCGCCATGTCGACCATGAGGGTCGCGCCGACCTCGTCCGCGATCTCCCGCATCCGACGGAAGTCCACCAGGCGCGGGTACGCGGAGTAGCCGGCCACCAGGATCAGCGGGCGGAACTCGCGGGCGGTCTCGCGCAGCGCGTCGTAGTCGATCAGGCCGGTGGCCGGGTCGGTGCCGTAGCTGCGCTGCTCGAACATCTTGCCCGAGATGTTGGGGCGGAAGCCGTGGGTGAGGTGGCCGCCGGTGTCCAGGGACATGCCGAGCATCCGCTGGTTGCCGAGCTGCTGGCGCAGTTCGGCCCAGTCCTGCTCGGTGAGGTCGTTGACGTTGCGGACCGCGGCGCGCTCCAGGGCCGGGCTCTCGACCCGCTGGGACAGTACGGCCCAGAACGCGGTGAGGTTGGCGTCGATGCCCGAGTGCGGCTGGACGTAGGCGTGTTGGGCGCCGAACAGCTCGCGGGCGTGCTCGGCGGCGATCGCCTCGACGGTGTCGACGTTGCGGCAGCCGGCGTAGAAGCGCCGGCCGACGGTGCCCTCGGCGTACTTGTCGCTGAGCCAGTTGCCCATGGCGAGCAGCACGGCCGGGGAGGCGTAGTTCTCGCTGGCGATCAGCTTCAGCGAGGCGCGCTGGTCCTCCAGCTCCCGGCCGATGGCGGCGGCGATCCGCGGCTCGACGCCGGCCACGACGTCCAGGGCGCTGCGGAAGGCGATGTCGGCCGCGGGGGCGGCGGCGGTGTGGGGTGTCTGCTCGTGCTGGGCCATGGCGGTCTCCTGACGGGGATGCGGGTGGCCCAGGCGCTCGGCAACCGACGTGAGGATTCACGGGACCGCTTCCCGATGGTCGATTCCATCCCTACGCGCCAGTCGCGGTCCACCGGGATCGTACCAACACCCCGGGGACTGTGGCGGAGGTCTCAGAATGCGGAACGGGCCGCCCGGTTCACGGCGTTATGTCCGTTCTCCTGCAACGGCCGTGTTGCGGCGAAATGAAGCCGCCACAATTCCCGAAACAGTGCCGAAGGAATTCCATCGGAGCGCCTTCCGATGATTTGCGGAACCTCGGACGTATCCGATCTGATGGCGCTCGAACGGCCGCCGGGAAACCCCTGGGGACGGTTCGGAAATGCCCACCAGCGCACCCTCACCCATGGGGCGGCGGAGAATTCGGGGAGTACGCCTCTCATGGCAGCGGTCGACACAGTCGCAGTTTCCGGCACGGCCTCCGGGCCCGCCGCCCCGAGCCTGCCGCGCCGGATCCTGCGCGACCCGACCGGCGCCGTCGCGGCCGCCGTCGTGCTGCTGTTCCTGGTGCTCGCCCTCGCCGCTCCGCTGATCGCCGCCCTGTACGGCAAGAACCCGGTCGAGCACTACGGCCAGAACGCTCCGGGCCTGCTCAGCGACGGCGGCCTGCCGATGCTGCCGAACGGCGGGATCTCCGGCGAGTTCTGGTTCGGCCTGGAACCGGGCCTCGGCCGGGACGTGTTCACCCAGCTGCTCTACGGCATCCGCACCTCACTGCTGATCGCCCTCGCGGCGGCCGCCGTGACCACCACGCTCGGCGTGCTGGCCGGGGTCGCGGTCGGTTATCTCGGCGGAATCGCGGACCGGTTGTTCGGCTTTCTCGCCAATGTGCTGCTGGCCTTTCCGACGCTGCTCCTGCTGCTCGCACTGAGCCCGGTCATCCAGTCCCGACTGGTCGACCCGGGCACCGCGGAGCCGGAGTGGATGCAGTTCCTGGTGCTGATCCTGGTCTTCTCCGCGTTCGGCTGGATTCCGCTCGCGCTTTCCCTCCGGGCCACCGTCCGATCGCTCCGGGAAAGGGATTTCGTGCAGTCCGCCCGGGCGCAGGGGGCGAGCCGGTTCCATGTCGTCGTCCACGAACTGCTGCCGAACGTCCGCTCCCAGCTGCTGGTGCACGCCACCATGGCGGTGCCGACCTTCGTCGCCTCCGAGGCCGCGCTGTCCTTCCTCGGCGTCGGCGTCACCGAGCCCGTCCCCGACTGGGGCCGGATGATCGCGCGCGGCTCGGAGGTGTTCCAGGCCGACCCGACCTACCTGGTCTTCCCCGGCGCGGCGCTGCTGCTGTTCGTGCTCGCCTTCAACCTGCTCGGCGACGCCGTCCGGGACGCGCTGGACCCGCGTCGCGGCCGCTGAACCGCCGCCCTCCGTCTGTTCTCCCCTTCCCTTCCCTTCCCTTTCTCTCTCCCTTCCCGCCCGCTCGACCACTCCTGAGGAATCTCGCCATGCGCTGGACCAGACCGTCGCTCGCCGTCATCGCCACCGCCCTGCTGGCGACCTCCTGCTCGGCCGGCGCGGGCAGCACCGGCTCCGCCGCGGGCGGGGCCCCCGCCAAGGAGACCTCCCCGCTGACCGCCGCGCTCGGCACCGAGAAGGACAGCGCCGGCCCCGCCCCGGCCGTCCCCGGCGCCCGCCCGGGCGGCACGGTGAACGTGTACAACAGCGTCGAGTTCCGCCACCTGGACCCGCAGAAGGTCTACGCCGGCGCCGCCTACAACGCCTCGCTGCTCTGGGGCCGCCAGCTGACGCAGTATCAGATCGTGGACGGCAAGGCCAGGTTGGTCGGCGACCTGGCCACCGACACCGGCACCGCGACCGACGGCGGGCGCACCTGGACGTACCGGCTCAAGGAGGGCGTGGCCTGGGAGGACGGCAAGCCGATCACCGCCCAGGACGTCAAGTACGGCATCGAGCGCACCTTCGGCAAGGGCTACGAGGTCGGCCCGCCGTACTGGCCGCAGTGGCTCACCGGTGCGCCCGACTACGAGTCGGCGCGGGCCAAGTACGCCGGTCCGCAGTCCGGTGACCTCGACGCGATCGAGACCCCGGACGCGCGCACCGTCGTCTTCCACTTCCCGCAGCCGCAGGCCGACGTGCCGTACATGGCCGCCCAGTCCTCCTCCTCGCCGGTGCGCCGGGACAAGGACACCGGGACGGGCTACGACCGGCTGCCGTTCGCCACCGGCCCGTACCGGATCGTCGAGCACGTCCAGAACACCCGCATGGTGCTGGAGCGCAACCCGGCCTGGAAGGCGGAGACCGACCCGGTCCGCAACCAGTACCCGGACAAGTTCGTGTTCACCTACGGCAAGGAGACGCTCAACCTCAACCAGCAGATCCTCTCCGGGCGCGACGGCGGCGCCGACGCCACCACCGCCGCCGACACCCTCTCCCCCGAGCTGTACCAGACCGCCGACACCGACCCCAAGGCGAAGGAACTCGTCGTCTCCGGCCGCCAGGGCGCCTTCGTCACCCAGCTGGTGGTCAACAACGAGCGGGTGCCGGACGTCGAGGTGCGCAAGGCGCTGAACCTGGCCTACCCGCGCCAGCAGGCCCGGCAGGTGCAGGGCGGTTCCCGGATCGGCGAGCTGGCCAGCACGCTCAGCTCGCCGGCGCTGATCGACTGGCAGAAGTACGACCTCTACCCGGCCAAGCCCGAGGGCGACCCGGAGGCCGCCAAGGCCGAGCTCGCCAAGGCCAAGCAGGCGCCGGCGAGCCTGACCTACGCGTACAAGAACACCCCGAACGGGCAGCGGGTCGCCCAGGTGCTGGTGGACGGCTTCGCCAAGGCGGGTCTGACCGTGGTGCCCAAGCCGATCGACCCCAAGGCCTACCTGGACGAGGTGCACCGCGCCGACTCGCCGTACGACCTGTTCGAGGAGACCAGCTCGGTCGACTGGCCGACCCCGTCCACCCTGATCCCGTTCTCCTTCGACGGCCGGGCCGGCGGCGACGTCAACTCCGCGCGCTACCGCAACCCGGAGGTCGACAAGGAGATCGACCGGATCAACCAGATCGGCGAGCCGCGCGCCAAGGCCAAGGAGCTGTACGCGCTGGAGCAGACCGTGATGAAGGACCTGCCGGTGCTGCCCTTCGCCTACCCGACCACCACTCAGCTGCGCGGCAACAACGTCGGCGGGGCGTTCATCCACCCGATCTACGGGACGGTCGGGCTGACCTGGCTGTATCTGAAGTCCTGAGTCCGAACACCTGAGGCGGTGGGGACCCGGGCCGGATCCCCACCGCCTCGGCCACCTCCACCGCTTGCACCGCTTCCACCGCCTTCCTCCCCCGTCCCGTCGACCCCGGATCGGCCATGCTCTCCTTCGCCCTGCGGCGGACCCTCCAGGCGCTCGGCGTCCTGGTCACGGTCTCCGCCGCCGCCTTCGCCCTGTTCTACGCCGCGCCCGCCGACCCGGCCCGGGCCGCCTGCGGCCCGCGCTGCGACAGCGGGCAGATCGCCGCGGTGCGCCAGAGCATGGGCCTGGACCAGCCGTTGCTCGCCCAGTACACCGATTACCTGGTCGGCGTGGTGGCCGGGCGGGACATCAACGACGTGGACGGCTCGGTCATCCACTGCGCGGCCCCCTGCCTCGGGTACTCCTACCGACTGCACCAGCCCGTCGCCGAGGCGCTGGCCGACCACCTGCCGGTCACCTTCTCGCTGACCGCCGGGGCGCTCGCCGTCCTGCTGGTGCTCGGCCTCGGCACCGGGTTCGTCTCGGCGCTGCGGCACGGCCGCCGCACCGACCGGCTGCTCTCCGGCTTCACCCTGGTCGGCGCGAGCGTGCAGATCTACTTCCTCGGGTACGTCGCGCAGTGGGCGCTGGTGTACTCGACGGGCCTGCTGCCGCTGCCCTCCTACACCCCGCCGGGCAAGGACCCGGCCGCCTGGGCGGGCGGGATGCTGCTCCCCTGGCTCGTCCTCGGTTTCGTCAACTCGGCCGTGTTCGCCCGGCTTTCGCGCTCCCAGCTGCTGGAGACGATGAACGAGGAGTACGTCCGGACCGCCCGCGCCAAGGGGCTGGGACGGCTGCGTGCCCATCTGAAGTACACCTCGCGCGGCGCCGCCGGGCCGCTGGTGCAACTGCTCGGCCTGGAGGCCGGGGTGCTGCTCGGCGGGGCGGTGATCACCGAGACGGTGTTCGGGCTGAACGGGATCGGGCGGTTCGCCGCCCAGGCCGTGTCCGGACAGGACCTGCCGGCCGTGGTCGGCACGGTGCTGCTGGCCGCCTGCTTCGTGGTGCTGTTCGTCGCGCTGGCGGACCTGGCGGTGGCCTGGCTCGACCCGCGCATCCGACTGAGCTGAGGGGAACCGATTCGATGAAGTCTCTTGATTCCCAGAAGGGTTGCGCGATGGATGCCGAGCCGGTGCTCAGCGTGCGGGACCTCACGGTGACGTTCGCCGATCCGCGCGGCGGCGACCCGGTGACCGCCGTCCGGGGCCTTTCCTTCGACCTCGCCGCGGGTGAAGTCCTGGGCCTGGTGGGCGAGTCGGGCTCCGGGAAGTCCACCGTCGGACTGGCCGTCCTCGGCCTGCACGACCCGCGGACCACCACCGTCAGCGGCTCGATCCGGCTCGACGGACAGGAGTTGGTCGGCGCCGGGGAGTCGGTGCTGCGCGGGGTGCGGGGCGGCCGGGCCGCGCTGGTCTTCCAGGACGCGCTCACCTCGCTCAGCCCCTTCCACGGCGTCGGCGCCCAACTCGCCGAGATGTACCGGCTGCACCACCCGGGGGCCGGACGCGCCGAGGCCCGGCGCCGGGCGGCCGCGATGCTCGACCGGGTCGGCATCCCGGCCGCCCGGCTGCGCGACCATCCGCACCGGTTCTCCGGCGGGATGCGGCAGCGGGTGATGATCGCGATGGCGCTGATGAACGACCCCCGACTGCTGATCGCGGACGAGCCGACCACCGCGCTGGACGCCCGGGTCCAGCGGCAGGTCCTGGACCTGCTGGGCGAGTTGCAGCGCGAGCACGGCACGGCCGTCCTGCTGGTCAGCCATGACCTCGGGGTGGTCGCGGGGACGACGGACCGCACCCTGGTGCTGCGCGGCGGGGCCGAGGTGGAGTCCGCGCCGACCGGCGAGCTGCTGGTCGCCCCGCGCCGGCCGTACACCCGTGCGCTGGTGGGGGCGGCGTTGCGGCTGGATTCCGTACCGGGCACTGCACTGCCGACAGTTGACGATCCGTCACCGTCGCGGGTGTTCGCGCCCAGGCCCGTGGCGGGGACCGGGGCTGTGGCGGGGGCGGACACTGGGACCGGGGCGGGTGCGGGGGCGGCCGAGCGGCCGGGGCGGTGGCTGGTCGAGGTGGAGCAGCTCTCGGTGCACTTCCCCGGACGGCGGCGCCTCCCCTCGCTGCGGGCCGAGCCGGTCCGGGCGGTCGACGAGGTCAGCCTGCGGATCGCGCCGGGCGAGACCCTCGGACTGGTAGGCGAGTCCGGCTCCGGGAAGTCCACCACCTCCCGGGTGCTGGCCGGACTGCAGCGGCCCACCGGTGGGCGGGTGCGGTACGACGGCCAGGACGTCACCCGCCCGGACCGGGAGCTGCGGCGGCGGCTCAGCCGGGAGATCCAGCTGGTGTTCCAGGACCCGTACGCCTCGCTCAACCCGCGCCGTACCGTCGGCCAGACCCTCGACACCCCGCTGCGCCTGCACACGGCGCTGGACGCGGCGCAGCGGCGGGAGCGGTCCGCCGAGCTGCTGGAACAGGTCGGGCTGTCCGCCGCGCACCTGGACCGCTACCCGCACGAGTTCTCCGGCGGGCAGCGGCAACGGATCGGCATCGCCCGGGCGCTGGCCCCCGAGCCGCGCCTGATCATCGCGGACGAGCCGGTCTCGGCGCTCGACGTGTCGGTGCAGGCGCAGGTGCTCAACCTGCTGATGGAGCTGCGCGAGCGACTCGGGGTCGCCTTCCTGTTCGTCTCGCACGACCTCGCGGTGGTGCGGCACTTCTGCGACCGGGTGGCGGTCATGCACCGGGGGCGGCTGGTCGAGTCGGCCGACCGGGACCGGCTGTTCGGCGCACCGCACACCGAGTACACCCGGGAGCTGCTGGCGGCGGTGCACTGAGGGCAGCGGGGCCGCCGGAGAAGGGGTTCACCCAAATGGTTGGCACGATCGGGACCCGAACGGTCATGCTCGAAGTGTTTCGGGTTTGACCAGGAGGGACTGAGGATGATGTCCGGTATCGATCACGAGGCCGTCGATCACACGACCGTCGATCACACGACCGTCGATCACACGGCCGTGGATCACGCGGCCGTGGATCACGCGGCCGACGACCGTGAGGCCGTCGACCAGGAGCTCGTCGAGGCGGCCCTCGAAGTGGCCCGGCGGTACTCGCGGGGCGACAACCACACCGTCGCGGCGGCCGGGCGCAACGCCGACGGGCGGATCATCACGGCGGTGAACGTCTACCACTTCACCGGCGGCCCGTGCGCGGAACTGGTGCTGATCGGGGCGGCCGCGGGCCAGGGGGCGTACGACCTCACCACCGTGGTGGCGGTCGGCGACCGCGAACGCGGGGTGATTCCCCCCTGCGGGCGCTGCCGGCAGGTGCTGCTCGACTACTTCCCGAAGGTCGGCGTCATCGTCGGGGAGGGCTCCGGCCTGCGCACCTTCCCGATACCGGAGCTGCTGCCGGCGACGTACGTCTGGGCCGACCACCAGGAGGACTGAGCCTGGCGCGGGACGGCGAGTGCGGGCGGGACCTGCGGGCGGGAAGTGCGGTACGGGGGCAATTGTTCGCCCCTCGTTCGGATGCGCGGGCGTGGCTCAAGGCGTTAGCGTGCTGGCGACGTGACGTCGCTCAACGCACCGCGGGGATCGCCACCGGAGGGGGCACATTGTCGGACAACCTGCTCATCGCAAAGATCAATCACGGTTTCGACCACCTCGATGCCGACGGGGACGGGCTGCTCACCGAGCGGGACCACGTACTGATGGGCCACTCGGTCGCCCGCTCGCTCGGTCACCAGGAGGGCTCGGAGGCGGAGGCGGCCATCGTCCGCGCCTACCTGACCATCTGGCACGACCTGCACCTGACCGGCCGGTCCACCGGAACGGAGGCGATCACCCGCGAGCAGTTCGTCGCCTCGACCGGCGCGCTCGCCGACGACCCGGTCGCCGCCCAGGAGACCATCGGCGCACTGGCCGAGGCCTTCCTCGCCGTCGCCGACGCGGACCGCAGCGGGACGGTGGACGCCGGCGAGTTCTTCGTCTTCCAGCGCGGCCACTTCGCCGGCCTCTGCCGCGACGACGCCGACGAGGCCTTCCGCCACCTCGACCGCGACGGGGACGGAACGCTGTCGGCGGCCGAGTTCATCGGCGCGATCGTCGAGTACTGGACCAGCCGTGACCCGGAGGCGCCGGGGAACTGGTGGACCGGAAAGCCGCCGCACGCGTTCTGACCTGCTGGTACGGGTCGACCGGACCTGTAGACCGACCGGCCGGTCTACAGGTCGACTGCTGCCGCCCGGGCCGCTCCGCGCGGCCCGGGACCGAGCTCAGCTACCAGCGGACCGCCCCCACCTGGGACGCCGCTTCCCCGCGCCCTGCTGGCCCGGGCGTCGACTGACGCTCACCACCAGGCACACCCCGACCACCACGATCGCCCCGCCCGCCAGCGTCGGCCCGGTCAGCGGCTCGGCCAGGATCAGCCAGCCCAGCAGCACCGCGACCACCGGGTTCACGTACGCGTAGGTGCCGACCAGGGTCAGCGGGGCGGAGCGCAGCAGCCAGGAGTACGCGGTGAAGGCCAGCAGCGAACCGAACAGCACCAGGTAGCCCAGGGCCAGCCAGGACCGGCCGGAGATCGCCCCGAGGTCGAGCCCGTGC
Source organism: Kitasatospora sp. NPDC089509 (assembly GCF_044749365.1). NCBI lineage: Bacteria > Bacillati > Actinomycetota > Actinomycetes > Kitasatosporales > Streptomycetaceae > Kitasatospora > Kitasatospora sp. NPDC089509. The sequence goes on along the minus strand of NZ_JBIVHS010000022.1, from coordinate 81,657 downwards.
TGCTCGCCGCGGGCCAGTCCGACCGCCAGGTCGGCGAGGCCGCCGGCCAGCATCTGGTAGGCGCTCGCGGCGAGCACGTTGCCCGGCATCGGCAGCTTCTTGCTGACGAACGAACCGGACGCCCAGCACAGCGTGGCGCTGATGATCACGATCACCCCGAGCGGCTTGATCGACCCGCCGATCGCGGGGGCGGACAGCACTCCGAGGCCCACCAGGCCGAGCAGCACCCCGGCGAGCTCGGCGGGCTTCGGGCGCTCGCCGCCGCCGAAGGCCGTCAGCACGACCATCCAGAGCGGGACGGCCGCCACCAGCAGCGCGGCCAGTCCGGACGGGACGGAGGTCTCGCCGAGCACCACCAGGCCGTTGCCGCCGGTCAGCAGCAGGAGGCCGACCAACGCGGCGGAGGCCAGCTGGCGGCCGCTCACCCGCAGGGCGGCCGGGCCCTGGCGGATCAGCAGGAAGCCGACCATCAGCAGGCCGGCGGTGAGGAAGCGGGCGGCGGCGGAGAAGAACGAGGGCATCGTCTCGACCGCGATCCGGATCGCGAGGTAGGTGGAGCCCCAGACGACGTAGACCACCGCGAGGGCCAGCCAGACCCCGCCGGAGAGGCGGGCGGTGGGGGCGGCGGTGCCACCGGGGGTACTGGGGGCGGCAGGAGTGCTCCCGGGGGTCGTTGCCGGTGACGGGGAGGCGGGTGATGTCATGTGTGTCCCCCTAGGACGGTGCTGGCAGAACATCCGATATGACAGCGCATCGACCGCCCCGTGCGCCAGTGGGTTCCACGGATCGATCGGCAGGACGTACCGTGGGCGCTCCCCCAGCGAGGAGGTCGAACCCGTGTCCGCGTCCGAGCAGGCCCCACCGGCCGGGGCGGCGACGCTGCCGTTCTTCGTGTACGGCACTCTGCGCAGCGGCGGCCACAACCATGCCGCCCACCTGGCCGGGCGCTGCACCGAGATCCGTCCGGCGGTGCTGGACGGCGCGGCCCTGCACGACGGACCGGGGTTCCCGTACGTGGTGCCGGACCCGGCCCCCGGGCGCCGGGTCGTCGGCGAGCTGATCACCGTACGGCCGGACGCGTACCCGGGGGCACTCGTGGCGCTGGACCGGCTGGAGGAGTGCCGGGCGGACGGTACGGGACTGTACGTGCGCCGGCGGTTGACGGTGCGGACGGCGGCGGGCGAACGGCGCGAGGCGTGGGTCTACCTCGCCGGACCGGCGGCCGAGGCCCGGCTCCGGGCCCGGCCGGCGCTGATCGCCTCGGGGGACTGGGCGGACCGGTGGGGGCGGGCCGGTGAGAGCGGGCCGGTGACGGGTGACAGCTGACAGATTTCAGCGAACGGATTTCAGATGTTGAAAGCTGTTCGCTGAAAGTTGTCAGCTGAAAGTCGATCGTCGAAAGCTGTTCACTGAAAGCCGCCCGCCGGAAGTCGTCGCCCGCTGCTCGGCTGCCCTCACCTCGCCTGAGTCCGCCCGGATCCGGCCAGGTAGGCTGCCCCGGCCAGCAGGAACGAACCACGAGGAGCCACCCGGTGCCCGAGCTGCCCCCTCCGATCACCGTCGTCGGGATCGGGGCCGACGGCTGGTCCGGCCTCTCCGCCGCCTCCCGGGCCGCGCTGGAGTCCGCCGAGGTGGTCATCGGCGGCCCCCGACAGCTGGAACTGCTCCCGACCGACGCGGTCACCGCCGAGCGGGTCCCCTGGCCCTCCCCGCTGCGCCCGGCCGTCCCCGGCCTGCTCGCCGAGCACGCCGACCACCGCCTCGCCGTGCTGGCCAGCGGCGATCCGATGTTCTTCGGCATCGGCCGCGCCCTCGCCGAGACCGTCGGCGCCGAGCGGCTGCGCGTCCTGCCGCACCCTTCCGCCGTCTCCCTCGCCTGCGCCCGGCTCGGCTGGCCGCTGGAGGCCACCGAGGTGGTCAGCCTGGTCGGACGCCCGCTGGACACCCTCGCGCTCGCCCTCCACCCCGGCCGCCGCCTGCTGGTGCTCAGCGCCGACGCCACCACCCCGGCCACCGTCGCCGCGCTGCTCACCGAGCGCGGATTCGGCACCGCCCGGTTGCACGTGCTGGAGCAGCTCGGCCACACCGAGGAGCGCCGGCTCGACGGCCGCGCCGAGGACTGGCCGCACCCGCCCGGCGCCCCGCTGAACCTCATCGCCGTCGAACTCGGCGACGGTCCGCGCGGCTCGCTCGTCCCCGGCCTGCCGGACGACGCGTACGAGAGCGACGGCCAGCTCACCAAGCGGCACGTCCGCGCCGCCACCCTGGCCACCCTCGCCCCCTCCCCCGGCGAACTGCTCTGGGACGTCGGCGGCGGATCCGGCTCGATCGCCGTCGAGTGGCTGCGCGCCCACCGGGACTGCCAGGCCGTCAGCATCGAGCGCGACCCGGTCCGGGCCGAGCGGATCGCGCACAACGCCGCCCGGCTCGGCGTGCCCCGACTCCGGGTGGTGACCGGCCGCGCCCCCGACGCGCTCGCCGAACTCCCCACCCCCGACGCCGTCTTCATCGGCGGCGGACTCACCGCCCCCGGCCTGCTGGAGAGTTGCTGGGCCGCGCTGCGCCCGGGCGGCCGACTGGTCGCCAACACCGTGACGCTGGAGTCCGAGGCGCTGCTCGCCGAGTGGTACCGGCGGCACGGCGGGGAGCTGGTCAAGCTGGCCGTCGCCCACGCCGTCCCGGTGGGTGGCTTCACCGGGTGGCGGCAGGCCATGCCGGTCACCCAGTGGTCCGCCGTCAAGCACAACCCCCCTCAGGAGGACGCCTCGTGACCGTCTACTTCATCGGAGCCGGCCCGGGCGCCGCCGACCTGATCACCCTGCGCGGCCAGCGCCTGCTGGCCCGGGCCGAGGTCTGCCTGTACGCCGGCAGCCTCGTCCCGCGCGAGCTGCTGGACGAGTGCCCGCCCGGCGCCCGGCTGGTCGACACCGCGCAGCTCACCCTGGACCAGATCATCGCCGAGCTGGTCGCCGCGCACGAGCAGGGCCGGGACGTGGCCCGGCTGCACTCCGGCGACCCGTCGGTCTTCTCCGCCGTCGCCGAGCAGATGCGTAGGCTGGACGCAGCCGGCGTCCCGTACCAGGTGGTCCCCGGGGTGCCCGCCTTCGCGGCCGCCGCGGCCGCGCTGAAGCGGGAGTTGACGGTGCCGACCGTCGGCCAGACCGTCATCCTGACCCGGATCGCCAAGCGCGCCACCCCGATGCCGGAGGGCGAGGACCTCGCCACCCTCGGCCGCAGCGGCGCCCTGCTGGTGCTGCACCTGGCCGCCGGTTACGTGGACGACGTGGTCGAGCAGCTGCTGCCGCACTACGGCGCCGACTGCCCGACCGCGGTGGTCGCGATGGCGAGCCGCCCGGACGAGCTGGTGCTGCGCGGCACGCTGGCCGACATCGCCGGGCAGGTCAAGGCGGCGGGCGTGGTGCGCACCGCCGTCATCCTCGTCGGCCGCACCCTCGCCGCCGAGCAGTTCCGCGACAGCCACCTCTACTCGGCGGACCGCGAGCGCCCGCACGAGCCCTGCGGCGCATGACCCGGGACGGCCGGAGCCGCTTCCCCGCCCATGTGCTGGTCCTGGGCGGGACGACGGAGGGGCGGGCGCTCGCCGCGGCGCTGGACGGGCGGCCGGGCCTGCGGGTGACCAGCTCGCTGGCCGGGCGGGTCGCCCGACCTCGGCTGCCCGTCGGGGACGTGCGGATCGGCGGCTTCGGCGGCCCGGACGGGCTGGCCGCCTGGCTGCGCACCGAGGCCGTGGACGCCGTGGTGGACGCCACCCACCCGTTCGCCGCCGGGATGTCGCACAACGCCGCCCTCGCGGCCGCCGCCACCGGCGTACCGCTGCTGGTGCTGCGCCGCCCCGGTTTCGCCCCCGTCGCCGGGGACCGCTGGCACCGCGTCCCCTCGCTGGCGGCCGCGGCCGAGCTGCTGCCCGGCCTCGGGCGCAGGGTCTTCCTCAGCTCCGGCCGACAGGGCATCGCCGCCTTCGCCCACCTGGACCGACTGCACTTCCTGTCCCGGTCGGTGGACCCGCCCGAGCCGCCGTTGCCGGCCTCACTCGACGTCCTGCTGGACCGCGGCCCGTTCACCCTCGACGGCGAACGGGCGCTGCTGCGCGAGCACCGGATCGACGTGGTCGTCACCAAGGACAGCGGCGGCGCCGCGACCGCCCCCAAGCTCACCGCCGCGCGTGAACTCGGCCTGCCCGTGGTCGTGGTGGAGCGCCCACCGGTACCGGACGGGGTGCCGGTCGCGCCGGACGTCGAGCAGGCGGTCCGCTGGCTGGAACGGCCCGCGTAGATCCCACCTGGTGGAATTGCCGGTCGGCCGGCGGACCGCCCGGCAGGATGGCGCGATGACCGACGACCGCACCACCACCCTGCGCACGGCCGACGAACGGGCCACCCTGGCAAGCTTCCTGGACCACCAGCGGGACACCCTGGCGATGAAGTGCGCCGGCCTGACCCCCGAACAACTGCGCACCCCCGCACTGGCGCCCTCCGGGCTCTCCCTGCTCGGACTGGTCCGCCACCTCGCCGAGGTGGAGCGCAGCTGGTTCCGCAATGTGCTCAACGGCGAGGACCGGCCCGGCTTCTGGAAACACCCCGACGGCAGCTTCGCCGAGTTCGACGCCGAGAGCGCCGACCCGGCGGAGGCCTTCGCGATCTGGCGCGGCGAGTACGACCACGCCCGGGAACTCGTCGCCGCCGCGGAGTCGTTGGACGTCCTGGGCCGCTACGGCGAGGAGGTCTTCTCGCTGCGCTGGATCCTCACCCACATGATCGAGGAGTACGCCCGCCACAACGGCCACGCCGACCTCCTGCGCGAGCACCTCGACGGCAGCACGGGCGAGTAGCCGCACGGGCGAGCAGCCGCGTCGGCGAGCTGGAAGGAGCAGGGATGCGGACCTGCCAGAAGGAACGGGGCACCCCCGGGCCGTCCGAGCCCTGGAACGAGGTCGTCCCCGGCCTCTGGATGGGCGGGCACTACTGCACCCCACCCGGCGGCGAGCTGGAACCGGTGGTCGTCGGGCGGCAGTTCGACCTGGTGGTCAGCCTGTTCACGCTCCCCGGGCACGGCCCGGCCGCCGGAGTGGAACACGTCGTCCGGGAGGTGCCGGACGCCCCGCTCGCGCCCGGCCAGCTGCTCGCCGTCCAGGAGGCGGCGGAGCTCACCGCGTCCGCCGTGCGCCGTGGCCGGCGGACGCTGGTGCGCTGCCGCTCCGGCTACAACCGCTCCGGTCTGGTGGCCGCGCAGGCGCTGGTGCACCTCGGGCACGAACCGGACGGGGCGGTCCGACTGGTCCTGGAGCGCCGGTCGCCCTGGGCGCTGAACAACCCGGTGTTCGTGGACTACCTGAACACCGGGTTGGACGTGGCGATCCTGCTGACCGGCCTCAGCGACGCGGACCGGTCGGCGGACTGACAGTTCGACCCAAGGGGATCTTGACGGTCCGTCAGATGTCGCGGAAGGTCTCGATCTGGGCGCCGATCGAGTTGAGGCGCTCGGCGAGGTCCTCGTAACCGCGGTTGATGACGTACACGTTGCGCAGCACCGAGGTGCCCTGGGCGGCGAGCATCGCGAGCAGGATGACCACGGCCGGGCGCAGCGCGGGCGGGCACATCATCTCGGCGGCGCGCCAGCGGGTCGGACCCTGGACCAGGACGCGGTGCGGGTCGAGCAGCTTGACGTCCGCGCCGAGCCGGGTCAGCTCGGTCAGGTAGATCGCGCGGTTGTCGTAGACCCAGTCGTGGATCATCGTGGTGCCGTGCGCGGCCGCGGCGATGGCGGCGAAGAACGGCACGTTGTCGATGTTGATGCCGGGGAACGGCATCGGGTGGATGGTGTCGATCGGCGCGGTCAGCTTGGAGGGGCGCACGGTGAGGTCGACCAGCCGGGTGTGGCCGTTGTGGGCCCGGTACTCGGGGGTCCGGTCGTAGTCGAGGCCCATGCCCTCCAGCACCGCGAGTTCGATCTCCAGGAACTCGATCGGCACCCGGCGGATGGTCAGCTCGGAGGAGGTGACCACGGCGGCGGCGAGCAGGCTCATCGCCTCCACCGGGTCCTCGGCCGGGGTGTAGTCGACGTCGCAGCCGATCTGCGGGACGCCGTGCACGGTGAGGGTGGTGGTGCCGATGCCCTCGATCTTCACGCCCAGCTTCTCCAGGAAGAAGCAGAGGTCCTGGACCATGTAGTTGGGCGAGGCGTTGCGGATGACGCTGACGCCGTCGTGCCGCGCGGCGGCCAGCAGGGCGTTCTCGGTGACGGTGTCCCCGCGCTCGGTCAGCACGATCGGGCGGTCCATCGGGGTGCCCGGCTCGACCGAGGCGTGGTAGGCGCCGCCGGTGGTGGCGACCTCCAGGCCGAAGCGGCGCAGCGCGGTGAGGTGCGGCTGGACGGTGCGGGTGCCGAGGTCGCAGCCGCCGGCGTACGGGATGGCGAAGTGCTGGGCGCGGTGCATCAGCGGGCCGAGGAACATCAGCACGCTGCGGGTGCGGCGGGCGGCCTCGACGTCCATCGCGGCGAGGTCGAGCTCGGCCGGCGGGGTGAGTTCGAGGTCGCGGCCGTCGTTGAGCCAACGGCTCTTGACGCCGATGCTGGTGAGCACTTCGAGGATGCGGTAGACCTCCTCGATCCGGGCGACGCTGCGGATCGTGGTGCGGCCGGTGGTCAGCAGTGAGGCGCACAGGATCGCGACGCAGGCGTTCTTGCTGCTGCGGACGTCGATGGAGCCGGAGAGTCGGGTGCCGCCGGTGACCCGCAGGTGCATGGGGCCGGAGTAGCCGAGGGACACGATCTCGCTGTTGAGGGCGTCGCCGATGCGAGCGATCATCTCAAGGCTGACGTTCTGCTTGCCCTGTTCGATGCGGTTGACCGCGCTCTGGCTGGTGCCGAGTGCCTCGCCGAGCTGCGCCTGGGACCAGCCGCGGTGCTGGCGAGCGGTACGGATGAGGGTGCCGATACGGGTGAGGTAGTCGCCTGTCACTCGGCAGACCATATCTCATGGCTGAGATGGCGACAGAATCAAGGGTGGGCGCGGCGCTACATTTGTCCGTTTCTCTCCCTGTATGGGTGTCGGATCTTCACATCACCAGACGGTATTGCAGAGGCTCCCCTGCACCGGCCGACTGAGCACCGCTCCCCCAACTCGACGCCGCCCAGGGCCCCGGCGGTTCCGGGCCACCGGGATGCCGCCCGCACGCCACCGGGGGCGGGGTGACGACCGACGACCCGTGTGCAGCCTGCGAACGGGGGCCGTCCCGCGTTCCCGGAAAGTTCTCCGCACGGGTCTAACGCCCGACAGCTACCCGTGGGTAATCTGGCGGCCCGCCAGCAGCGGGTTCATGACACTCAGCCCCGGTGGACGGGACGTCCTTCCCGACCGGGCATCGGCATGTGGGAGTTTTCGTGGCAGGTATGAGACGCCGTACGTTCCTCACCGGCACGTCGGTGGCCGCCGCCTGGTCGGCCCTGTCCCTGGGCGGCGCGCAGCTCGCCTCGGCCGCCGCGCGGGACCGGGCGCTGGCGACCACGGCCGCACGGGCCGTCAAGGTCACCGGGACGACCCTGGAGCAGGTGGCCACGCCGGCCGGCACCGGCCCCTACAAGCGACTGACGGCCGGACCGGGCTGGCCGCTGGTGGTGCGCGGGGAGCTCGCGGCACCGGGCTCCGGCCGCGACGACCGCCGCACCGGACTGGCCAGCTTCGTCCAGTTCAGCGACCTGCACCTGGTGGACACCGAGTCGCCGGTGCGCTTCGAGTTCCTGGCCAAGTTCACCGACAGCGCCTACCGGCCGCAGGAGGCGCTGAACGCCCGGGGCGTCTCGGCCCTCGTCGAGCGGGTCAACTCGCTCGACGGCGGCCCCTACACCGGGATGCCGTTCAGCCTGGTGATGGCCACCGGTGACAACACCGACAACCACGAGCTGGCCGAACTCGACTGGTACCTCACCGTCATGGGCGGTGGGCGACTGGCCCAGAACACCGGCGACCCGAACCGCTACGAGGGCGTCCAGAACTCCGGCAACGCCGGCTTCTGGAACCCCGAACTCGCCTACCAGGACGCCTACAAGGCGAAGGGCTTCCCGCAGATACCCGGCTTCCTGTCGGCGGCCGGCCGACCCTTCGACGCGCCCGGCCTGAAGACCCCCTGGTACACCACGGTCGGCAACCACGACGACAGCATCGAGGGCTCGCTGCCCGACTTCGGGCTGCTGAACGACCTCTACACCGGCGGACTCAAGCTGGAGGGCTGCGACGACGCGACCGCCGGACAGCTGGCCGACTCGCTGCGCCGCGACCCGGCGGGCGCCGTCCTGCTGCTCGCCAAGCTGCTCACCAACGGCGAGGCGGTGCGCCGGGTGACCCCGGACGAGCGCCGACACCCGTTCACCCTCAAGCAGTTCGCCAAGGCGCACCTCGACCCGGCGGTCACCGGCGCCGGTCCGTACGGGCACGGCTTCACCTCGGACATGGTGGGCAGCGGCAAGCTCTACTACACCTTCCGGATCTCGGAGAAGGTCGTCGGCATCAGCCTGGACACCACCAACCAGGCCGGATTCGCCGACGGTTCCCTGGGCACCTCCCAACTGCGCTGGCTGGAGCAGCAGTTGAAGAACCACAGTGGGCACTGGTACGACCCCAACGGGAACCGGGTCAACGGCGGCAGCACGGACGACGTGATCCTGGTCTTCAGCCACCACACCAGCGGCTCGATGGGCAACCTGCTGCCGGACCCGCGCAACATCTTCGAGAAGCGGCACGACGGCAACGAGTTGGTCGCGCTGCTGCAGCGCTACCCGAACGTGGTCGCCTGGGTGAACGGGCACACCCACATGAACAAGATCACGGCGCACGGCCACGCGGTACCGGAGCGGGCGTTCTGGGAGATCAACACCGCCTCGCACATCGACTACCCGCAGCACGGGCGGATCATCGAGATCGCGGACAACGGGGACGGCACCCTGTCGCTGTTCACCACGCTGATCGAGTCCGGCGCGCCGTACACGACGGACTTCGGCGGCACCTCGGACGCCAACCTGGCGGCGCTGTACCGCGAGTTGGCGTACAACGACCCGAACGGGCGGGTCACGTCGCTGCTCGGCACCGGGGCGGACCACAACACCGAGCTGCTGATCACCAAGCCGACGCGGTGACGGCGCGCGGCTGACGGCAGACGACCGACGGCGAACAGGGAACAAAGAACAGATGACAGCTAACAGATGATGAACTCTGTTAGCTGTCATCCGTTCGCTGATCGCTGTTCGCCGCTCGTGGATCAGCCGGCCACCGTCACGCCTCCGGGTACCGCCGGGGCGTCCAGACGACCTCCACGCCCTCGCTCCGCTCGACCGCCTGGGTCTGCGAGGAGCCGATCAGCAGGATGGTCCGCATGTCCACCAGCGCCGGGTCCAGCTCGCCCAGCCGAACGATCCGGATCCGCTCGGTCGGCCCGCCCACATCGCGGGCCATCACCACCGGGGTCTCCGGCGCGCGGTACTCCAGCAGCAGGTCCTTGGCCAGGCCGACCTGGGTGGTGCGGGACTTCGACCCCGGGTTGTACAGCGCGAGCACCAGGTCCGCTCCGGCCGCGGCGCGCAGCCGCTCCGCCACCACGTCCCAGGGCTTGAGCCGGTCCGACAGCGACACCACCGCGTAGTCGTGCCCGAGCGGGGCGCCCGCCCGGGAGGCCGCCGCGTGGGCGGCGGTCATCCCGGGGACGATCCGCACCGGCACGTCCCGGTAGTCCGGCTCGCAGGCGACCTCCAGCACGGCGGTGGCCATCGCGAAGACGCCCGGATCGCCCGAGGACACCACGCACACCTTGTGGCCGCGCCGGGCGAGGTCCAGCGCGAACTCGGCCCGCTCGGACTCCACCTTGTTGTCCGAGCCGTGCCGCCGCTGCCCCGGCCGCTCCGGCACCCGGTCCAGGTACGTGGTGTAGCCGACCAGGTCGGTGGCCTCGGCCAGCGCCCCGCGCGCCTCCGGGGTGAGCCAGAGCGGCCCGGCCGGCCCGGTGCCCACCACGGTCACGCCGCCCACGCCGTCCGCGAGCCGCACCACCGGCTCCAGCGGTGCGACCTTGCTCGGCAGCACCGCCACCGAGAAGTACGGGACGCTCTCCTCCGCCACCTCGGCGAGCGGCACGATGCGCTCCCCGTCCATGAAGGCGCGCTCGACGTACTGGGCGTCGTCCAGTCGCCCGGCCCGCTCCAGCGCCCGCCGGACGGCCGGGAAGGTGCGCCCCAGCTTCATGATCACCGCGGAGTCGGCGGCGGCGATCCGCGCCGTCAGCTCCTCCTCGGGCAGCGTGCCCGGGATGACGGTGAGGGTCTCCTCGGCCTCGGTCAACGGCTGCCCGAGCCGGGCCGCCGCCGCGCTGACCGAGGTCACGCCGGGCACCACCTCGGTCGGGTAGCGGTGCGCGAGCCGCTTGTGCATGTGCTGGTACGAGCCGTAGAACAGCGGATCGCCCTCGGCGAGCACCACCACGTCGCGCCCGGCGTCCAGGTGGGCGGCCAGCCGCTCGGCGGCCTCCTCGTAGAACTCGTCCAGCGCACCCCGGTAACCGCCGGGGTGGTCGGTGGTCTCGACGGTGAGCGGGTAGACCAGCTTCTCCTCGATCTGACCACCCGTCAGATAGCGCTCGGCGATCGACCGCGCGATGGAGCGGCCGTGCCGGGCGCTGTGGTAAGCCACCACGTCAGCCTTGCCGATGAGTTCGGCCGCGCGGACGGTCACCAGCGAGGGGTCGCCCGGGCCGAGCCCGACCCCGTACAGTCGGCCCGCGCTGCTCTGATCGTTCGTCACTCTGCTTCGCTCGCAATCGCGTTGATCGCCGCCGCGGCCATCGCGCTGCCGCCACGGCGACCGCGCACCACCAAGTGCTCCAGACCGGAGGGGTGTTCGGCCAGGGCCTGCTTGGACTCGGCGGCGCCGATGAAGCCGACCGGCACGCCGATCACCGCGGCCGGACGCGGCGCGCCCGCCTCGATCATCTCCAGCAGCCGGAACAGCGAGGTCGGCGCGTTGCCGACGGCGACCACCGCGCCCTCCAGCCGGGGCAGCCACAGCTCCATGGCCGCCGCACTGCGGGTGTTGCCCATCGCGCGGGCCAGCTCGGGGACCGACGGGTCGGTGAGGGTGCAGATCACCTCGTTGTCGGCGGGCAGCCGCTTGCGGGTGACGCCGCTGGCCACCATGTTCACGTCGCACAGGATCGGCGCACCGGCGTTCAGCGCCGCGCGCGCCGAGGCGACCACACCGGGCGAGTACACCAGGTCCTCGACCAGGTCGGTCATCCCGCAGGCATGGATCATCCGCACCGCGACCTGGGAGACGTCCGCCGGGAGGGAGGCCAGATCGGCCTCCGCACGGATGGTGGCAAAGGACTGGCGGTAGATGGACGCGCCGTCCTTCTCGTACTCGATCAATTCGTGGTCCTCCTGGCCGCGGCGACCGCCTCGGCCATCTCCTCGTTCCTCACGTCCACGGGTACGCCCGCGGTCGTGGTCGATCCGTTCACCGTCGCCCCGTTCACCGTCGGTCCGGTGACCGTCGCCCCGTTCACCGTCGGCTCGTTCACCGTGACCCGGTAGCCGCGCCCGGTGGCGAGCACGTCCACCCACCGCCCGGCCGGGTGGCCGCAGCGCCGCTCGCAGCCGGACCAGTGGACGGGCAGTCCGCCGCTCCCCTGCTCCAACGCCCGGGCCGCGTCGGCCCGTACGTCCGCGAGCGACTTGGCGCAGCCCGGCAGCCCGGTGCAGGCGGTGGCCCGCTCCCAGGCCGAGCCCGGCTCGGTGCGGAACCCGGCGGCCGCCAGCGCGGGCAGCCGGTCGGCCGTCGCGCCCGGCAGCACCGCGCCCCGCCAGGGGGTCAGCCGCAGTTCGCCGGCCGAGGCGTCGACCAGTGCGCGCCACTGCTCGGCGCTCGCCCGGCCGAAGCGCATGCCCACCGCGAGTCCGCCGGGCAGCGCACCGACCGGGGCCACGGCGGCGGGGCCGGCGGGCGCGGGCAGCGGCACCTCGCCGGGCGGCAGCAGGTCGGGCACCTCGCGCAGGTGCCAGGCCGTGCGGCCGGTGCGGCGCAGCGCGTCCAGGAAGGCGCGGGCCGCGTCCAGCACGGCCGTCACCTCCTGCCCGGCCGCGACGGGGCGCCCGTGGACGGCCCGGCCGAGCCGCAGCAGCGCAGGGCCGGCCGAGGCTGCGATCAATGTCACATCGGCGTCGAGCGCGGCGACGTCGCCCCGCCCGTCGTCCAGCGCGAACAGGAACTTGCCGGAGAGCCCGGTCGCCCAGTCGCTCGCGCACAGCCGGGCGTCGAGTTCGCGCACCCAGGCCTGCACGTCCGCGCCGCCGGTCCCGTCCAGCCCGGCCAGCGGCGAGGCGACGATGTTGCGCACCCGCTCGTGGGTGTCCGAGGGCAGCAGTCCGACCGCGCGCAGCCGCTCGGCGAGTTCCGCGCCGCAGTCCGGACTCAGGCCGCGCAGTTGGACGTTGCCGCGCGAGGTGGTCTCCAACTCCCCGTCACCCAGGGCCTGGGCCGCCTCGGCCAGGGCCGTCGCCTGACGGTCCGTCAGCAGTCCGCCGGGCAGCCGGACCCGGGCGAGGCCGCCGTCGTCGGCGGTGTGCAGGCGCAGTGCCCCGGGGCAGGCGTCCGCGCGCCCCCGGTCGGGCACGGCGGCGCCCGGCGCGGTGGCGTCGGGTGTCGGTGGCATGGCGGCGAGCATACAGATGATCCGATCGCTTGCCGCCGTCCGTTGCATCACACCCGGAGCACCGGGCGACGCCGTGCGCCGGGTCACCGCCCACCCGTGCGCCGGGCCCGGCGAAGCCGACTCTCCCCCAGGTCAGCCCTACCCCGTACGATGCAGGGCGGACGGTCCCAGCGGGCCGTCCACCGCCAGCGACGGCGCAGGGGAGGAAGCCGGTGCAAGCCCGGTGCGGTCCCGCCACTGTGACCGCGGCTCACCGGGAAACCGGTCGACCGCGGGAGCCAGGAACTCCCGCCGTCGTCCACCGGCCCGGGGCGCGGACCCCGAGGAAGGCAGAAATGCACCACCGCTGTCGCATACCCGCACCCGTTTCCCCGGCCACCACCGTGGCCGCCCCGGTCACCATCGTGGCCGCCCCGGTCACCACTGCGGCCGCCCTGGCCACCGACGAGGCCGGGAGGGCCTTCGCATGATCCTGCTGCTGTCGACGTCCGACACCGACCTGCTCAGTGCCCGCGCCTCGACCGGACCGGTCCCGTACCGGCTCGGCAACCCGGCCCGCCTGACCCCCGAGGACCTGCCCGCCCTGCTGGAGGGCACCGAGCTGGTGGTGGTCCGGCTGCTCGGCGGCCGCCGCGCCTGGCAGGAGGGCCTGGACGCGCTGCTGGCCGGCCCCCGCCCGGTGGTCGTGCTGACCGGTGAGCAGGCCCCCGACGCCCAGCTGATGGAGCTGTCCACCGTCCCGGCCGGCATCGCGGCCGAGGCGCACGCCTACCTCGCCCACGGCGGCGCGGCCAACCTGGCCGAGCTGGCGGCGTTCCTCTCCGACACCGTGCTGCTGACCGGCCACGGCTTCGCCCCGCCCGCCTCCGCACCCGCCTGGGGCCCGCTGGAGCGCGAAGCCCGTACCACCGAGGCCGCCGGCGGCGAGGGCCCCGGCGGCGGCGGTCCGACCGTCGCGGTGCTGTACTACCGGGCCCACCACATGAGCGGCAACACCGCCTTCGTGGAGACGCTCTGCGGGGCGATAGAGGACCAGGGCGCGCAGGCCCGGGCCTACTACTGCGCCTCGCTGCGCGGCGCCGAGCCCGAGCTGCTGGCCGCGCTCGGCGAGGCCGACGCGATCGTCACCACCGTGCTCGCCGCCGGCGGCACCCGCCCCGCCGACGCCCAGGCCGGCGGCGACGAGGAGGCCTGGGACGCCGGCGCGCTGGCCGCCCTGGACCGTCCGATCCTCCAGGCGCTCTGTCTCACCTGGTCGCGCGCCCAGTGGGAGGCCAGCGACGACGGCCTGTCCCCGCTGGACACCGCCACCCAGATCGCGGTGCCCGAGTTCGACGGCCGCCTGATCTCCGTCCCGTTCTCCTTCAAGGAGCTGGACGAGGACGGTCTGACCGTCTACGCCGCCGACCCGGAGCGCGCCGCCCGGGTGGCCGGCACCGCCGTCGCCCACGCCCGGCTGCGGCACGTCCCGGCCGCCGAGCGCCGGCTCGCCCTGGTGCTGTCCGCGTACCCGACCAAGCACTCGCGCGTCGGCAACGCCGTCGGCCTGGACACCCCGGCCAGCGCGATGCGCCTGCTGGAGCGGCTGCGCGCGGAGGGCATGGACCTCGGCGCCGAGCTGCCCGGCTTCAACTCCGCCACCGACGGCGGCGAGGACGACGGCCACGAGGGCGACGCCCTGATCCACGCCCTGATCGCGGCCGGCGGCTACGACCAGGACTGGCTCACCGAGGACCAGCTGGCCCGCAACCCGGTCCGCATCCCCGCCGCCGACTACCGCCGCTGGTACGCCACCCTCCCCCAGGGCCTGCGCGAGCAGGTCGAGGAGCACTGGGGCCCGGCGCCCGGCGAGCTGTACGTCGACCGCTCGCAGAACCCGGACGGCGACATCGTGCTCGCCGCGATCCGCTCCGGGAACCTGCTGGTGCTGATCCAGCCGCCGCGCGGCTTCGGCGAGAACCCGGTCGCCATCTACCACGACCCCGACCTCCCGCCGAGCCACCACTACCTGGCCGCCTACCGCTGGATCCAGGCCCGCCAGGAGGACGGCGGCTTCGGCGCCCACGCCGTCATCCACCTCGGCAAGCACGGCAACCTGGAGTGGCTGCCCGGCAAGACCGCCGCGCTGTCCGCCGAGTGCGGCCCGGACGCCGTCCTCGGCGACCTCCCGCTGATCTACCCCTTCCTGGTCAACGACCCGGGCGAGGGCACCCAGGCCAAGCGCCGCGCCCACGCCACCCTGGTCGACCACCTCGTCCCGCCGATGGCCCGCGCCGACTCCTACGGCGACATCGCGCGGCTGGAGCAGCTGCTCGACGAGCACTCCAACATCGCCGCGATGGACCCGGCCAAGCTGCCCGCGATCCGCGCCCAGATCTGGACCCTGATCCAGGCCGCCAAGCTGGACCACGACCTCGGCCTGGACGAGCGCCCCGAGGACGACGGCTTCGACGACTTCCTGCTGCACGTCGACGGCTGGCTGTGCGAGATCAAGGACGCCCAGATCCGCGACGGCCTGCACGTCCTGGGCCAGGCCCCGGCCGGCACCGACCGGGTCAACATCGTGCTCGCCATCCTGCGGGCCCGGCAGATCTGGGGCGGCGTCAGCGCGCTGCCCGGTCTGCGCGAGGCGCTCGGCCTGGACGAGGCGGCCCTCACCCTCGGCGCCACCGACGCGGCCGAGGCGCAGGCCCGCGCCCTGGTCGAGGCGATGGAGGCGGAGGGCTGGGCGCCCGAGGCGGTCGAGAAGGTCGCCGCCGGGCTGCCGGAGGCCGTCCACCGGGTCCTCGACTTCGCCGCCGTCCAGGTGGTGCCGCGGCTGTCCGCCACCACCGACGAGCTCGACGCCGTGCTGCACGCGCTCCAGGGCGGCTTCGTCCCGGCCGGCCCCTCCGGCTCGCCGCTGCGCGGCCTGGTCAACGTGCTGCCGACCGGCCGCAACTTCTACTCCGTCGACCCCAAGGCCGTCCCCAGCAAGCTGGCCTGGGAGACCGGCCAGGCGCTCGCCTCCTCGCTGATCGACCGCTACCGGGCCGACAACGACGGCGCCTACCCGCCGTCGGTCGGGCTCTCGCTCTGGGGCACCAGCGCGATGCGCACCGCCGGCGACGACATCGCCGAGGCCTTCGCCCTGCTCGGCGTCCGCCCGGTCTGGGACGACGCCTCGCGCCGGGTCACCGGCCTGGAGGCGGTCCCGCAGGCCGAGCTCGGCCGCCCTCGGATCGACGTCACGCTGCGCATCTCCGGCTTCTTCCGGGACGCGTTCCCGCACGTGGTCGCCCTGCTGGACGACGCGGTGCGCTTGGCCGCCGCCCAGGAGGAGGCCGACGAGGACAACTTCGTCCGCGCCCACGTCCAGGCCGACCTGGCGGTGCACGGCGACGAGCGCAAGGCCACCGTCCGGGTCTTCGGCTCCCGCCCGGGCACCTACGGGGCGGGCCTGCTCCAGCTGATCGACAGCCGGGACTGGCGCACCGACGCCGACCTCGCCGAGGTGTACACCGTCTGGGGCGGCTACGCGTACGGCCGCGGACTGGACGGGCGCCCGGCCCGCGAGGAGATGGAGACCGCGTACAAGCGGATCACCGTCGCCGCGAAGAACACCGACACCCGCGAGCACGACATCGCCGACTCGGACGACTACTTCCAGTACCACGGCGGCATGGTGGCCACCGTGCGCGCCCTCACCGGCAAGGCCCCGACCGCCTACATCGGCGACTCGACCCGCCCGGAGACGGTCCGCACCCGCACCCTGACCGAGGAGGCCGCCCGCGTCTTCCGCGCCCGGGTGGTCAACCCGCGCTGGATCGAGGCGATGCGCCGCCACGGCTACAAGGGCGCCTTCGAGATGGCCGCCACCGTCGACTACCTGTTCGGCTACGACGCCACCACGGGCGTGGTCGCGGACTGGATGTACGAGAAGCTCACCCAGGAGTACGTCCTCGACCCGGTCAACCGCGAGTTCCTGGCGGGCGCCAACCCGTGGGCCCTGCACGGGATCAGCGAGCGACTGCTGGAGGCGGCCAGCCGCGGACTGTGGGAGCAGCCGGACCCGCAGCTGATCGAGCAGCTGCAGGCCGCGTTCCTGGAGACCGAGGGCGACCTGGAGGGCGACGAGGGCTGACGCCCCGGTGGGTGGCGCCTCCCGGGGTGCCACCCACGAGCCCGACCCGGCTCCCCTGGCCCGACCCCGGCCCAGCCCGAGCCCGCTCCCGGCCCGCTCCCGCTCCTGCTCCTGCTCCCGCCGAGGACCGGCGTCAACCTGGCGTACCGCCATCTGGCACCGGGCGGCGCCCGAGCGGACAATACGGGGCATGTCGCGCCACAGCGGTCCCACCGCCCCAGTCCTGAGCACGGCTGCCCCGGAGGAGCCGGAGCCGCGCCCGCCGCGCCGTCTCCGGTACCGGGCGCGGGTCGGGGCGCTGGCGGCCGGGGCCGTGCCGGTGGTGGCGTTCCCGGTGCCCGGGCAGGCCTGGCTGGCCTGGGTCGCGCTGGTGCCGGGGTTGCTGCTGATGCAGCGGGCGCCGTCGGGGCGGGAGGCGGCGGTGCGCGGGTGGTGGTTCGGGGCCGGGTTCATCCTGACCGCGATGTACTGGCTGGTGCCGTCCGTCGGGCCCGCGCTGCCGCTGCTCGCGGTGCTGTTCGGGGCGCTGCAGGCGCCGGTCGGGTACGCCGTGCACCTCCTGCTGCGCCCGCCGCTGACCACCCGTCGGGCGCTGCTCGCGCTGCTGGTCGTCCCGGCGGTGTGGGTGGGCACCGAGTACGCCCGGTCCTGGCACGCGCTCGGCGGGCCGTGGGCGCTGCTCGGCGCCACCCAGTGGCAGCACCCGGCGGTCCTCGCCCTGGCGTCGGCGGGCGGGATCTGGCTGGTCAGCGCGGCGGTGGCGGCCGTCAACACCGGGGTGCTGGTCGTGCTGACGGCGGTGCACCGGCGCCCCCGGGCGGTCGCGGCACTGGCCACCGTGCTGGTGCTGGCCGCCGGTCCGCTGCTGTTCGCGCTGCGCCCGGGACCGGCGGGGGCCGGGGCGGTGACGGTGGCCCTGGTCCAGCCCGGCATCGTCGAGGACCCGCAGGCCCGGTTCGACGCCAGCGCGCGGACCACCGCCGACCTGGTCGGCGAGCCGGTGGACCTGGTGGTGTGGGGCGAGAGCAGCACCACCGCCGACCTGGACCGCGACCCGGCCGCCCTGGACGCGCTGCGCCGGCTCGCCACCACCACCGGCGCCGAGGTGATGGCCGGGGAGGACGCCCGCAAGGCGGACGGGCGGATCTCCAAGGACGCGGTGCTGGTCTCCCCGGCCGGCGTGGTGGACCGCTACCGCAAGATCCGGCTGGTGCCCTTCGGCGAGTACATCCCGCTGCGGCCGGTGCTCGGCTGGATCGCCGGGGTCAGCCGGGCCGCGGGCGAGAACCGGGCCCCCGGCACCGCCTTCCACGTGCTGCCCGCCACCGACCGCGCGGGGCGGCCGCTGCCGGTCGGGGCGCTGATCTGCTTCGAGTCGGCCTTCCCGGACATGGCGCGCACCGCGGCCCGGGACGGCGCCCGGGTGCTGGTCTACCAGTCCTCGACCTCGACCTTCCAGCACACCTGGGCGCCCGAGCAGCACGTCTCGCTGGCGGCGATCCGGGCCGCCGAGACCGGGCGGCCGGCCGTCCAGGCCTCGCTGACCGGGGTCTCCGCCGCCTTCGACGCCCAGGGCCGCGAGCTCGGCCGGCTCGGCACCGACCGCACCGGCGCGCTGACCGTGCGGCTGCCGCTCACCGCGCCCGGGACGCTGACCTGGTACGACCGGATCGGCGACGTGGTGCCGCTGGGCGCGCTGCTGGTCACGGCGGGCGCGGCGGTGGCCGCGTGGCGCTCGCGTCGCTCGGGGGGCTCCCGGGCCGCGTAGCGCCCCGCCCTCAGGGCGCGTCGCCGTCGCGGTAGATGCCGAACACCGCGCCCTGGGCGTCGCGCAGCACGGCGATCCGCCGACCGCCCTCCATCGAGACGGCGGGCATCAGCACGTCCGCGCCCATCCCGACCGCCCGGCTGACCGTGTTGTCGGCGTCGGCGACCGAGAAGTACGGCAGCCAGTGCGGCGGCACCTCGGGCGGGAAACGGTCGTCCATCACCAGCATGCCGCCGAAGTCCTGGCCGTCCAGGCCCCATTGGGTGTAGTGCTCGCCCGGGGCGACGGACCAGCCGAAGACCGCCGGGTAGAACGCGGTCGCGCCGGCCGCGTCCCGGGTGGCCAGTTCCGCCCAGCCGAGCGAGCCGGGCTCGTTGAACACCCCGGCGCCCTTGAAGCCGCGGCCCTGCCAGAGGATGAAGACCGCGCCGGACGGGTCGGCGGCCACCGAGAAGCGGCCGTGGTCGGGCACGTCGGTGGGCTCCTTGCGGAGCACGCCGCCAGCCGCCTCGACCTTGGCCGCCGCGGCGTCGGCATCGGCGACCGCGAAGGCGACCGTCCAGGCGGTCGGCTGCTGCGGAGCGTTGCGCGGGCCGACGGCGGCGGCCGCCGCCTCGCCCAGGAACATCCGGGTGTAGCCCTCGGCCTCGGGGCGGACATCGCTGTCGGGGCGCCAGCCGAACAGTTCGGTGTAGAAGGTCCGGGCGGCGGGCGGGTCGTCGGTGCCCAGCTCGACCCAGCAGGGGGCGTTGGTGGTGACGGAGGTCTGCTTCATGGCTCCTGGCTCTCAGGGGCTGTCGGGACTCTCAGCGCTCTCGGGCTTCTCGGGGCTCTCCGGCTACCGCCCCCACCGGCGGCCACCCCGGTCCCAGCATGCGGGGCGGGGGTGGGCGGAGCTGGCGCTGGTGGGCCGAACGGGGGGACGAGCACGGGGGCGAACAGATGACAGCAAACAGATAACAGCGAACGGATGACAGATGTTGACATCTGTCATCCGTTCGCTGTTACTTGTTCTCCGTTATCCGCTGGCCGTTAGCCGCTATCCGTTACGCGTCGGCCGCTGCCGCGGGTCAGCCGCGCGCGGTCCGTGTCACCGGCAGCCAGAGCTCCGCCTCGGCGTCGCCCGTCCCCGGCACGAAGCGGGTCTGTAGGAGCTCCGGGCCCGGCCGGGTCTCGTACGGGTTGGACGGGAACCACTGGCTGTAGGTCTCCCCCCACATCTCCTGCAGCGCCTGCGGGAACGGCCCGCTGTTGGTGAACACCGCCCACGTCCCGGCCGGGACGTGCAGGACCTCCAGGTCATCCGGGACGACGGCGTCCTCACGCGCCACCACCGCGTGCCAGTAGTCGAGTTCGGACCCCTCCTCCCGGTTGGGCGAGAAGTCGTCGGACACCGAGACGATGCCCTTCGGGTCCGCGGCGCTCAGCGCCGTGATCCGCCCGACGGTCTCCGCGCCGATCCCCTTGATGAAGTCGGCGATGTGCGGATTGACGCCCTGGTAGATCAGCGGCACCCGGGCCTTCCTGCCGACGATCCGGAAGTCCGGCTTCTCGATGATCCGGTATTCCATGCTGCTGCTTCCCTCCACGATGAGTCGGAAGGACATCCGGGGTTGGGAGATGAGCGTCGCACCGTCGCGCCGGGCCTCCCCGGGCCCGACCCCGTGCATCGCCCGGAACGCCCGGGCGAACGCCTCCCCCGAGGTATAGCCGTAACGGACCGCGATGTCGAGCAACGTCCGTCCGCCGTCCAGTACTTCGGCCCCGGCGACGGTCAGTCGCCGGCGCCGGACGTACTCCGACAGCGGCATCCCGGCGAGCATCGAGAACAGCCGCCGGAAGTGGTACTCCGACGTCATCGCGATCCGCGCCAGTTCGGCCACGTCGATCTCCTGCTCCAGGTTCCGTTCGATGTGCTCCATCGCCCGGTTCAGGTGCTCCAGCACGCCCACCCCGTCCTTCCCTTACTGATCACCACCGTAGGAAGGACCCACCCTGCCGCACCCGACAATCGGTGCCCGTCACGGTCGGGTACCGATCGCCGGGTGCCAGGTGCCGGGCCGGCTGGCGGGCTGGCTGGCAGGCGGACGGGCGGGCGGGAGCCGGGGATCAGACCAGGCCCTGGGCCAGCATCGCGTCCGCGACCAGCTCGAAGCCCGCGATGTTCGCGCCCGCCACGTAGTCACCCGGGTGCCCGTAGCGCTCGGCGGTGGTGAAGCAGGAATCGTGGATGTGCTTCATGATCCCGGCCAGCCGCTCCTCGGTGCGCTCGAAGGTCCAGGAGTCGCGCGAGGCGTTCTGCTGCATCTCCAGTGCGCTGGTCGCGACGCCGCCCGCGTTGGCCGCCTTGCCCGGACCGAAGGCCACCCCGGCCTCCTGGAACACCCGCACCGCCTCGGGGGTGGTGGGCATGTTGGCGCCCTCGGCGACGGCCAGCACCCCGTTGCGGACCAGGGCGAGCGCGTCCGCCTCGGTCAGCTCGTTCTGGGTGGCGCAGGGCAGCGCGACGTCCCCGGGTACGCTCCACACGCCCGGACCCTCGACGAACTTCACGTGGCTGCCCCGCAGTTGGGCGTACTCGGCGATCCGGCCGCGCCGGACCTCCTTGACCTCCTTGAGCAGGTCGAGGTCGATGCCCTTCTCGTCCACCACGTAGCCGGAGGAGTCGGAACAGGTCAGCACGGTCGCGCCGAGCTGCTGGGCCTTCTCGATCGCGTACACGGCGACGTTGCCGGAGCCGGAGACCAGCACCCGGCGCCCGTCCAGGCCCTCGCCGCGGCTGCGCAGCATCTCGGCGGTGAACAGCACGCAGCCGTAGCCGGTGGCCTCCGTGCGGACCTGGGCGCCGCCCCAGCCGAGGCCCTTCCCGGTGAGCACGCCGGCCTCGTAGCGGTTGGTGATCCGCTTGTACTGGCCGAACAGGTAGCCGATCTCCCGGCCGCCGACGCCGATGTCACCGGCCGGCACGTCGGTGTGCTCCCCGAGGTGGCGGTGCAGTTCGGTCATGAAGGACTGGCAGAACCGCATGATCTCGGCGTCCGAACGGCCCTTGGGGTCGAAGTCGGAGCCACCCTTGCCGCCGCCGATGGCCAGCCCGGTGAGTGCGTTCTTGAAGATCTGCTCGAAGCCGAGGAACTTGACGATGCCGAGGTTCACCGAGGGGTGGAAGCGCAGACCGCCCTTGTACGGGCCGAGGGCGCTGCTGAACTCCACCCGGAAGCCCCGGTTGACGTGGATGTCGCCGGAGTCGTCCGTCCACGGGACCCGGAACATCAGCTGGCGCTCGGGCTCGCAGATCCGCTCGATGATCCGGGCGTCGAGGAGTTCGGGGCGGTGGGCGAGCACCGGGGCGAGGGTCTCCAGCACCTCGTGGACGGCCTGGTGGAACTCCGTCTCGCCCTTGTTGCGGCGGACCACGTCCGCGTAGAGCGTCTCGATCGCGCGCTGCTCGGCGTCGAGGCGGGCCGGGTCGAAGGGGGCGGAGGGAGCGGGAGTGGCAGGGGTGGTGGCGCGGCTCGTGGGCATCTGATCAGGACCTTCCGTGGTCGTCGGTGGTCGTGCGCGAGGCGTTCCCGTGCCCAGGAAACGGGACGCAGTCTCGCAGTGTCCACACCTCGGTTCCCACTCCTTCCACATGCTGGAACGCGGGGCGGGAACAGCCGGGGCGGGTGGGGTGTTGTCCGCCTCCGTAGTCGGAGCGGTCACCGGCAGTAGGCAGTTGTTCAAATTGGAACAACCGAGTACGGTCGACACCCGAACCGCCCGAACGACCTGAACCACCCGGATCCATCCGGATGGACCGGGATCCACGGCGACCCGACCCGGTCCACCCCCGATCGACGGAGGCCCGTCCATGCCTCAGCCCGGCTCCGCCACGGTGCGCTCGCGCGTGCGCATCCCGCTGACCTTCCCCGACGGCTACCGCGCCGAGGCGGAGGTCTTCACCTTCCACGGCCTCGCCGACGGCGCCGAGCACCTGGCGCTCGCCCTCGGCACGGTCCCGGACGGCGGGACTCCGCTGGTGCGGCTGCATTCCGAGTGCCTGACCGGCGACGTCTTCGGCTCGGACCGCTGCGACTGCGGCCCGCAGCTGCGCGAGTCGGTGGAGCGGATCAGCGAGGCCGGCGGGTACCTGCTCTACCTGCGCCAGGAGGGCCGGGGCATCGGGCTCTACAACAAGCTCGACGCGTACGCCCTCCAGGACTCCGGGCTGGACACCTACGACGCCAACACCGCGCTGGGCCTGCCCGAGGACGGCCGGGACTACACCGCGGCCGCCCAGATGCTCGCCGCGCTCGGCGTCGGCGGCATCGACCTACTGAGCAACAACCCGGACAAGGCGGCGCAGTTGGCCGAACTCGGGACCGTCGTCCGCCACCGGGTGCCCACCGGCGTCCACCTGTCCGCGAGTAACGTCCGGTACCTGACAGCGAAGGTGGAACGGACCGGGCACTCGATCGAGCTCTCCCGGCTGGTGGGCTGAGCACGACCGCCGAGTACGACGGCCGACGACTGACAGCTGACAACTTTCAGATTTCAGCGTTCAGAGTTCAGCATTCAGACAACGGATAACAGATGATGAAATCTGTCAGCTGTCAGTCGTCGGCCACCCGCCCCGCACCGTCCGCAGCACCCCGTACGCCGCCAGCGGCAGCACCAGCAGCAGCGCCGCCCAGAAGGCGCCGTGCCCCCACCACCCGGCCACCGCGCCGAACAGCCCCTGGAACACGGGGATCCGCAAGGCCTCCAGCGGCCCCAGCGCCCCGGGCCAGGCCCCCAGGAACAGGGTGCCGAGGATCCAGCAGACGAACAGGACCCGCGCGGTGACCAGCGTCCCGAGGGTGCTCAGCAGCGACAGCGCCGCCAGCAGGATGACGAACCCGGCCTGGTACGCCGCGCCGGTCTGCCCGGTCCCCCAGGAGTGGGGCGTCCGGTGCACCCCGGTGGCCGCCAACCGCACCTCGACCGCCGCCCACAGCAGCAGCACCAGCACCCCGGTGCTGGCGAGGGCGAACCGCAGCCGGTCCCGCGTCCCCGCCCCGCCGGCACGCCAACGCCCGTCGACGGCACCGGCCGCACCGGACGGAACCGGCCGCCCCGCGGCGGCCGCCGCCCGGGCCGCCCGCCGGTCGAGGTCCCGCCAGGCCGCCCGGACCCTCCCCCGGGCCCGCTGGGCGGGCTTGAGCAGCCGGTTCGCCGCCCGCTCGGTCAGCACCACGGCCACCACGATCGCCACCACCGCCGCGATCCCGGCCCAACTCCCCATCCCACCCTCGAACATGACCACCCGGTCGGCCACCGGCTGCGGCGCCCGCAGGGCCGTCATCGGCGGTCCGAGCCGTAGGTAGCCGATCGCGAAGGCGCCCACGCCGGTCAGCAGGGCCGTACCGAGACCGACCGGCGCCGGAAAGAAGGCGAGCACGGCCGCCGCCACGAAGGCCCCGCCGAGCTGACCCACCACCTGTTCGGCCGCCTGCCGCCCGGCCCGCCGCAACGACCCGCCGAACAGGTCCGGCGAGAGGTCGAGTTGGTGCCCCGCCTCGACCGGGTGGCGCAGCACCGCCCCCGCCCACAGCAGCAGACCCAGGCCCAGCACCAGCAGCGCGACCGCCGCGACCCGACGCGGCAGCATGGTCCGGGCGTAGGGCCACCAAACCCGCAGCCGGGCCGCCCAGTCCACCGGCGCCCGTCGGCGCCGCTCCTGCCACAGCCGGGCCGCCGCCCGGCCGGCCCGCGTCCGCCCCTGCCGCAGCACGCCCGGCTCGGACTCGGGTCGTTCCGCCCGCCCCCGGCCGCGCCGCCGCAGCGCCTCGGCGGCCACCAGCGCCGCCCGCCCCGCGACCTGCTCCGGGTCGGCCCCCACCGCCCGCCGCCGCAGCGCCGACCAGCGGCGGCGCACCATCTCCCGAGGGGTGGCCGCCGCCGGGTCCGGTGCCGGCCGCCGGGCCGCCGCCCGGACCGCCGTACGGGCCCCGGCACCCGCCGCCAGCGCCCCGTCCACCACCGCCGCCGCGACCACGGCCGCGAGCTCCGACACCCGTACCGGCAGCGGCAGTCGGTGCAGCGCCGCGGGCAGCGGGGAGAGCCGGCCGAGCACCCGGTGCCGCTCCTCGGGGCGGATGGTCAGCCAGACCGCCAGCCGGTGCGCCTCCTCGCGCTCCTCCGGGCTGAGCCCGCCGTCCCCGCGCCGCCCGCCGCCGACGGTGCGGGCGGTGCGCTCCACCTCGGCCAGTACCTCCGGCAGGGCGGCCAGGGCCGACAGCCGCGCGCAGTGCTCGCCGTAGCACTCGGGGTGGAAGCAGTCGTAGCGCGCGGCGACGGCCGGGGCGCCGCCGCGGACCAGTTCGTCGATGAACGCGGCGCCGTCCGGCTCGGTGGCGATCCGTTCCAGTCCGGCCGGGTCGACCGGCCGGTCGCGGTAGTGCGGGACGGCGGACGGGGCGTAGGCGGCGCCGAGGGCGAGCACGGCGACCCCGGCCACCGCCTCCCGCCGGGAGCCGGGCGCGCGGACCACGTCGGTGAGGTAGTGCAGGTCGAAGACGGAGTCCGTGACCTCGTCGCGCAGCCAGTCGCGCAGCCGCTCCGCCCCGACCGCCGCCAGCCAGCGGGCCGCCGCACCGGAGTTGCGCAGCAGCACCTCGGTGAGCCGGGCCGGGTCGGTGAACGGGTCGCCGAGGAAGGTGATCGGCCGGCGGGCCTGCGGGCGGCGCCGGACCACCTCCGGGCTGCCGCCGGCCAGCCAGCTGCGCACCTCGGGGGCGGTCCAGCGGTCCTCCGGCTTCTTGGTGAACAGGCCCTGGAGGAGCAGCAGTCGGCGCCGGTCGGTGACGGCGGTGAGGTCCACCTCCTCGCCCATGACCAGTTCCAGTTCCAGGTCGTGGTCGGCGGCCCGCTCGCCGTCCGGTCCGACGAACCGGGGGCGGCCGACGAACAGTTCGTACAGCACGTTGCCCAACCCCCACCAGGGCCCGGCCTCGTGGTTCTGGCCGGCCAGCTGCTCGGGGGCCATGTAGGCGACGGTGACCATCATCGCGGAGGTGAAGCGACGGCTGTCGGTGAGCCGGTCGACCCCGCCGAAGTCGGCGATCACGAACTCCCCCGGGCCGCGGCCGGGGCGGACCAGGATGTTGGCGGGCTTGAAGTCCAGCGGGTTGCGCTGGATCCGCCGCTGCCAGAACTCCAGCAGCGAGACCAGCTCGTAGACGATCTGCTCGGCGGTCCGCGGGTCGGTGTGGCCGCCGCTGCGGCGCAGCTCGGCGACGTGCGCGGAGAGGGTGACCGGCAGGTACTCCATCGCCACCCAGTCGACCAGCGCGCCGTGGTGGCGGACCCGTCCGAAGTCGATCAGGTGCGGGACGTGCCGGCGGAAGCCGTCGTTGCGCAGGTGGGACAGCAGGTCGTGGTCCATCGGCTGGCCCACCACGGACACCTTGACGGCCGCGTCGGTCCCGCCGTCGGTGCGCCGGACGTACCAGACGGTGCCCTCGGCACCCGCGCCCGCCCGGCCCAGCGGGGTGAAGCGGTCGCGCAGGGCGTCCGGGAAGCCGTCCTCGGCCGGACCGCCGTGCGCGGCGAAGCCGCCGCCCGGGCCGGGGGCGCCGCCCGGTCCCGGGTCGCCGGTCGGGCTGGGGACCGGCCCGCCGTTCGTACTCGGTCCGGGGCCGATGTGGTCCTGCCAGGACGCCGGGCCGTCCGCGGACCGGGGCTGGGACCGGGGCCGGGGCGGTACGACCTCGGTGACGGCCTCGGTGCCGGCCCAGGTGACGGCCCCGGTACCGGCCTCCGGGTCGTGGCGCGGCCCGGGCATCCGCCGGGTCGCGGCGTCCGGATCGTGGCGGGGGCCCGGCATCCGCCGGGTCGCGGCCTCCGGCTCCACCCCGCCGGGCCGCCGGGCCCCGAGCCGGGACGGCCGGTCCGCACCGGACTCCGGACCGGACTCCGAACCGCCCCGCGCCCCGCCCGGCGCACCGCGCCGCCGGTCCCACGATCCCCGGAACCGCGAGCCCCGTTCCCGCGACCCCCAGTCCACCCTGGTCCGCGGCGGCTCCCCGGACCACCCCGGGGGCCGGCCCTCCCCGGCCCCGCTTCCGGCCGGACCGGCGTCCTCCGTTGCGCCCATCGCGGCGCTCCCCCTCCCCGCTCCCCGGGGTCGGTGCGAAGGCCGCGCCCACGGGCGCACCGGTTCCGGGTGGTGATGTCGACGCGTCATCATCCCGCACGGCGGGCAGGGCCGCAGGGCGCTTTCCGGAACGGTTCCGGAACCCTTGCCGGAACGGAACCGTGCTGCGACGAAGGGCCGTTGACGATTCCCCGTACCCGACGACCGCCGCGCGGCGGCACGTTCACGACCGAACGCTCACGGCAGCACACCCGCGTCCGCACCCGCCGCGGACGGCACGCGGCTCACTCCGCCCCGACCGGCCGCCCCTCCGGCTCCTCGACGATCCGGCGGGCGATCTCCACCGGCTGCACCGGGCGGCCGAAGTGCCAGCCCTGCGCCCAGTCGCAGCCCATCG
Source organism: Kitasatospora sp. NPDC089509 (assembly GCF_044749365.1). Taxonomy (NCBI): domain Bacteria; kingdom Bacillati; phylum Actinomycetota; class Actinomycetes; order Kitasatosporales; family Streptomycetaceae; genus Kitasatospora; species Kitasatospora sp. NPDC089509. The sequence goes on along the minus strand of NZ_JBIVHS010000022.1, from coordinate 54,540 downwards.
CGCGCAGCCGCTCGGCGTCCTTGCGGGTCTCCACGCCCTCCGCGGTGACGTTCAGCCCGAGCGTGTGGGCCATCGTGACCAGGCCGCTGACGATCCGCCAGCCGGTGGCCCCGTCCTTCGCCGGATCGTGCAGGTCGCCGACGAAGGAACCGGCGATCTTCAGCCCGGAGACCGGCAGGTCGCGCAGGTAGGCGAGGTTGGACCAGCCGGTGCCGAAGTCGTCCACCGCCAGCGAGACGCCGAGGTCGACCAGCCCGTGCAGGGTGCGCAGCGCCTCGTCCTCGGGGCCGACCACCGTCGACTCGGTGATCTCCAGCTGCAGCCGGGCCGGGTCCAGGCCGGTGCTGTCCAGGATCCGGCCGAGGTCGGTGACCAGCGCGGCGCTGCGCGCCTGCCGGACCGCCAGGTTGACGTTGAGCTGCGGCGCGGCGTCGCCGTACTGCTTGATCCAGTCCGCGGCCTGACCGCAGGCCTGTTCCAGCACCCAGCGGCCGAGCGGCATGATCAGCCCGGTCTCCTCGGCGGTGGTGACGAACTCGTCCGGGCCGAGCACGCCGAGCTGCGGGTGGCGCCAGCGCACCAGCGCCTCCACGGCGGCCATCCGGCCGTCGGCGAGGCGGTAGAGCGGCTGGTAGTCGATGAAGAACTCGCCGCGGTCCAGCGCGGCCGGCATCCGGACCGACACCGCGTAGCGGCTGACCGCGCGGGCGTTCTCCTTGGGGTCGAACAGCGTCCAGCGGCCGCGGCCGGCCTCCTTGGCGCGGTACAGCGTCAGGTCGGCGGCCCGGACGGCGGCGCCGGGGGTGGTGGTGGAGACCCGCCGCTCCAGCACGCCGACGCTGGCGCCGACGGCGAGCTTGTGGTCGCCGATCAGCACCGGTCCGGCCAGCGCCTTGAGCACGGTCCTGGCGGCGGCGACCGCCTCCTGCTCGCCCCGGCAGTGCTCCAGCAGGACGACGAACTCGTCCCCGCCGAGCCGGGCGACCAGGTGGCCGAGCGGGGAGAGGGCGGCCTTGAGCCGGGCGGCGACGGCGCTCAGCAGCTGGTCGCCCATGTCGTGGCCGAGGCTGTCGTTGACCACCTTGAAGCCGTCGAGGTCGACGTAGCAGAGGCCGAAGCGGGCGCCGGGCTCCGGCTCCTCGAACAGCTTCTCCAGCCGCTCGAAGAAGGCGGCGCGGTTGGGCAGGCCGGTCAGCGGGTCATGGGTGGCCTGGTGGCGCAGCCGCTCCTGGAGCCGGTAGCGGTCGGTGACGTCCTCCAGCATCGCGACCTGGTACTGCGGGACGCCGTCGTCGTCGCGGATCAGCGAGACGGTCAGGTGGGTCCAGACCACCTCGCCGTCCTGGCGGTAGTACGGCTTGTCGAACTGGAAGTACTCCCGCTTGCCGCTGATCAGCTCCTCGTACGCCTCCCAGACGCCCGGGGTGTCCTCGGGGTGGACGAGGTCGTCGACCCGGCGCCCGATCATGTCGTCCGGTCCCGCGCCGAACAGCTCCTGCACGGCCTTGTTGACGGCCAGGATGGTGCCGTCGGTGTCGCCGATGGCGATGCCGATCGCGGCGCTCTCGAACAGCGCGCGGAACCGGGCCTCGGACTCGCGCAGGGCCCGCTCGGCCTCCTTGCGGGCGGCGTCGGCGGCGGTGCGGATCGCCTCCTGCTCGCTCAGCGTGCGCTCGCGCAGGGCGTTCGCCCAGCCGGCCGCGAAGGCACCGGTCAGGGCGGGGCCGCGGTCGTCGTGGACCGGCTGGGCCTGGAGCAGTTCGACCGCGCGGGCGAGCAGCGCGGGGTCGGTGAAGTGGGCGTCGACCAGTTCGGCGCCGGCCTGGGCGGCCAGCCGGGGCACGAAGGGTTCGTCCTGCTGGGCGCGGTGCAGCAGGGCGGCGGTGCGTGCGACCAGCCGGCCGAGCAGGTCGGGGTGGACGGCGATGCCGTGGTCGGTGGCGAGCAGCCGGGACCAGTCCTCGTGGAACCGCTCGGCGGTGTCGCCGGCCCGGGTCGCGCCGCTCATCGGGCCGCCCCGGTGACGGGTGCGGCGGTCCGCCGGCGGGGTCCGCGGGATCCGTGGAGCCCCCGGGGCCCGACGGTGGGCGCGGCCGGGTGCCCGGCGGCCGCCGCACGGGGCGTACGGCCGTCGGTCGCTCTCCCGGCGCCACCGCTCAAGGGCGGAACCCCACGCCCGCCACCCCGGCGATCCGCTCGGGGTGCTCGCCGACCGTGTCCGGCTGGTCGGGGCGCCACTGCGGCAGGTGGACCACGCCCGGTTCGACCAGTTCGAAGCCGGCGAACATCGCGGTGACCTGCTCGCGGGTCCGCATGGTCAGCGGGGTCGGGGTCCGCCGGTAGAGCTCCTGGTGGTCCTCGGCCTGGTCCGGGCGGGCTTCCAGGGCGGCGTGCGAGAGGACCAGGGCGCTGCCGTCCGGGAGGCGGTCGCGGACCGTGGCGACCAGCTTCCAGGGGTCCTCGTCGTCGCTGACGAAGTGGGCGACGGCCACCAGCAGGACGGCCACCGGCTCCCCTGCGGCCAGCAGGGCGGTCACCTCGGGGCGGTCCAGCAGGTCGTCGACGTCGCGCAGGTCGGCCTGGACGACGGCGCAGTGCGGGTCGTCCTGGAGCAGCAGCCGGCTGTGGGCGACGGCGACCGGGTCGCGGTCCACGTAGACCACCTCGGCCTCCGGGCGGATCGCGCGGGCGATCTCGTGCACGGCGCCGAAGGTGGGGATGCCGGAGCCGATGTCCAGGAAGCGGGTGACCCCGCGCTCGGCGAGGAAGGTCACGGCGCGGCGCAGGAAGGCCCGGTTGGAGCGCATGATCTGGGGCAGCTCCGGCCACAGCTCCATCGCCCGGCGGGCCATCTCCCGGTCGACCTCGAAGTTGTGCGAGCCCCCGAGGTAGTAGTCGTAGACCCGTGCGGCGTTCGGTTTGTCCAGGTCCGTACCTTCCGGTACCCAGCTCGGTCGCCGCATGCCTGTGACTCCTTCACTCCGGTTTCCGGGGGGTGCAGCGCTTGGAGATGCTGCCGTGACTGATGAGACTACAAGCACACAAGATCCTGCCCCGCACCCCGAACGGGTGCAAGCGGAGTGCGCCCCTCCTCCGGGCGGCGCCCTCCGCCCCTCCGGGCGGCGCTCCCGACCCCTCCGGGCGGCGCCCTCCGCCCGGGATCCACCGGGCTCCGGCGCCCTGCCGGACCGGGCGGGCGGCCGACTAGGGTGGGCCCGTGGATCCCAACCACTACCGCTTCCGGGGCGTTTGGCGGCTCGCGGCGCCCGCGGCGGCGGTGTACGCGGCGCTGGAGGACGTCCGGAGCTACCCGCTGTGGTGGCCGGAGATCCGGGAGGTCCGGCAGACCGGCGCGGAGTCCGGGGACGTGGTGATTCGCGCCCTGCTGCCGTACCGGCTGGTGGTCGGCCTGGAGTCCCGGCGGCGCGACCCGGCCGCCGGGGTGCTGGAGGCGGTGATGCGAGGCGACCTCGACGGGTGGTCGCGGTTCACCGTCACGGCGGACCGGCCGGGCGGCGCCGGGTGCCGGGTGCTGTTCGAGGAGGACACCCGCCCCGGCAAGCCCCTGCTGCGACGGCTCGCCCTGCCGCTGCACCCGCTGTTCCGGGCCAACCACGCGGTGATGATGCGCCGGGGGCGCCGGGGGCTGGCAGGGTACCTGGCGGGGACCGGGGCGGCCGACGGCGGACGAGGGACGGCGAACAGATGACAGATGACGACTTTCAGCGAACAGATAACAGCTTTCATCATCTGTCGGCTGTCAGTTGTTCGCCGACCGACCACGACGCCAGCCACGACGTCAGCCACGACGTCGGCCACGACGTCGGCCACGACGTCGGCCACGACTTCGACCGCACCGGCACCGGCAGCAGCAAATGGGCCCGGGCCACCGCCCCCGGGGTGATCCCGATGGGCCTGGCGGACATGGACCTGCCCGGCCCGCCCGCCGTCGCCGAGGCGCTGCAGCGGCGGGCCCGCCACCGCGCCTACGGCTACACCGTCTGCGACCCGTCCGGACGCACCCTGGTCGCCGACTGGTACCGGGCCCGGCACGGCGTCGAGGTGGACCCCGACTGGGTCCTGCTGCCGCCCTGCGGTCCGCGCACCGCGCTGCGCATCCTGCTGGAGGCCGTACGACCGCAGGCCCCCGTCCTCTTCCCCACGCCCGAGTGGGGCGGCTTCGCCCAGCTCTGCCGCGCCATGGGCCTCCCCCACCAGGCGTTGCCGCTGCCCCTGGCCCCGAACGGCTACCGCCTGCCGCCCGGCCCGCTGCCCCGCCCGGTCGGCGCCGTGCTGCTGAGCAACCCGCACAACCCCTCCGGCCGGGTCTGGCCCACCGGCGCGGTCCGCGGCCTCGCCGCCTGGGCGGCGGAGAGCGGCGCCCTGCTGGTCTCGGACGAGGTGCACGGCGACCTCACCCACCCCGGGCACCGCCACCCCGTCGCCGTGACCACCGCCGACCCGGCACACCGGCCGTCCGTCGTCACCCTGAACTCCGTCGGCAAGACCTTCAACTGCTCCGGCATTCCCAGCAGTTTCGCCCTCGTCCCCGACCCCGGCCTGCGCGCCCGCTTCACCGACGCCCTGGCCGGCTACGGCCTCTGGGAGGGCGGCCTGCTGGAGCAGACCGTGCACCGGGCCGCGCTGGGGGCGGGCGGCCCCTGGCTGGACGCGCTGCTCGCCCACCTCGTCGCCGCCCGCACCCGGCTGACCGACCGCCTCGGCCCCGCCGTCCGCTCCGTCCCGCAGGCCTCCTACCTGCTCTGGCTGGACGCCGCCGCCCTCGGCCTGCCGCCGACCGGCGCCCGCGCGGCGCTGCTGGAGCGCTGCGGTCTGGAGGCCTCCGACGGCGCCGAGTTCGGCCCGGGCGGCGCGGGCTCGCTGCGGCTCAACTACGCCCTGCCCGGCCGGGTGCTGGACACCGTCCTGGCGCGGCTGGACCGGCTGTGACCCGGGCATGTGCCGGTGTCGAAGGCGCCCGCGGAACCCCTCCGCACCGCACCCCGGAATCCCCGCGTTCACCCGTTCGCCACGCCCCTGACCTGCGGATACGAACATTCACGCGATATTTGCGAAGCACCCCCGCATGCTCCGTAGCAGACTGGGCAGGGTAGACCGGGCCGCAATCGTGATCCCGAGGATGGTGAGTCCGGTGATACCGATATCCCGCACCACTCCGCCCGACCGGCAGAGCGCACCACCGCCCCCGACGGGGGTGACCCCGCTGACCGAATCGGGGGCGCGCAGCCACGTGTCGGGCGTCTGTTTCAAGATCGGACCGCCCCGACTGGTGGGTGTCGAGGTCGAGTGGTTCGTCCATGACGATCGATGTCCCAGTCGACCCGTACCGCCGGAACTGCTCCACGCCGCGCTGGACTCGCTGCCCCTCGGCGGCCCGGACGGCACCTCGCTCCCCTCCGGTTCGCGCCTCACGCTCGAACCCGGCGGACAGGTAGAGCTCAGCTCCCCGCCCGCCACCGGCCTCCTCGCCTGCGTCGAGGACACCCGACGCGATCTGACCGCCCTGCGGGCCGCCTTCGCGGCCCAGGGTCTTCGACTCACCGGCACCGGGACGGACCCACTGGCCCGCCCCCGACGGATGGTGCTGGACCACCCCCGCTACCTCGCGATGGAGCGCTTCTTCGAGTCGGCCGGGCCCTGGGGCCGGGTCATGATGACCGGTACCGCCTCCGTGCAGGTGTGCCTGGACGCCGGCGAGGCGGCCGGTCCGCACGCGGTCGAACGGCGCTGGCAGCTGGTCCACCGACTGGGCCCGGTGCTGGTCGCGGCCTTCGCCAACTCCCCGCTCCTGGACGGGAAACCGACCGGTCACCGGTCCACCCGGCAGACCGTGTGGTCCCGGATGGACCCGAGCCGCACCCTCGCCCCGGAGCCGGACCACGGCGACCCGCGCGAGGCCTGGGCGCAGTACGTGCTGAACGCCCAAGTCCTGTGCGTGCGACGGCCGGAGGGGCAGCCGTGGACCGCGCCGCCCGACCTGACCTTCCGGGACTGGATCCGCGGCGGGGGTGAACGCCCGCCCACCCTGGCCGACTTGACGTACCACTGCACCACGCTGTTCCCGCCGGTGCGCCCGCGCGGCCACCTGGAACTGCGGATGATCGACGCCCAGCCCGGCGACGGCTGGGTGGTGCCCACCGCCCTCGTCACCGCGCTGCTGGACGACCCGGTGGCCGCCGACACCGCGCTCGACGCCCTGGCTCCACTGGACCGCCCGACCGGCCCGCTACCGCCGCGCAGCGACGTCTGGCTCCGCGCCGCCACCCTGGGCGTCGCCGACCCCGAACTGCGCCGGGCCGCGCTCACCTGCTTCGCCGCCGCCGACGCCGCGCTGGGCCGCCTGCCCGGCGCCGGACGGCTGCGCGCCACCCTCGCCGAGTTCGCCGAGCGCTACCCCGCGCGCGGCCGCTGCCCGGCCGACGATCAGCTGGACGCCCTGCGCACCGGCACCCGACGCACTCCTCCGGAGGAGGCACCATGACCGACGTCCGACCGACCGCCGCCCCCGGGACACCCCACACGGGTGCCCCGGGCACCCCGGACGCCACGCACGGTGCGGCCGGCGCCGGCCGCACCGGCACCGGCACCGAGGCGCTGCGCGAGACCATCGCCGCCGAGCTGCTGGCCGCCCGCGCCCGGACGGCCGTGCTGACCGACTGCGTCGGGGACGCCGACCTCACCGCCCAGCACTCGCCGCTGATGTCCCCGCTGGTCTGGGACCTCGCGCACATCGGCAACCAGGAGGAGCTCTGGCTGCTGCGCAACGTCGGCGGCCGCGACCCGATGCACCCGGAGATCGACCCGCTGTACGACGCGTTCCAGCACCCCCGGGCCGAGCGCCCCAGCCTGCCGCTGCTGCCGCCCGCCGAGGCCCGCGCCTACGCCCACGAGGTGCGCGGCCGGGTGCTGGACCTACTGGCCGCCAGCCCGCTGGAGGGCGCGCCGCTGCTGGATGCCGGGTTCGCCTTCGGGATGATCGCCCAGCACGAGCAGCAGCACGACGAGACGATGCTGATCACCCACCAGCTCCGCACCGGCGAGCCCGCCCTGGCCGCTCCCCCGCCACCGCCCGCACCCGCCGACGCGGCCACCCTGCCGGCCGAAGTCCTCATCCCCGCGGGCCCGTTCACGATGGGCACGGACACCGAGCCGTGGGCCCTGGACAATGAGCGCCCGGCGCACCCCGTCGACCTGCCGGCCTACTTCCTGGACACCGCCCCGGTCACCAACGCCGCCTACCAGCGCTTCATCGCCGACGGCGGCTACGACCAGCCGCACTGGTGGAGCGCGGAGGGCTGGGAGCACCGCCGACGGGCCGACCTGACCGCCCCGCTGTTCTGGAAGCGGGAGGACCGCCAGTGGCTGCGCCGCCGCTTCGGCTCGGTCGAGCCGGTACCGCCGAACGAGCCGGTGCTGCACGTCAGTTGGTACGAGGCGGACGCCTACGCCCGCTGGGCCGGGCGACGGCTGCCGACCGAGGCCGAGTGGGAGAAGGCGGCCCGGCACGACCCGGCCACCGGCCGCTCGCGCCGCTACCCGTGGGGCGACGGCCCGCCCGGCCCCGAGCACGCCAACCTCGGCCAGCGGCACCTGCGCCCGGCCGCCGCCGGAAGCTACCCGGCGGGACAGTCCCCGTACGGGGTACGGCAGTTGATGGGCGACGTGTGGGAGTGGACGGCCAGCGACTTCCACCCCTACCCGGGCTTCCGGGCCTGGCCGTACCAGGAGTACTCGGAGGTCTTCTTCGGGCCCGAGTACAAGGTGCTGCGCGGCGGCTGCTTCGCGGTGGCGCCGGTCGCCTGCCGGGGCACCTTCCGCAACTGGGACTACCCCGTGCGGCGGCAGATCTTCGCCGGCTTCCGCACCGCGCGCGACGCGGAGCGGGCCTGATGTGCCGCCACCTCGCCTACCTGGGCGAGCCGCTGGCACCGCGGGACCTGTTGGTGCACCCGCCGCACGCGCTGTACCGGCAGTCCTGGGCGCCCCGGAGCCAGCGGTACGGGACGGTCAACGCGGACGGCTTCGGCCTGGGCTGGTACGCGGACGGCGACGAACTGCCCGCCCGCTACCGCCGGGCCGGGCCGATCTGGGCCGACGCGACCTTCGCCGACCTCGCCCGGGTGATCCGCACCCGGGCGCTGCTGGCGGCCGTCCGCTCCGCCACCGAGGGCTGCGAGGCGGGCGAGGCGGCGGCCGCGCCGTTCGCCGCCGGGCGCTGGCTGTTCAGCCACAACGGCGCGGTGGCCGGGTGGCCCGGCAAGCTGGACGCGCTCGCCGCCCTGCTGCCGCCCGCCGAGCTGCTGGAACTGGAGGCCCGGAGCGACTCGGCCCTACTGTGGGCGCTCACCCTGCACCGGCTGCGCCGGGGCGCGGAGCTCGGCGAGGCCCTGGCGGGCACGGTGGCGGACGTCGCCGCGCACACCACCGGCCGGCTCAACCTGCTGCTCACCGACGGCACCGCGATCGCCGCCACCGCCTGGGGCGACACCCTGCACTGCCGCGAGCTGCCCGGCCTCGGCACGGTGGTGGCCTCCGAGCCGTACGACGACGAGCCGGGCTGGACCCCCGTCCCGGACGGCTCCCTGCTGCTGGTCGACGCCGCGGGCGTCCGGGTCCGACAGCTCCCCAGTCACTACTGACCCTCCACTCTCCCTTCATCTTCTGAACAGAGGAACCACCCTGTCATGGACACATTCGATCTCACCCGACTGCTGCCCGCCGACCACTTCAGCACCGCGCTGCACCACGACGTCCGGCACGGGCTGACCGCCGACCCCAAGTGGCTGCCGCCGAAGTGGTTCTACGACGCCCGGGGCAGCGAGCTGTTCGAGGAGATCACCCGGCTGCCCGAGTACTACCCGACCCGCGCCGAGCGGGCCATCCTGGCCGCCCGGGCCGACGAGATCGCCGCGGCCACCCGGGCCCGCACCCTGGTCGAGCTCGGCTCCGGCTCCTCCGAGAAGACCCGGCTGCTGCTGGACGCGCTGCGCTCGCGCCGCGACCTGGAGACCTACGTCCCGGTGGACGTCAGCGAGAGCGCGCTGACCGCGGCCGGCACCGCGCTCGCCGCCGAGTACCCCGGACTGGCCGTGCACGGCGTGCTCGCCGACTTCACCGCCCGACTCGGCCTGCCCCCGGACGGCGCCCCCCGCCTGGTCGCCTTCCTCGGCGGCACCCTCGGCAACCTGCTGCCGCCGGAGCGCGCCGTCTTCTTGCGCCACCTGCGCTCCGCGCTCGACCCGGGCGACTTCCTGCTGCTCGGCACCGACCTGGTGAAGGACCCGGCGGTACTGGTCGCCGCCTACGACGACGGCGCCGGGGTGACCGCCGAGTTCAACCGCAACGTGCTCAACGTGCTCAACCGCGAGCTGGGCGCCGACTTCGACCCGGCCGCCTTCGAGCACGTCGCGCTCTGGGACCCGGAGCAGGAGTGGATCGAGATGCGACTGCGCTCGCTGCGCTCGCAGACCGTGAAGATCCCGGCCCTGGACCTGCCGGTGCACTTCGACCGGGGCGAGGAGCTGCGCACCGAGGTCTCGGCCAAGTTCACCCGGGAGCGGGTGACCGGGGAGCTGGCCACGGCCGGGCTGCGGCTCACCCACTGGTGGACCGACCCCGGGGGCCGGTTCGGGCTCTCGCTGTCCGCCCCGGCCTGAGCGGGCCACTCGGGGGCAACGGCCGGGCGCCAGTCCCGGGAAGCCACAGGAAGCCGCAGGAAGCCGCAGGAAGCCGCAGGAAGCTGCGCGAAGCTACGGGAAGCTCAATTTGCTTGTTCACCTTACGAATTCTCAGAGCAAAACTTGAGCTTCCACGTGTACAAGGCTTGAACGAATAGGGGTTACGATCTCGGCTACCGAGCTCAGCGTTGAGTACCAGGAGTCCAGATCGTGAGCGTCACCCAGAAGCCCTCCGGGGCGGCCGAGGCCACCGCGCCCGGCCGCCTCGGCTTCGTCGTCTTCATCACCGCCGCCGCGGCCCTCGGCGGCTTCCTGTTCGGCTACGACAGCTCCGTGATCAACGGCGCCGTCTCCGGCATCCAGGGGAAGTTCGGGGTCGGCAGCGGCGAGACCGGCCTGATCGTCTCCTCGGCGCTGCTGGGTTCGGCGGTCGGCGCCGCACTGGCCGGCCGGTTCGCCGACCGCTACGGCCGGATCAAGGTCATGAAGGCGGGCGCGCTGCTCTTCGCGGTCAGCGCCGTCGGCTCGATGCTGCCGTTCTCCCCCTGGGACCTCGCCCTGTGGCGCGTCCTCGGCGGCGCGGCCATCGGCATCGCCTCGGTGATCGCCCCGACCTATATCGCCGAGGTCGCGCCGACCAAGTACCGGGGCCGACTGGCCTCCTTCCAGCAGGCCGCGATCGTGCTCGGCATCGCGATATCCCAGCTGGTCAACTGGGTGCTGGCGGACGCCGCCGGCGGCGACACCCGCGGCCACCTGCTCGGCCTGGAGGCCTGGCAGTGGATGCTCGGCATCTGCGTCGTCCCGGCCGCGGTCTACTTCGCGCTGTCCTCGATGATCCCCGAGTCCCCGCGCTACCTGATCCAGGCCGAGCGCCTGGACGAGGCCCGCGCGGTGCTGGCCAAGGTCGAGGGCGAGGGCGTGGACGCCGACGCCCGGATCGCCGAGATCCGGACGCTGATCGCCTCCGACCACCGCCCGCGCTTCCGCGACCTGCTCGGCGGCCGCTTCGGCCTGCTCCCGATCATCTGGGTCGGCATCGGGCTGTCGGTCTTCCAGCAGCTGGTCGGCATCAACGTGATCTTCTACTACTCGTCGATCCTGTGGCAGTCGGTCGGCATCGACCAGAGCAACTCGCTGCTGATCAGCTTCATCGGCTCGGTCATCAACATCCTCGGCACCGTGATCGCGATCCTGCTGGTCGACCGGATCGGCCGCAAGCCGCTCGCCCTGATCGGTTCGGCCGGCATGGCCGTCACCCTGGCCGCGGCGGGCTGGGCGTTCTCCTCCGCCACCGGCTCCGGCGACAACGTCTCGCTGCCCGACCTCCAGGGCACCGTCGCGCTGATCTCCGCCAACGCCTTCGTGCTGTTCTTCGCGATGTCCTGGGGCGTGGTCGTCTGGGTGATGCTCGGCGAGATGTTCCCCAACCGGATCCGCGCCGCCGCCCTCTCCGTCGCCGCCTCCGCGCAGTGGATCGCCAACTGGGTGATCACCGTGTCGTTCCCGTCGCTGTCGCGCTGGAACCTGTCGGCGACCTACCTGGTGTACGCGGCCTTCGCGGCGCTGTCGATGGTCTTCGTGGCGAAGTTCATGAAGGAGACCAAGGGCGTCCGGCTGGAGGACATGGGCTGACCGGCCGCACGTCCGCCGGTCGTACGATCCGACCTTCGGCCCCCGCACCCTAGCGCGCTGAGCGCGGGTGCGGGGGCCGAATCGTTCACTCTCTGCGGTGGACCGAGCACCTCCGGTACTCCTGTTCGGCAGGAGGGATGTGTCCTTGATCTTCAACCGGCTCCGCACCCGCAGAACGACCACCGCCCCGAGCGGCGGCTGTCCGTACGCCCACGCCCACACCGGGCCGGCCTTCATGTCACCGGCCTCCATACCACCGACCTCCGCGCCACCGGCCTCCGTGCCACCGGTCCGCCAATCGCCGCCCACCCCGGCTCCCGCGTCACCGGTCAGCCAACTTCCGCCCGCGCCACCGCCGTTCACCGACCCCGACCAGGCCGCCGGGTTCATCCGCCAGTTCCACCACGAGCAACCCGCCGCCGGCGACCCGGAGTCGAGGCTGCGCGCCGTGCGGGAGGAGATCGACCGCACCGGCAGCTACCGGCACACCCCCGAGGAACTCGCCTACGGCGCCAAGCTCGCCTGGCGCAACGCCGCCCGCTGCATCGGCCGGCTGTACTGGCGCAGCCTGGTGGTCCGCGACCTGCGCCACCTGTCCGCCCCCGACGACATCGCCGCCGAGTGCTTCGAGCACCTGCGGGTGGCGGGCAACGGCGGCCGGATCCGCCCGGTGGTCTCGGTGTTCGCCCCCGACCGCCCGGGCCGCCCGGCCGCGCGGATCCTCAACCAGCAGCTGGTCCGCTACGCCGGGCACCACGACGCCGACGGTGCCGTGGTCGGCGACCCGGCGGGCGCCGCGCTCACCGCCCGGGCCCGCGAGCTCGGCTGGAAGTGCGCCGAGGACCGCTTCGAGCCGCTGCCGCTGCTGGTCCAGGAGCGCCCCGGCGAGCGGCCGCACTGGTACGAACTGCCGGACGACACCACCCTGGAGGTGCCGCTGAGCCACCCCGAGCACGGCTGGTTCGCCGAGCTCGGGCTGCGCTGGTACGCGGTGCCCGCGATCAGCGACATGACCCTGGAGATCGGCGGCGTCCGCTACCCCACCGCGCCGTTCAACGGCTGGTACATGGGCACCGAGATCGGCGCCCGCAACCTCGCCGACGCCGACCGCTACGACATGCTGGGCACCGTCGCCGAGCGGCTGGGCCTGGACACCTCCAGCGAACGCACCCTCTGGCGCGACCGCGCCCTGATCGAGCTCAACATCGCGGTGCTGCACTCCTTCCAGGAGGCCGGGGTGACCGTCGCCGACCACCACACCGAGTCGGAGCGCTTCCTCAAGCACGTTGCCCAGGAGCGGCGGCTCGGCCGTCCGACCCCGGCCGACTGGAGCTGGATCGTGCCCCCGGTCTCGGGCGGGCTGACCCCGGTCTACCACCGGTACTACGACCCGGTGGACGAGGAGCAGCGGCCGGCCTTCCTGGCCCGCGAGCCCTGGTAGGCCGGTAGGACTGCAGGACCGTAGGACCCTAGGACCGTCGGAAGGTCGGGGACCGCCGGTGGGTCAGGCCCCCTGGGGGCGGGCGGCCAGGCGCTCGAAGCGCAGGACGAGCCCGTCCAGCAGCGCCTCCAACCCGGTCTCGAAGGCGCCTTCGTCGACCGTCCCCCGGTGCCCGGCGAGCCGGTGCGCCTCGCCGAGGTGCGGGTAGTCGGCCGCGTCGTAGACCTCGGCGTCGGCCGGGAACCCGGCCGCGAAGGAGGCCAGCGCGGAGCCGGTGACGAAATAGCGCATCAGCGCGCCGATCCGGGTCGCCTGGCCGCGCGGCCACCCGGCGTCCACCAGGTGCCCGAACACGGCGTCGGCCAGGCGCAGCGCGTTGGGCCGGCGCCCCGGCCCCTGGGCGAGCACCGGGACGATGTTGGGGTGGGCGGCCAGTGCGGCGCGGTAGGAGCGCGCCCAGTCGCGCAGCGCCTGCGGCCAGGGGATGTCCCGGCCGTCGAACATCGACAGGTCGACTTCGCCGATGACGCTGTCGACCACCGCGTCCAGCAGCTCGTCCTTGGTGGCGAAGTGGTTGTAGAGCGACGGGCCGCTGACCGAGAGCTCGGCGGCGAGGCGACGGGTGGAGAGGGCCTCCGAGCCCTCGTCGTCGATCAGCCGCAGAGCCGCGGCGACGATGCGCTCGCGGCTGAGCAGCGGGGTGCGCGGGCGGGCCATCGGGTCGCTACCTCCGGTCGGGTGGGGCGGGGACCGATTCTGGCAGGTGCCCCTTCCCAGTGCGGGCGGGTCGGGGCTACAGTCCCAGTAAAACTTGCAGCGCTAGTTTAACGGGATGGCACCGTTATGAATCTGGAGTTGTCCGAAGAACAGGGCGCCGTGCGGGACCTCGCCGCCGCGTTCACCGACCGCGAGATCGTTCCGTACGCCACCGAGTGGGACCGCGCCGAACAGGTCGACCGCGCGATCATCGGCAGACTCGGGAAGGTCGGCTTCCTCGGCCTGACCATCCCCGAGGAGTACGGCGGCAGCGGCGGCGACCATCTCGCGTACTGCCTCGTGCTGGAGGAACTCGGGCGCGGCGACTCGGCCGTGCGCGGGATCGTCTCGGTCTCGCTCGGCCTGGTCGGCAAGTCGATCAACGGCTTCGGCACCGAGGAGCAGAAGCGGCACTGGCTGCCCCGGCTCACCTCCGGCGAGGCCCTCGCCTGCTTCGCGCTCACCGAACCCGGCACCGGCTCCGACGCCGCCCACCTCACCACCCGGGCGGTGCGCGACGGCGGAGACTGGCTGATCACCGGCGCCAAGACCTTCATCACCAACGGCACCTGGGCCGACGTCGCCCTGGTCTTCGCCCGCACCGGCGGCGACCACCCCGAACACCAGGGCCACCGGGGCATCACCGCCTTCCTGGTCCCCACCGACCTGCCCGGTTTCGGCCGCACCGAGATCCACGGCAAGCTCGGCCTGCGCGGCCAGGCCACCGCCGAACTCGCCCTGGACGGCGTCCGGGTGCCGGACAGCGCCCGGCTCGGCGAGCTCGGCAAGGGCTTCACGGTGGCGATGGCCGCACTGGCCAAGGGGCGGATGTCGGTCGCGGCGGGCTGCGTGGGCATCGCCCGCGCCTGCCTGGAGGCCGCCGTCCGCTACGCGGGCGAGCGCGAGCAGTTCGGAAAGCCGATCGCCTCGCACCAGCTCGTCCAGGAACTGCTGGCCGGCATCGCGGTGGACGTCGAGGCGGCCCGGCTGCTCACCTGGAAGGTCGCCGACCACATCGACCGCGGGCTCCCGTTCGCCACCGAGTCCTCCGTCGCCAAGCTGTACGCGAGCGAGGCCGCCGTCCGGGCCGCCAACAACGCGCTCCAGGTGTTCGGCGGCTACGGCTTCATCGACGAGTACCCCGTGGGCAAGTACCTGCGCGACGCCCGGGTGATGACCCTCTACGAGGGCACCAGCCAGATCCACCAGCTGCTCATCGGGCGCGCCCTGACCGGCGTCAACGCCTTCTGAGCCGCTCCGTCCCACCCCCGGGCGCCCGCGCTCGGACACCGGAGAACCCGAACACCGGACACCAGACCACCCCGAACACCAGACAGCCCGAACATCCGATAGAAGGAGCACGACGTGCGTCCTGTCTACTTCGCCGCCGCCCGCCGCACACCCATCGGCCGGCTGCGCGGAGCGCTCGCCACGGTCCGGCCGGACGACCTCTCGGCCACCGTGCTGCGGGCCCTGCTCGCCGACGTACCCGCCCTCGACCCGGCCCGGATCGACGACGTCTACTGGGGCGCCGCCAACCAGGCCGGCGAGGACAACCGCAACGCCGCCCGGATGGCCGTCCTGCTGGCCGGCCTGCCCGAGACCGTCCCCGGCGCCACCGTCAACCGGCTCTGCGCCTCCGGCCTGGAGGCCGTCACCCTCGCCGCCCGGGCCATCGGCTCCGGCGAGGCGGACGTGGTACTGGCCGGCGGCTGCGAGTCGATGACCCGCGCGCCCTTCGTCCTGCCCCGCCCCGACGAGGCGCTGCCGCACCGGATCGAGACCTTCGACACCCGGCTCGGCTGGCGGCTCACCAACCCGCGGATGGCCGAACTGCACGGCGTACTCAGCATGGGCGAGACCGCCGAGGAGGTGGCGGGCCGGTACGGCATCGGGCGCGAGCGCCAGGACGCCTTCGCGCTGCGCAGCCACCAGCGGGCCGCCGCCGCCCGCAAGGACGGGCACTTCGACGCCGAGCTGGTCCCGGTCGAGCGGCCGGACGGCGTGACGGTGAGCCAGGACGAGGGCATCCGCGAGGACACCAGCCTGGAGAAGCTGGCCCGCCTCAAGCCCGCCTTCCGCCCCGGCGGCACCGTCACGGCCGGGAACGCCTCGCCGATGAACGACGGCGCGGCCGGGCTGCTCCTGGTCGGCGAGGAGGCGCTGCACGACCTCGGACTGCAGCCGCTCGGCCGGTACGTGGCCGGAGCCTCGGCCGGGGTGCACCCGGACGTGATGGGCATCGGGCCGGTGCCGGCCACCGCCAAGGTGCTCGGACGGGCCGGGTGGAGCCTCGCCGACCTGGACACCGCCGAGCTGAACGAGGCCTTCGCCGCCCAGGCGCTGGCCTCCGCCGACGGCATCGGGTTCAGCCCGGAGCGGGCCGACGAGGTGGTCAACCCGAGCGGCGGGGCGATCGCCCTCGGCCACCCGCTGGGCGGCTCGGGCGCCCGCATCCTCACCACCCTGCTGCACCGCATGCGCCGCACCGGCGCCCGGCGCGGTCTGGCCACGATGTGCGTGGGCGTGGGGCAGGGTACGGCCGTGCTGGTCGAGCACGCCTGAGCCCCGGAAGGGACCAGCGGGTCCCGGCAGGGGCTCGGCACGAGCCCGGAATGAGCCCGGAGCATCCGGGGAGTCTCCAGTGAACGAAGGAGGAAGCGGCATGGCACGTTTCGCGGGGAAGGTCGCCGTGGTGACCGGCGCGGCGCAGGGCATCGGTGCGGCCACCGCCCGGCGGCTGGCGGAGGAGGGCGCGACCGTCGCGGTGGTCGACCTGACCGCCGACCGGGCGGCCGGGACGGTCGCCGAGATCACCGCCAAGGGCGGCACCGCCCGGGCCTACGGCTGCGACGTGGCCGACTACGACGCCGTCGACGCGGTGTTCGCCCGGGTCGTGGAGGAACTCGGCGGGCTGCACGTCCTGGTGAACAACGCCGGGATCACCCGGGACAACCTGTTCTTCAAGATGCCCAAGGCCGACTGGGACGCCGTCCTGACGGTCAACCTGACCAGCGCGTACAACTGCAGCCACGTGGCGCAGAAGTACATGGTGGCGCAGAAGTACGGGAAGATCGTCTCGCTCAGCTCGCGCTCCGCCCTCGGCAACCGGGGCCAGGCCAACTACGCGGCCGCCAAGGCCGGCATCCAGGGGCTCACCGCCACCCTGGCGATCGAGCTCGGGCCGTTCAACATCAACGTCAACGCCGTCGCCCCCGGCTACATCGCCACCCCGATGACGGCCGCCACCGCCGAGCGGGTCGGCGCCACCGCCGAGGACCACCAGACCGAGGTGGCCGCCCGGACGCCGCTGCGCCGGGTCGGTCAGCCGGAGGAGGTCGCCTCGGTGGTGGCCTTCCTGGCGAGCGAGGAGGCCTCGTACGTCAGCGGCCAGACGCTGTACGTCAACGGCGGGGCCCGGTAGCTCCGACTTGCTCCGGCCTGCTCCGGCCTGCTCCGGCTTGCTCGGAGTTGCTCCGGCTTGCTCCGGTTGCCCGGGTCCGTCCCGGGCGTCTCCGGGCGGTCCGCTTGAGATGCGTGGGCGCTGGGTAGATACGGTTAATATTCATTGAATATTACTGACGTGTCATCACATGGCCGTCCCAGGTGGGTGGTTACTTTTCCCTGGGACGGCCTTTACCTTTTCGCGTAGCCGATCATGACCATGGGCCCGGTCGGGTGACCCCACCAAATGACTATGGCATGATCATGCGGCACTCGATGGGATGTCCGAACCGACCCGACCGGACCTGGTCGGGCTCTCTGCGTCCCAAGGAGTCCCATGGGCAGCCCCGCCACCCTCCGCCGTGCCCTGGCTCTGCTCGCCGTGGGGGCCACCGCCCTCACCGCCGGCACCATCGCGGTACCGGCCGTCGGCGCCGCGACCGCCGCCCCCGCGTACGACTACTCGGGCGTCCACGTCCGCCCGGCCTCCTTCGGCCACCACCTCGCCACCTCGCACCCGGTGCCGCTGACCACCACCCAGTGCGTCAGCCAGGTCGGCATCCACTGCTACTCGCCGCTCCAGTACCAGACCGCCTACAACCTGGCGCCGCTGTACAAGGAGGGCATCACCGGCAAGGGCCGCACGATCGTCATCGTCGACTCCTTCGGCTCGCCGACCATCCAGCACGACCTGGAGGTCTTCGACAAGCAGTGGGGTCTGAAGGACACCCAGGTCGAGGTCCGCAAGTGGGGCAACGTCCCCGTCTTCGACCCGAAGAACTCCGACCACACCGGCTGGGCCGGCGAGACCACCCTGGACGTCGAGTACGCCCACGCGATCGCCCCCGACGCCCACATCGTCCTGGTCGAGACCGGCGTCGCCGAGACCGAGGGCACCACCGGCCTGCCCGAGATGATGGACGCCGAGAAGGACCTCATCAAGAAGGGTGTCGGCGACGTCATCTCGCAGAGCTTCGGCGCCACCGAGAACACCTTCCCGGGCTACGACAAGGGCGACTTCAAGTCGCTGACCGACCTGCGCTACGCCTTCAAGGCCGCCGCCGGGCGCAACGTCACCGTCCTCGGCGCCTCCGGCGACAACGGCGCGACCGACTCGCAGTCCAACGGCACCGACCTGTACCCGTTCAAGGTCAACTCCTGGCCGTCCTCGGACCCGCTGGTCACCTCGATCGGCGGCACCCAGCTGACCCTGGACGACAACGGCAAGCGCACCGCGGCCGACAAGGTGTGGCACGACAAGTCCGGCGCCGGCGGCGGTGGCGTCTCGGGCGTCTTCCAGCGCCCGTGGTACCAGGCCGGCGTCGCGGACGTCACCGGTGAGCACCGCGGCACGCCCGACATCAGCATGAGCGCGGCCGTCGACGGCGCCGCCTGGACCTACGAGTCCTACGACCCGACCGCGGTCGGCTGGCACCTCACCGGTGGCACCAGCGAGGCCACCCCGCTGTTCTCGGGCATCGTCGCGCTCGCCGACCAACTGGCCGGCCACCGCCTCGGCCAGATCAACCCGAGCCTGTACGGCCTGAGCCTGCTCCCGAGCAAGTGGAGCGGCATCGTCGACGTCAAGGACGGCGACAACGGCTGGGGCGGCGTCACCGGCTACAACGCCACCGAGGGCTACGACCTCGCGAGCGGTCTGGGCACCATCGACGGCGCCAAGTTCGTCCACGCGCTCGCCGGCGACATCCAGGGCGACGACAACAGCCAGGGCGACGAGCAGTAAGCAGTCGCGGTTGGTCGATGCATGACGGCTGACAAGTAACAGCGAACGGATAACAGATTTCAACATCTGTTATCCGTTCGCTGTTTTCTGTCGGTTGTTCTCTGTCAGTTGTTCTCTGTCGGCTGTTCGCTGTTCGCTGTTCGCCGCCAACTGGCCGCCGGACAGCGGTCGTCGGCGCCTTCCCGACCGACCGGGCTCAGGCCCGGTCGGCCGCCGCCGGGGTGGCGGCCAGCTGCGCGAGGTAGCGCTCGGCGGCGCGGAGCTTGCGGTTGTCGGGGCCCGGGAGGAAGGCCCGCAGCTCGATGATCTCCGGGGCGATCCGGAGGGCCTCCGCCCGGTCGGCGATCGAACGCCAGCAGGCTTCGGCGTTGGTGGCCGCCCGCTGGGTCTCCGGGTGGTCCGCCCCCTGCGAGCGGAGCAGCGTCAGGGCCACCTCGCGGTAGATGTCGGCCGCCTCGGCGGTTCGGCCCGCGAGCCGGCAGACGTGGGCGCGCACCTGGCGCACCTGGAGGACCGGCTCGGAGACGGCCCCGTGCTCGGCGATCGCCTCCAGTTCGAGGGCGAAGGCGAGATCGGTGGCGGCGGCGTGGTCCCCCGCGTCGGCGCTGCGGACGATCCGTCCGATGACCTCGCGGTAGTCCTCGCGCGGCGCGACGGCGGCCGGAGCGGGCGGCGGGGGCGGCGCGTCGGACGGCACCGCGTCCTCGGCCGCGACGGCGTCCGTCGGGACCTCGTCCTGCGGCACTTCGTCCGCGGGAACGACGTCCTGCGGTGCCTCCTCCTCGTCCTCCGGGACGGCGTCCTGCGGCACCTCGTCCACCGGCACCTCGTCCTGGGGCTCCTCGGCCACTGCCGCGTCCTCGGTGGCACCGCCGACGGCGTCCTCGGCGTCCTCCTCCAGCACGTCGGTGTCCGAGGTCTCGGGCTGGGCCTTGCGCAGCGTCACACCCGCCGCGGGCTCGGCCTCCGCCACCGACGGCACGGCGTCGGCGGGGCCGCCCTTGCTCAGGCGCACGTTCGGCTCCGCCTCGGCGGGCTGCTCGCCCGCCTTCAGCAGGCTGACCGGGCGGGAGGCCCGGGGCGGCGTGGGCGGCACACCGGGCTTGATCAGGCTCGCCGGGCCGCCGACCGGCGTGGTCGGCACCGGAGCCGCAGCCTCGACCGATGCCGCAGCCCCAGCCTCGACCGCAGCCGCAGCCGCCCGCTCGACCACGGCGTCCTGCGGCGCGGCCCGGCGCGGCAGCGACGGCACGGCGTCCGCGACCGGCGGCAGGTCCGCCACGGGCGGCGCGTCCGGCAGCGGCAGCAGCACGTCCGCCACCGGGGCCTCGCCCCGGCGGGCCGTGTTGCGGAAGACCGGACGGTCCGGGGCGTGGGTGGCCAGGATGACCACGTCCGGCCGGAGCACCGAGTAGACCTGCTGGCGCAGTTGCTCGGGAGCGAGCACCTCGCCCGCACCCGGGCGACCGCCGTGCAGCGCCTCGATCAGGGCCCGGGTGAAGGTGCCGATCTGCTCCGGGTCCGGGCTGACCACCGCCCACAGCGGGATGCCCTCGCTGAGCGGCGAGACGGTGCCCTGGAGGTACGGCCAGGCGTTCTGGTCGGCGCTCAGGTCGGCGATGACCAGGGTCTGCCACTCGGCCGGACGGTGGCTCAGTTCGGCGGCGACGGCCTGCCAGGGCAGCCCGTCCTGCTTGGCGTCGCGCAGGGTGAGCTGCAGCTGCCCGCCGCGCTTGTCGGCGACCACGTGCCCGCCCAGGTGGACCAGCAGCGGCCCGGGGTGCCGGGAGGCGGCGCGCAGGTGGGCGAGGACGGTGTGCGGGTCACCGGCACCGGGGAGGTGGACGGCGTCCACCGCGTCCGCGGCCAGCAGCACCTGCGGCGAGACGGCGGCGAGCATCGCCGACAGCACCGGCGCCTGGGCGGCACCGCCCCGGCCCCAGGTGCGGCGGCCGGAGTTGCCGTAGCCGCCCTCGATCACCAGGATCCGGCCGCGCGGCGCCGCGCCCAGCCCGCCCGGGCCCGTCGGAGTCGAGCCGGCGGAGACCGGCGCGGGAGAGGCCGGAGCGGGCCCGGCAGTGGCCGCAGCCGCACCCGGCACCGCAGCGCCCGCGGCGGGCAGGCCGGTGAGGGTCCACCCGGTGGGCGGCACCGGCGGGGCCGGGGGCACGGGCGGCGGTTCGTACAGTGCGGCGGGCCCGGGCGGGTGCTCCTCGGCGGGCTGGCGCGCGGGCGGCGGCGGTACGGCGTCCCAGGGGCCCGAGTCCGCGGTCGGCTCGGGACCTCCGGAAACAGCTGTCGTCTCCGCCATCTTCTGGTCACCGCCCCGCCCCGCCGCTGTCGCGGCGTCTGATGCCCCTGCTTTCGTGGTGCCTGCCACCACGTCCCGTGCGCGCCACCCTACGAGATCGCGGCACACCCGAGCCAGGCCGGGTGGTCGATCGGCGCGCCACACCGTCGGCACCGGCCGCTATCGTGCCGTCATGACCGGCTCCGTCCTCCCCCTGCTGTTCCTCGACGTCGACGGACCGCTCATCCCCTTCGGCGCCCCACCGCCCGGCGGCTACCCCGAGTTCCCGGGCCCGACCGGGGGCAATCCGCTGGTGGCCCGGGTCGATCCGGGCCTCGGAGCGCGGCTGCTGCGCCTGCCCTGCGAACTGGTCTGGGCCACCACCTGGTTGACGGACGCCGACGCCTGCCTCGCGCCCCGGCTCGGCCTGCCGCACCTGCCGTACGTGGACTGGCCGGTCACGGACGAACCGGATCAACCGGATCAACCGGGCGTGCCGAACGGAGGCACCGGGGGCGGCGCCCAACTGCACTGGAAGACCCGCACCTTGGTCGCCCGGGCGGGCGGGCGCCCGTTCGCCTGGGTGGACGACGAGATCACCCCGGCCGACCGCCGCTGGGTCCGGACCCACTCCCCCGCGCCCGCGCTGCTGCACCGCGTCGATCCCCAAGTCGGCCTCACCGGGACCGACTTCGCCGTCCTCGACGCCTGGCTTCGGACGGTCTGACCCGGGCGCGTCCCGGATCCGGCGCGGGGTTCGCCGTCGGACCGCCGCCAAGTCGCGGCGGCCGTCGTCGGGTTGGCCACGTCAGCCGGCCGGGACGTCCACCCGGGCCACCACCTCCCTGCCGCGCCGGGTCAGGAGCCGGCCAGCAGGTCGCGGAGCAGGGCGACCGTGTCGGCGTCGAGGTCCCGGCCGGTCCGGCGGCTCAGCGCGTCGAGGCGGTTGACGGCGCGCAGGAGCTGGTCGCGCGCGCCGGCCGAGGCGTAGGCGTAGAAGAGGTCCCGGTGCAGGAGTTCGACGTCCGGGGCGACGGCCAGGCCGCGGAAGACGGCCGCCTCGGCGCTGCGGTGGTCGCCGTACTGGAGGCGGCGGGCGGCGAGTTCGTGGGCGGTGTCGACGATCGCCGCGATCATGTCCTGGCGCTCCGCCTCGGCCCAGCCGTACGAGGCCGGCGGCGCCTCGGCGAACGGGGCGCCGCGGACCAGGGCCAGCGCGTGGGCGAGGGCGGCGTCGGCGGTCGCGCTGGTGCTGCGCATGCCGCGCCGGTAGAGGCTGCGGAACTCGTCCCAGTCGCAGGTGACGGCCGGGGCGAAGGCGTAGCCCTCGGCGGACTCGGTGGGCAGGTAGGCGCGGCCCTCCGGCGAGCTGCCGAACCAGGCCGCCAGGTCGGCGAGTTTGGCCGGGAGCGGGCTCCTGGCGTCGGCGGTGGTGGGGTGCGGGTCGAGGTGCGCGGCACCCGGGTGGAGGTCGTGGTCGAGCGCCTGGTGGTCGGCGCCCGGGCGCAGCGCGAGGTAGACGGCGAGCTCGGTGAGCCGGCCCAGCGCGCCCGGTTCGACCGCGCCGGGGGTGCCGGCCACGTCGACCGGGCCGAGCAGTCGGATCCGGGGGGCGTTGCGCGGCGAGTGCGCCTCCGGGGAGCGGAGGATGGCCAGCAGGTCGTCGCTGTCGCTGCGGCCGGGGGTGGTCCGGGCGACCGGGGCGGCGGCCGCCGGGCCGGGCTCCGGCGCGGGCTCCGGCCGGGCCGGGACGCGCGGGTCGACACCGGTGGGCACGGAGGCGCTCTGGTGCGTCGGCGCCGGCTCGGCGGTCGCCGGCGGCAGCACGGGCGGCTGCGGGGCCACCGGCCGTACGGGCTGGACCGGGGCCACCACGACCGGTGCGTCCGCCGTCGCCGGTGCCGCCTCGGCGGTCCCGGCGTTCCCGGCCGTACCGGCGGGTCCGGTGGTTCCGGTGGCACCGGCCGTTGCAGCCGTTGCGGCGGTTGCCGCGGGCTCGGTCGCCTCGGCGGGCGCGCCCGTCCCGTCGGGTTCGGCCGGCAGCCGCAGGTCACGGGTGGCCTCGTCGGCGGGCTGCTCGGTCCCGGTGGCCGCCTGCCGCCCCTGCCCGTTGACGGCGAACCGCGCCGGACCGGCCGAGGTCGGCACCGGAACCGGTACGGGAGCAACGGGAGCAGCGGTGGGCACCGGAGCGGGCACGGGCACCGGCGAGACCGGGTCGGTGCCCGCGAAGGGGCTGGCGCCGGTCCCGATGACCCGGGCCAGCAGCCGGGGTCCGGCGGCCGGCTCCGCCCCCTCCTCGGCCGTCGCGCCCGGAGCGCCGACGGCGGCCAGGACCGGTACGGCGAGCGGCAGTTCGGTGGTGTCGGTGTCCTCGTCCAGGTCCTGGTCGAGGCCCGGGCCGTCCAGGGTCCAGGCGGGCGCCGGGTGTTGGGTGGTGTCGTCGGCGGCCCGGAGCAACTCGGCGACCTGGTCGTACTGGTGGTCGTCCAGCCGCTGGAGCTCGACGGTCAGGTGCAGGCCGGGAATGGCGGCCTGGCCGGTGGTCGGCAGCGTCCAGCGGGCCACCGGTCCGGTGCCGCGCTCGGGGGCACGGGTGATGACGGCGACGCAGGTGCGCGGGCGGGCGTCCAGCAGTCGGCCGAGTTCGGCCGGGGTGTCGCCACCGGGCTGCTGGGCGCAGAGCACGATCTCCGGCACCCAGGACTCGTCCGCCTGGCCCCGGCTGCGGGCCTCGCGCGGGCTGGTGGCGTCGGCCGCGACCAGGGTGGCACGGGCCTTGGCGGTGCGCGGGCCGAGGGCGGCCAGCGCGGCCTCCAGGGTGGGGTGGCGGTGGATCCGCTCGGCGGCCGGCCCGGTGATCGCCACCTCCTCGGCGAGGTCCACCAGGTGCAGGTGGAGCTTGTCGGCCAGCGGGCTGTGGGCGAGCTCGATGGCGAGGGTCCGCAGCACGTCGCGGGCGTCGTCGGGGTGCCCGGACAGGTGGAGCAGCCGGACCGCCTCCAGGTCGGCGAGCACCACCGATCCGTCCGGCGAGGTGCCCAGGGTGACCAGCGCGGGGTAGGGCGCGGCGGTCTTGCGGGCCTGGGCGGGGTTCAGCAGGTCGCCGGATTCGTCGCTGCACCACCAGACGTTGGCGGCGTGCGCCGCGCGGAACGGCGCGATCGGGGTGGCCGGGCCGGACAGGTGCAGCTCGATGGTGTGGTCGGGGGTGATCCGGGCCGCGACGATCGCGGGCAGCCGCTTGCCGCCGCGCACGACGTTGCGGGCCAGGGTGCGCAGGGCACGGTCCAGCAGCTCCAGACCGGCCTGGTCCTGGCGGACCAGCAGCTCGTTCTCGAAGGCGGCGGCCTCGGCGTCGGGCATCGCGATGCGGTGCCGGGGGCGACGGGCGCGCAGCTGGGTGCCGCGCTTGTAGGCGACGGTGCCGACCATGATGGCGGCCAGCAGGACGCCCACGGTGGAGGCGCCGAGCGCGACGCTGTAGTCGTCGCTGGGTGCCGGGTCGGCGTGCGCGACCGGGGCGGGGGCGGGGGTGTGGGCGGGCGCCTGGGACGGCGCGGGGGCCTGCGCCGACGGGGTCTGGGTCGCCGGGGCCTGGGTCGCCGGGGCCGGCGCGGGCGTGGCCGCGGGAGCGGGCGCCGGATCGGCGGCGGCCCCGGAGCCCGAACCGGACGCGGGCGCGGGGGCGGGCGCGGGGGTCGGCGCGGCCGTCCCCGGGACGGTGAGCACCATCCCCGGTTCCAGCACGTCGGGATCGGTCAGCCGCTCACCGTCCGGGGCCTGCACCCCCTTGTTCGCCTCGAACAGCTTCGGCCAGGCCTCGCCGTCCCCCAACTCCCGCTGGGCGATGGCCGACAGGCTGTCCCCGGACCGCACGGTCACCGTCTTCTGCCCGCTCGGCGCCGGCTCCGTCCCGGCCTGCGGCACCTGGGCCGCGGCCGGAGCCTGGCCCTGGCCCTGCTCGGGAGCCGGAGCCGGAGCCGGGGCCTGGTCCGGTGCGGGCGTCTGGGCCTGGGGCTGCGCCCCGTCCGGCTTGGCGTCCGCCGGCATCAACAGCTCCCAGCCGGGCTGGATCGGCCGCTCCGCGTCGAACGTGCTGCCCGAATCCCCCATCGCCCGGCCCTCGTTGAGCTTGGCGATCTCCACCCAGCGCTCGCCGGAGCCCAGTTGGCGCTCCGCGATGGACCACAGGCTGTCGGCCGGACGGCTGTCCCGCACGGTGTACGTGGGGTGCCGGTCCGCCGCCGGGGCCAGCGCCGGCGCCGAGGCCGCGGCGGGCAGCGCCGCCCGCTGCACGCCGGGGCTCAACTGCGCCTGGGCGACCGGGGTGTGGGCCAGCTCCGGCACCGCCGCGAAGGACGATCCGGCCACCGGAAGCAGTGCGAGCACCGAGCCGACCAGCCCGGCCGCGATCCGCTGGCTCCAGCCGAAGGCCGGGATCCGGCGGGCGATCCGGCCGCGCAGCTGGGCGGGGATCTCCAGCAGGACGGAGAGCGCGAAGCACGCCCAGGCCAGCCAGCCGACCACCACCAGCAGCCAGAGGAACAGCCGCCCGTCGTCCGGACTGGTGAGCGCCTCGCCCACCCCGCCGGACGCGACGTCGCCCATCGAGGCGACCGCCTGGGTGCCGTACAGCAGCAGGGCCGGGACGCCGAACAGCAGGGCGAGCAGGGTGACCAGCGCGCCGAGCGCGGCGATCAGCGCGCCGCCGCGGCCGGACCGGCGCCCGGGCCGGGCGTGCCCTCTCACGCTTCGCCGCCCGCCCTTCCCGCTCCCACCCGGACCGGTCCCACCCGAACCGGATCCACTCGAACCGGATCCGCCCGGACCGGTCCTCCTGGAACCGGTTCCACCCGAGCCGGTCACGCCCGGGCCGGTACGGGCCTGGGCAGTACGGGCCTGGTCCTTGGCACGTGGCGCGGCCATCAGTCGGTCTCCGCTTTCTCGACTCCGTGGACGAGGGTCGCACTGCCCCTGCCCGTTACCTTCCGCTCCCCGAGGGCGCCCAGCAGGACCGGCCGGTAGTCGGCCTGCACGGTGACCGTGACGACCTTGCCGTCATCGGAGAACTCGACGTCGCCGGCCCGCAGTTCGCAGAACTTCAGGTAGGCGTCGGCGGCCTGTCGGACGTAGTCCTGCCGGACCTTGAAGCCCTTCCCCTGGAGCACCGCCGCCTGGTCGAGCTGCTGCCCACCGACCCGTGCGGCCTCCTGGGCGCAGGCGTCGGTGCGTTCGGCGACCCGCAGCCGGCCGCCCGCGTCGATCACCAGCGCGATGACGAGCACCAGGTAGGCCGCGCAGATCGCGACGAAGAGGGCGACCGCGCCCCGGTCCGACCGCCGCCCGGCCGGGCGGCGCGGAGCACGGCCCCGCAACCGACTCAGCACCCGCATCCCCTCCCCCCGATCCGCACGATGTCTCCCCACCGGCTCCCCACCGGGCGCCACTCGGTGCCGTTGCGTCATCCCCCGAGCGCTCTCCGCTTGCGTCTCCCCCGCGCGGGCCGTCCCCAATCCCCCTGCCGCGCCCGTTGCGGCCCGCGCGCCGCCAGTTGCCGCCGTCATGTGCCGCGGTAGCGGTCCATCACGGAGGTGAACTCCCCGCGGAGGTGCTTCGTCACGGGCAGGCCGGACGGTCCGCCGAGCAGGTCGACCAGCTCGACGTCGCAGTCCACGGTGACCTTGACGGTCGCCACCGGGCCGCCCGGCAGGTCCAGTTCGCCCTGGGTGACCTGGACGTTCTGGTTGCCGCAGGACACGCCCTGCTGGCGCAGCGTCGCGAGGGCGGAATCCCGCGCGGGCTGGTCCACCCCGGCGACGCTGCGCTGCAGCGAGCCGGTCCGGGCCCCGGCGCGGGCCGCCGCCTCCACCGTGCCCGCCGTGGTCTGCACCCGCCCGGCGGCGATCGCCAGCAGGACCAGCCCGACCACGCCCGGGACCACGATCGCCGCTTCGATCGCGATCCCGCCCCGGTCCGGGCGACGCGGCCGGCGCCACCACCTGGACCGGTCGACACCCTCGACACCCTCGACACCTTCAGCGCCCCCGCCGCTCCCGTCGCCCGCGCGTCTCACGGCGCCACCACCGGCGGGACGAAGCGCTCGCGCGGCGCCTCGGCGTACTGGCGCACGCTCGGCCCGTTGAGCCCGGGGATCAGCAGCGGCGGCGTCAGCTCCACGGTGACCCTGATCGTCTCCGGCGTGCTGCCGTCGGTGCCCACCTGGTACGAGGTCAGGCCCTGGCGGTCCAGGAAGTCCCGGGCCTGCCGCCGGGCGGCCTCGTCCTTCGTCTGCTCCGTCGTGTCGCCCTGCACCCGGCCGGCGTCCACGCCCTCGCGGGCGGCGGTGAGCGCGACCTGCCGGTCGTACCAGATCAGCGCGGCCTGGACGACGAGCAGCAGGAGCAGCAGGACGACCGGGAAGACGATGGCCAGGCTGAGGCTCATCGATCCCCGGTCGCCGCGACGGCGGAGCAGGCGAAGCAGGTCGGTCACTTGGTGGAGCCGCCCGCGCCGCCGCCACCGGGCAGGTTCGGGTCCTGCTGGACCTTGGTGACCACCTTGTCCTTCAACAGGTACAGCGCGGTCGCGACGGCGCCCGCGACGAACACCAACGCGATGATGGCGAGGGCGAGTTCGATGCTGATGGCGCCGCGGTCGCCGCGCGCCCGGGCGGCCCGCAGCCGTCCCAGCCGCAGGGTGAACAGCAGCAGCGCGAACTGCACGGGCAGCAGGACGGGTCGCAGCACCCGGCCGGCCAGCTGGGCGAGTCGTACGGTCATCGGGGTTTCTCCAGGGGTGAGGTGTGGTGTCAGCTGCTCACTGGCGAAGGTCAGTTGAGCATCTGGTGGAGCGCGGGGAAGACGATCAGGACGGTCATCAGCAGCGTCAGGGCGGCCCCCGGCGCGACCATCCGTTCGCTGTCGGCGTTGGCGCGGGCGAGGTCCTCGGCCAGCAGTTCGCCGCGCAGGCCCTTGGCGCGGGCCCGCAGGGTGTCGTACACGGCGGCGCCGTCGGTGCCGGACAGCCGCATGATGTCGGCCACGTCCTGGAGCGGCGTGAGGCCCAACTCCTCGGCCAGCGCGTCGAGTCCGGCCCAGGGCGGGAGCCGGTCGGTGGCGGCGCGCTCCAGCGCGTCGCGGATCCGCCGGAACACCGCGCCCTGGCCGACCGAGGCGGCCCGGCGCAGCGCCTCGGCGGGGCCGCAGTCGGCGGCCCGCTCCATGGCGACGAGTTCCAGGTAGGCGGCGATGCCGTGCAGGTACTCGGTGCGGGCCTCCTTGGCCTCCCCGCGCACCACCCCGTCCGGGACGAACCAGAGCAGCCCGGCCAGCAGCGGCCCGGCGACCAGCGGCAGGGCGAAGGGCAGGCCGACGTCCACCAGCACCGCCATCGCGCCCAGGTAGGCGGGCAGCACCAGGCCGAGCGCGGCGAACAGCAGCTTGTGGACCATGAACCGGGCCGGGGTGCGGCCGATCAGGGCGAGCTCGCGGCGCGGGATCGTCACCCCGCGCAGGGTGAGCGAGCGTTCGCCGATCCGGTCGTACCAGCGCGGCCGCTCATCCGGGTCGGGTTCGCGGTCCGCCGGGGCGCGGTGCAGCCGGTCCAGCGCCTGGCGCAGGTCCGGTGGGGCGGGCCGCAGTTCGGCGACCAGCAGGGCGATGCCACCGGCCGCGACGGCGCCGGCCAGCACGGACCAGGGGGAGATCACCGGACCTCCCCGAGCTGCTCGGCCGACTCCGGCTCGGACCCGCGACCCGCCGCCGGGCCGGGGCGGCGCCCGCCCTTGCTGCGCCGGTCCGGGGCGAGCAGCCGGGGCACCGGCGGGTGCGCGGCCAGCGCCCGCATCCAGGCGATGATCGCGACGAACAGGGCGGCGACCACGGCCAGCACGATCTGGCCGAGGAAGGTCCCGTACGGGCGGGTGTACTCGCTGTTGAACGAGCCGACGGTGACGACCAGCACGATGATGCCGACCAGCCAGCGGATGGTGGTGCGGTGCTTGGCCCGGTCGGCCTCGATGGCGCGGCGCTGGCGGACCTCCTCGCGCACCGACTCGGCCATGTCGGAGAGGGTCCGGGCCAGGCCCGGGCCGCTGTCCCCGGCGCGCAGCACGAGGGCGGCGAGCACCTTGTCGGCGGTGGCGTCGGCCAGGCTGTCCGCGAAGGCGTGCAGCGCCTCCTCGGGCCGCCAGCGGGCCTGCAGCCGGGCAGCCAGTTCGCCGATCTCCTCCTCCAGGGCGGCGGGGGCGGTGCGGCGGCTGGTGACGATGGCCTGGTTGAGGCCGACGCCGAGCAGCAGCACGTCGGCGATCCGCTGGGTCCACTCGGACAGCGCCTCCAGCCGCTCGATCCGGTGGGTGTCCGGGCGGGTGGTGTCGAACAGCCAGGGCAGGCCGAAGACGGCCAGCGGCACCAGCAGCGCGGTCAGCGGGATGCGGGTGAACAGCCAGGCCAGCGGGGCGCCGATGAGCGCGAGCGGCAGCTGGATCCGGCGCAGCCGGACCATCCGCAGCGAGGCGGCGCCGGGGGCGCCGTACCAGAAGACGTGGGCGCGACCGGCCAGCGGGTTGTCCGGGCGGGCGGGCGCGTCCTCGTCGACGGGCTCGCTGCCGCGGACCCAGACCACCAGGGCGACCAGGCCGCCGGCGACCGCCAGCCCGCACAGGGCGTAGAGCAGCATCATCGCGCGCCACCGCCGATCCGCAGCTGCAGCGGGGCGGCCCAACTCCCGTACCGGGAGCCGAGCAGGGCCGCGTCAAAGCCGGCCCGGCGCAGGTCGTCCAGGCACTGCGGCGGGGTGTGCGGGACGGCCCGCGGTTCGCCGAGGTCCGGCCGGGGGCCGAAGACGGTGTTCAGCGCGGGCCGGCCGCTCTCGCCGAGGCCGGTGACCTCCAGGACGTGCGAGACGAAGCGGTGCCGGCGGCCGCCGACGGCGGTCTCGTCGACCATGGCGACGTGCACGATGAGGTCCAGGGCGTTGGCGGTGAGCCGGTAGGCGAGCGCGTCGGTCATGTGCGAGCCGTACTCCAGGCAGAGTTCGGCGATCCGGTCGACCACCATGTGCGGGCCGCGGGCGTGCAGGGTGCACATCGAGCCGCCCTCGCCGTTGGTCATGACCCGCAGCATCGGGACCACCTCGCCGGAGCGGACCTCGCCGACGATGATCCGGGAGAGCGTCATCCGCAGCGCGGCCGGGATGAGGTCGCCGATCGACAACTCCCCGGCCAGGCGGCCCTCGACGCGTTCCCCGTTGCCCTCGCGGGCCTCCATCGGGACGACCTGGCGCAGGTGGCCGAGGGTGTGCAGCCAGAGCTCGAACTCCGACTCCAGGGTGCCGATCCGCTCGTCCGGCGGGATCTCGGCGGCCATCGCGCGCAGCAGGCTGGTCTTGCCGACGCCCTGGGTGCCGGTGATCATCACGTTCTTCCGGGCCCTGATCGCGGCGGCCAGGAAGGCAGCCAAGGTCCCGTCCAGGGTGCCGAGTTCGACCATCTCGGGCAGGGTCGCCGAGGCCACCCGGTGGCGTCGGATCGCCACGTACGGGCGGGGCGTCACCTCGGTGAGCGCCTGGAGGCGCATGCCGCCCTCCAGGCGCAGCGCGAGGGTCGGGCTGGCGGTGGACAGGCCGCGCTCGCCGCCGCCGTGCTGGCGGGCCAGGTCCTGGAGCAGTTCCACGAGTTCGGCGTCGCTGTCGGCCACCGGCGGTACCTGGCGCAGGGGTTGGTGGACCTTGGAGACCCAGACGTCGTCGCAGCCGTTGACCAGGATGTTCTCGATCTCCGGGTCGTCCAGGTAGGGCTGGAGCCGACCGGCCCGGAACAGCAGGTCGAAGACGGCCTCGGCGAGGGCGCGGTCCTGCTCCCGGGTGGGCGGGATGCCGTGGGTCTGCGCATAGGCGTCGGACCAGCGGGCGACCGCCTCCTCGATCAGCGCGCGGCCGCGCTGCCGACGGGTGGCGCGGTCCGGCTCGGCCCCGGAGGCGGTGGTCAACCGGGTGATCTGCTGGTGCAGTTCGGCCGCGACCTGGCGCTTGAGCTCGCGGGCGACCTGCGGGTCGACGGCCGGGCGGGTGGCGGCGCCCCGCAGGTCCAGCGACGGCAGCTGGGAGGGCACGGCGGTGGGCCCGCCGGGGTCGCCGCCGGGCGGCGCGACCTGGCCGGGAGCGGCCGGCGCCTGCGGGGCGACCGGGCCGGGCCGGTAGGCCTGCGGCTGCGGCTGTGCCTGCGGGTGCGGCTGTCCGGCGCCCGGTACCGGCGCGGTCCAGGGCAGGGCGGCCGGGTCGGCCGACGGGTGCTGGTGCAGGGGGCTACCGCGCACGGAGCACCTCCCCGGGGTTGTACGGGTAGTGGCCGTCACCGTCGGCCTGACGGTCCGTCACCGTCGGCTGTTGGAGCTGGTACTGGCCGTCCTCGCCGACCGGACCGGTGGCCTGCACGTGCGCCGGGAACGGCGCCGGCGCGGCGGGCTGCGGCGCCAGGCCGGCCAGCGGTGCGACCGGGCCGGTGGTGATCACCGGCGGGACGTACGAGGGCGGTTCGCCGTCGTACGGGCCATGGGCCGACTGCCCGGGGTCGGGGTGCCCGTACCCGGGCTGCGGGTAGCCGGACTGCGGGTAGCCGGGCCGACTCTGAGGCTCCTCACCGTAGGCCGACTGCCCGTACGCGCTCGGCCCGTACGGGCTCGGCGCGGGCGCCTGCGGCGCCGGAGCGACCGGCCCGGGTGCCACCGTCACGGGCGTCACCGGCACCGGCCCCGCCGGCATCGGCGCCACCAGCAGGGGCGCGACGGCTCCGGGCCCACCCGGTCCGCCCGCCGCGGTGAGCCGGGCGGGCGCGGCAGCCGTCGCGGCGGCGTTCGGCGCGAGCCGCTGCCGCCGCCGGCGGACCAGCAGCTGCACCTCGTCCGCCGCCGAACGGGCCGTGCGCATCAGTTCGGAACGGATGAACCGCCGGTCGGTGGTGTCCCCGCCGTCGGAGAGCACCCGCGCGGTGCGGGTGGCGTGCGGCAGCTCGCCGAGCACCGGCAGGCCGAACTCGCGGGACACCTCCGCGCCCGAGTACGGCCCCTCGGCGATCAGCAGCAGCCCGAGCGCGTCCGTGCCGGTCCCGCCGGCGGCCAGGTCCTCGCCGAGCGCGGCGAGCCGGGGGCGGGCGGCGCTCAGCCCGCGCAGGGTGCTGCGGACCGTCACCGCCACCACGTCGGCGCGGCGGGCCAGCACCGCGCTGGCCCCGGTGGCACCGGAGCGGCCGAGGTCGACGATGACGTCGTAGCCCTGCTGCTCGATGCCGTGCAGCAGTTCGGCGAGCGGCTCCCAGGTGTAGGCGAGGCCGGGCGCCTGGGCCGGGTCGGTGAGGCCCGGCAGCAGCAGCCGCTCGGCGTCGCCCTCGGGCGAGAGGTCGATCAGCTGCTCCCAGATGGTCTGGGCGAGCAGCCCGCGCCGGTCGGCCACGGCCAGGTTGCGCAGCCCGTACACCGCCTCGACCCGGCCCTCCAGGGCCCCGGCGAGCACCGCGCCGCCGTCCGGGTCGGCCTCGACCAGCAGGATCCGCCGGCCGGGCTGGAGCGGCCAGGCCAGCAGCAGCGCCAGGGCGGTCGTGGTGGCGCCGGGCGCGCCCGGGCCGCCGACGACCGCGATCACCGCCATCAGGCGCCACCCGTTCCGGCCGTCCCCGACGGTACGGCGGCCCCGCCGGGGGGTGTGGCACCGGCGGCGGCCGCACCGCTCGGGGCCGAGGAAGGCACGGTCGAGGGCGCGGCGGAGGGCGCGGTCGAGGGGGCGGCCCCGGTGGCGCGCGGCGCCAGCAGCACCTGGATCCGCCCGCCGGCCACCCACTGGGCCAGCCGGGGCCCGTCCGCCGAGCCGACCGCCACGTCGACCACCTGGCTGCCGTCGGTGTCCACCCGACCGACCGTGATGACCGTCGCGGCCAGCGAGTCGGGCCGGCCGTTGTCGGGGGTGTTCACGACGACGATCTGCACCCCGGGCTGGAGCCTGCTGGCGGGCAGCTGGGTGCGCTTGGCCGACACCCCGACCACGATCTGCCCCGGCTGCACCGTCAGGCCCTGGGCCAGGTCCGAGCCGGTCAGCATGGCGCCGCGCTTGAGGTCGGTGGAGGCCCGCAGGCCGACGGCCCTGGCCCGGTCCTGGGCGGAGACCGGCCGCAGCGCCGGGTCGCTCGCGATCCGGGCCACCACCAGGTCGTCGTCGGTGATCACCTGGCCCCACGGGACGTCCCGGGCCAGCGCCAGCACCGCGACCCGCTGGCCGGTGCTGTTGTAGAGGACGGCGCCGCCCAGCCCACCGGCCGCGATCAGCGCGACCGCCATCGCCAGCACCGCGGGGCGCCGGCGCCGGGCCCGCAGGGTGCGGGCGGGCGCGTGCGGCACCGCCCGGCCCCGGCCGCGTCCGCCGCCGCCCTGCTCCTGCTGCTCCGGGAGCGCCACGGACACCGCGGCGCCTGCGGGTGTGCCGGATCCCGGCGTCGCGAATGTACGGTTCTCCACCGGGTTCCGCCCTTCCCTGGTTCGCTGTCTGACTGGTCAGTGGCCGAACGGCCGCTGTGGCACGGTCAGTTGAGGACCTGCACCTCGGCGACCTTGAGCGCGAGGTCCGCTCCGCGCGGCATGTCGATGTCGAAGGTCTTCGCGTTCGGCCCGGTGATCACCACATGCGCCCGCCAGTGGGCGGTCACCGTGCCGCTGAAGACGCCGCCCTGCCGGGTGCCCGAGCCGGCCGTGAACACATAGCCGCAGTCGGGGGACTTGGCGTCCCCGTACTTGGGGTCGTACGGCGTCCCGGCGGTGGCGCAGTCCACCGTCATCCCCTGGCCGAAGTCCCAGGTCATGCCGTTCAGTTGGGCGGTGACGGTGACCGAGGCGCCCGGTACCGCGAGCGTGCTCGGCTTGGGCGCCACCATGCCCTCGGCCCAGAGCCAGACCGGCGCCTTCACCACCGCGGTGTCCTTGGGCGCGAGGCCCGCCTTGGGCGCCGGGAAGGCCATCCGGCCGGCGAGCAGCTTCGCCTGGACGGTCAGGTCGATCACCGGGGTCGCGCCCGCCGCGTTGCTCACGAACTGGGTCTGCAGTCCGCCCAGTCCGCCGCCGGTCTGCGGGCAGACCTTGGAGTAGACCGTGCCCTCCGACGGCTTGTGCCCCTCCCAGGCGCTGTCCCCCTCCGGCGGCTGCTGGTCCATCGGACGGAAGTAGCAGCCGACGTCGCTGTTGAAGTAGCCGAGCGCCGGGTCGTAGCAGGCCCACTGGGTGTCGTGGAAGCTGCACACCTGCGGTCCGCCGTCCCCGCCGCTGCCGCCCCCGCCCTGCGAGGGCCCGGTCGTCGAGCCGGTGCTCCCACCGGTCCCGGCGTGGGTGCAGATCACACTCGGGGAACAGGTTTCCGCTCCCGCGCCCGGCGGTTCGTCCGCCGTCGCCGTGACCGCCGAGGACAACAACAACCCGGCGGACAACGATGCGACGACCGCGAACCGTCGGGCCGATTTCCGCGAGTTCAGCATGTCCGGTCCACCTCCCGCTTGAAGTCGTAGATCAGCCAGTGCTCTTGGAACCATCGCAGGGAGGCGGTCGCGACATAGCGGTTCAGCCGGTCGGCCGGATCCTTTGCGGTACGGGTGACGGCATCGACGCGGTGCCAGTCCGAGAGGTCGACGCAGTCCTCGATCACGGCGGTCTGCGGATCGGCTTTCAGGTCAATGGCCTTCACCACGGCCGAATTCCTGGGCGTTCCGGTCATCACCAGTTTGGCGTCACGGAGTTGGCGGAGGCCGACCAGGGCGTCGGACAGTGCCCGGCCGGAGGAGTACGCCTCCAGCGCGGAACCGTCCGAATCCGTGCGCCCGAAGGCCTCGGCCTGGGCCTGCCACCAGTCCTGATACGTCCTCAGGGCCAGTCGGCCCCGGGCCCCTTCCGGGCCGTCGGTCGGCGCGATCGTGGCGTTTACCGAACCACCCGAAGGAGTTAACGGACCCACTCCCGCAACCGTGGGCGCGGGCGAACCGAGACGATCGACGGAGCCGCCGGCCCCACCGCTCGCACAAGCCCCGAGCAGTAACACCAGAACCGCCCCGCCAGTCCCAACCGCCCCAGGGCGCAACATATTTCCGCGCTGCCGCATCGCCCCACCTCGTCGCGACCGAGCCGATCCGTGATCCACGGTCGCCAGAGAATTCCGAAGTCCCGCCGATGTTTCCGCTGGGGATCGATTCTTCGCCAACCCACCCCATCACGGCAACACCTCAGGCCCCCTGACCTTACGCGGAAGGCGGTTCCGTCGGGGCACTTTCCCGCCACAGAACGGCCAACAGTTCTTCGGAAAGCGACAATCCGGCCAATGCGCCCCGAACTGCGGCCCGATTGCGCATCAACAGACGGCCGCCGTGCGGCGGGACGAGCAGGCGCGCGCCCGGCGCACCCGAACTACCCGACGGTTCGCCGCCGTCGAGCAGCCCGGCCACGGCGGGCTGGAGGTCCAGCGGGGCGACCGCCGCGGGGGCACCCGGGACGCCCTGGTGCAGGACGGTGGTGAGCGCCCGGCTGAACGAGCCCTCGCCACCGGGCAGCACGGCGTCCCGGCCGCGTCTGCCCGGGGCGTAGCGACTGCCCGGGGCGAACCGGCCGATCCGGCCCCACAGCGGCACCCGGGAGTAGCTGAGCAGCTCACCCGCGGTGTCCTCGCCGGTCCGCTCCAGCGCCGTCCAGGTGTCCCGACCGGCCACCGCGTCGACCAGCAGCAGCGCTTCCTCGTGGTCGCCGTGCACCATCGCGCTGACCACCCAGTCCCAGGCCAGGCCGCGCCGGTAGGCGTTGTCGGGGGTGCTGCCGTGGGTCACCAGGGCGAGCCGGCGCCCGCGCGGATCGGCCGTCAACTGGCCGACCAGGCAGACCACCAGCCAGCGGCCGGGGTGCTGGGCCGCGTCCCGGACGGCGGTGAGCATCGCGTTGGCGTCCGCGTCCGGCGCCACGGCCGTCACCCGGCAGCCGGCGGCCCCGGTGTCGAAGCACATCCCGGGCAGCACCTCGGCCAGCAGCCGGGCGCCCTCCGGGGCGTGCGCCGAACCGCCGAAGGAGCGGTCCGGCCCGCCGTCCGCCCCGATCACCACCAGATCGACCCCGCCGGCCATCCGTCCGCCCCCTCCTGCGTCCGCCCCACCACCGATCCCGCCGCGGGGCAGGCTACCGCTCCGGGCGGACGCCGACGGGGCTCCCGACCCGTCCGCTCAGGGACCATGGGCCCTATCGACACGTGCGCCGACCGTGGACGATCGGACGCATGGAGCGTGAGGACCGTGTGGAGACCCTGAGCGAGGCCGAGTGCCTGCGGCTGCTCAGCACCGTGCCCGTCGGGCGCGTGGTGTACACCGAGCACGCGCTGCCGGCCGTCCTGCCGGTCTCCTTCGAAGTCCTGGACGGGCGGCTGGTGCTCGCCGTGCGCCGGGGAAGTGCCACCGCGCGCGGGCTCGACGGCACGGTGGTGGCCTTCCAGGCGGACCTGCTGGACCCGGTCACCCGGACCGGGTGGAGCGTGCTGGTGCACGGGCGGGCCGACGCGGTCAGGGATCCGGAGCAGGTGCGGCGGGTGCTGCGCTCCGGGCTGCGGCCGTGGGTGGGCGACCCGGAGCCGCTGTTCATCGGGCTGGTGCCGGAGCTGGTCAGCGGACGGCGGCTGTTCCCGGCCGGGCAGCTCCCGCCGGGGCGTGGACCGGGGGCCCTCGGACGACCACTGCTGCGGCCCTGAGCTGGCGATTCGCACTCCGCTCCTGACAGGTACCGGCGGGTAGGCATACGCTTCCCGCGTCCTGACCCCCTCCCCGGGGCCCGTCCCCCTCCAGGAGCGCACCGTGACGACCTTCGCCTCCCTCGCCGAGCTCACCGCCGCCGTCGGCACCGAACTGGGCACCAGCGAGTGGCACACCATCGACCAGCGGACGATCGACCTCTTCGCCGAGGCGACCGGGGACCACCAGTGGATCCACGTGGACCCGGAGCGGGCGAAGGAGAGCCAGTTCGGCTCGACCATCGCCCACGGCTACCTGACCCAGTCGATGATCCCGGTGCTGGCCAAGGAGTGCTACGGCGTCGAGGGCGTGCGGATGGCGCTGAACTACGGCTCGGACAAGGTGCGCTTCCCGGCCCCGGTGCCGGTGGGCACGGCGATCCGGGCCACCGCCGAGCTGCTCTCGGCCACCGCGGTGTCGGGCGGGGTCCAGGCCGTGGTGCGGTTCACCATCACCAGCGAGCAGAGCACCAAGCCGCACTGCGTCGCGGAGGCGATCACCCGCTTCTACGAGTAGCGGCACGCGGGCGCCGGGTACGCCGATTGGACCGTGCCGGGCTCTCCACCAGGTCCGAACAGCCCACGGCGAGTAACGTCCGACGAGATGGTTGTCGTACCTCAGTGGCCCCTTGTGCCCCTCTGGTGCGCGCCCCGGCCTGCCCGGTAGCCGTGACCGTCCCTGGAGGAGCCGTGCCCCGCCCCGTCCCGTGGTTCTCCCGCCTCGCCGGTCTGACCTCACAGTTCGCACCGCCGCCGACCGCACCGGGCACCGACCGGGCCGCCCTCGACCGCGGCGCCCCGGACCGTGCCGTCCCCGGCCTGGCCGGACTGCCCCGCGCCGCCTGGCACCGGGTCCGCACCGAGGCCTTCGGGGCCGAGCCGCGGGGCGAGCGGCTGGCCCGGATCCAGCGCTCGCCCCAGTTCGCCGACGGCGCCTTCCGCAACCCGGTGCCGACCCGCCGCCTGGTCTACGAGCGGAGCCCGCTGGAGATCACCCTCGCCCAGCTGAGCGGGGACAAGACCCGACGGGCACCGGCCGCCGCCGTACCGGTGCACCGGCTCCTCCCGGTCGACCTCGCCGCCCCGCCCGCCTCCGGACTGCGGCTCACCTGGCTGGGCCACGCCACCGTGCTCGCCGAGATCGGCGGCCGGCGGGTGCTGCTCGACCCGGTCTGGGGCGAACGCTGCTCCCCGTTCGGCTGGACCGGCCCCAAGCGGCTGCACCCGGTGCCGCTGCCGCTGTCCGAACTCGGGCCGGTGGACGTGGTGGTGATCTCGCACGACCACTACGACCACCTCGACATGCGCACGGTACGGGCCCTGATCGGGAGCGGCGCGGTGTTCGCGGTGCCGCTCGGGGTCGGGGCGCACCTGGAGCACTGGGGGGTACCGGCCCAGCGGATCGTCGAACTGGACTGGTGGGAGTCGGCCGAGGTCGCCGGTCTGACCCTGACCGCCACGCCCGCCCGGCACTACTGCAGCCGCGGTCCGCGCACCAGCGCGCTGTTCCTGTGGGCGTCCTGGGTGGTGGCGGGTGGCGGGCACCGGATCTTCCACAGCGGGGACACCGGCTACTTCCCCGGCTTCGCGGAGATCGGGCGCCGGTTCGGCCCGTTCGACGCGACGATGATGCAGGTCGGCGCGTACAGCGAGTTCTGGCCCGAGGTGCACATGACCCCCGAGGAGGGCGTCCGGGCGCACCTGGACCTGGGCGGCGAGCTGCTGCTGCCGATCCACTGGTGCACCTTCAACCTGGCGATCCACCCCTGGGAGGAGCCCGCCGAACGGGTCGTCACCGCCGCCCAGGCGCTCGGCGCCCACCTGGCGGTCCCCCGCCCCGGCAAACCCTTCGAACCCGCCGACCCGCCGGCCCTGCGCCTGTGGTGGCGCGCCGTCGCGGCCACCCCGCGCGGCATCGAGCCGCTGGTCGCGGAGCGGGGGGAACGGGGGGAACGGGCGGAGGTGCGCGAGCCGGCGACGGATGTCGGCGAACAGATTTCAAACTCTGTTCTCTGAAATCTGTTATCTGTTCGCTGTTATCTGTCAGTTGTCAGCTGTTGTCTGTCAGCTGTCAGCCGTTCGCCGACGCCCGTCCGCCGAGCCGCTTCCGCCGACGCCGGATCACCGCCCAGCCCGCCTCCTGCACCAGCAGCGTCAGCACCCCGGCCAGCACGATCCCCAGCAGGTTCAGCAGCAACTGCACGCTGGAGCCCCAGAACTGGGCGACCTTGCCGTACCCGAGCGCGACCGCCGCGTTGGCCGCGGCCGGCACGGTGGTGACCGAGATCGCGACGCCCACCAGGGTGCCCGCCTTCGCGGAGGTCAGCGAGAGCAGTCCGGCGATGCCCGCCAGGAAGGCGACCACGAAGGAGGTCGCGTCGGGCTGCCAGATGAACGAGGTGTTCGGCCGCGCGGCGTCGAACCGGGCCTCCGAGAACAGCCCCAGAGCGTCCATCAGCAGTCCGAAGCAGACCGTCAGCGCCATCGCCACCAGGAAGCCGGTCACCAGGGCGTTCAACGAACGCGCGGCCGGGCGCGCCCGGCGCTGGACGAGCGCCACGCAGAGCCCGGCGAGCGGTCCGAACTCCGGGCCGACGGCCATCGCGCCGACGATCAGGATGGCGCTGTCCAGGACCGAACCACAGGCCGCGAGCATGGTGGCGATGGTGAGGAAGGCCAGGAACACCCAGCTGAGGGTGGACTCCTCGTGGGTGATCTCGGAGACCGACTCCCACACCAGCGCGTCGGCCCCCTCCCCCGGGGCCAGCCGTTCGGCCTCGTCGGCCGCCGCCGAGAGGGTCAGGTCGAGCGCCGAGACGTCGATCGCCCCGCGCTCCACCAGGCCCGTCGCCCGCAACTCGCCCAGCACCTCGTCCGCGGACTCCCGCGCGACGTCGCAGAGCACCAGGTCCCCGGCGGGCCGCACCGCCGCCCCCGGCAGCACCGCCACATGGGTCACCCCGACCGAGTCGTCCAGACAGCCGAGCACCGCCTCCCGCAGGTCGGGCGGGACGATCAGGCGAAGGTGCAGCACGGGTACTCCGGTGGGGACGGGACGGACGGGAACGGGACGGACGGGAACGGGACGGACGGGAACGGGACGGACGGGAACGGGCCAGGAATCCCGCCCACCTTAGGGCCTGACGCCCCGCCCGCCCCGCGCGCTCAGTCCGCGAGGACGTCCCGCAGGGCCCGGGCCTCCTTCGCCACCCGACCCGACCCGCCCCACCCGGCCGCCGCCGTCACCTCCGCCAGCGGCCCCCGCGCCCTGCTGCGCCGGGCGCAGTCGGTGGCGAGGGCGAGCAGGTCGCCCAGCCCCCGGGCGGACGGATCGGCCGCCCCCAACAGCCCTGGCACGGCCGCCCGGAGCACCGACCAGACCGTCCCGTACGCGCCGGTCCCCGCCGCCTGGCCGAGCGCCGCCGCCAGTCGGGTCGGCTTGACCGTGCCGCGCGTCACCAGCTCGCCGAGCTCGCGCCCGAGCAGCCCGCCGTCCAACTGGCCCCGCCCGGCGAGCACCAGCAGGGCGTCGACGGCGCCGGTCCGGTCCTCGGTGTGCCGGGCGCCCAGCCCGTACCCGACGGCCAGGTGCAGGGCGAGCCCGGCCGGGCCGCCGGACTCGGCGAGCAGCGGGAGGAAGCGACCGGCCCCGCGCTCGTCCCGGTCGGCGCCCATCGCGAAGTGGTCGAGCCAGCGGGCGGCCAGTTCCTCGCGGTGGTGCGGCAGCATCGCCGCCCAGTGCGGGATCGGCCGCCAGACCCAGTCGTCGGCGGCGCGGGCCCGGGAGACGCTGGGCTCGGTCGGGTCGAGCAGCTTGCGGAACTCCCCGGCGAGCCGCTCCCCGGCCGGCCCCTCCGGTCCGGCGCCGATCCCCGGCTGGGCGACGGCGAGCCGCTGGACGTCCTCCCACCAGCGGTCCGGGTACACGCGGCTGCGCTTGCCACCCCGGCCGGGCGCGAACAGCACCCGTTCGGAGGGCTGCCCGGGCAGGCCGCCGGTGCGCAGCCAGTGCGCCAGCCACCGCCCGGCGGGCGAGCCGAGCGCCCCGGCCGCGGCCAGCACCTCCGGCTCCGCCGAGGGCGCGACCCGCAGCAGGGCCGCGCACAGGTCGGCCCGGCCCGGAGTGACGCCCGCCGTCTCGTACCCGGCGAGCCGGTCGACCAGTGCCGCCGCCTCGATCGCCCCGGTGGCGTCGGTCGGCGTGGCGAGCAGGTACGGCGGCCGGTGGGCCGTGACCTGCCAGGCGGCCTCCTCCAACCGGACGGCGAGGACGGCTCCGTGCACCGAGGTGCGGGCCCCGCGCAGCGGGGAGCGGCCGGCGCCGCTGAGGAAGTCCCAGAGTCGGCGCGGCGGGGTCTCACCGGCCAGGGCGGCCACCACGTAGCTGATCTCCCGGGGCGTGCATTCGCCCCAGTGGCCGGTGCCCCGCCAGGGGTGGGTCGCCCGGACCGGCGCCAGCGCCTCGACCAGCGCGGCGCGGTCCTCGTGGGCCTGCCGGACCAGCCCGTCCAGCACCCGTTCGAAGGCGAGCACCTCGGGCTCCCGGGCGGCGAGCAGCGCGGAGAGCTCCTCGGCGAGTTCGGCCGCCGAGCCGATCGGCTCCCCGAGCGGGCGCGGCGGGGCGGGCGGCGGCGGGAGTTCGTCCCAGCCGGTGTCCGGCTCGTCCCCCTCGCCGCCGACCGACGCACCGAACAGCTCGCCGGCCCGGGCGTGGTGGGCGGGGTTCAGCAGTTCGGCGGCCTCGCGCAGCCCTGGCAGCACCGCCGGTCCCGCCGCCGCGAGGTGCCGGGCCACCACGTTCAGCGCCCGCTCCTGGACGCCGGTGTCCGGGTGTCCGAAGGCCTCGGCGGCCGCGAGCACCACCGGGCCGGAGCGCTCGGGCGCGCGCCGGGCGGCCTTCTCCAGCCAGCCCAGCTGGGCGCGCACCAGCTTCTTCTCGGTCCGGAACAGCACCACCGCCGAGGCCTCGACCAGCACCTCCGGCTCGATCAGCCCGGCCTCGTCCAGGCGTACGAGCACCTCCTGGGCGTGGCCCGCGAGCACCGACAGCCCGTCCAGCAGGGCCAGGACGTCCCGCACCCGGGCCGCGTACTCCTCCGGGGTCGGATCGAGCGCCCGCAGCAGCTCCAGGAAGGCCCGCTGGTCGGCGGGCTTGCCGCCGCGCAGCAGCCGGGCCAGGCAGCGCTCGACCAGTTCGGCCCGGTCCACCGTCCCGGCCGCGGCGAGTTCGGCGATCGCCTCGGTCCACACGTCCCCGCGGCGCGGGCTGAGCTGCTGGGTCAACTGCCATCCGACATCCGCGAGTTCGAGGAGGCGGGGCAGCAGTGCCGGGGCCAGGG
This sequence comes from Kitasatospora sp. NPDC089509, assembly GCF_044749365.1. Lineage (NCBI taxonomy): Bacteria > Bacillati > Actinomycetota > Actinomycetes > Kitasatosporales > Streptomycetaceae > Kitasatospora > Kitasatospora sp. NPDC089509. The sequence goes on along the minus strand of NZ_JBIVHS010000022.1, from coordinate 12,404 downwards.
CGTCGGCCCGCAGCCGCTCGACCAGCGGCGGCCGCGGACCGTGCTCGCGGGACAGACCCTCGAACCAGCCCCGGACGAAGGGTTCGGCCACCGGCACCGCACAGCCGGTGCGCCGGACCACGGCCTCCGCCAGCGGGTGCATCGACCAGCCCCAGGAGCGTACGGGCCGTTCGGCGAGCCGGGTGGCCACCTCGACCTGCCACTCCCGCGGCTGGGCCTCGACCACCTGGTGCAGCACCGGGTGCCGGGCCCAGTCGCGGCCGCCGAAGTCACTGCCGCCGAGCCAGGTGGCGGCGCCCGCCGGACCGGGGTGACAGCCGGCCCCGGCCACCAGCAGCGCGCCCCGGGCCTCCGTCCCGGACTGCGACCAGTCGTCGCGCAACTTCTTGCGCAGCTCCCTGAGCGCGGCCAGGCACTCCCGCCGCTGGGCCCTGTCCAGCCCGGCCAGCAGCTCGGGCACCGCCTCGACGAAGCCGATCCGGACGGCCGCGAGCAGCTCCCCGACCGGCCCCACCGGTTCGGCCACCGCATCCTCCATCGCGTTCACGCTCCCGCCTCCCGCACCATCGCGACCGCCAGCGCGTGCTTGCACGGGCCGCGCCCGCCCCGGTACTTGGCCCACCACAGGCAGGTGCAGCCCAGCCGCCCCGCCGCGTCCGTCCGCACCCGCTGGACGTGGTCGTCCACCGTGACGACGGCCGTCGCCCCGCCCTCCTCCAACCGGACCGCGCCCGCCGCGACCAGCTCCCGGGCGGCCCGCAGCCGGGGGTTGGCCGTCTCGGCGCGCCCGGCGTCGTACGGGAGTTGCCGGTGGAAGTAGGCGGCCTCGGCGGTGTCGTAGCCGATCTGCCCGGCCGTGCCGAGCCGGGTGAGCGCGGCGCGGACCCGCTCGGCGCTCAGCCCGGACTGCTCGGCGAGCTCGGCGACCTCGATCCGCGGCTCCCAGGCGAGCAGCACCGCGACCAGTTCGGCGTCCCGCTCGGCCGCCTCGGTGGCGAGCGCGCCGAGCACCCCGCCCTCGCCGGAGAAGCCGCGCGAGGCGTCCGGCGAGAGGGTCAGGGTCAGCCGCATGCCGGGCAGCACGACCTCCCAGGCGGAGGCCGTCGGGGCCGGGCCGGCCACCGGCCCGTAGACCCGCAGGGCGAGGGCGTGCCGCAGCACCCGGTGCAGTGCGACCAGCCGTTCGGGCCCGGGCAGGCAGACCGCGCCGGGCACCGGACGGAGGGTGGGGCGCAGGGTGCGCCCGGCGGGGACGACCCAGCCGACGCCGCCGCGGCCGCCGCGCGGCAGCGAGCGCAGGAAGCGCACCGCCTCGGCGGCGGTCAGCTCGGCGCGCAGGTCGAAGCCGGCGGCGACCACCTGGGTCTCGGCGAAGCCGCGCAGCCAGCGCTCCGGCAGCGGGACCTTCTTCTCGACCAGCGGGCCGTCGAAGCTCGTGACCTCCAGCGCGTCCGGCCCGACCGCGAGGTGCAGCGGGTCCGCCGGGCCGATCCTGGACAGCGCCTCCCGCAGCGGGTCGTTGACGTCCACGTTGGTGGTGCCGTGGCCGATGTCGTCGCCGTCCAGCCCGGCCCGGAGGACGTCGAGCCGGGCGTACACGCCGCAGCAGCCGGAGAAGGACTCGAAGCGCAGCCGGTCCCCGTTGGCGGTGACCACCGGGTCGAGCGAGGCGCGCAGCCGCGGCTGGTGGTAGCGGGCGGCGGCGACGTCCGCGACCGCGAGCAGCGCGGCGGCCGCCGGCGCCGGGTCGGCCAGGAAGCCCGTGAAGAAGCGCGGGTGGGCCTGCGCCCCGAGCGGGGTGGCGCCGCCGGAGGTGGCCAGGTCGAGGCTCGGGCCGACGGCACCGTCCAGGACGGCCGACGGACGCAGATAGGCGTACGCGTGTGCGGATTGCGTCATGGGCGGCACGCTAGGTGACGGGTCCGACAATCCGTCGGATCGGCCGGGAAGTGGAACAGGTTCTACGAGCCGGAGGCGTTACCCAGGTCACACCGCCGCACGGTTGGCTTCTGCCACTATGGGCCGGTGACCGACCTGACAGAACAGCAGAGACCGACCGAGCAGGCGCCTGCCCTGGCTGCCACGTTCGCCGAACTGCTGGAGATCGAGCAGCTGGACGAGAACACGTTCCGGGGCCACTGCCACGCCGGTGCCCCGATGCGCGCCTTCGGCGGCCACGTCGCCGCCCAGGCCCTCGCCGCTGCCGGACGCACCAGCCCCGGCCAGCGCGCGGTGCACTCGCTGCACGGCTACTTCCTGCTGCCCGGCGACCCGACCCGCCCGATCGAGTACCGGGTGGACCGGCTGCGCGAGGGCTTCACCTACACCACCCGCCGGGTGCGGGCGGTGCAGGACCGGAACGAGATCTTCGACCTCACCGTCTCCTTCAAGCTCCCCGAGCCGGCCGCCGGCGACCGCCACCGCGACATGCCGCCGCTGCCCGCCCCGGAGACCCTGCCCGACGCGTTCGCGCACTGGGACGAGGAGCTGCGCGCCGCGATCAGGCGGACCGACGGCTTCCGCGACCTCGACGTGCGCTTCGTGCCGCCGGACGCCCCGGGCGTGCCCCCGGTCGTCCCGGGGATGCCCCAGCAGTTCGTCTGGCTGCGGATCGCCACCCCGCTGCCGGAGACCGGACCGCTGCTGCACGCCTGCGCGCTCGCCTACCTCTCCGACCTCACCCTGGCCTCCACCGCCGGACTGCACGAGCAGGCGAACTTCTTCCAGCGCACCGAGCCGCCCCGACTGCTGATGACCTCGCTGGACCACGCGATGTGGTTCCACCGCCCGTTCCGGGCCGACGAGTGGCTGCTGTTCGCCCAGCGCAGCCCGTCCGCCTCGGACGGACGCGGGCTGGCGCTCGGCGAGTTCTACGACCGGGACGGCCTGCTGGTGGCCTCGGCCGTCCAGGAGGCGCTGATCCGCCGCCTGCGGTAGCCCCGGAGGAGCCGCCCGGCAGCGGTCCGCAGGCGCTCCGGCGGCGGTCCGCGGGCGCTCCGGCGGTCCCGGCGAGCGCCGCGCGGGCGCCCCCGGACGAGCCGGTGCGCCCCGACGGGAGACCGGTGGCCGCCGGGCGAACGGAAGGGGGCCGGTCGGCGTCATACTCCTGAGCGGCCCCGGCCCGTATCATGGTGCGGGTGACCAAGGTTGACCTGTCACCACGGCCGGTGGAGGCGATGTCTCCGCGTCAGCTCGAACGCCGCGAAAGCCTGATCGCGGCCGCGCTCGCCCTGGTGAACGAGATCGGCGTCGAGCGGCTGCAGATGAAGCAGGTCTGCGAGCGGTCCGGAGTCGCCCTGGGGACGGCGTACCGCTACTTCTCCTCCAAGGACCACCTACTGGCGGCGGCGATCGCGGAATGGCACCGCCTGCTGCTGGCCGACCTGGTGGCCGAACTGCGGGGGCCGCGGGCCGGACTGGGGGCCACCGACCGGGCGGTGCGGTTCGTCCGGGGCGGGATGCGGGCCTACCAGCGCCAGCCCGAGCTGGCCCGCCTGCGGGTCGCCGTCGCCGCCTCCACCGATCCCTTCGCCAGCGAGGCCCTCCAGGGCATGGCCCGGGCCGACAGCGCCGCGCTCCAGGCGGTGACGGCCGAGGTGCCCGCGGCGGCCAGCGACCTGGTGCGGCACATCGTCGCGCACGCCTGGCAGGGCGAGCTGACCGCCTGGGTGACCGGCCGCACCACCCTCGGGGACGCCCGACGACGACTGGAGGACGTGGTGCGGCTGGTGCTGACCCCGTACGAGACCCATTACCCGGCCCCGTACGAGGTCCAGTCCACCGGCTGAGCCCGGCCCGGACCCGACCCTCCGGACCCGAACCTCCGGACCCGAAGAACCCGAACTCCCCGGGCCCCGAACCGCCGGGGCCCGGGACCGGGCTCAGAGCACCGTCACCGGGTGCGCCACCACCGCGCCGAACAGGTAGCCCTCGCGGTTGAAGACCGCCCGCTCGGGCTGGGTGGCGCCCCCGCGGTCCGTGGCGCGGGCACGCAGCTCGTACCGGCCGGGCCGCTCGGGGCACCAGTCGACGCTCCAGCGGGTCCAGCCGGCCGCGCGCGGTTCCTCGGCCAGCTCGGCACGCCGCCAGCTGCGGCCGCCGTCGGCGCTGACCTCGACCAGCCGCACCGGGGCCGTACCGGACCAGGACCGCCCGTGCAGCCGGTGCTCCCGGCCGGCCGTCAGCCGGGCGCCCTCGGCCAGTTCGAAGGCGGACTTGACCACCTGGGTGGTGAGCGCGGGCCCGCCGCCGGGCGGGTGGCCCGGGCCGAACATCCGGTAGAAGTCGGTGTTCCAGGGCGAGTGCAGCGGGTGGTCGGCCACCTCGATGCTGCCGACCCACTTGATCGAGGCGATGCCGACCCAGCCGGGCACCACCAGCCGCACCGGCGCACCGTGGTCGGGGGTCAGCGGCGCGCCGTTCATCTCGTACGCGAGCAGCGCGTCGTCCAGCGCCTTGGCGATCGGCAGCGGTCGGCGCACCGGACCGTAGTTGGTGCCGTCGACCACGTAGTCCGGGTCCAGGCCGGTCGGCAGCACGTCCACCGCACGGTCGGTCAGCCCGGCCGCCCGGAGCACCTCGGCCAGCCGGACGCCCCGCCAGCTCGCCGAGCCGATGCTGCCGAGGGTCCACGGCGTCCCGGGGGCGCGCTCGCCCTGCTGGCGGTCGAAGTAGCTGCGCCCGTTGCCGGCGCACTCGATCAGCGCGTCGATCCGGGTGGCGGGCAGCGCGCGCAGGTCGTCCAGGCCGAACCCGAGCGCCCGTTCCGGCGGTGGTGCCCCGTGCAGGCCGCTGCCGAACAGCCGCAGCCGCCAGCCGACCGGGTCGATCAACGGGGTGCTGGTGTGGTTGCGGACGAAGAACCGTTCCACCGGGACGTGGCGGCCGACGGCGGCCTTGCCGTCGGCGTCGCGCAGCGCGTCCCAGCGCATCTCGGCGTTGCTGTCGCGTCGGACGAACCACTCCGCGGGCAGCGGCTTGACGATCCCTGGCAGGTTGTCGCTTCCGGGCACGGGCCTGGGCACCTCCTCGGCGGCCGCCCGGCCCGGGGCGAACACCGGCGCGGCCGACGCGGGCACGACGGGCGCCCCGGCGGCGGAGCGCAGCGGCATCCGGACGGCACTGTCCGGATGGCGCTCCTCCCCCAGCGTAGGGGGTCCGGCGCGTTCCGTGACCAGGGCCGCCGCCTGCGCTTTCGCTCGACCTTCCCACCGGTGTGAAGTCCTGGCGTCCCCGGTGTCGGAGGAAGCGCCCCGCCCGGTCACCGAGGAGTGGCGGTGCCGTCTTCGTCGAACTCCCCAGCGACCACCTGCCGATGGCCGAGGCGATACCCCAACTGCGCGCCGTCCTAGAGGAGTTCCAGGAGCTCCTGGAGAGCTGACGCACCGTGGCCGCGCGGGGCCGGCCGGGAACAGCCCGGCCCGAACCCGCGTTCCCCCGATCATGCGCATCGGAGAACTCGCCCGCCTGACCGGGGTGTCCGCCCGCCTGCTCCGCTACTACGAGGAGCAGGGCCTGCTCCAGCCCGCCCGCACCCCGGCCGGCTACCGCGAGTACCAGGAGGAGGACACCGTACGGGTGTGGCAGATCCGCAGTCTGCTCGCGGCCGGTCTGCCCACCCGGATCATCGTCGAGCTCCTGCCCTGCGCCACCGGCCCGGTCCCCGTCCTGGAGGCCTGCCCGAACCTGCTCGCCACCCTGCGCGGCGAACTCGCCGACCTGGACGCCCGGATCGAGGACCTCACCCGCAGCCGCCGAGTGCTCTCCCACTACCTGGCGACGGCGCGCGCCCCGCGCGCGGAGCAGGCGGCCTGACGCGGCGTCGAGGCCCGCGGCCAGGAGCTCCGGTTCCCGTACGGGGACCAAGGTCCCCACCCGCCGCCTCCCCGGCGCGCCCTCCCGCCACTGGCGGCACCGAATGGACATAGTGCGACATACATCTTGAATCCCTGTATTCCGCGTATGTCGAGAGGTCCGCCCGATGAGCAGCCAGCCGCCGCAGCCCTCCCCGGGCGCGCAGGAGCCCGACGAACCCGGCGAGCCCGCCGCGACCCTGCCCACCGACCGCGTGGTGTTCGGCATCAGCGCCGTCCTGGTGCTGGCGGTGGTCGCCTGGGGCGTGTTCGCAGAGGACTCCCTCGGCCGGACCTCCAGCACCGCCCTCGGCTGGGTCCTGCACAACTTCGGCTGGCTCTTCACCGTCGCCGCCGACGTCTTCCTCGTCCTCACCCTGCTGCTCGCCTTCAGCCGCTTCGGCCGCATCCGCCTCGGCCGCGACGACGACGAACCCGAGTTCTCCACCCTCGCCTGGGTCGCCATGATGTTCAGCGCAGGCATGGGCATCGGCCTGATGTTCTACGGCGTCGGCGAACCCCTCCAGCTCTTCGCCACCCCCCAGCCCGGCTCCGGCCTCGAACCCCAGAGCGCGGCCGCCGCCCAGCAGGCCCTGGAGTTCTCCCTCTTCCACTGGACCCTCCACCCCTGGGCCATCTACGCCGTCGGTGGCCTGGCCCTCGCCTACACCACCTTCCGCAAGGGCCGCGGCAACCGGATCTCCGCCGCCTTCGTCCCGCTCATCGGCCAGCGCGGCGCCGACGGCTGGCAGGGCCGGGCCATCGACCTCCTCGCCGTCTTCGCCACCGTCTTCGGCTCCGCCACCAGCCTGGGCCTGGGCGCCCTCCAGGTCGCCGACGGCCTCGGCTACATCACCTCGGTGCGCAACACCCAGAACGCCCAGCTGGTCATCATCGGCTCGCTCACCGCCGCGTTCGTGCTCTCCGCGTTCTCCGGCGTCCACAAGGGCGTCAAGTGGCTGTCCACCGCGAACGTGGTCCTCGCCTCGCTGATCATGCTGTTCGTCTTCGTGTTCGGCCCCACGGTCTTCGTCCTGGACTCCATCCCGGCCACCGTCGGCGGCTACCTCTCCGACCTGCTCGCCATGTCCACCCAGACCGGCGCCTTCACCGACGAGAGCTGGCTCGGCTCCTGGACCATCTTCTACTGGGCCTGGTGGCTCTCCTGGGCCCCCTTCGTCGGCACCTTCATCGCCCGCATCTCGCGCGGCCGCACCATCCGCCAGTTCCTCCTCGGTGTGCTGCTGGTCCCCAGCGGGGCCACCGTCATCTGGTTCTGCGTGATGGGCGGCACCGCGATCCGCCAGGTCACCACCGGGGCGGCCGACCTGGTCGCGACCATCCCGCGCGGCGCCGAGGCCTCGCTGTTCGAGATGCTGCGCTCGCTGCCGCTCGGCTCGGTCACCAGCGTGGTCGCGGTGCTGCTGGTGATGACCTTCTTCATCACCAGCGCGGACTCCGCCTCCCTCGTCCTCGGCTCGCTCTCCAGCCGCGGCTCCCTGCACCCGCGAACCCCGCTGGTGGTGGTGTGGGGCGTGCTGATGGGCGGGGTCGCCGCCGCCCTGCTGCTGGCCGGCGGGCTCACCGCGCTGCAGAACGCGACGATCCTGGTCGCCCTGCCGTTCGTCGTGGTGATGCTGCTGCTGTGCGTGTCGCTGGTGAAGGAGCTCCGCGAGGACCCGGCGGCCGGCCCGTCCCGCTTCCACGCCGCCCACGGCCTGCGGGACGCCGTCCGGGTCGCCGTCGGCGAGGCCCTCGCCGAGCGCGGGCGACGCCGGTGAACCGGGCGCGGGACCGCGTCCGTTCCCGCTGATCCCGCCCCGAACCCGGCCCCGAACCCAGCCTCGGTCACGTCGTTGACCAGCGCATACGCCCCACTCGTCGGACGGGTGGGGCGTATGCGGCCAACCGACGCCGGATCCCCCTCCGGACTTCACCCGCGCGTACCGACCGTTCACACCACCCTGGGAGCCTCCCTGTCATGAACGCCAGCCCTCAGGCGCCCTACCAGGAACCGCGCTTCCCGCTTCCCCAGCGCCACCGTCGTCTCCTCGCCTGCATCGCAGTCCTCGCCTCCATCGCCCTGGGCACCCTCGGTGTCGGCGCGACTGTGGAGACCGTCCAGCCCAGTCCGCTCGCCGCCACCGCGAGCAAGTGACGCCCGACCCCACCAGCACCGCGGTCCGACTCCGGACGCGGTGCTTCCGTCTTTCCGGCGCCTGAGCACAGCGGCGGTTGCGAGTTGATGATCATCCGACAGTAAGATCGCTCCGCAACACGACGCGAAGGGGATGCAGTGGCGCGGGTTGCGATCATCGGTGGGGGAATCAGCGGGCTGGCGACAGCACTCATGCTCGGGCGGCAGGGCCACCCGGTCACCCTGTTCGAACAGGAGACCCGGCAGGCCGGCCACGACCTCGACCAGGACTTCCACCACTGGAACCGGCCCAGGGTCCCCCAGGCCGACCAGCCCCACTCCTTCCTCGCGCCGGTCCGGACCGTCCTGCGCGCCGAGGCCCCCGACGTCCACGCCGACCTGCTGGCCCGCGGTGCCCGGGAGTACCACGACTTCGACTGGTTCGAGGAGCACCCGCCGCACCGGGCCGGGGACGAGGACCTGATCACCCTGCGCACCCGCCGGATCGTCCTGGAGGCCGCCCTGACCGCGGCCGTCGAACGGGAGCCCGCCGTCGACGTCCGGCGGGGCGAGCGGGTGACCGGCCTCACCGTCACCGGCGGGCGGCCGCCCCGGATCACCGGCGTGCGAACGGGCCTGCGTACGGGCGTCGCGACCCACCCGGCGGACCTGGTCGTCGACGCCGCCGGACGCCGTTCACCCGTGCCCGGCTGGCTGGTCGAGGCCGGCTGCCGCCCGCCGGTGGTCGACAGCCACCGCACCGGGATCGCCTACCTGTGCCGCTGGTACCGCCTGCGCGCCGACGGCCCGCGCGACCCCGGACGGGTCAGGACCGGCTCCGCCGCGGAGTTCGCGCTGGCCGGCGTCTTCCCCTCCGACAACGACACCTTCGCGCTGAGCATGGTGGTCTCCACCGCCGATCCGACCCGCGGCGCACTCACCGACCCGGCCGTGTTCGAGGCCGTCGCCCGCCGCTTCCCCGCCTGCGCCGCCTGGCTGGAGCTGGACCCGGAACCCCGGTCGCCCGTCCTCGCGATGGCCGGCCTGGACAACCGCTGGACCTCCCTCGCCGACGCCGCCGGGCCCGTCGTCACCGGCCTGGTCAACGCCGGGGACAGCATCGTCCACACCAACCCCACCCTCGGCCACGGCGTCGCCCTCGGCCTGCGCACCGCCCAGTACCTCGCCCACCACGCCGACGAGGTCGCCGCCGACCCCACCGGCTACCACGCCTGGACCACCCGGAGCCTGCGCCCGGTGTTCGACGACCAGGTCGCCGCGGACCGCGCCAACGAGCAACGCCTGAAGGGGACTTCGGCAGCCCCGGACCGCCGCGCCGCCGCCCTCGCCGCCTGCGCCTTCGACGACCCCGTCGTGATGCGGGCCCGCGCCCACGTCCGCCACCTCGTCCACTCGGCCGACCACGCCTACGGCACCGAGGAGGTCGACCGCCACCTCACCGCCTGGCTCGCCGCCCACCCGGACTTCACCCCCGCCCCCGACGGCCCGACCCGCGCCCAGTGGGACGCCCTCATCCCCGTCTGACATCCCCGCCCGACCGCGCGGGAGCCGGGCCGGTCCTCGCTACGCCCGGAGGCCCTCGCGGGTGGCGGGTGGCGGGGCGGGGCGGGAGTGCCGACCGGTGCTCGGGGTGGGGTGGAGGTCGGGGGCCGGGGCGTAGCGGGCCGCCGGGGGGCGGAGGAGCCAGGTGGTGCGGGGGGTGGGGGTGATCAGGCCGAGGCCGTGGAGGAGGTCGAGGGCGTCGCGGCGCAGCGCGGTGCGGTCGGCCAGGTAGCGGGTGGGGAGGCCGTGGTCGTCGGCGATGTCGCCGAGGAGGCCGTCTATCAGCGCGTCGGGGATCGGGACGTCGCCCTCGCCGGGTTCGCCGGGCAGCGGGCGGACCTCCTCGACCAGCTGCTCGACCAGCAGCAGGGCGGCCTGGGCGAGGGTGCCGGTGCCGGGGAGGGCGAGGTCGGTGAGTTCGGCGGCCGGGTCGAGCAGGGCGACGCCCTCGGCCCGCAGTTCGGTCTCCAGACCGAGGAACTCGGCGAGCGCGGCCGGGCCGCTGAGCCGGTGTTCGGCCAGCCAGGCGCGCCGGTCCTCGGGGAGGTCGGCCGCGAGCACCGCGGGGGTCTCGGCGAGGAGTCGGCGTACGGCGGTGGCGGGTTCGGCCTCGGCGGCGCGGCGGATGAGGTCGGCGGCGGAGTCGGCGGGCCCGGGCGGGTCGACCGGGACGGCGCGGGCGAGTTCGCGGTCGACGGTCAGCACGAAGGCCGGGTCGACGGCGACGGCCGGGTCGGCCGGCAGTTCGCCCAGCACCTGCCACTCGGCCAGTGCGGCGAGCGCCATGCCCAGCGCGGGCGGGTCGGGCGCGAGATCGGGCGCGGCGGCCCGCATCGCCTCCAGCAGCCGCCCGTACCGGAGTTGCTCGGGGGCGTCGACCAGCAGGGCCAGGGCGAGGGCGAGTTGGGCGTAGCCGGCCGGGGTGAACGGGGCACCGGTGGCCGGGTGTTCGAGGCGGCGGACGGCGCCGGGGCCGAGGCCGGCCTTGCACAGCCGGGCGTGCCAGGGGCCGACGGTCAGGCGGTAGCCGAGCAGGGTGTCGAAGCGTTCGGTGAGCCAGTCGCGGTGACGGCGGATCAGCGGAAAGCCGTCGGCGTGCGGGCCGGAGGCGGTGACCAGCGGGTGGGCGAGCAGCAGCCGGGCGGCGATGCGGCGTTCGGCGTCCGGGAGTTCCTCGGCGGAACGGTCCTGCAGCTCACGGAGCGGGCCCGGCAGCGCTCGGCCGAGCTCCTGGCGGCGGTGCCGACCGGGCCTGCCGGGCTTGGCGCCTGACCGGACGACGGGCAGTGCGGCGGCGTCGCGCCGGGCGCGGCGCAGGCCGCCCTCGGTGCGGGCCTCGCGGGCGCGCGGCACGGCGGCGTGGGCCGTCGGGCCGTGCCACCAGCTGACGGCGGGGTCGGCGGGTTCGGCCGCGGCGCCGAGGTGCCGGGCGGAGAAGAGGCCGAAGGAGGCCGTGCACAGGTCGTCGGCGGTGCCGGGGGTGGCGGCGGCGAACCAGTGGGCGAGCCGGAGCAGTCCAGGGTCGGGCGAGAGCCCCTCGGCGGCGGCTTGCGGGCCGTCAGCAGAGCCCTCGGCCGCGCCGTCGACCGTGGCCTCGGCGGCGGAGCCGGAGTCGGAACCGGATCCGCGTACGGCGAGGACGGCGGCGGCGGTTCCCCGCCCTGCCCCGCCCGTACGTCCGTCCGGCCTGCCGGCGGCCACCCGGGTGGCGCCGACCGCGTACTCCTGCTGCTCCATGTCGGGGTCCAGACTAGACGGTGACCGGGTCACCCGGTGGCAGCAACCGTCCTCCTGAGGAAGTCTCCGCAAGAGCCCTGGAAGCGGCCGTCGGCGCTCCGTTCCCCGGCCACGCCGTCATCACCCGTCCCCGACCCGGGTTACGCACCGGTAACCCGGTCTTCCGCCGTCCGACCGGCTCCCATAGGGTCGGTCTCCCCACCCCGAACGACTGCGGAGGCACACGCCGCATGAGTATCCGTACGACCACCCGCGCCACCGGCCTCGGCGGGCGCCTGCGCTCGGCCACCGGCCTGCTCGGCGGCTTCGCGGCCACCTCGGCGGCGCACCTGGGCTCGATCCTGTCCGGGGCCTCCGTCCTGCAGAACGCCACCAAGCCGGCCCTGATGCCGCTGCTGGCCGCGCACAGCGTGGCGGCGGCGGCCCGCGCCGAGCGGGAGGCGCCGAAGCTGCTGGCCCCGGCGCTGCTGGCGAGCGCCGGCGGGGACGTGCTGCTGCAGCTGAAGAACGACACCGCGTTCCTGGCCGGGATGGGCTCCTTCGCGGCCGCCCACGTCTGCTACGTCACCATGTTCGTCCAGCGCGGGGCGTTCACCGACCGTCGGCGGGCCTTCGTCGTCGCGGCCGCGTACGCGACGGCCTGGGCCGGGCTGGTCGGTCAGCTCTGGCCGGACCTCGGGGACCTGAAGGTCCCGGTGGCCGGGTACAGCCTGCTGCTCACCTCGACGGCGGTCGCCTCGGCCGGGCTCGGGTGGCGGACCGGGCTGGGCGGGGCGCTGTTCCTGCTCTCCGACACCCTGATCGCGACCCAGCTGGCCAAGTGGCACGAGCTGCCGGGGCATCAGTTCTGGATCATGGCGACCTATGTGCTGGCCCAGTACCTGCTGGCCAGCGGCATCCTGCAGCACGAGGAGCGCCGGGAACTGCGGGAGCGCCAGGAGCTCCTGGACCGGCTGGCGGGGTCGGCCCGCTGACGCACCGCCGCGCCGTCGGCCCGGTCAGGGGCCGACGGCGCGGCACTGCCGCGGAGCGTCGGGGCCGTCAGGCACAGCGCCGCCGGAGCAGCCAGAAGCCGCCGCCGCCGCCCACCCCCCCGGCCAGCCCACCGGCGCGCT
>NZ_JBIVHS010000021.1:0-180569 GCF_044749365.1 Kitasatospora sp. NPDC089509 | reverse complement strand
GTCGAGGGCGACGACCCGGGTCTCCCCCTCCCCGTAGACCTTGTTCAGGCCGGTGGCGCGGGCGGCCGCCAGGCCGGTACGGACGGCGGTTGCGGTCGACGTGGTCACGGGGAGCTCCTTGCGGGTTCGCGGATTCGTGGTTCCATGCTCCGTGACGTGATCATGGTTCTGCGTCGCTCCGCCGGACGGTTGGCCCGACCACCGCAGGGCGTACGGGAGGTGAGGGACCCTCCTCCTGCGGTATGACGGAACCCTGAGGGTGACGCCGTGGCCGGAATCACCGTGCTTCGTGGCCGAATTGCGAACTGTTCGTCAGATGGCAAGGAAACATGACAACTTCCCGGGCTGGGAACATGCGAAAGAGTGATCCGGGCGACTACTCTCAGGGGTGGTTCGCAGGACGCCCGGATGGTGGAACGCAGACACGGGCAGCTTAAAACTGCTTGGCCGCGAGGCCGTGCCGGTTCGAGTCCGGCTCCGGGCACCGCATCGACCCGCGGGGACGCCTCCGGCGTCCCCGCCGGGAGTCGTTCACCGGATCCTCCTCGCGGCGTATCCCAAAATTTTTGCCAAGCCATTACCCTGGTACACGGGCGGTGCAGTGCCGCCACGGAGGGAATGAGCAATGAGAAGCAGCAACCCGGTCTTCTCGCGGGAGGGGTCCTTCACCCGCGAGTCCGGCTACGCGGGGTTCGGTACCACCGCGCAGGCCGGGGGCCAGTACGGCAACCCCTACGCGGGAACCCCCTACGCCCAGCCGCAGGGGCAGGGCCCGCTGACGGACGAGCAGCTCTACCAGATGTACAACGGGCCGTCCGCCGGCCCGACGGCCACCGGGCGGATGACGCTCGACGACGTGGTCGCCCGCACCGCGATGACGCTGCTGACCCTGGTGGCCGCGGGCGCGGTGGCCTGGTTCACGCTGCCGTTCGAGAACTTCGGCTTCGCGATCGGCGCCAGCCTGGTGGCCATGGTCGTCGGCCTGGTGATCTCCTTCAAGCGCAGTGTCAGCCCGCCGCTGATCCTGACCTACGCGGCCCTCCAGGGCTTCGCGATGGGCGCCGTCTCGCACGCCTTCAACACCATGCTGAACGGCATCGTGATCCAGGCGGTGCTGGGTACGGCGGCGGTCTTCGCGGCGATGCTGTTCGCCTACAAGAGCGGTCGGATCCGGGTCACCGCGCGCTACCAGCGGATCGGCATCGCGATCGCCCTCGGCTTCGTGCTGCTGATGTTCGTCAACGTGATCGCGATGGCCTTCGGCGCCGACATGGGCCTGCGCTCCGGCCCGCTGGGCATCGTGGTCGGCCTGATCGGCATCGGCCTCGGCGCCTTCTTCCTGTCGCTGGACTTCGCGTCGATCGAGGAGGCCATCGCCCAGGGCGCCCCGCAGCGGGAGTCCTGGCGGGCGGCCTTCGGGCTCACCCTGTCGCTGGTCTGGATCTACATGGAGATGCTGCGGCTGATCGCGATCCTGCGCGGCGACGACTAGACCCACCCCCTTCGCCGTACCACTGCCGCCGGGCCCCGGAGCACCTCGCTCCGGGGCCCGGCGGCGTTCTCGCTTAGGCTCGTCCGCATGCATGACGTACAGCCCCTGGTCGAAGCCGTCGACGCCCTGGCGCATCGTTTCCGCTCGCTGCCGCAGAGCAAGCTGCTGGGCGCCGTGCCCGGGCACGCCTCGCGGGCGGCGGCCGCGCTGGACCTGGCCCGGCGGTTGGCCGCGTCGGCGCTGGCGGCGGAGGGCGGGCCGGCGCGGGAGTTCCCGGACGCGGGCGCGTTCGCGGCGGGGGACCAGCTGGCCGTCGCCGGGCACGACCTGGCGGCGGCGCTCGCGGCGCTGCCCGAGGGGGCCCGGGTGGCGCTGCCGGACGGGCCGGTGGCGGTCGGCGAACTGCTGGCCGGGGCGGTGGCCGCGGTGCGGGGGACGGCCGCGCTCTGCGCCTGACGCCGGGTGCGGCGCACGGGCCACAGCCCACGGCGCACGGGCCACAGCCCACGGCGCACGGGCCAGGGCCCACGGCGCCCGGCCCCGGACACGCCGAAGGCCGCCCGGGTCGGTAACCCCTGTGGCCCGGGCGGCCTTCGGTCCTGCTGCGGCGGAGTCGGCGTCAGATGCTGGCGACCACCCGGTCGGCGAGCACGTAGACGGCCTCCTCGTCGGTGGAGAAGGTCAGCGAGTACGACCCGGAGAAGCGCGAGCCGCCGAGCAGTCGGACGTGCTCACCGGCCCGGACCGCGTCGATCAGCCGGTAGGCGGCCTCCCGGTCGCCCGGGGCCACGCACAGCGTGGTGCCGTCGGCGAAGGCGTACACGTCCAGGGTGCCCAGCGGGCCCGGGCGGACGTCGGTCAGGGCGACGGCCTGCTCGGCGAGGGCGGCGAGCCGGGTGTCGGTCCACTCGCGGGAGGGCGCCTGGCTCGGCACGAAGTCGGGGTGCGAGGGGTGGCGGCGCGGGTCGGGGGCGGCGACCGGCGCCTCCTCCACGGCCGGCTCGGCGTCCAGCAGCCCGGCCTCCAGGCCGGTGGCCAGCAGGTCGGCCTCGCGGCGGGCCCGGGCGTCCTTGGCGGTCTCGCCGACCGGGTGGCCGGGGCGCAGCGGCGCGCCGCCCTCGGGGCCGGACCCGGCCGGGCCGGCGCCGTCCTCGTTGATCAGGTCCTCCAGCGCGGAGCGCAGCGCCTCGCCGAACTCCGGGTCCATCGTCCCGGAGTTGTCGGCGGCGTCCTGCGGGCCGGTGGGGCGGGGGAAGAACAGCGGCCACTCGTCGGTGCCGGTGAAGACCCCGGTGAACGGGGAGTCGAACAGTGGGGCGTCCTCGGCCGCGCGGGCCTCCTGCTCGGCCCAGAAGGCCCGGGCCTCGGTGATCTCCCGCTCGCGGTCGGCGGCCAGCGCCTCGGCGACGGCCCGGCGTATCGCGGCCTCGTCCACCGGTGCGGGCCCGGCCTCGGCCTGGGCGTCCAGCCGCCGGGAGAGCCCGCGGAGGCGGAGCAGGACGGCGGTCGACACGGTGATCAGGATCAGCAGCAGGATGGTGTAGACGGCGCTCACGGAACGTACTCCTAGCGAGGAGCGGAACGGGGTTACGTCTCCACACTGCCCCATGCGGGGCTGTTACCGCAGTGGCGAATGTCTAATTCGTCCGGGACTTTCGCTCTTGTCCCCAAATTGTTAGGTAACACCGTTCTACGCAGTGCAGTTGATCCGCTCCGCACTGTCGATTTCCGGGCCGGAAACGACGGTTTCGAGGGCCGGATCGACCTCTCGGTGTGATCCGGCCCTCAATTACGCTGTGTCACTCCAAACGGGTGGTCCAGACCCTTCGGAGCGGTCCGCGGTGATCAGCTGAGGCGCTCGACGACCATCGCCATGCCCTGGCCGCCGCCGACGCACATGGTCTCCAGACCGAACTGCTTGTCGTGCCACTGCAGGGAGTTGATCAGCGTGGTGGTGATCCGGGCGCCGGTCATGCCGAAGGGGTGGCCGACCGCGATCGCGCCGCCGTTGACGTTCAGCTTGTCCAGGTCGATGCCGAGGTCACGGTAGGAGGGGATCACCTGGGCCGCGAAGGCCTCGTTGATCTCGACCAGGTCGATGTCGTCGATGGTCAGGCCGGCCCGCTTGAGCGCCTGCCGGGAGGCCTCGACCGGGCCGTAGCCCATGATCTCGGGGGAGAGGGCGCTGACACCGGTGGAGACCACCCGGGCGAGCGGGGTGATGCCCAGCTCGCGGGCCTTGGTGTCGGACATGATGACCAGCGCCGCGGCGCCGTCGTTCAGCGGGCAGCAGTTGCCGGCGGTGACCGTGCCGTCCGGGCGGAAGACCGGCTTCAGGCCGGAGACGCCCTCCAGGGTCACGCCGGCCCGCGGGCCGTCGTCGGTGCTGACCACGGTGCCGTCGGGCAGGGTGACCGGGGTGATCTCGCGCTCCCAGAAGCCGGCCTCGATGGCGGCCTCGGCGAGGTTCTGCGAGCGGACGCCGAACTCGTCCTGGTCGGCGCGGGTGATGCCCTTGAGCGCGGCCAGGTTCTCGGCGGTCTGGCCCATCGCGATGTAGGCGTCCGGCAGCAGCCCGTCCTCGCGCGGGTCGTGCCACTCGCCGCCGCCCTCCTCGGCGCGCTTGGCGGTGCGGGCGATCGCGTCGTCGAAGAGCGGGTTCAGGGTGCCCGGAGTGCCGTCCGAGGTGCCCTTGACGCTGCGCGAGACGGTCTCGACGCCGGCCGAGACGAAGACGTCGCCCTCGCCGGCCTTGATCGCGTGCAACGCCATCCGGGTGGTCTGCAGCGAGGAGGAGCAGTAGCGGGTGATGGTGGTGCCGGGCAGGTAGTCCATGCCCATCTGCACGGCCACGATGCGGGCCAGGTTGTGGCCCTGCTCGCCGCCCGGCAGACCGCAGCCGAGCATCAGGTCGTCGATCTGGCGCGGGTCGAGCTGCGGGACCTTGGCCAGGGCAGCCTGGATGATGTGGGCGGTCAGGTCGTCCGGGCGGACCTCCTTGAGCGAGCCCTTGAAGGCCCGGCCGATCGGCGAACGGGTGGCGCTGACGATGACGGCTTCGGGCATGGCGGGGCTCCTCGCTGAGTGACGGCGGACCGGTGGTCCGGGAGGAAAGCTACCGGTTGGTAGCTCAAGCGTCACCGGCACCGGCGTGTGAGCTGGCCGACGTGTCCCCGGGGGCCGCGCCGGGGTCCCGGGCGGCCTCCGGGCCGACCCGCAGCCGGTGCCGCAGCAGGGCCCAGCGCCGGCCCGCGCCCTCCGCCGTCACGGCGGCCACCTCGGTGCCCGCCCGCCCGGCCGCCGCGGCGGCGGCCACCGCGACCGGCAGCACCGTCTCGCCCTGGACGGCGCTGATCGGGCGCTCCTCCTCCGGCCACAGGCCCAGTGCGGCGCAGACCGAGGGCAGCACGGCCATCGCGGCGGTCTCGTAGCCCTGGGCGGAGGGGTGGTAGCGGTCGGCGGCGAACATCTCCGGGCGGGCCGCGAACTCGGGGCCCAGCAGCGAGCCCAGCGAGACGGTGCGCCCGCCCGCCTCCACCACCGCGATGGTCTGGGCGGCGGCCAGCTGGCGGCTCAGCCGTCGGGCCACCCAGCGCAGCGGCGGGCGCACCGGCTTGATCGTGCCGAGGTCCGGGCAGGTGCCCACCACCACCTCGCAGCCGTTGGCCCGCAGGGCGGCGACGGCCTCGCCGAGCTGTCGGACGGCGAGCTGGGCGGGGCTGTGCCGGGTCACGTCATTGGCCCCGACCATGATCACGGCGATGTCCGGGCGGTGCCGCAGGGCCTGCTCCAGCTGGCCGGAGAGGTCGGCGGAGCGGCCGCCGGAGCGGGCCACGTTGACCAGCCGCACCGGGCGCTCGGCCACCGAGGCCAGCCCGGCCGCCAGCAGCGCGCCCGGCGTCTCCCGGCCGCGGGCCACGCCGAGGCCGGCACCGGTGGAGTCGCCGAGCACGGCCAGCACCAGCGGCGGCCGGGGGGCGGCGAGGCGGTCGGCGAAGGCCTCGCCGTAGACCCCGTCGGCCTTGGGCGGGACGGTCTCCAGGACGCCGATGGCCTGGACGGCGAGCCTGCTCTCGGTCAGCAGCAGACCGACCAGGCCCACGCCCAGCAGGCCGAGCCCGCCGCCGCCGTACGCCGCGGCGGTGGCGATCCGGCGGGCCACCCGGGCCCGGGAGTCCTGTGCGCCTGACATCCGGTGCCCCCTTCGCGTCCTCGTGCCGAACCCTCCGGGGTGCGGCCATGTCTGCACAGCGCTCTTACCCGCGCGGAGGGCGGGAGTACCGGGGTGGGGGCGCGGGTGGGCCATTGGGGGAGCGCGGGAGGCGCGGGAAGGGAGGTGTGCGGCAGGTCCCACGCCCTAGGCTTTGCCGTACCGAATGCACTCGCATGCCCATAGACCGGGAGGACCCCCGTGCGGTACCACAACTCGATCATCGACCTGGTCGGCAACACGCCGCTGGTCAAGCTGAACAAGGTCACCGACGGCATCAGCGCGACCGTGCTGGCGAAGGTCGAGTACTTCAACCCCGGCGGCTCGGTGAAGGACCGCATCGCGATGCGCATGATCGAGGCCGCCGAGGCCTCGGGCGCCCTCAAGCCGGGCGGCACGATCGTGGAGCCGACCTCCGGGAACACCGGTGTCGGCCTGGCGATCGTGGCCCAGCAGAAGGGCTACAAGTGCATCTTCGTCTGTCCCGACAAGGTGTCCACCGACAAGATCAACACCCTGCGCGCGTACGGCGCCGAGGTGGTCGTCTGTCCGACCGCCGTCGCCCCGGAGCACCCGGACTCCTACTACAACGTCTCCGACCGCCTGGTCCGCGAGACCCCGAACGCCTGGAAGCCGGACCAGTACTCCAACCCGGACAACCCGGCCTCGCACTACCACTCCACCGGTCCGGAGCTGTGGGAGCAGACCGACGGGAAGATCACCCACTTCGTGGCGGGCGTCGGCACCGGCGGCACCATCTCCGGCACCGGCGGCTACCTGAAGGAGGTGTCCGGCGGCAAGGTCAAGGTCATCGGCGCCGACCCGGAGGGCTCGGTCTACTCGGGCGGCACCGGCCGTCCGTACCTGGTCGAGGGCGTCGGTGAGGACTTCTGGCCGACCGCGTACGACCAGACCGTCGCGGACGAGATCGTCGCGGTCTCCGACAAGGACTCGTTCCAGATGACCCGCCGCCTGGCCAAGGAGGAGGGCCTGCTGGTCGGCGGCTCCTGCGGGATGGCCGTGGTGGCCGCGCTGGAGGTGGCCCGCAAGCTCGGGCCGGACGACGTCGTGGTGGTCCTGCTGCCGGACGGCGGCCGCGGCTACCTGTCGAAGATCTTCAACGACGACTGGATGGCCGACTACGGCTTCCTGCCCTCGGCCACCGACGAGGCGCACATCAGCGAGGTGCTGGCCCGCAAGGAGGGCAACGAGCAGGGCGGCGTCCCGCAGTTCGTCCACATGCACCCGAACGAGACGGTCGCCGAGGCGGTCCGGGTGCTGCGCGAGTACGGCGTCTCGCAGATGCCGGTGGTCTCCCCGGGCGCCGGGCACCCCGACATCATGGCCGGCGAGGTGATCGGCTCGGTGGTGGAGAAGCTGCTGCTGGAGGGCATCTTCGCCAAGGAGATCGAGCTGACCGACACGCTGGACAAGGTGATGTCCAAGCCGCTGCCGGTGGTCGGCTCGGGCGAGACCGTCACCAACCTGATGACCGTGCTGGAGAAGGCCGACGCGGCGGTCGTGCTGGTGGAGGGCAAGCCGCAGGGCATCGTCACCCGTCAGGACCTGCTGGGCTACCTGACCGGCCGGGCCGCGCACTGACGCCGGTGGGCGCGCGGGCCTGACGTCCGTGCGCCGACGGGGCTGACGCCTGCTCACCACCACCCGCCCGTGGTCGGATCCGGAGGATTCGTCCACGGGCGAAGTGGTACACCGGCGTCATCTGTCCGCAGCACGTGGTTAACAACGCTCCGGCATCGTGGTGGTCAACGGCAAGAAGCCGAGCGAGACGGCAGCGGTCCACCGGGAGCGGCTCCCCGGTGGCCGAGGCCGGCTCCGGACGCGACGGACGGTCCTGACCCGGCCGCCGTGTCCGCCCTCCCCGACCGGTATCGGAGGGAGGGGCCCTCCGCGGGGGACGCCGTCGTCCCGCCCCTGTCCGGCTCCGGCCGGTCGACAGGGTGCGGCGGCTCCCGCGGCGACCACCGCGCCCCCGTGGCGCGGCTCCGCGGCTCCCGGGTGGGGGAGCCGAGGCGGAGAGCGGCCGGGGCCGGTCCTGTTCCGAGGGACCGGCCCCGACCGTGCGCCCGGGCGGTCCCGGGGTTCCCGGCGGTCCCGACGGTCCCGGTGTTCCCGTGCACACCGGAGGACCTCCGGTCCCGTACGCTCGCTGGCATGACCAGCACTGAAACGACCGACGCCCCGCGCTACGTCAAGCTCAAGATCGAGCTCATCGCGGAGATCACCGACGAGGGCGCGCTCAAGGCGGCGGCCCTGCAGCAGGTCGCCGAGGACGAGTACCTCGACGACGACGAGCGCGCCCAGTCCGTCGACGCCATCGAGGTGGACCCGTCGGGTTCGCTCGCCCACTTCATCGACCCGGTCGCGCTGCTCGGCGACGTCCCGGGCGTGGAGCTCGCCTCGGCGACGTGGGAGTCGGCCCAGACCGAGTTCGACCCCGAGAGCGAGGAGTGGGACGAGTACACGGTGGAGGAGCCCGCCGAGTAGCGGCCGCCGACGGCCGTGGGCGTCGTACCCGCCCGTGGACACCCGGTCCGCCACTCGGCGGGCCGGGTGTTTTGTCCATGTTCGGCGGGAAGTTGGGTCATCTCATACGATCGCTTACCCTTCGGTGATGGAACCGTGGGCGGTCGGATCGCGTTTCTGTATCCGTAACAGCCCGGGATGATCAGCAGGGAGACGCGACGTGACGGCACGGGACGGTCAGGGGCGGGCGGCCGGAGGCGGCTGGAGCCGGCGCGGAGTGCTCGCGGGTCTGATCGGCGCGCCGGTCCTGCTGCTCGCGGCCTGCAACGACAACAGCGGCGGCAGCGGCGGCTCCGGCGGCGGCGGTGCCAGCGGCACCCCGAGCGCGGGCGGCGGCAGCACCCCGAAGACCTCGGCCGCGGTGATCACCGTCAGCCCCGCGGACGGCACCACCGGTGCCAGCTTCAGCGAGCCGGTCAAGGTGACCGTCAGCAACGGCACCCTGAGCAGCGTCAAGGTCACCGACTCCACCGGCAAGGAGCTGGCCGGCCAGCTCTCCGCCGACAACACCAGCTGGACCTCGGCCGCGGCCCCGGCCAGCGGTACCAAGTACTCCGTCACCGCCAGCGGCGTCGACAAGGACAAGCTGGAGGCGGACGCCAACGCCAGCTTCAGCACGGCCACCCCGGCCAACACCTTCGTGGGCTACTTCACCCCCGAGGACGGCTCGACGGTCGGCGTCGGCATGCCGGTCTCGATCAACTTCAGCAAGCCGGTCACCGACAAGAAGGCCGTCCAGTCGGCGATCACGGTGATAGCGGAGCCGGGGGTCGAGATCGTCGGCCACTGGTTCTCCAGCACCCGCCTCGACTTCCGGCCGCAGGAGTACTGGGCCAAGGGCACCAAGGTCACCCTCAAGCTGCGGCTCAAGGACATCGAGGGCGCGAAGGGCGTCTTCGGGACCCAGTCCAAGGACGTCTCCTTCACCATCGGCCGGGCCCAGACCAGCATCGCCGACCTCGCCACCAAGAAGCTCACCGTCACCACGGACGGCCAGGTCAGCGCGGTCTACAAGATCTCCGGTGGCTCCTCCGAGCACACCACCTGGGGCGGCAAGATGGTCATCTCCGAGCAGTTCACCCAGACCCGGATGAACTCGCAGACCGTCAACCTGGGCAGCGAGTATGACATCGCCGACGTCCCGCACGCCCAGCGCCTGACCACCTCCGGGACCTTCATCCACGGCAACTACTGGTCCTCGCCGTCGATCTTCGGCGGGCAGAACACCAGCCACGGCTGCGTCGGCCTCCAGGACGCCAAGGGCGCCCAGGACAGCAGCACGGACGGCTACAAGTTCTACAAGTCCTCGATGGTCGGTGACGTCGTCGAGGTCAGGAACTCCGGCGACAAGACCGTCGCCGCGGACAACGGCCTGAACGGCTGGAACCTCAGCTGGGCCGACTGGAAGGCCGGCAGCGCCGTCTGATCCGGCCCTGCACCACCCCTCCGGCGCACTCCTGCGGAGAAAACTCCCGGGCGGACCGAACCTCGCGGTCCGCCCGAGGAGTCAGGTGGGTGTGAAACGCGAGCAGAGACAGCGACAGGACGCCGAGTTCAGCGCGTTCGTCGCCGGGAGCGGTCGCCAACTCCTCCGGCTGGCCGAGCTGTTGACCGGCGACCCGGACCGGGCCAAGGACATCGTGCAGTCCGCGCTGGAGCGCGCCTACCTGCACTGGCACCGGATCACCGCCGACGACCCGACCGCGTACGTCCGCCGGATCGTGGTCAACCAGCACCGCGACTGGTGGCGACGGCTGCGCAACCGCGAACTGCCCACCGAGCACACCCCGGACCGGCCGCAGGCCGAGGACCTCGCCGAGCGGCAGGCCCAACGGGCGCTGCTGCAGCAGGCGTTGGGCACGCTCACCCGCCGGGAGCGGACGGTCGTGGTGCTGCGGTACTACGGGGACCTCACCGAGGCGGGCATCGCGGCCGAACTCGGGATCGCCCGGGGGACCGTCAAGAGCACCCTGAACCGGGCGCTGTCGAAGCTGCGCGCACACCCCGAACTCGCCGACCGGACGGACGGCACGGCGGGTACCACGACGTACATCGAGGTGACGGTATGAGCTTCGAGGACAGACTCGGAGACCTGCTCAAGGACGACGACGACCCGGGGGCGGCCGGGCCGGATCCGGTGGTGGTGCTGGCCGGCGCCCGACGGCGGCGCGCCCGGCGCCGGGTGGGGGCCGGGGCGGCCGCCCTGGCGGTGGCCCTGGTCTGCGGGGCCACCGCGGTGACGGCGGGCGGGGCCGGGCGCGACGGGGGCGGCACGGTCGGGGCGGCGGCCTCCGGGGCGGCCCCGGTGGCGGTCCCGAGCTCCGACCCGACGGCGCCGCCGGGCCCGACCGGGGCCCCGGGCGCGAGCCCGACGGCGACCCCGAGCCCGGCCCCGACCGGCGCCCCGAGCTCGGTGGCGACACCACTGCCGCTCTCGCCGGTGCGGCAGGTCGCGCCCGGGGAGAAGATCACGATCGCCGACGACACCCGGATCTGGGTCACCGCGACCGAGCGCTGTGACGAGACCCGCCAGAGCGACGGCAGCTGGCGCCCCTCCTTCGGCTGCCGGGACGCCACCAGCGACAACCTCGACCACTTCAAGCCCCAGCTCTACAGCCAGGGCCTCTCGGGCATGTACCTCGGCCCGATGCCGGCCCGGGTGGTGGCCTTCCGCAACGGCAGGCCGACCGTCGCCACCCTGGTCACCACCGCCGGGATGAAGGGCTGGGCGGCGTACTACGTCGAACTGCCCCCGATGGACCCCGCGCAGGTGGACTCCTTCGTCATGGCGGCCTACGACGCCCAGGGGAAGCTCCTCGCGGAGAACCCGTTCCCGCGCCGGGACGGCGGGCACGACCACGCGCCGGCCACCCTCTGAGGGCTCACCGCCGCTTCGCGTAGTCCGCGAAGCCCTGCCAGTCCACGATCACGCACGGCTCGTCGCCCAGGATCCAGGCGTCGTGCCCGGGCGGGCAGATCATGAAGTCACCGGGCCCGAACTCGGCCTGTTCACCGTCGTCCATGACGATCTTCATCCGGCCCGAGACCACGTACCCCGTGTGGGCGGCCTCGCAGCTGTCCGTCCTGGCGAGCGGCTTGACGTGCTTGGACCACTGCCAGCCCGGCCGGAACACCGCCCGCCCCACCGGGCCGGCGTCCAGGTTGACCAGGCGCAGTTCCCCCGTGCCCTCCTCGAAGGGGCGGACTTCCTCGGGATCGTCGAAGTTCCTGCGGACGAGACCGGACATGGCACGACTCCTCTCCACGAGGGCGGCCCGGCCACCGGGGGTGGCCGGGCCGCCCTGCCGGTGTCTCCAGTCTGCGCCCGGACCGGGGCGCGGTCACCCAGGGTGTCCGCGCCCCGGACCGCTCCGTCGGGGCTCCGCCGGGGCTCAGCCCTGGGTGCGGGCCACCCCGATCGGGCAGGAGGCGCCGGTGCCGCCCAGGCCGCAGTAGCCGTTGGGGTTCTTGGCGTCCGACAGGTACTGCTGGTGGTAAGGCTCGGCCGGGTGGAACGGGCCAGCCGGGGCGATCTCGGTGGTGATCGGACCGTGACCGAGCGCGGTCAGCGCGGGCTGGAAGGCGTCCCGGGTGGCGAGCGCGGCGGCGGCCTGGGCGGGGGAGTGGGTGTACACCGCGGAGCGGTACTGGGTGCCCACGTCGTTGCCCTGGCGGTTGCCCTGGGTCGGGTCGTGGGCCTCCCAGAAGGTCTTCAGCAGCCGCTCGTAGGAGATCACCGCGGGGTCGAACACCACCCGCACGGCCTCGGTGTGCCCGGTCAGGCCGCTGCACACCTCCTCGTACGTCGGGTTGGGGGTGTGGCCGCCCTGGTAGCCGACCAGCGTCGTCCAGACGCCGGGCAGCCGCCAGAACGTGCGCTCGGCGCCCCAGAAGCAGCCCAGCCCGAAGTCGGCCACCTCCAGCCCCTCCGGGTACGGGCCGGTGAGCGGGTGGCCGAGCACGGTGTGCGGCTCGGTCAGGGTGAAGGCCGCGGCCGGGCGGCCGGGCAGCGCCTGGTCGGCGGAAACGAGCGAGGTCTTGTGGCGGCGATCGAACAGCACGGCCTGCTCCAGCGGGGTAGGGAGGGTTGCCCCGTCTTCAACGCACCGGGCGGTCCGCGGATTCCGGCGGTGCCGGTTCGCGGTGCTCCCGCTTCGGGGCGGTGCCGGTTTGCGGCGGGCGACGGCGGTTTACGGCCGCCGTTCCGGTTCCGGCGGGCGCACCGCCGTACGGCCGTTAGGCTCGGAGCCATGACCGAGCACCAGCTTCCCCAGGGCTTCGAGACCCTCGCCATCCACGCGGGTCAGGAAGCAGACCCCCAGACCGGGGCCGTCGTCACGCCGATCTACCAGGTGTCCACCTACAAGCAGGACGGGGTGGGCGGCCTGCGGGGCGGCTACGAGTACAGCCGCAGCGCCAACCCGACCCGCACCGCGCTGGAGGAGTGCCTCGCCGCACTCGAAGGCGGCGCCCGCGGCCTCGCCTTCGCCTCCGGCCTGGCGGCCGAGGACACCCTGCTGCGCACCATCCTCAAGCCGGGCGACCACATCGTGATCCCCAACGACGCCTACGGCGGCACCTTCCGGCTGTTCGCCAAGGTGCTGACCCGCTGGGGCGTCGAGTTCTCCGTCGCCAACACCCAGAAGCTGGACGACGTCCGCGCCGCGCTGCGCCCCAACACCCGCGCGGTGTGGGTGGAGACCCCGTCCAACCCGCTGCTGGGCATCACCGACCTGGCCGGGCTGGCCGAGGTCGCGCACGGCGCCGGGGCGCTGCTGGTGGTCGACAACACCTTCGCCAGCCCGTACCTGCAGCAGCCGATCGCGCTCGGCGCGGACGCGGTGGTGCACTCCACCACCAAGTACATGGGCGGCCACTCGGACGTGGTCGGCGGTGCGCTGGTGCTGGCCGAGGCGGGCCTCGGCGAGGAGGTGGCGTACCACCAGAACGCGATGGGCGCGGTCTCCGGGCCGTTCGACGCCTGGCTGGTGCTGCGCGGCATCAAGACCCTGGGTGTCCGGATGGACCGGCACAGCTCCAACGCGGAGAAGGTCGCCGAGCTGCTGGCGAGCCACCCCAAGGTCAGCCAGGTGCTCTACCCGGGCCTGCCCGAGCACCCCGGCCACGACATCGCGGCCAAGCAGATGAAGGCCTTCGGCGGCATGGTCTCGTTCCGGGTCGCCGGTGGCGAGGAGGCGGCGGTCGAGGTCTGCAACCGCGCGCAGCTGTTCACCCTGGGCGAGTCGCTGGGTGGCGTGGAGTCGCTGATCGAGCACCCGGGCCGGATGACCCACGCCTCGGCGGCCGGTTCGCCGCTGGAGGTGCCGGCCGACCTGGTGCGCGTCTCGGTCGGCATCGAGTCGATCGACGACCTGCTGGCCGACCTCAAGCAGGCGCTGGGCTGAGGGATTTGCCGGTCACTGCCCCTGCTGGTCCGCCGTGTACGACTCCATCGCGAGGTTGAAGCGGGCCAGCAGGGCGCAGAACGCCTGCTGTTCCTCGGGTGGCCAGCCGGCCACCAGGCGGCGGGTCAACTCGGCCCGGCCGTCCCGGACTTCGGTGAGTCGGCCGGCGCCGCAGGAGGTCAGTGCGAGCCGCACCGCGCGGCGGTCGGCCGGGTCCTGGACCCGGCCGACCAGCCCGGCCGCGACCAGCGGGGCGACCTGCCGGGTCACCGTGGAGGAGTCCACGCCGAGCGCCTCGGCCAGCGCCTTGACGTTGGCCGGCCCGTGCCGCTCCAGGCGGTCGAGCAGCAGGTAGGCGGCCCGGTCCAGTGCGGCGACGCCGCCGCCGGAGGTCCGGACCTGTTCCATCCGGCGGGCGAACAGCGCCAGCTGGTACTGGAGTTGGGTGTGCACGGGCTCGGTTCGGTCGGTGGCCTGGGGCGAGGTCGTCGTCATCGCGGCTCACGATCGTCATGCGGTGAGAGAAGCTCAGAAGCAGCAGCGTACGCGGGCGGGGCGGGCCCGGGAACAGCGCGGACGTCCCGGATTGCCGGTGTCGCGCGCCGGGGGGTACCCCCGCCTGACGGGCCCTAGGCTGGGATCATGCACAACTGGCCGATCACCCTCGACGACGTCCGCGGCGCCCAGAAGATGCTCGCCGGGGTCGCCCGGGTCACCCCGATGGAGGGCAGTCGGCACCTGTCCGGGCTGATCGGCGCGCCGGTCCACCTGAAGTGCGAGAACCTGCAGCGCACCGGCTCCTTCAAGCTGCGCGGGGCGTATGTGCGGATCGCGGGCCTCTCGCCGGTGCAGCGGGCCGGCGGGGTGGTGGCGGCGAGTGCCGGGAACCACGCCCAGGGGGTGGCGCTGGCGGCCTCGCTGCTGGGGGTGCGCTCGACCGTGTTCATGCCGGTCGCGGCGCCGCTGCCGAAGGTCGCGGCCACCCGGGAGTACGGCGCCGAGGTGCGGCTGCACGGCGCCACCGTGGACGAGGCGCTGCAGGCCGCGCAGCGGTACTCGGAGGCGACCGGCGCGGTGTTCATCCACCCCTTCGACCACTGGGACGTGGTCACCGGCCAGGCGACCGTCGGGCTGGAGATCCTGGAGCAGTGCCCCGAGGTGCGCACCATCCTGGTCGGGGTGGGCGGCGGCGGGCTGCTGGCCGGGATCGCCGCTGCGGTCAAGCCGCTGCGGCCGGACGTCCGGGTGGTGGGGGTGCAGGCGGCGGCCGCGGCCGCGTACCCGCCCTCGCTGGCGGCCGGGCGGCCGGTCTCGCTGGAGCACTTCGCCACCATGGCCGACGGGATCATGGTCGGGCGGCCCGGGGACATCCCGTTCGAGGTGGTGAACACCCTGGCGGACGGCATCCGGACGGTCTCCGAGGACGCGCTGTCCCGGGCCCTGCTGTTCGGGCTGGAGCGGTTGAAGCTGGTGGTCGAGCCGGCCGGGGCGGCGCCGATCGCGGCGCTGCTGGAGCAGCCGCACTCCTTCGAGGGGCCGGTGGTGGCGGTGCTGTCCGGCGGCAACATCGATCCGCAGCTGATGCAGCGGGTGCTGCGGCACGGGCTGGCGGCGGCCGGGCGCTACCTGTCGCTGCGGGTGCGGCTGGCGGACCGGCCCGGCGCGCTGGCGGACCTGCTGGGGGTGCTGACCAGGGTGGACGCCAATGTGCTGGACGTCGCGCACGTGCGGATCGATCCGCGGCTGGGGCTGACCGAGGTCGAGGTGGACCTGCACCTGGAGACCAAGGGGCCGGAGCACTGCGCGCTGGTGACGGGCGAGCTGCGGGAGGCGGGGTACGTGGTCTCCGGGTGAGGGCTCCGGGCCGTCCGCCCCGGTCCGCCGAGGTCCCGTCGACAAATCCCCTTGACGCGATGTATCGCGAGTTGCCAGACTCGCGATACATCGCGTTCTGTGTCGGTGCTGGGAACCGAGTCGCCCACGTGCGCCCATTGGGGGCAAAGTGGGACAGATCGCTCACATTCGTCCGAGGAGATGAGGCAGGCCATGGCGCCAGCCATCCAAGCCGAGAACCTGGTGAAGACCTTCGGTGACGTACGGGCCCTGGACGGCGTCAGCCTCGACGTCCCCGAGGGCACGGTGCTCGGGCTGCTCGGCCCGAACGGCGCCGGCAAGACCACCACCGTGCGCGTCCTCACCACCCTGCTCCGCCCCGACTCCGGCCGCGCGGTGGTGGCCGGCGTGGACGTCCTCAAGCACCCGAACCGGGTCCGCAGCCTGATGGGGCTGTCCGGCCAGTACGCGGCGGTCGACGAGTACCTGACCGGCTTCGAGAACCTCACCATGGTCGGTGAGCTCTACCAGATGCGCACCCGGGACGCGAAGGCCCGCGCGCTGGAACTGCTGGAGTGGTTCAACCTCACCGAGGCCAAGGACCGCACCGCCAAGACGTACTCCGGCGGCATGCGCCGCCGCCTCGACCTGGCCGCCGCGCTGGTCGTCCGGCCGCCGGTGATGTTCCTGGACGAGCCGACCACCGGGCTCGACCCGCGAAACCGGATCGCGCTCTGGGAGGTCATCGAGACCCTGGTCGAGCAGGGCACCACGCTGCTGCTCACCACCCAGTACCTGGAGGAGGCCGACCGCCTCGCCCACGACATCGCGGTGGTCGACCACGGCCGGGTGATCGCCCGCGGCACGGCCGACCAGCTGAAGGCGCAGATCGGCGGCGAGCGGATCGAGGTCGTGGTGCACGACCCGGGCCTGGTCGCCGACGCGGTCGCGGCGCTGTCCGGGTACGCGCTGGGCGAGCCCGCGGTGGAGAAGAACACCCGGAAGATCACCGTGCCGGTCAGCGGCGGCGCCCGGATGCTCGCCGACGCGATCCGCGAACTGGACGGCCGGGGCATCGAGATCGACGACATCGGCCTGCGCCGCCCGACCCTGGACGACGTTTTCCTCACCCTCACCGGCCATGTCGCCGAGACGACCGAGGAGGGCGACGGCGCCCGCGCCAAGGGCCGCGGCCGGGGCGGCCGGGGCCACGGGCGGACCGGCGGCGAGGGCGACGGTCAGGACCCCGACCAGCAGCAGGCCGTCACGGCCGGAACGGAGCGCTGAGATGACCACCGCCACCGAGCACGCCATCGGCCCGGCGATGCCCACGCAGCGCCGGGGCCTGTCCGCGACCCTGCATGACTCCTGGGTGGTCGCCAAGCGCAATTTGCGCCGGATGTCCCGGATTCCCGAGATCGTGGTGTTCGGGCTCATGCAGCCGGTCATGTTCGTGCTGCTGTTCTCGTACGTCATGGGCGGGGCGATCAAGATCCCCGGGACGAACTCCAGCTCCCACACGTACATCCAGTTCCTGATGGCCGGCATCTTCGCCCAGACCGTCACCTTCGCGGTGGCCGGTGCCTCGGCCGGCATCGCGGAGGACATGACCAAGGGCCTGGTGGACCGCTTCCGCTCGCTGCCGATGGCCCGCTCGGCGGTGCTGGTCGGCCGCACCCTCGCCGACCTGTGCCAGACCGCGTTCACCCTGGTCGTGCTGGCCCTGGTCGCGCTGCTGGTCGGCTGGCGGATCCACGAAGGGCCGCTCAAGGCGCTCGGCGCCTTCGCCCTGCTGCTCCTGCTCGGCTACGCCTTCTCCTGGATCGGCGCGCTGATCGGGCTGTCGGTGCGCAGCCCCGAGGCGGCCACCTCGGCCGGGCTGATCTGGCTGTTCCCGCTGACCTTCATCTCCAACGCCTTCGTGCCGGTCAGCTCGATGCCGGGCTGGCTGCAGGGCGTCGCGTACTGGAACCCGTTCAGCGCGACGGTGCAGGCCTGCCGGGACCTCTTCGGCAACCAGGTCGGGCCGGTGGACAGCGCCTGGCCGATGCAGCACGCGGCGCTGGTGTCGGTGCTGTGGTCGGTGGTGATCACGGCGGTGTTCTCCTGGCTGTCGGTGCGCAAGTACCGCTCGGCCGCGGGCTGAACCGTTTCGGCCGCCGTTTCCGCTGTCGTTTCCGCCGAAACGCGCGAGGGCGGTCGCCCGGTCCCAGGACCGGGCGACCGCCCTCGGCGGTGTCGTGCGGTGTTCGGGGGCCGGTCAGCCGGCGTGCGGGACGACCTTGACGATCTTCACCATGGCCGGCTTGCCGTTCGGCAGCTCGTAGGTGGCCTCGTCGCCGATGGTCTTGCCGTCGATCGCGCGGCCCAGCGGCGACTGCGGCGAGTAGACGTCCAGGTCGGCGGCGGACGCCACCTCGCGGGAGGCGAGCAGGAACTCCATCAGGTCGTCCTCGTCACCGTCGAAGGCGACCGTGACGATCATGCCCGGGGCGACCACACCGGAGTCCGCCGGGGCCTCGCCGACCTTGGCGCGCTCCAGCAGCTGGTTCAGCTGGCGGATGCGGAGCTCGTACTTGCCCTGCTCCTCCTTCGCCGCGTGGTAGCCGGCGTTCTCCTTGAGGTCGCCCTCCTCGCGCGCCGCCTCGATCTTCTGGGCGATCTCGATGCGCCAGGGCCCGGTCAGGTGGTCCAGCTCGGCCTTGAGCTGGTCGTAGCCGGCCTGAGTGAGCCAGGTCACGTTCTCACTGGTCTGGGTCACAGGTGCTCCTCGTAGGTGCTGGGGCTGTGCTGAGGGTGTGAGTCGTCAGCAGGGTCGACGGTGATGACGGTGATAACGGTCTTAACTACAAAGCAACGCCCGCTCCCGTGCCATCCGGTACGGAAGGGGCGAAACCACGAGCCTAACAAGTCCTGCCGACAAGCGGGAGAGGTGTTGGCGCGCCATTGACGCGGGCGTTACGCCACGGTGTACGGCAACCGGGTACGGGACTCCCTACGGATGCCCGTTCTGCCGAACGAGTATGCGCCCTCGGGGCGTTCCCCGGTGGTTTCCCAGTGGTTCCCCGGCGGGTTCCCGGTGGTTCTCCGGTCGCGGACGCGCCCCGCGCGTCACTTCGCCGGGGTGCAGCCCAGCAGCTCGGCGGTGGTGCCGCGGGCGGTGGTGCGCAGGGTGACGGTGGCCTCGTAGCTCGACCCGGCCGCCGGAACGGGGAAGTCGGCCACCCCGACCACCGCGTGGTCGTCGCTCTGCGAGCGGACGGTGCAGGTGCCGGCCGTCCCGTCGCTCTTGCGCACGGTCAGGTGCAGCTGCACCTCGGAGTCGGAGAGCACCTGGAAGGTCGGCACCGAACCGTTGATCTTCGACTCGCGGAGGATGTAGGAGCCGCCCAGCCAGGCGACCAGGCCCAGGCCCAGCACGCCGCAGACCGCGCCGATCACCTTCAGCCGGCGGTCCGACTCGCCGTTGCCACTGCGGCCGTAACGGCCCGCGGGAGGCTGCGCGGCGGTGCTCTGTGCGGTCATCGGACTCCGTCCTTTCCTGGGGAGGGGCCGTGCGGGCGGTGCGGGGAATGCGACGGTCCTCCAGTCCGTCACTATAGGAGGGGCACGCCCGCGGCCGGTCCGGCGGGGGCGGGGCCCGGCCGCGCCGGAGACCGGCGCGAGCCGGCCTCGCGGCGACGTGGTCCCGAAGTGAGCGGTTCGTACGGTGGGCAGACCGGACTTCGCGGAACGCCCGACAATGTGGAAGGAACGCAAGGCGTTGACTGAGCAGTTGCGACTGATGGCGGTGCACGCCCACCCGGACGACGAGTCCAGCAAGGGCGCGGCCACCATGGCCATGTACGTCGAGCAGGGTGTGGACGTGCTCGTGGCCACCTGCACGGGGGGCGAGCGCGGGTCGGTTCTCAACCCCAAGCTGCAGGGGGACCCGTACGTCGAGGAGAACATCCACGAGGTGCGCCGCAAGGAGATGGACGAGGCGCGGGCGATCCTCGGCGTCAAGCAGGCCTGGCTGGGCTTCGTCGACTCCGGCCTGCCGGAGGGCGACCCGCTGCCCCCGCTGCCCGAGGGCTGCTTCGCCCTGGAGGACGTCAAGGAGGCGGCCGAGCCGCTGGTCCGGCTGATCCGCGAGTTCAAGCCGCAGGTCATCACGACCTACGACGAGAACGGCGGCTACCCGCACCCGGACCACATCATGACCCACAAGATCACCATGCTGGCCTTCGACGCCGCCGGTGACCCGGACGCCTACCCGGAGGCCGGCGAGCCCTGGCAGCCGCTCAAGGTCTACTACAACCACGGCTTCCCGATGGGCCGGATCCGCGCCCTGCACCAGTACCTCACCGAGCACGGCCACGACTCCCCGTACGGCGAGTGGATCGCCGGCTGGGAGAAGAGCGGCCGCACCGAGCGCGAGATCACCACCCGGGTGCGCTGCGACGACTGGTTCGAGACCCGCGACCGCGCGCTGATCGCCCACGCCACCCAGATCGACCCGGACGGCCCCTGGTTCCGCGTCCCGCTGGACGTCCAGCGCGAGGTCTGGCCCACCGAGGACTACGAGCTCGCCCGTACCCTGATCGATGTGGACCTCCCGGAGGACGACCTGTTCGCCGGACTGCGCACCCCCACCCTGGCGGCCGAGGCCGCCGACACGCGCGACTGACCCACCCCCGACGGTCCGGCTCGGCGTGAGCCGGGCCACCATAGAGATATGAGCGCCCCCGTGAACCTCATCCACCTCGCCGCTGACCTCGCCGTCGACGACGCCAAGGTCACCCCCGGTCTCCTCGGCTTCGTCGTCTTCGCCGCCCTCGGCGTGGCGACGTGGTTCCTGGCCAAGTCGATGAACCGGCAGTTCAAGAAGGTCGACTTCGCCGAGGAGCCGGAGGCACCCAAGGAGTGACCCCACCCGCCCACGGGTGAGGACACGAGGGCCCGACGACCGCCGGACCGGCTTCCCGTGAGCCGGTCCGGCGGTCCGCGCGCCCTCCCGGGCCCCGACTCGGCCGCCGGGCCCGGCTCGGCGCGTGGGCCCGGCCCGGCGCGTGCGGGCGCCCGACGGACCGTCCGATGCGGGAGGATGGGCGCATGCCGAACCGTCTCGCGGACGCGACCTCGCCGTACCTGCAGCAGCATGCCGAGAACCCGGTCGACTGGTGGCCCTGGGGGCCGGAGGCCTTCGAGGAGGCGCGGCGGCGGGGGGTGCCGGTGCTGCTGAGCGTGGGGTACGCGGCGTGCCACTGGTGCCATGTGATGGCGCACGAGAGCTTCGAGGACGCCGGGCTCGCCGGGTACCTGAACGAGCGGTTCGTCGCGGTCAAGGTGGACCGGGAGGAGCGGCCGGACGTCGACGCGGTGTACATGGAGGCCGTGCAGGCGGCGACCGGGCAGGGCGGGTGGCCGATGACGGTGTTCCTGACGCCCGAGAAGGAGCCGTTCTACTTCGGGACGTACTTCCCGCCGGAGCCCCGGCACGGGATGCCCTCGTTCCGGCAGGTGCTGGAAGGGGTGGACGCGGCCTGGCGGGACCGGCGGCAGGAGGTCGGGGAGGTCGCCGCGCGGATCAGGGCGGACCTGGCCGAGCGGGCCGCCGTCTACTCGGCCGGCGCCCACCACCCGCCCGCCGACGGGGACCTGCACCAGGCACTGGTCACGCTCAGCCGGGACTTCGACCAGACCCGCGGCGGCTTCGGCGGGGCGCCCAAGTTCCCGCCGGCCATGGTGATCGAGTTCCTGCTGCGCCACCACGCCCGGACCGGCTCCGAGGCGGCGTTGGAGATGGCCGTCCGCACCGGCGAGGCGATGGCCCGCGGCGGCATCCACGACCAGCTCGGCGGCGGCTTCGCCCGGTACGCGGTGGACGCCGGCTGGGTGGTGCCGCACTTCGAGAAGATGCTGTACGACAACGCCCTGCTGCTGCGCGCCTACCTGCACCTGTGGCGGGCCACCGGGACCGGCCTGTGGCGGCGGGTCGCACTGTCCACGGCCGACTTCCTGCTGCGCGAACTCCGCACGCCCGAGGGTGCGTTCGCCTCCGCGCTGGACGCCGACAGCCTGGACGAGGAGACCGGGGCGATGGCCGAGGGTGCCTACTACGCCTGGGAGCCCGGCCAGTTGGTCGACCTGCTCGGCCCGGCCGACGCGGCCACCGCCGCCCGGCTGTTCACGGTGACCGCCACCGGGACCTTCGAGGACGGTAAGTCGGTGCTCCAACTCCTCGCCGAGCCCGAGGACTTCGCCGAGTTCGAGGAGATCCGGCGGCGGATGTCCGAGGCTCGGGCCGCCCGGCCCGCACCGGCCCGGGACGACAAGGTGGTCGCCGCCTGGAACGGCCTGGCCATCGCCGCCCTCGCCGAGACCGGCGCCCTGCTGGAGCGCCCCGACCTCGTCGAGGCCGCCGAACGCGCCGCCGACCTGCTGCTCGCCGTCCACCTCACCCCCGACGGCCGGCTGCTGCGCACCTCCCGGGACGGCCGGGCCGGCACCAACGCGGGCGTGCTGGAGGACTACGCCGACACCGCCGAGGGCTTTCTCGCGCTGTACGCCGTCACCGGTGCGCCGGAATGGCTCCAGCTGGCCGGCGGCCTGCTCGACACCGTCCTCAAGCACTTCACCGACGAGGCCTCCGGCGCCCTGTACGACACCGCCGACGACGCCGAGGAGCTCATCCGCCGCCCCCAGGACCCGACCGACAACGCCACCCCGTCCGGCTGGACCGCCGCCGCCGGCGCCCTGCTCGGCTACGCCGCGTACACCGGCTCCGAGCGGCACCGCACCGCCGCCGAACGCGCCCTCGGCGTCGTCGGCGCGCTCGCCGGGCGGGCCCCGCGGTTCATCGGCTGGGGCCTCGCCGTCGCCGAGGCGCTGCTGGACGGGCCGCGCGAGGTCGCCGTCGTCGGCCCGGCCGGGGACCCGGCCACGGCGGCGCTGCGGCGGGCGGCACTGCTGGGGACGGCGCCGGGGGCGGTGGTCGCGGTCGGCGAGCCGGGGCGCGAGCCGGGTGGGGAGCTGCCTGACGGGGACGGAGCCGAGGTGCCGCTGCTGGCGGACCGGCCGTTGGTCGGCGGTGCGGCGACGGCGTACGTGTGCCGGCACTTCGCCTGCGAGGCGCCGACCACCGATCCGGGGGTGCTCGGCGAGCGGCTGGGGGTCGTGGTCGAGTGACCCGGTGCGGGCACGCGGTCGGGGTGGCCTGCGTGGTCGGGGCGGCCTGCGCGGTCGGAGTGGTCGCCGCGCTCGGATAATCGCTGGCGGGCGGGCGGCGGGTGGGGCGACGATGGGCCATGACCTGGACCTTCAGCACCTCGCTCGACGAGTTCCGGGCCCGGGCGGGTCGCTTTCTGGCCGCCCGCCCGGCCGAGAACACCGTGCTGCTCACCATCGCCCACCGGCTCGCCGAGGCCGGGCTGGACGTGTTCGGGCAGCGGCCGCCGGTCTTCGGCTGGTGGCGGGCCGAGCCGGGCGGCCCGATCGGCGGCGCCTTCCTGCGGACCCCGCCGTACGCCCACCGGCTCTCCTGCATGCCGGAAGCCGCCGCCGCCGAACTGGCGGCCCGACTGGCCACCGCCGAGGGGGAGTTCGCCGAGGTGACGGGCGTCGGCGGCGAAGCCGGGGCGGTCCGGGCCTTCGCCGCCGCCTGGACGGCCGCCACCGGCGCGGTCCGGGGCGACAGCGTCGAGGAACGGCTCTACCGGCTGGGCGAGTTGACCGACCCGCCGCGCCCCCCGGCCGGCCGCCACCGGCTCGCCGAAGCGGCCGACCGGGAGCTGCTGATCCGCTGGTACCAGGAGTTCACGGCCGAGGCGAGGGTCCCCGAACTCGCCGACGTGGCACGGGTGGTGGACGACCGGATCGCGGCCCGCGGCCTCCACCTCTGGGAGGACGACGGCCGCCCGGTCGCGATGGCCGGCGCCAGTCCCGTCCTCGCCGGGATGTCCCGCATCGGCCCGGTCTACACCCCGCGCGAGAACCGCGGCCGGGGCTACGCGAGCGGCGTCACGGCGGCGGCGTCCGCCCACGCCCTCGGACTCGGGGCGGCGGAGGCACTGCTCTACACCGACCTCGCCAACCCGACCAGCAACTCCATCTACCAGCAGATCGGCTACCGGCCGGTGGAGGACTGCCTGGTGCTGGACTTCCGGGAGGGGTAGGGGTGGGGCGGTCAGGCGTCCTTGGTCAGGTGGCCGCCGGTCACACCGACCACCTTCGTCCCGAAGGGGTCGGAGACCGTCCTCGCGGCGGTCGGCGCCGGCAGGTGGTCGGCGTTCTGGTAGCCCTGCGCGCAGGTGATCAGATTGCCCCCGGCCGTCTTCAGGTCCGCGGCGAGCCCGTCGAGCAGCGTCTTCCACGCACTGCTGCACCCCGTCAGCGCCGCCCCGCTCTGCCAGCCGGCCAGGCTCCCGGCGGCCGCACTGCTGGGCTCCGCCAGCTTCGCGGTCTCGTCGGGGATCTTCCCGGCGACCGTCAGCGCGTTGTTCCCGGCGGCGGTCAACTCGCCCGGCCTGACCGTGAATCCCGGATCCTGACCCACTGGTTCCCCTGACATCCGTGTCGGCTGCGGACATTATGGTAGCTGTGAGTGTCGCGGGGGACACAAGGAGCGCGGGGGGCTGGGGATGGACGTCGCAAGCCTGCGGAACGCCAGACTGGCGGACCTCTACACGGCGGCGGGGGCGTACGACACGCTGTCCAAGGCGATGTCGCAGCACGTCACGGACTGGCAGAGCGGGACCGCCGACCGGGTCCACGGTTCCCAGTGGACCGGGCCCTCGGCCGACGCCGCGATCCCGGTACTCGACGGCCTCACCGACAAGATGCGCGCGGCGCTGACCGAGGTCAGCCTCATCGGCAAGGGGATCCGGGACTGTGCCGACGCCATGACGCTCGCCCAGGGCGAGCTCACCCAGGCGCTGTTCGAGGCGCAGTCCAAGGGCTTCTCGGTCAGCGACACCGGCTCCGTGAGCTGGCCGGCGTCGACCAACCCGTACCAGGCCACGGACTGGGAGACCAAGCAGAAGGCGGCTGCCGACGGGATCAGCAAGCAGATCGCCAAGGCCCTGTCCGACGCGGTCGAGGCCGACACCAGCCTGGCCGGCATGCTCAACCTGTTCGCGCGGCATGCCAAGGACAAGTCGGGCCTGGACGAGAAGACGGCCGCCGCCGATGCGTACCTGGCCCAGTTCGGCGATGCGTCGAATCCGATGTGGCAGCGGAGCATGCCGCTCAAGGACGCCGCCCCGACGGAGGTCAACTCGTGGTGGAAGGGGCTCGGACCGCAGGGCCGGCAGTGGTTCCTCAGCCACCACCCGGAGGTGCTCGGCAACCTCGACGGGATCCCGGCGGAGGTCCGGGACCAGGTGAACCGCAAGCACCTGAACGACCTGATGGAGCCCATCAGGACCAAGCAGAGGCTGGGCCAGCCGCTGGACTCCAGTGACAAGGCGAACCTCGCCCTCTACGGGCCGATCGGCGCCCGCCTCGGCGACAGCAAGGGCGACCCGCCGATCTACCTCCTGCGCCTCGGCAGCGAAGGCCAGGGCCGGGCGGTCCTCTCGTTCGGGAACCCGGACACCGCCACCGACATCTCCTCCTACGTGCCGGGAATCACCACCACCATGGCCAGCCTCGGGCCGGGGGCGAACGACGGGACCAACGAGGCGGAGAACGCGCTGAACCTCTACCGCGCCGCGAGCGGCAAGGCTCCGGCCGGCCACTCCGTCGCCTCGGTCGTCTGGCTCGGGTACGACTCGCCGGGGATGGACCTCGGGGCAGCGTCGACGAAGGCGGGCAAGGATGGCGCTCCGGAGTACGCCAGGTTCCTGAGCGGCGTGCGGGCGAGCCATGAGGGCACTCAGCCGCCACACCTCACCTCGGTCGGGCACAGCTACGGTTCGTACCTGGTCGGCCAGGCCACCAAGCTCGCCACCCAGCCGGGGTCGCACTACGTGCCCCCGGACGACGTGGTCTTCATCGGCAGCCCGGGCGTCGGAGTGGACAAGGCCGCCGACCTCAAGATGCCCTCCGGCCACGTCTGGGTCGGCGCCGCCGACAACGACATCGTGACGCACGCCCCGTCGAAGCTCAGCCTCGACCCGGACGAGCGCTGGTACGGGCGGGACCCGTCGAGCAAGCACTTCGGCGCGAACCGCTTCACCGTCGACGACTGGAGCCGTGGCAACCCCATCGACGCGCACACCAAGTATCTGAACGGGCGGGGCGGGCCCTCGCTGGACAACATCGCGGCCGTCGTCAGCGGCAGCGGGGGCGTCAGACTGCAGGGCCAACGCGGGTGAAGCGGCCGCGACGTGCGCTGGGCTGTTCCGTGGCAGCGGTGGTCGTGCTGGCCACGGCGGCGGGTCTGTTCCACCAGGGGTACGGTCCGATGGCCCTGATGGACCGGAACTCCACGCGGAGCGCGCGTGAGGCGAAGGGGCAGCTCGACGACACCCTGCAGGCGGCGATGGGCGCGATCAGCCCGTCGCTGAGCTACTTCGGCGGGGTCTACGTGGTCGAACGCGCTCCGGAGCACGCCGATGGCGAGCCGAGCCTGCGCTCCAGCGTCACGGCTTCGGTCTCCGTCCGGACGAAGGTGACCCCCGCGAAGGTGCCGGTGCTGCTGGACCGGGTGAAGCAGCTCTGGGGTGGGGGGTGCCGACCGGAGGGAACCACGGAAGACGGCGCGAAACGCTACACGGACCTGAACTGCTCCGGACGCGGGGACGCCCTGTTCACGCTGTCGGTCGTCAGTTCCACGGACGACTCGACCGTGCGGGTGCTCATGAGCGCGGAGGCGTTCGAGGTGCGCTACCAGCCCGCAGGGCACTACGGCGTCTCCCCGGTCGGCCCGCGGCTGACCGGCCACGAGCCCGCCCCCGATGTCGACGATCCGTACTGGTCGCACTGACCGCCCCACGCCTCACTCCCAGTCCCACCGGATCCCCAGGATGCACGGTCGTAGGGCCGTCGCCACCAGGTGTACGCAGTGGTGGCCGTCGAGGGTCAACTCCTCGGTCTCGTAGGGGGCTTCGCCCGGGGAGTGGAGGGCGAAGCGGTGGCAGCGGACCGGGAGGGCGGTGGGGTGGAAGGTGATCTGGAGGACGTACTGGCCGGCGCCGGAGTTGAAGCCGCGGACGTATTCGCAGCTGGGTTCGGGCGAGGGGGCGTCGTCGAAGCCGTAGCCGAGGAGGTGGGTGTCGCCCGCGCGGAGGCGGCGGTCGAGGAGGAGTTCGGCGGCGAGCAGGTGGTGGGTGTGGTCGCGGCGGATGCGGCCGGGGCGGCAGTTCTCCTCGGCGCGGACGCCGACGCGGGTGATGTCGCTGCCGGGGTCGCCCTGGTAGAGGGCGAGGTAGCGGTCGATGCCGTCGCGGTGGGCGCGGAGTGCGTGTTGGGAGTCGCGGCGGGTGAGTTGGCGGTCGGGGCCGATCCGGATGCGTTCGATGTGGGTGATGGTGTGCAGGCCGGTGTCGCGCGGGCCGGCGAGGGTGGCGAGGAGGTCGTCGACGGCGGTGGGCGGGGAGATCAGGTCGCGGTAGGGGCGGACGGGTGGCCCGGGGGTGGTGGCGGTGCGCCGGGGGCCGAGCAGTCGGGTGAGGGAGTGTTCGGGGAGTTCGAGGACGTCTTCGAGGGCGGCGACGGCGCGCAGTGATTCGGGGCGTTCGGGGCGGCGTCGGCCCTGTTGCCAGTAACTGAGGCTGGTGAGGCCGACGTTGACGCCGCGCAGGGCGAGGTGGCGGCGGACGCGGTGCAGGGCGAGGCCGCGGGCGGTGATGGCGGTGCGCAGGGCGAGGTGGAAGGGGCCGGTGCGCAGGGCGGCGGCGAGGTCGGCTGGGTCGCTTCGGTGGATGGCGGCCTCCTGGCTGGTACCGGTCGGTCGCGGACCGGGTTTTGACCGTGAATATTCACATCCGCACGGCGGTTTGTCACCGGTCCGGGCAGCTCGCGCGGTGGTTTCCGGGGTGCCGTTCACATTCACGCCGTCGCGTTCACACCGTGTTCCGGCCCGTTCCGGCGCCGTTGACCAGCCTTCGTCAACGGCGCGATGCTCGGGGCGCGATCCGGACCGCGTCCCCCACACGGCACCTCGCTCCACTCGTGCAAGGAGGCATTCCCCCATGCCAGTTCCACGGATACGGACCCGGGCGCGAACCGCGCCCGGGGTCCGGCTGCGCCGCGCGGTCTCCCTGCTGGCCCTCGGCGTGCTGGGCCCGGCGCTGACCGCCGCGACGGCCACCCCGGCGCTCGCCGACCCGGCCGGCGTCCAGGGGCGACCCGCCCAGGTCCGCCCGGCGGCCGCGCCCGGCAGCACGGCCGACCTGGCCGGCACGTTCAAGAAGCTCAACATCACCATGCAGCAGCAACAGCAGACCAACTGGTGCTGGGCGGCGAGCGGGAACACCATCGCCACCTGGTTCGGCTACAACTACAGCCAGAACCAGTTCTGCAACGCCGCGTTCGGCCGCTCGGTCGACTCCAACTGCCCGAACAGCCAGGCCTCGCTGGCCGATGTGCAGAACGGGCTGAGCTGGGTGGGCATCACCCCCGGCTCGTACGTCACCGGCTACCTTCGCTACAGCACCGTGCAGTCCGAGGTGGACGCCAACCGGCCGGTGGAGACGCGCATCCAGTGGAGTTCGGGCGGCGGGCACATGCACGTCCTGTACGGCTACGACACCGGCAACAACTGGGTCTACTGGGGCGACCCGTGGCCGTCCAACTACCGCTACAACTGGGCGGACTACTGGTACTACGTGAACAACGACACGTTCTCCTGGACCCACTCCCTGTACCGGATCGGCGCGTGAGGACGACCATGACCGAGCTCAGCAAGGCCCGTCGGGCCGCCGTCACCGTCCTGCTCGCCGCCGGCCTCGGACTGGGGCTCGCCCCGGTCGCCCAGGCCGACGCCCGCGCCGACGCCCAGGCCGCGCCGGGTGCCCCGGTACCGGTGCCCGCCGGTGAACTGGCCCAGGCCCGCAGCGCGGTCCAGGACCCGTCGGTGCTCGACAAGGTGGGCCACTTCTTCGCCCGCAAGGGCGTCCCGCCGACCCAGCAGCTGACCATCGGCGCCGCCGAGGAGGCGAAGGCGGCCGGTGACGCGGCGCCCCGGCTGGCCGGGGACACCGTGCCGGTCTACACCCTGGACGCCGGTTTCGTGGCCGGCACCCCGGGTGCACCGGTGGCGAAGGCCGAGTTCACGGCGAGCAAGGTGGTCGCGGCGGACGGGCAGACCGCCTCGGTCTGGACGGTCCGCCAGGGTGACGCCTGGCGGGTGGTGAACATCGCCTCCGGCGGCGACGAGAGCGACTACGCGGCGAAGGCGGCGGACGGCGGCGGCGGTACGGCCTTCCGGGAGCCGCAGGTCAACGCCTGGTACGTGCTGCGGGACGGCCGGGTGCTGCCGCTGGACGACGAGGCCCGGCGCTCGGTGGGCGCGGGCGGGGTGTCGCTGGCCGCGTACCAGAAGCTGGTGCACCAGCGGTACGGGGACAAGCTGCCCGGCTCGGCGTACGACCGGGCGGGCAAGGGCGGCGGGTACGACGTGAACGCCGCCGGGGAAGCCGGGGAAGCCGGGCAAGCCGGGAACGCCGGGAACGCCACGGTGACCACGGTGACCACGGCGGCCGGGTCGGACGGAGGCTCGACGCTGCCGGCCGTGACGGCGGCCGCGGCGCTCGGGGCCACCGCGCTGGTCGGCGCGGGGGCGGTGCTGCGGCGCAGGCGGAGCGCCGACTGACGGACGGAGCACCACGAAGGGGCCCGGCTCACCAGAGCCGGGCCCCTTCGGCGTCCGGGGCGCCCCGATAGGGCCGACCGAGCGATCACGCTCCGTGATGTGTCCTGGAAGTGCGGCTTCCGCACGAGGAATTGACGCAACGTTGATCTGTCGTTCGCCGCCCCGGGGCGGTGACGGGTGACTGACGGTAGATAGCATGTGGCAATCGGTCAGTGCTGACCGGACGCGTGCCGAGAGCGGAGAAGGGGTGGGGCGGCAGGAGCCGACCACGAGCCCGGCGCCGGGAAAGGGGAGCCGAAGTGGCCGACAGTGACGACAGGCAGGCGATGGCCCAGATGTGGGGCGCGGTCGTGGTGGTGGGGTCCGCGCTGGCCGTGGTCGCGGCCTATCTGATCAAGGGTGCGCCGCTGGTCCTCGCGGTCGCCGGGATCGAGACGCTGCTGCTCATGGTGTACGTCGGCCGGCGGTGGCGGGCGATGCACCGGCAGGCCTCCCCGGCCGGGCACCGGTCCCGGCGGGGCATCCCGGACGCCGCCCACTGCGAGCGCTGCCGCCGGGCCCGCGAGGCGCTGGACGCCCGGCAGGCGCGCGGGCGGGGCGGGTCGGCCGCCCGGGCGGTGCGTCCGGAGATCGAGTCGGAGCTGCCGGAGGCGTTGGAGCCGCTGGAGTCGGCCGACGCGCTGCACTTCCCGGATGCCCGGCCGTCGGCACGGTCGGCGCAGTCGGCCTCGGACGGTGCCGAGCACCCGTCCCTCCCGCACCGCCCGCAGGGCCGGGCCGGGTACGAGCGGCCCTGGACGGCGGAACGGGCGACCGCCCGGTCCGCGGACCGGACGACCGCCCGTCGGGGTGCGCCGGGTTCAGCCGGCCGCGCTGTACGCCACCAGTGAGACGCCGACGTACTGCACGATGAAGGCGCCGAGGGTGAAGGCGTGGAACACCTCGTGGAAGCCGAACCAGCGCGGTGAGGGGTTGGGCCGCTTGAGCCCGTACACCACGCCGCCGATGCTGTAGAGCACCCCGCCGACGATCATCAGCACCAGGACGGCCACCCCGCCGGTGCGCAGGAAGTCCGGCAGGAAGAACGCGGCGGCCCAGCCCAGCGCGATGTACACGGGGGTGTAGAGCCAGCGCGGCGCGCCGACCCAGAACACCCGGAAGGCTATGCCGGCCAGGGCTCCGCCCCAGGCGACCCAGAGCAGGATCTGCTGGTCGGCGCCCTTGAGCAGCAGCATCGTGAACGGCGTGTAGGTGCCGGCGATGATCAGGAAGATGTTCGCGTGGTCCAGCCGGCGCAGCACGGCGTCCCCGCGCGGGCCCCAGGTGAAGCGGTGGTACACCGCGCTGACGCCGAACAGCAGCCAGGCGCTGACCGAGTAGATCGCGCAGGCGATCTTGGCCGGCGTGGAGTCGGCCAGGCAGATCAGCACGATCCCG
The DNA here is from genome assembly GCF_044749365.1 of Kitasatospora sp. NPDC089509. Taxonomy (NCBI): domain Bacteria; kingdom Bacillati; phylum Actinomycetota; class Actinomycetes; order Kitasatosporales; family Streptomycetaceae; genus Kitasatospora; species Kitasatospora sp. NPDC089509. Next base: position 149,907 of record NZ_JBIVHS010000021.1, on the reverse strand, counting down.
GCGGCGACGGTGGCGGGGAACATCCCGGCGTGCAGCCAGCCGCGCCACTTCGGCTTGTCCTCCCGGTGTCCGGCCGGGCCCTCCCCAGTGCTCTCCGCGAGCGCAGCAGCAGTCATGGGCAGCATGCTACCCGTTACCTACGGAACCGTAGGTTACTAGCGCGTAATGAAGTGGCGCTCATCACTCTTAGACGTTTTGGAGCAATTGGAGTGTGGCGCCGCGCACTCCGGCTCCGGCGCGGGCGTCTGGTTACCGATCAGTAATCGTACTTACTGTAGTAAAAGATGCGTCAATTTCGCCGCAGTGCCGCGTTGGGGGCTCAGACCCGGAGCTACGCTGCAAGCACCCTCAGACCCCCGCAACGCCATCTCCCCGCCGGGATGGCGTGAAACGGAGCGATCGTGTCGTACGAGATCTCTGCTCTCAGCGCATCCGCGCCCACCCGCCACAAGCAGCTGCTCGCTTGGGTGAGCGAGATCGCCGAGCTCACCCAGCCGGCCCGCATCGAGTGGTGCAACGGTTCCGACGAGGAGTACCAGCGCCTCGCGGACCTGCTGGTGGCTCAGGGCACCTTCAGGAAGCTGAACGAGGAGAAGCGCCCCAACTCCTACTACGCCGCCTCGGACCCCTCGGACGTGGCGCGCGTCGAGGACCGCACCTTCATCTGCTCCGAGCAGGAGAAGGACGCCGGCCCGACCAACCACTGGAAGGCCCCCGCCGAGATGCGGGAGATCTTCCGTGGCGAGCAGGGCCTGTTCCGCGGCTCGATGAAGGGCCGCACGATGTACGTCGTGCCCTTCTCGATGGGCCCGGTCGGCTCCCCGCTGGCCGCGTACGGCGTCGAGATCACCGACTCCGCCTACGTCGCGGTGTCGATGCGCGTGATGACCCGGATGGGCCAGGCCGTGCTCGACCAGCTCGGCGAGGACGGGGAGTTCGTCAAGGCCGTGCACACCGTCGGTGCCCCGCTGGCCGACGGCCAGGCGGACGTGCCGTGGCCGTGCAACAGCACCAAGTACATCTCGCACTTCCCGGAGACCAAGGAGATCTGGTCCTTCGGCTCGGGCTACGGCGGCAACGCCCTGCTCGGCAAGAAGTGCTACGCGCTGCGCATCGCCTCGACCATGGCCCGCGACGAGGGCTGGCTCGCCGAGCACATGCTGATCCTGAAGCTCACCCCGCCGTCCGGCGAGGTCAAGTACGTCGCGGCGGCCTTCCCGTCGGCCTGCGGCAAGACCAACCTGGCCATGCTCCAGCCGACGATCCCGGGCTGGAAGGTCGAGACCATCGGCGACGACATCGCCTGGATGCGGTTCAACAAGGAGGACGGCCGCCTCTACGCGATCAACCCCGAGGCCGGCTTCTTCGGCGTCGCCCCCGGCACCGGCGTGGACACCAACGCCAACGCCATCGACACCCTCTGGGGCAACACCGTCTTCACCAACGTCGCCCTCACCGACGACGGCGACGTGTGGTGGGAGGGCCTCACCGAGGAGCCCCCGGCGCACCTGACCGACTGGCGCGGCAACGACTGGACCCCCGAGTCCGGCACCCCGGCCGCCCACCCGAACGCCCGCTTCGCCGTCCCGGCCGCGCAGTGCCCGACCATCGCCCCCGAGTGGGAGGACCAGGCGGGCGTGCCGATCTCGGCGATCCTGTTCGGCGGCCGCCGGGCCACCGCCGTCCCGCTGGTCACCGAGTCCTTCGACTGGCAGCACGGCGTCTTCCTGGGCGCCAACATCGCCTCCGAGAAGACCGCCGCCGCCGAGGGCACGGTGGGCGAGCTGCGCCGCGACCCGTTCGCGATGCTGCCGTTCTGCGGCTACAACATGGGCGACTACTTCGCCCACTGGCTGAAGGTCGGCGCCGAGGCGGACGCCGCCAAGCTGCCGAAGATCTACTACGTCAACTGGTTCCGCAAGAACGCCGAGGGCAGCTTCGTCTGGCCCGGCTACGGCGAGAACAGCCGCGTGCTCAAGTGGATCGTCGAGCGCCTGGAGGGCACCGCCGAGGGCGTCGAGACCCCGATCGGCGTCCTGCCGAAGGTCGACGGCTTCGACCTGGGTGACCTGAAGCTGTCCGAGGAGGACCTCGCCCTGCTCTTCACCGTGGACGCCGACATCTGGCGCCAGGAGGCCGCGCTGGTGCCGGCCCACCTGGAGCTGTTCGGCGACCACACCCCGAAGGAGCTGTGGGACGAGTACCGGAGCCTCGTCGCGCGCCTCGGCTGAGCCTGAGCCTCAGTCGAGCGAGAGGTCGGCGCGCCGCACGAACGGCGCGCCGACCGAGTGACAGGACGGCCGGAGTTCCGCCGGGCGGTCTTTCCCCGACCAAGGAGACCGCCCGGGCCGGGACTCCGGCCGTAGTGCTTTCCCCTGGCCCCTCGCCGGGTGTTCCCCCTCCGGTGAGGTGGTCAGGGCTGGGTGTAGCCGCTGAGGAAGTCGCCGATCCTGGTCACCGCGTCGGTGATCTCCTCCGGCCGGGGCAGCGTGACCAGCCGGAAGTGGTCCGGCTCGGGCCAGTTGAAGCCGGTGCCCTGGACCAGCAGGATCCGCTGGGAGCGCAGCAGGTCCAGCACCATCTGGGCGTCGTCCTTGATCTTGTAGACCTTCGGGTCCAGCCGGGGGAAGGCGTACAGCGCGCCCTTCGGCTTGACGCAGCTCACCCCGGGGATCTGGTTCAGCAGCTCGTACGCCGCGTCCCGGGAGGCCAGCAGCCGGCCGCCGGGCAGTACCAGGTCCTTGATCGACTGCCGTCCGCCGAGCGCGGCGGCCACCGCGTGCTGGGCGGGCATGTTGGCGCACAGTCGCATCGAGGCGAGCACGGTCAGGCCCTCGACGTAGCTGCGGGCGCGCTGGCGGTCGCCGGAGAGCACCATCCAGCCGGAGCGGAAACCGGCGACCCGGTAGGACTTGGACAGTCCGTTGAAGGTGACGCAGAAGAGGTCCGGGGCCAGGGTGGCCAGCGGGACGTGCTCGGCGTCGTCGTAGAGGATCTTGTCGTAGATCTCGTCCGCGTAGACCACGAGTTGGTGCCGGCGGGCGATCTCTGCGATGCCCTCCAGCACCTCGCGCGGGTAGACCGCGCCGGTCGGGTTGTTCGGGTTGATCACCACGATCGCCCTGGTCCGGTCGGTCACCTTGGACTCGATGTCGGCGAGGTCCGGGTACCACTCGGCCTGCTCGTCGCAGCGGTAGTGCACCGCGGTGCCGCCGGCCAGTGAGACCGAGGCGGTCCACAGCGGGTAGTCCGGCGCCGGGACGAGCACCTCGTCGCCGTCGTCCAGCAGCGCGGTCATGGCGAGCTGGATCAGCTCGGAGACGCCGTTGCCGAGGAAGACGTCGTCGACGGAGAGCCCGTGCAGCCCGCGGTCCTCGTAGTGCATCACCACCGCGCGGCGGGCCGAGAGCAGGCCCTTGGAGTCGCCGTACCCGTGCGCGTTCGAGAGGTTGCGGAGGATGTCCTGGAGGATCTCCGGGGGCGCCTCGAAGCCGAAGACGGCCGGGTTGCCGGTGTTGAGCTTGAGGATGCGGTGGCCCTGTTCCTCCAGCCGCATCGCCTCGTCGAGCACCGGGCCGCGGATGTCGTAGCAGACGTTGGCGAGCTTGCTGGACTGGATGACCTGCATGCCTGCCTACTTTAGGGGCACCTCGGGGCCCCGCGCGGGGAGTCCGGGAGGGTGGCTCGCCGGGCCCGGACGGGCCTCCTTGGATCGACAGGCGGGGGCGTCGAACCGCCTTCCAAACCGCTGGCCGAATGTCCGGAATGCTCACGTATGCGAGGAAGGCCGCCGAATCCTGGGATGGAATCCCGCCCCGAACGAGACGGACGGCACACCGTCCGTCCGGACGGGACGGGAAGATGGGGCCCGGTGCGTCGACGAGGAGGGGGTGCGCCGGTGGTGGTCGTGATGGTGACCGGGGCGGTGCTGGTCGGGCTCCTGCTGGCTCCGCTGCTGCGCGGACTGATCGCCCGCTTCGCCGTGCCCGAGGGCGAACCCCGGTGCGGGGCCTGCCCGTTGTGCGGCCGGGCGGTCGGGCTGCTGCTGCCGCCGAGCGGTCGCTGCCCGGGCTGCCGGGGGCGGCTGGGCGCGGGCGCGGGAACGGTGGAGGCGGTCACGGCGGCGGTCGCGGTCGGGGTCGCGTACGCGGCGGACGGGGCGGCGGTGGCGGCGCTCGCCTGGGCCGGCGCGCTCGGCGTGGCGCTCGGCTTCACCGACGTCCGGGTGCGCCGGCTGCCGTACCGGCTGACCGGGCCGCTGCTGGCGGGGGTGGCCGTGCTGCTGACGGTGGCGGCGCTGGCCGAGGGGCGCCCGGGCGTGCTGCTGCGCTGCCTGCTGGTCGCGCTGGCGGTCGGGGCGCTGCTCGAAGTCGCCGTCCAGGTCGGGGCCCTGGGGCCCGGCGACTCCCCGCTCGGGTTCGTCCTGGGCGGGCTGCTCGGCTGGTACGGCTGGTGGGTCGCGATCGGCGGGCTGGTCGCCGCGGTGGTGCTGGCCGGGCTGTGGGGCACCCTGCGGGCGCTCGCCCTGCTGGTCCGCCGCCGCCCGTGGCGGGGGCTCGACGTTCCGGTCGGCCCGTTCCTGCTGCTCGGCGCCCTCACGGCGGTGCTGGCCCGCTGACGCGCAAGGGCCGGTTGGCGTGCAAGGGCCCGCTGATACGCAAGGCCCGCTGACGCGGAAGGGGCCCGCCGTACCGGTTCCGGTACGACGGGCCCCGCCGTCGGCGCGCGAGCCCCACCCTCAAGGAGCGGCGCGCCGCAGGGAGTTGCGGCTCAGGAGGAGTGCTACGGCATCTTGTGGACGAACGGGCCGACCGCGTTGGAGAACGCGTTGCCGTTGTTGGCATCCCAGTTGGTGGACCAGGTCATCGCGCCGCGGATGGTGGGCCACTTGGCCGGCGGCACGAAGCTGCCGCAGTTGTTGCCGGTGGCCAGGCAGTTGAGCGCGTTGTTCACCACCGAGGGGTCGACGTAGCCGCCGCCCGCCGCCTTGCCGGAGGCCGGGACGCCGATGCCGACCTGGTCGGGCCGCAGGCCGCCCTGGATGTGGGTGCAGACCTGGGAGGTGATGAAGTCGATCGTGCCCTGGTTGTAGACCTTGCCGTCGCAGCCGTTCATGCCACCCGAGTTGTAGAACTGGGTGTTGACGACGGTCAGGATGTCCTTGGTGTTCAGCGCCAGCTGGAAGTAGGCGCCGGCGGTGCTGTACATCCCGATCGTCTCGGGGGCCATGGTGAGCACGAAGCCGGGGCCGACCTTGGCCTGCAGGGCGTGCAGCGCGTCGCCGAGCGGGCCGGCCTGGACGCCGTTCTCCAGGTCGACGTCGATGCCGTCGAAGCCGTAGTCCTTGATGATCGAGTAGGCGCTGTTGGCGAAGTTCGCCCCGGCGGTGCCGTCGCCGACGCTGATCGCGCCGTTCTGGCCGCCGATGGAGAGGACGACCTTCTTGCCGGCCGCCTGCTTGGCCTTGATGTCCGCGCGGAACTGGGCGTCGGTGTAGCCGCCGAGCGCCTTGGACAGGCCCGGGTCCAGGGTGAAGCTGATCGCGCCGGTCTGGGTCGGGACGGCGTCGGCGAAGGAGACCGCGATGATGTCGTACGCGTTCTGGACGTCGCTCAGGCGCTGCGGGGTGGAGCCGTTGTCGAAGTTCTGCCAGTAGCCGGTGAGCGCGTGCGCGGGCAGCCCGGTGGCCGGCGGGGTGGTGCCGGTCGGCGTCGGGGTCGGGGTGGCCGTGGGGGTCGGGGTGGAGGTCGGCGTCTGGGTGGGCGTCGCCGTGGGGGTGACCGTCGGGGACGGGCTGGCCGTGGCCGTCGGCGTCGGGGTGGAGCTGGGGGTGGCCGTCGGCGAGGGCGTGGAGCCGCCGCCGCCCGGGCCGACCAGCGCGACGTCGTCGGCGAGGTAGGCGCTCTGCCCGTACCAGCCGTGCAGGTAGACCGTGACGCTGGTGGTGTTGGCCCCGGTGGTGAAGGTGCTGGACAGCTGGTTCCAGCTGCTCTGGTTCGACCAGCTGGACGGGTCGGTGCCGCCGGTGCCGCGCGCGCCGAGGTAGACGTACGGGCCCTGCACCCAGGCGCTCAGCGAGTAGCTGGTGTTGGGCAGCACGCTGACGGTCTGGGTGCACTCGGCGGTGTCGCCCGCACCCGGGGTGGCCTGCAGCGCGCCGCTGCCGGAGTGCGCCGGCGAGGACACCGCGGCCGCGCCGCCGGTGCAGGACCAGCCGCTCAGGCCGGACTCGAAACCGCCGTTGGTGACCAGGTTGCCGTCCGCCGCGCTGGCGCCGCCGGCGAAGAGGGCGAGGCCGCCGCCGGCCAGGGCGAGGGCGGTGGCACCGGCCGCGAGGGCCGGGAGGGGGCTGCGCCGGCGCCGGTGCGCGGGCTGGTTCGGCGTACGGGCCATGGGGTGACGCTCCTGGGGAAGGAGCGGCCGCCGCGGTGGGGGGCGCGGCGGCCGCGTGTGGGGGAGGGGTCCGCAGGTGACTCACGGGGCGGTTCGGGTTTCGTTCCGCCCCGGGTCAAAAGCTGGACTAGACCATTGCCGGCCGTCAAGCATCGGTGGACCGGTTTACGGCTCCCTTAAGGAACCGGAGACCGTTCCGTGTCCACGACAGGAGCCCCGCCCCGGAGGTCCGGACACGCCCGTCGGGACAGACTTCGTACAGGACCGTGACCAGACCGCTACCTGCTGCTTTACCCAGTACCCGCACGCGGGAGTAGGCTGCGCCGGGGCGGTGCCGCACCAGCCCGAACGAGCACGGAGGGGCCGGGAAAAGCATGGGTCTGCGCGATGTCGCCGAACGGACGCCGGGGCTCCGCACCCTGCTGGGCGGGATGTACGGGCTCTACGGCCGCCGGGTCGAGGTCCACCTCGCGCGCACCCCGCACCACATCGGCGTGATCCTGGACGGCAACCGCCGCTGGGCCAAGGCCGCCGGCGGCTCCACCGCGTACGGCCACCAGCGCGGCGCCGACAAGATCAGCGAGTTCCTCGGCTGGTGCGACGAGACCCACGTCAAGGTCGTCACCCTGTGGATGCTCTCCACCGACAACCTGGACCGCCCGGCCGACGAGCTGGTCCCGCTGCTCGGCATCATCGAGGACGCCGTCACCGGCCTGGCCGCCGCCCGCCGCTGGCGGGTCAACCCGGTCGGCGCGCTGGACCTGCTCCCGCAGCACACCGCCGACGTGCTCAAGCGCGCCGCCGACGAGACCGCCGGGATCGACGGCATCACCGTCAACGTCGCGGTCGGCTACGGCGGCCGGCACGAGATCGCCGACGCCGTCCGCTCGCTGCTCCAGGAGCACGCCGGGCGCGGCACCGCGATCGAGGAACTGGCCGAGATCCTGACCGTCGAACACATCTCCGAGCACCTCTACACCCGCAACCAGCCCGACCCGGACCTCATCATCCGCACCTCGGGCGAGCAGCGGCTGTCCGGATTCCTGCTCTGGCAGAGCGCCCACAGCGAGTTCTACTTCTGCGAGGCGTACTGGCCGGCCTTCCGCAAGGTCGACTTCCTCCGCGCGCTGCGCGCCTTCGAACAGCGGAACCGGCGGCTCGGCCTCTGACCCGGGGCGCCCGTCCGGGCATCCCGGGTGGCGCATCCGGGTGGAATGACCGCCGTTGGGATGGCCTACCCGGGCCCCGCGCGAGGCCAAACGTTCACCGGCAATGATCCGTCAGTTCGCCGGGGGCGCGAATGCACCGCCCCCCGCCTGGGAATACTCCAGTCAGTCCGGTCCCGAGGCCACCGGGGCAGCGGGGGCCGGCATGCCGCGGATGACGCAGGGTCATCCGCTCTGGAGGCCTAGTGGTCAGTTCCAAGAGCCGCCGGACACCAGACCGGCGCACGTACGTTCTCGACACCAGCGTGCTGCTGGCGGACCCGCTCGCCATGACGCGCTTCGAGGAGCACGAGGTCGTCCTCCCGGTGGTGGTCGTCACCGAGCTGGAGGCCAAGCGCCACCATCCCGAGCTGGGCTACTTCGCCCGCCAGGCGCTGCGCCTGCTCGACGACTACCGGATCCGGCACGGCCGGCTCGACGAGCCGATCCCGGTCGGCGAGCTGGGCGGCACGATCCGGGTCGAGCTCAACCACTCGGACGTCTCGATACTGCCGGTCGGCTACCGGGCGGGCGGCGGCGAGGCGGACACCCGGATCCTGGCGGTCGCCCGCAACCTGCAGGCCGAGGGGTACGACGTCACCGTCGTCTCCAAGGACCTCCCGCTGCGGATCAAGGCCAGCTCGGTGGGCCTGCTCGCCGAGGAGTACCGGGCCGAGCTGGCGATCACCTCCGGCTGGACGGGGATGTCCGAGCTGCACGTCGCGGCGGACCAGGTGGACGCGCTGTTCGCGGCCGGCCACGACGCCGCGGTGGACGTCGAGGGGGTCGAGGAGCTGCCGGTGCACACCGGACTGGTGCTCACCTCGGAGCGCGGCCGGGCACTCGGCCGGGTGACCGGCGACGGGCGGGTCCGGCTGGTGCGCGGTGAGCGCGAGGCGTTCGGGCTGCGCGGTCGCAGTGCCGAACAGCGGGTGGCGCTGGACCTGCTGCTCGACCCGGAGATCGGCATCGTCTCGATGGGCGGTCGGGCCGGCACCGGCAAGTCGGCGCTGGCGCTGTGCGCGGGACTGGAAGCGGTGCTGGAGCGGAGGCAGCACCGCAAGGTGATGGTCTTCCGGCCGCTGTACGCGGTCGGCGGCCAGGAGCTCGGCTACCTGCCGGGCTCCGAGGCGGAGAAGATGGGCCCCTGGGCGCAGGCGGTCTTCGACACCCTCTCGGCGGTCACCACCCCGGACGTGATCGAGGAGGTCATCGCCCGCGGGATGCTGGAGGTCCTGCCGCTGACCCACATCCGGGGGCGCTCGCTGCACGACGCCTTCGTGATCGTGGACGAGGCGCAGTCGCTGGAGCGCAACGTCCTGCTGACGGTGCTGTCCCGGATCGGCCAGGGCTCGCGGGTGGTGCTCACCCACGACGTGGCGCAGCGGGACAACCTCAGGGTCGGCCGGTACGACGGCGTGGTGGCGGTGGTGGAGAAGTTGAAGGGGCACCCGCTCTTCGCCCACATCACCCTCACCCGCTCGGAGCGTTCGCCGATCGCGGCGCTGGTCACGGAGATGCTGGAGGACATCAACCCGTGAACTGCCCCTGATCGGGGCATAGTCGGACAATAGGGTCAACTCGCGGCGCGGGGCCTGCTCCTGACGGGGCAGGCCCCGTCCCTTTCATCACATCGAGTGCTTTCTGTCCGGAGAACTCCCGCACGGTGAATGTGACATGCGCCACGCAGGCGGGAATTGCGTCGACAGTGCCCGGTGCGGCATGGTGAGGGTTCTGTCAGGCCCCGCGTACGGCGCGGCAGGGCTTCCGGACTCCGGGAGTCCGGCCCCGGAAGGTCCGCCAACTCCGGTCGGTGGACGCACAATTGAAGACCGAGAGCCGTACGCCGCCCGATTCCAACGCCCGGTCGCCTCAACCGACCGGACGCCGGGTCAGCACCTCCCGTGACCAGAGCACCTACGGAGGTCCGTGCCAAGGGGCATGTTGCGTCCGCACGGTCACGCGTGGGCGATGCTGGAAGGAAACCATGTGACTCGGATCTCGGTCCGGGGAGTTGCTGTGGCCTCCGCCACCGCCGTCACCGCTGTCGGTGCCGTCGTGGGTATGGCCTCGGGCAGCGAGGGCAAGACCACGCAGACGGTCGACGTCGCCGGCGCGACCCTGCTCGCCGAAGTCCCCTCAGGCGCCCAGGCACAGACCGCCAGTGACAACATCGGACAGCAGGCATCCGCCCAGCAGGCTTCCGCCGACGCGGCCGCCAAGGCCGCCGCCGAGCAGAAGGCCGCCGAGGAGGCCGCGCGCCAGAAGGCCGCCGCGGACGCCCAGGCCAAGGCCGACGCCCAGGCGAAGGCCGACGCGGACAAGGCCGCCAAGGCCGCCGCCGACCAGCGCGCCGCCGCCGACGCCGCCGCCAACCGCTCCAAGGCGCGTTCGGCGATGTCCGCGGTCGACAACAGCGCGCCGCCGGTCTCGGTCAGCCCCGGCTCCGTCCAGGACATGGCCCGGCAGATCGTCGGCAACGACGCCCAGTTCCAGTGCTTCAGCCAGATCGTGAAGCGCGAGAGCGGCTGGGACTACACCGCGACCAACAGCGGTTCCGGTGCTTACGGCCTGGTCCAGGCGCTGCCCGGTTCCAAGATGGCCTCGGCCGGTGCCGACTGGCGCACCAACCCGGCGACCCAGATCAAGTGGGGTGTCGGCTACATGAACAGCCGCTACGGCAGCCCCTGCGGTGCCTGGTCGTTCTGGCAGGCCCACAGCTGGTACTAGGAGGGACCGCCGCCCCCGGGCAGCGAACCCTTCCGCACGGCCCCCGGCCGCTCGTCCCGTTCGACGGGCGGCCGGGGGCCGTGGCGTTCTCCGGCGGGCGCCGGAGGAGGGCGGGCCGCGCCGCCCGGGCTGCGCTGACCAGTGCGCCCGCGGGCGGTGCGGTCCTGGGTGCGGACGCGGGGCGCGGGAAGGGGTCCTGGATGCTTCCCGCACCGGCCGGTCCGCCGGCGGTTGGTCCGACGGGGACGAGTGGTTCCGCAGGAACGACTCGTCGTCCCGTTCGGACTCCTCCCCAGCGAAACCTGGGCGAAACCATCGTGAATCCGGCGATTTGTCCCACTTTGTGGAAAGAACCCGTCGAGTCGAACACCCCTGGCGGGCGGACTCGCCCCACCCCTGCCGGGTAGCGTCATCCCTGACGGCCGTGGCGGGACCCACGGCGTACCGCCGGACTCGGCGGGTCCGGTAGGGAAGCGGTGGTAGTGCGGATGGCGCGGGGCGGAAAGGCCTTGAAGGCCGTGGCCAAGGGCATGGCCGTGGTGGCGAGCGCGGCCGCCGTGATCGAACGGCGCCGACGCGCCGGGATGGCGGCCGATCCGCACGAGCTCCCGGTTCCCGTCCACGCGGAGGTGCCGGGCCCGGTGCCGGTCCCGCGTGCCGACCCGGCTCCCGCTCCCACTCCTGTCCCTGCCGCCGTCCCCGCCGTTCCCGGTCCCGAGCCGGTCGCCGACGCGGCTCCGGCCCCGGTGCCCGCGGTCCCCGCGCCCGCCGCGCCCGGCGGACTCGGCCGGGAGCACCACCCCGGACGGCCCGCCACCCCCGCCGAGGCGGTGCCCTGGGGCCTGCGGGTGGCCGCCGAGTCGACCTGGCGACTGCTGCTGCTCGGCGCCGCGCTCTACGTCCTCTTCTACGTCGTCGACATGCTGCGGCTGGTCGCCTTCTCGGTGCTGGCCTCGCTGCTGATCACCGCGCTGCTGGAGCCCTCGGTCTCCTGGCTGCGCCGGCGCGGGGTGCCGCGCTCGCTGGCGGCCGGCGGGGTGTTCCTCAGCGGCCTGGCCGGGATCGGGCTGGTCGGCTGGTTCGTGGTCTGGCAGGTGTCCACCAACCTGCCGGACGTCACCAACCAGGTGAAGACCGGCGTCAACCAGTTGCGCGACTGGCTGATCACCGGGCCGTTCCACCTGACCCAGCAGCAGATCACCGACTTCGCCAACCAGATCACCAAGGCCATCACCACCAACACCGACCAGATCACCTCGGCCTCGATCACCGGCGCGCAGATCGCCGTCGAGATCCTGACCGCGCTGCTGATGACCTTCTTCACCACCTTCTTCTTCCTCTACGACGGCGCGAAGATCTGGAACTGGGCGCTGCGCGGCCTGCCCCGGCAGTCCCGCTTCGCGATGGCCGGGGCCGGCCCGAAGGCCTGGATCACGCTCACCGCGTACGTGCGCGGCACCGTCTGCGTGGCCTTCATCGACGCGGTCTGCATCGGCGTCGGGATCGACCTGCTGGGCGTGCCGCTGGCCATGCCGCTGGCCGTGATCATCTTCCTCGGTGCCTTCGTCCCGCTGGTCGGCGCCCTGGTCACCGGAACGGTCGCGGTGCTGATCGCGCTGGTCACCCAGGGGCCGTGGACGGCGCTGATGGTGCTGGTCGTGCTGATCGCGGTGATGCAGGTGGAGAGCCACATCCTCCAGCCGCTGATCCTCGGCCGGGCCGTCCGGGTCCACCCGCTCGGCGTGGTCCTCGGCGTCGCGGCCGGCGGCATCATCGGCGGCATCGGCGGTGCGGTGGTCGCCGTCCCGCTGATCGCCGTCATCAACACCGTGGTCGCCCATCTGCGGCGCCGCAACGAAGCCGGCCAGGCGGTGTTCACGGCCCTCGAAGCCGCCCGCGAGGCCGCCGAACGCACCGCCGCGGCCCAGCCGACACCGGCGACAACGGGCCAGCCGACACCGGCGACAACGGCCCAACCTGCGGTGGACTAGGACGTCGGTCCGTCACCGGGGGTCGTCCGGGCTGATCCGGTCGCCGTGGCCGCTGACGATCCGGCCGATGTTGTCGATCGAGGTGTGGTCGTCGCCGGGGCCGTCGTCCCAGTAGGACGAGTGCGCGGTGAAGTCGGGGGAGCCGCCGTCCACGGCGAAGCGGCGGGCGCCGAAGTCCGCGCCGGCCGGGTCCCGGGCGTACCAGCCGAGGTGCGAGACGTGGTCCCAGGCGGCGGCGCCGACGTAGGTGTGATCGGCGCCCACCGAGAACTCCGAGGCGTGCGACGCGTCGGTGCCGGGGCTGCCGACCAGGATGACGTCGTCGGCCGCGATCCCGACCGGTCCCCGCGCGGCGAGGCCGACCAGCAGCGAACCGAAGCTGTGGCCCTGGGCCGTGACATGGGCCGGCGGACCCCGGTGGGTGACGCGCTGTCCGTCGAGGAACCTGCGGTAGGCGTCGACGCCGCCCCGGGCGCGGGCCCGGTCGCCGGCCTCCGGGAAGGTGAGCGGGGCGTCGTAGCCCAGCCAGGCGATGGACGCCGTGCTGCGGGTCGGGTCGGCGCGCCGGGCCGCGTCGTACACGGCCTTCGCCCGGTCGGCGTCCCCGCCGCCGATCCGCCGCAGCGTGGTGCCCAGGCCGCCGACCAGGGTGGTGACGTCGTCGGCGGTGTCCGGGTCGCCGAAGGAGATGATCCCGCGGCCCTGCCCGCGCCCGCCGACGCCGAGCAGCAGGACCGGTGGGTCCGTCCCGTCGGTCCGGCGCAGCCGTTCGGCGATCCCCAGGTACCCGCTCAGCTTCAGCTCGCCGTACGGGTCGGACGACGGCCCGCCGGGCCGGTACCCGGCGATGAGTCGCGGCAGGAGGATCCGGTTGGCCCGGTCCCGGGCCGCGGCGGGGACGCCGTCGCGGTCGCCGACCAGGTCCGGGTGCTCCTCGATCAGCCAGCGCTGCCGGTCGGCGGGCAGCGCGTTCCACCAGGCGTTCACCTCGACGGGTGACGCTCCGTCCGCCGGGACGCTGCCGAGCAGCAGGTTGTCCGGGGCGAGGCCGAGGTCGAGCCGGTCGCCGAGGGCGCGGTGCGGGTCGAGGCCGGTGCCGTCGCGGGCGCGGGCGGTGTAGTGCCGGAGCCGGGTGGCGAGGGCCCGGTCGACGGTGTCGGCCTCGGTGAGGGCGGTGCCGATGCGGGTGGCGAGGGCCTCGGCGGTCCGGGCACGGGCGCCCTCGTCCGCGGAGTCGTGTCGGTCGGCGGGGGAGGCGGATGCCGGGTCGACGACGCCGTGTTCGTCGACCGCTATGCCCGCGGCCCGTACGTCCTCCAGGGCCTTGCGCAGGGCCGACTGGGCGAGGACGAGGGCGTCGGCGCCGGTCCGGAGGGCCTGGCCGATCTGCCCGAGTTCGGTGCGGGCCGCCGTCAGTCCGCCGGTGGCGCGCCGGAGGGCGGGGGCCGCCGCGTCGGCGGCGGGGCCGGTCCAGTCGGCGGCGGTCAGCCGTCGCTCGACGCCGTCGCGCCAGTTCTCCAGGTGTCGTCCGAAGTCGCCGCGCAGTCGCTCGTACGCGTCGGCGGTGCCGTGCAGCAGGGTGAAGTCGGTGTCGCGCAGCGTCGCGAGGTCCATGGCCGTCGGCCCCCTGCCCGCAGTGGTGTCGTGCACGGATCGCCTTGCACTGTAGCGGAGTTGGGCTCGCCAGCTGCCTGCGCAAACGCCGACGGGCCCCTCCGGCAAGCGGAGGGGCCCGTCAGGGAGTGCGGGGTGCGTCAGGCGCCGGCGGCGGCGAGGGCGGCCTCGGAGTCGAGGACGCTGGCCACGGCCTGCAGGACGGCGGCGATCTTCATCGAGGCCTGGACGACCTCGCGCTCGACACCGGCCTTGCGCAGCACGGCCTCGTGCGAGTCGAGGCACTGGCCGCAGCCGTTGATGGCCGAGACGGCGAAGCACCAGAGCTCGAAGTCGACCTTCTCGACGCCCGGGGTGCCGATGATGTTCATCCGCAGACCGGCCCGCATCGTGCTGTACTCCTTGTCGGAGAGCAGGTGCAGCGTCCGGTAGTAGACGTTGTTCATCCCCATGATCGCGGCCGCGCCCTTGGCGGCGGTGTACGCCTCCGGGGAGAGGTTGGCCTTGGCCTCGGGCTCCAGCTCACGCAGCAGGCCGGGGCTGCGGGTGGCCATCGCGCAGGACAGCACGGTGCCCCAGAGCTGCTGGGCGGGGAGGTCGGAGTTGCCGATGACCGAGCCCAGGTTGAGCTTGAGGTCCTTGGCGTAGTCCGGGAGGGCGGCCTTCAGGTCGTCGAGGGCCATGGGTCAGCCCGCCAGCAGGGCCTGGGCGTCGAGGGTGTCCTCGCCCTTGGTCCAGTTGCACGGGCACAGCTCGTCGGTCTGCAGGGCGTCCAGCACCCGCAGGACCTCCTTGGGGTTACGGCCGACGGAGCCGGCGGTGACCATGACGAACTGGATCTCGTTGTTCGGGTCGACGATGAACACGGCGCGCTGGGCGGTGCCGTCCTCGCCCTCGACGCCGCAGGCGCGCATCAGGTCGTGCTTGATGTCGGCCAGCATCGGGAAGGGCAGGTCGCGCAGGTCCTTGTGGTCCTTGCGCCAGGCGTGGTGCACGAACTCGGAGTCGCCGGAGACACCGAGGATCTGGGCGTCACGGTCGGCGAACTCGTCGTTCAGCTTGCCGAACGCGGCGATCTCGGTCGGGCAGACGAAGGTGAAGTCCATCGGCCAGAAGAAGACGATCTTCCACTTGCCCTCGTAGGTCTTGTGGTCGATGTCGGCGAAGGCGCTCGCGGCATCCAGGTCGACACAGGCCTTGAGGTCGAACTCGGGGAACTTGTCACCGATCGTGAGCACGTTCGCTTCTCCTGAAGTGAGACTGAGGGGAGTTTTGTCCGGATTCCGGACACCACCCACAATTCCACATCGTGGACTGATCAGGGAAATAGCTAGACTGGATGTGTCTGATCGGAGATTGCTATCAGTACCGAACCGCCCACGTCCCGTCCCCGCCCCCGCAGGGCCGTCGCCGGCAAACCCGAGCCGACTGTGGGGAGCGCCACATTCCGCAACCCGCGCACCCCGACGGTGGCCCAGCTCAGGGCCTTCGTCGCGGTGGCCGAGCACCGGCACTTCCGGGAGGCCGCCGCCGCGACCGGGACCAGCCAGCCGGCGCTGTCCGGGGCGGTCGCGGCGCTGGAGGAGTCGCTGGGCGCGCAGCTGGTCGAGCGTACGACGCGCAAGGTGATTGTCACCCCACTGGGGGAGCGTGTGCACGCTCACGCGCGCCGGGTGCTCGCCTCGCTGCAGGCTCTCACCGAGGAGGTCGAGGCCGCCCGCCGTCCGTTCACCGGGCCGCTGCACCTCGGGGTGATCCCCACCGTCGCACCGTATCTGCTGCCCACCGTGCTGCGGCTGGTCCGCGACCGCTTCCCGGAGCTGGAGCTGCACGTCCACGAGGAGCGCACCCCCTCGCTGCTGGAGGGCCTGGCCGCCGGGCGGCTGGACGTCCTGCTGCTCGCCCTGCCGGCCGGCGGCTCCTCGCCGACCCGGGACATCCCGCTGTTCGACGAGGACTTCGTGCTGGTCACCCCGGCCGGGCACGCGCTCGCCGGGCGGGTCGACGTCCCGCGCGACGCGCTGCTCGACCTGGACGTGCTGCTGCTGGAGGAGGGCCACTGCCTGCGTGACCAGGCGCTGGACATCTGCCGTGAGGTCGGCGCCGACCCGGCCGGCTCCACCACCCGGGCGGCGGGGCTGTCCACCCTGGTCCAGCTGGTCGCCGGCGGCCTCGGGGTGACCCTGCTGCCCGCCACCGCGCTGGACGTCGAGGCCGGCCGCGCCGACCGGCTGGCCGCCGTCCGCTTCGCCGCCCCGGCGCCCGGCCGCCGGATCGGCCTGGCCACCCGGCCCGGCTCGGCCCGCAGCGCCGAGTACGAGCGCTTCGCCGCCGCGCTGCGCGAGGTGCTGGCCGAACTGCCGGTCCGGATCGTCGACGGCGGCGAGGGTCGGGGCGCGGACCAGGGCCGGGGCGCGGACCAGGACCGGGCCGCGGACCAGGATCAGGACTAAGGGCTGGGACTAGGACTGGGGCTGGGCCCGGGGCGTCGACCGGGCCCGGCCCTGGGCCTGCGGCCGGTCCTCGGTCGCCGGTTCGCCGAGGCAGAGTCCGACCGTGCTCGCCACCAGCAGGTCCAGCGCCTCCACGGTGTTCCGGTCGGGCTGTTCGCCGGGCTGCCGGCGGATCAGGTGGCGGGCGGTCAGGCCGTCGAAGCCGCTGAGGAAGTGGACGGCGATCCGCTCGGCGGGCAGTGCCGGGGTCAGCCCGTGGGTGGCGGCGAGGGTGGCGAGCATCTCGGTGGCGGTGCCCTCGATCGCGCGCTGGAGCCCGAGCATGATCTCCCGGACGTCCGGGTCGCGCATCGCCAGCGCGCCGAACTCGCTCAGCAGGACGCAGCGCCCCTCCTCGCCGGTGGCGGCGTCCCAGAGCGCGTGTACCAGGGTGCGGACCTGTTCGCCGAACGGGCCGTCGCCCGGGGAGGCGGCGCGCACCTGGCCGATGAACTGGGCGGCGACCTCCTCGACGACGGCCCGGTAGAGGTCCTTCTTGGTGCCGAAGGTGTAGTGCACCGTCGCCTGTGCCACGCCCAGCTCGGCCGCGATCGCGCGGGTGCTGCCGGCGGAGACCCCTTCCCGGGTCATCAGGTCGATCGCGGCCCGGACCAGTTGGGGTCGGCGTTCGGAGGCGGGGACATGAGCCATTGGGCCAGGGTAGCGCCACGATCGGACAACTGTGTCAGTCGATCTTGTCACCCAACTTTGTCACCCGACAAACTTAGGTCTACCGTGGGAGGGGTTCGCTCAGGCATCCGCCTGTCCGCCGACCGCACCGCGAGGGGTCAGACCTTGGCCACGTACCTGTACCGACTGGGCCGCCACTGCTTCCGGAGAAGGCGCGCCGTGCTGGCCGTCTGGGTCGCGCTGCTGATCGCGATCGGCGGGGCCGCGGGCGCCTTCGCGGGCAAGACCAGCGACGAGTTCAAGGTCCCCGGCACCGAGGCGCAGGCCACCCTGGACCGGATCAAGGGCACCTTCCCCGAGCAGGGCCACGGCTCCGCCCAGGTGGTCTTCGCCGCCGACGCGCCCGGCGGCATCGCCTCGCCCGCGTCGGCCAAGGCGGTCGGCGAGGCCGTCGCCCGGATCGCCCACGTCCCGGGCGTGGCCGCGGCGCCCGACCCGTACGCCACCGGCGCGGTCTCCCCGGACGGGAAGGTCGCGATCGCGCTGGTCTCCTTCGACCACAAGCTCGCCGAGGTCACCGACCAGCAGCGGGACGCCGTCCGGGCCGCCGCCGAACCGGCCCGCGCGGCCGGGCTGGACGTGGCCTTCGGCGGCGACGCCTACAACCGGTTCGCCCAGATCGAGGGCGGCTCCGAGGCGATCGGCCTGGTGGTGGCCGGGCTGGTGCTGGTGATCACCCTCGGCACCCTGGTCGCGGCCGGGCTGCCGCTGCTGACCGCGCTGGTCGGGGTGGCCGTCGCGATGGCCGGACTGCTCGCGCTGACCGGCTCGTTCGAGATCATCACCACCGCGCCGGTGCTGGCGCTGATGGTCGGCCTCGCGGTCGGCATCGACTACGCGCTGTTCATCCTGTTCCGCTACCGCCGCCACCTGGACGAGGGCCTGGAGCCCGAGGAGTCCGCCGCCCGGGCCACCGCCACCGCCGGCAGCGCCGTCGTCTTCGCCGGGCTGACCGTGGTGGTGGCGCTCGCCGGACTCGCCGTCGCGGGCGTCCCGTTCCTCACCGTGATGGGCCTGGCCGCCTCCGGCGCCGTCGTGGTGGCCGTCCTGGTCGCGATCACCCTGCTGCCCGCGGTGCTGGGCTTCACCGGCCGGGCGATCGACCGGCTGCCGATCTGGAAGCGGGCGCTGACCACCAACGGCAAGGTCACCCTGGGCGAGCGCTGGGCCCGCTTCGTGGTCCGCCGCCCGCTGCCCGTGCTGCTGGTCGGCCTGGCCGGGCTGGGCGCCATGGCGGTGCCCGCCGCGAGCCTCGACCTGGGCCTGCCCGGCGGCGGTTCACAGGCCGTCGGGACGGACGCCCGCAAGGCGTACGACCTGGTCAGCGACGGCTTCGGGCCCGGTTTCAACGCGCCGCTGGTGGTGGTCGTGGACGCCCACGGCGCGCCGCACCCGGAGCAGGCGGTGAAGGAGACGGCCGGCCGGCTGCAGGGCCTGAAGGGCGTGCAGACCCTGCTGCCGCCGAAGGTCGACCAGGCCAGCGGCACCGCCCTGCTGCCCGTCATCCCGAAGACCGGCCCGGACGACCAGGCCACCGTGGCGCTGGTCGGCGAGATCCGCGACCAGCGCGCCGCGATCGAGTCCGCGACCGGCGCGAGCATCGCCGTCACCGGCACCGCCGCCGCCAACATCGACGTCTCCGACAAGCTCGGCCAGGCCCTGCCGCCGTTCGTCGCGGTGATCGTCGGCATCGCCCTGGTGCTGCTGGCGCTGGCCTTCCGCTCGGTGCTGGTGCCGCTCAAGGCGGTGCTGGGCTTCCTGCTCAGCATCCTGGCCTCGCTCGGCGCGGTGGTCGCGGTCTACCAGTGGGGCTGGCTGGACGGCCTGATCGACGTGCCCAAGGTCGGCCCGGTGGTCAGCTTCGTGCCGATCCTGCTGATCGGTGTGCTGTTCGGGCTGGCGATGGACTACGAGCTGTTCCTGGTCTCCGGGATGAAGGAGCAGTACGTCCACGGCAAGGCGCCGCGCGAGGCGGTCGTCGGCGGGGTGAAGGGCGGCGCCCGGGTGGTGACGGCGGCCGCGCTGATCATGATCTCGGTGTTCGGCGCCTTCGTCCTCGGCCACGACCCGATCGTCCAACCGATCGGCTTCGCCCTCGCGGTGGGCGTGCTGGTGGACGCCTTCGTGGTGCGGATGGCGCTGGTGCCGGCCGCGATGGCGCTGTTCGGCCGGGCCGCCTGGTGGTTCCCGAAGCGGCTGGAGAAGGTCGTGCCGAAGGTCGACATGGAGGGCGAGCAGCTGATCGCCCGGCTGGAGCGGGACCGGGCCGAGGAGCCGGTGAAGGTGTGACCGGCGGCGGGCCCGGCGCACCCCGCCGGGCCCGCTCCGCCCCTGCGGCGGGCGCTGCTCGAAGCTCCTGCTCGTAGCTCCTGCTCGTAGCCACGCGCGGCGGCTGCCGCGCGCAGCTACTGCGGCAGCCGCTGCTCGAACCAGACCACCTTGCCGGTGCCCAGCCGGGTGGCGCCCCAGCGGTCCGCGCACCGGGCCACTATCTGCAGCCCGCGCCCGCGTTCGTCCTCCGGACCGGTACGGCGCGGGCGCGGCAGCAGCGGGCTGTCGTCGCCCACCTCGCAGCGCAGTCGGGCGGTGCGCACCAGGCTCAGGGTGACCGGCCGGGTCGCGTGCTGGACGGCGTTGGTCACCAGCTCGCTGACCATCAGCTCGGTCGCCTCGCTCAACTCGTCCAGCCCCCACCGGCGCAGCGTGTGCGCGGCCAGCCGGCGGGCCCGGCCGGGCGTCTCGTTGCGCGGCTGCAGGTACCAGTGGGCGACGTCCCCGGCCGGGATGCCGTCGAAGCAGGCGCCCAGCAGGGCGATGTCGTCGCCGCGGTCCCCGGGCGGCAGGATCCGCAGCGCCTCCTGGCACAGCTGCTCGGGAGACTGCCAGCGGGCGGCCTCGATCCGCGCGCGGAGCACCTCCAGCCCGTCGCTGAGCGGGCGGGTGCGGGTCTCCACCAGGCCGTCGGTGAACAGCAGCAGCGCCGAGCCGGGCGGCGCGGGCAGTTCGACCGAGTTGAAGTCCACCCCGCCGACCCCGATCGGCGCCCCGGAGTCCAGCTCCACCAACTCGGCCGTGCCGTCCGGGCGGACCAGCACCGGCGGGACGTGTCCGGCGTTGGCCAGCACCACCCGGTTGGCGATCGGGTCGTACACCGCGTACACGCAGGTGGCCAGGTGCTGTTCCCGGCCGAGCCGTTGGGCCTGTTCGTCCAGGTGGTAGAGCACCTCGTGCGGCGGCAGGTCGAGGGCGGCCAAGGTCTGGGCGCTGGTGCGCAGTTGGCCCATGATGGCGGCCGAGGTGAGCGAGTGGCCCATCACGTCGCCGACGATCAGGGCGACCCGGTTGCCGGGCAGTGGGACCGCGTCGTACCAGTCGCCGCCGACCTGGGCGCCGCGCTCGCCGGGCAGGTAGCGCTGGGCGAGCCGGACGCCGTGCGACTGCGGCAGGCGCAACGGCAGCATGCTGCGCTGGAGTTCGTTGGCTATCTCCCACTCGCGGGCGTACCGCAGCGCGGTGTCCACGGCCAGTCCGGCCTGGGTCGCCAGGTGCGCGGCGGTCGCGGTGTCGGCCGCGTCGAAGGCCGGGCGGCCGGTGCGTTCAGGGGGACGGCGGATCAGCACCAGCAGGCCGAGGACGGCCTTGCGGCCGCGTAGCGGCAGGGCCACCACCGAGGTGCCGGCGGCCAGCCGGGCCAGCCCGCGGGTGCCGTACAGCTCGCGCAGCAGCGCCTCGGTGCGCTCGGCGGCGGGCGTGCCGAGGACGGCCGACTCGGCCGGGCGGCGGCTCAGCAGGATGTGCGCGAGCGGCCCGCCGCGGGTGACCGGGGTGGCCGGGCCGGTGTCCGCGGTCGAGCGGGAGCCGAACCGGGAGCGGTGCCGGTCGTCCGCGCCGCTCTTGCGGCCGCGCCGGCCGATCCGGGTGCCGGTGCTGTGGTGGATCCGCAGCTCCTCCGGGAAGCCCGGCTCGCGCTCGACGTTGGGCAGCGGGTCGCGCAGGTGGACGACCGCGGCGTCGGCGAGGGTCGGGACCAGCACCCGGCCGATGTTGCGCAGGGTCGCGGCCAGGTCGAGGGCGCTGTTGATCCGCCGGGTCGCCGCGTCGAGGTAGGCCAGGCGGTCCGCCACCCCGGTCGCGGGTGCTCCGGTTGTCGCCGTTCCCGCCGCCGCCCCCTCCGCCGGGGTGGCGGGGGCCGGCCGGGCGGTCGGCGGCCTCACCGGGGCGTGCGCCCGGGGCGGGACCACGCTGCGCTGGCCCGGGACGGCGGGCGGCTGCTCCGCCTCGGTCTTGAGCTGGTCGCGCACGGCTGCCTGTCCTGGATTCGGTGTGGTGGTCGGGCGGTCTGGTCGGTGGGCCTGCTGGTCCTGCGGCGGTCCTGCGGTCGGTCAGCCGACGCGTCGACAGCACAGGAACAGCTGTTCCTCCGGCGGCAGCGTGGTACTGGCCGGCGCGTACGGATGCCCCGAGCACTCCTCGACGGCGAAACCGGCCGCGACCAGAACCCGCTCCAGATCCTCCCTCAGATACCCACTGATCCGCAGCTCTCTGCCAAGGAACGGAAGCGGAACGTGATCCAGGTCCGCCTCGACCATACCGAGCACCAGCAGTCCGCCGGGCCGCAGGAGTTCGCGCAGCCGCCCCAGCACGGTCGGGATCTCGTCCAGCGGCAGCAGGATCAGCGAGAAGAACGCGGTGATCGCGGCGAACCCGCCCCGGCCCGTCGGGCCCAGCCCGGGGGCTCCCCAGACCCGGCCGGCCCGCTCGGTGGCCAGATCGTACAGGTCGATGCGGTGGAACTCGGCCGGGTGCGGGCCGGCGAACCCGGCCTGCCGGGCCAGCGTGAGCATCCCGTCGGACAGGTCTATCCCGGTCACCCGCAGCCCGCCGGCGGTCAGCTGGCGGACGGTCGGCTCGCCGGTGCCGCAGCCGACGTCCAGCACCCGGGCCCCGGGTTCGAGCTCGGCGAGCAGTTGCCGCCCGCACTCCAACTGGCCGTCCTTGGCCGGGAACGCCTCGCCGTAACAGGCCCCGATGGTGTCGAAGGCGACCGCCTGCAGGGCCCGGGCCGCCCGGCGTCGTCGCACGTCGGGGCCGTCGTCGCCGGCGTCCTCGCCGACCGGGAAAGCGTCGGATATCTGTCCGGTCGTCACGTTGAGGGACACCCTTCCACCCGTGGCCTCCGGTCGGCTCCTCCGCAGCCTCCTGGGCCGCTGCCGGTGGCGGTACGTCACGCTCCCCGCATCACACAGACGGCCTGCACCCCGACACGTTGCCGGCAGACACTCGTGTGCGTACTGGCATCTGAGAATATGCGTGATCACTGCGCCATGGGGTGCCTTTCCGGCCAACTCGTCATGCTTGGGCCGATCTGGACCGGGTCCGCGGAAGCACAGGGGTGCGGGCCGGGTGGTGCGTCCGGCCGCGCACGCCGCAGGGCGCGCCGGGGTGGCGGCGCTGACCTGCGGTTTCACCGGTCCGCGGGCTGACTATCGGACGTTTATCGAACGTCAATCGGCGCGGTGCACAGTGGAGCCCAGCGCCGGGGAAGCGTTGATGGCGCTCCCGCAGCCGGGGGGCTGCGGGAGCGCCGACGCGCGGATCGGGGGAGGTGCTCCGAGGGGGAGCGGAGGCCTCAAGGCGCGGGGGGAGATGAGAAGGGCTCGGTGTGCTGTCGGGAGATGAGGTCCGCTACGGGGGAGGCCTCCGGCACACCGAGCCGCGTGAAGATGGCGTGCGCCTCCTGGAGGCAGGCCAGGCCACGGGCCGGCTGCGCCAGGGCGAGCAGCGCCTCACCGAGGGCGGCGTTGGCCAGGCCCTGGCAGAAGGCGAAGTCCATCTCCTGGGCGATCGCCAGCGACTCGCCGGCGGCCTCGGCGGCCTCGGTGTGCTGCTCGGCGGCGAACAGGGCGGAGGCCAGCCGCGCGAGGGCGTAGCCCTCCCACAGCGCGTTGCGCTGGGACCGGTAGAGCTCATGGGCCTCGCGCAGGTGCGGCACGGCCTCGGGGCCGGGGAGCACCACGCCCAGTTGGTAGAGGGTCTGGGCGAGCAGCGGGTCGTTCTTGGCCGCGCGAGCGGCGGCGACACCTTCGCCGGCGGACTGGACCGCCGTGTCGATCATGCCGAGCCGGTGCTGTACCCGGGCCATGTTGCTGACCACCCGCGCCTCGATGTCCGGTGCGCCGACGGCTTGGCTGGTGGCCCGGGCCTGTTCGAGGAACACCAGCGCCTCGGCCGGACGATTGCTGACGTTCAGCATCACGCCCAGCATGTTGGCCGTGGCCACGAGCAGGACGGCCGAGTCGTCCGGCACCTGATGGTCGAGGCTCCGGCGGAAGGACTGCCCGGCTCCCTGGAAGTCGCTGATGACGGACTGCAAGGTGCCGCGGGCGAAGTACACCCGGGCGAGTGCGGCCGAGTCGTCACGACGCTCCGCTTCTTCGCCGAGGGCCTTCAGACTCCGGAGCGCCCGGGGACCGCGGGTCGGGTCCGGATCGATGCTGACGAGGTAGTTCAGCAGGTCGACGGCTGCGCGCTGCAGGGTGCTGGGGCCGCTCGCGGCGGCCTCGACGGCGCTGAGCAGAAGGCCGCCCTCGGTGCGCAGCCAGTCCCGTGCCGCGTGGCTCGTGGGCAAGCCGATTCCCGGCGAGGAGAGCGTGGTCAGCTGCTCGATCAGCGGTTCGTCCGGCTCGATGACCTGGAGCGCGTTGCGCACGGTCGGGATCAGCAGGGCGAGCAGCCGCAGGATCGCCCGCTCCTGCTCGTCCGTGTCCCCGATCCGCTCGTTCTTTCGCTGGGCGTAGAGCCGGAGCAGGTCGTGGTAGCGGTAGCGGCCTGGGGCGAAGCACTCCAGCATGTTCGCCTCGACCAGCGCCTCGGCGAGGTCCTCGGCGGTGTACTCCGCCACGCCGAGCAGCGCCGCGGCGGCCGCCAGCGGGATGTCGGGCGAGTCGATCAGGGCGAGCAGTCGAAAGGCGCGGGCCTCGTCCACGGACAGCTGTCCGTAGCCGAGCCCGATGGTGGTCTCCACGGCGAGGTTGCCGAGCTGGAGTTCGTCCAGTCGACGCCGCTGATCTGCTAACCGACTGGCCAGGTCGGAGACGCTCCAGCGCGGTCGGCTGGCCAGCCGGGCGGCGGCGATGCGGACGGCCAGCGGCAGGAGACCGCAGGCGGTGACGACCTTCATGGACGCCTCGGGCTCGGCGGCGACCCGGTGCTCGCCGACGATGGCCGAGAACAGTGAGAGTGCCTCGTCCGGTGTCAGCTCCTCGACGTCGAACAGCTGGGCACCCGGAATGCCGGCCAGCCGGGACCGGCTGGTGGCGAGCACCGCGCAGCCGGAGACGCCGGGGATCAGCGGTCGGATCTGGTCGGCGTCGCGTGCGTTGTCCAGCAGGATCAGCATCCGCCGGCTGGCGAGCAACGAGCGGTAGAGCGCGGCCCGTTGTTCGAGCGACTCGGGGTTCTCGGTGACGCCGAGGGCGTGCAGGAAATCGCCGAGGACGACTGCCGGGTCGGCCGGCGAGGCGCCGGCTCCGCGCAGGTCGACGTACAGCTGGCCGTCAGGGAAGTCGGAGCGGACCCGGTGGGCGACGTGGACGGCGAGAGTCGTCTTGCCGACGCCCCCGATGCCGGCCAACGAGGTCACCACCACTGCCTGGCCGGTGACGTTCATCAGGACCGCCGAGAGGTCGTCCACCAGCTCGGAGTGCCCGCTGAAGTCCGATACATCGGCCGGGAGTTGAGCCGGAGCCGGCGGACTGGCCGGGCCGTCCTCGCGGGCGGCGGGCGCGGGGACGGCCGGGAGGTTGAGCGCCGGGTCGCCCGCCAGGATGCGGTTGTGCATCCTGGACAGGCCGGTGCCCGGTTCGACGCCGAGCTCCTCGATCAGGAGCTTGCGGGTGTCGGTGTAGACGCCGAGGGCCTCGGCCTGCCGTCCGCACCGGTACAGCGCCAACATCAGCAGTTCGCGCAGGCGTTCGCGCAGCGGGTGCTCGGTCGTCAGGTTGTTGAGCTCGACGACGATCTCGGCGTGCAGGCCGATGTCGAGGGCGGCCGCGCACAGCTCCTCGGCGGCGGCGACCTGACGTTCGGCCAGCCGCAGCCGCTGGGTGTCGGCGTACGGGCCGGGGATGCCGGTGAGCGGACGGCCGCTGAACAGGTCCAGCGCCTGGGCCAGCAGACGGTGGGTCTCCCGCTTGTCACCTGCGGCGCGGGCGGCCGCGGCCTCGGTGGAGAGCCGCTCGAAGACCGACAGGTCGAGGGCCTCGCCCGGAATGCGCAGTGCGTAGCCGTCGGCGACGGAGACCAGCAGTTCGGCGGGTCGGCGCACCACCCGCTGGGGCTCGATGACCGCGCGCAGGCGGGAGACGTAGGTGCGGAGCGCGGCGACGGCCTGGGTCGGGGGCCGATCGCCCCACAGCGCGTCGACCAGGTCCTGGGTGGTGACCGGACGGCCGGAGTGCAGCAGGAGGGTGGTCAGGACGGCCTGCTGCTGGGGGGATCCGAGCGATAGCGGTTTGCCGTCGAGCCAGGCCTCCACCGGGCCGAGGACTTGGAAGCGCAGCGCATGCTCCTGCGGCGTCTCCCGAAACTCCATGAGGTCCCCCGATGGCCTGAGATGTCGATTCCGTGATTGGGCGCTCGGCGGTCCGCCGCGATGGATCAGCTTAGGCGGGCGCCCGACTCTGCCGGACGGCACCGCAAGCCGCACGATGTTTATCGGACATTTAATCAACCCTACGATACTGTCCGCGTGCCCGCGCCACGGAGGTCGGGCCGAACACCTTTGATGACCGAAAGGCGGCCGCCCAATGGCCAATGACCAGAGCGAGACCCCGGTGCCGTCGACGCCGCAGACCGCGACGCAGACCGTGGCCCCGGCAGCCGCTGTGGAGGCGGGCAGCGCTGTCGAGGGTGCGGTGACCGCTTCCTCGAACCCGGCCGGGTACACCGCGCCGACCGACGCCGACAAGATCGCGTTCGAGAACGGCACGTTCGGCGACGAGGGCGACTACGTGAACGAGCCCGCCGGCGTGCCGGGCGGCCCGCTCAAGCCGGAGAGCGCCGTCGGCGGTCACCCGTAGGCGGTCCCCGGCCAGAGCCTCCGCGCCCCCGTCCGGGTGCCGGGGGTACGTACATGTCGGTCCTGGAACAAAGCGCCTGATGATGTTGCATCATCGAACCAGTGTTCACCCGGAGGGGTGGGCCTGATGAGTTGGAGGGGTTCTGTGAGCAAGCTTCGTCGGGTTGCTGTGGTCGCCGTGTCGACCGCCATCGTGACCGCCGGCTACATGGCGACCGCCGCTGGCGCCTTCGCGAGCATCATTGGCGGCCACCCGTAGGCCGTTCCGGTCCACTGCCCCCGCATCCCGTCCGGGTGCGGGGGCGTTGTTGTCGGTGATGTGCGTGCCAATTCGTGTGCCGGTCCATCGGGTGGCCGATTCCCGTCCCCGGTGCACGCAAGGTGACCGTCGTCATCCGTAACGTGCCCGGCGGCTCGCCCGGGGCGTTCCGGAATTCCGGATTCACCGGGGGGATTACCGGGTTCCGAATGCCATGGTTTGCGTGGATTCATCCGCAATTACCGAGGCTGATCGCATTCAGCCGAATCGCGGGGCTGGGGGGCCGGGGAGACGTCGTGCGGTTCGGCGGCCCATTCCAGACCGCCGTGCTCGGGGCGCAGGTAGTACTCGCCGCCGATGGTGTCCATGTAGATGCCGGTGCGTCCGGTCCTCCGGTCGAGGACGAGTTCACCCACGTGCGGCCGGTAGGCCGGGGCGTTGCGCTGTCGGGTGCTCACCGCACTGCTCCTTCGCTCGGTCAGCGACTGGCAGACATCTCTAGAGAAGCTAATATCTCTAGAGATGTCAACGGTCGTATCTCCTTATCAGCGACCGCGGGCGCGCCTACGATTCATCCGAGGGAGAGGGAGCGGCGATGAGCGGCAGCGGTGGCGACAAACAGCCCAAGTACCAGCGGATCGCCGAGTCCCTGAAGGCGGCCATCGACACCGGCCGCTACCGCGCGGGCGACCGGCTGCCCGGCGAGAACGACCTGATGGACGAGTACGGCGTGGCCCGGATGACCGCCCGTCAGGCGCTCGGCGTGCTGCAGAGCGAGGGCATCGCGGAGGCCCGCAGGGGCGCCGGGGTGTTCGTCCGGGACTTCCGGCCGCTGCGCCGGCGCGGCATCCAGCGGCTGGCGCAGGGTCAGTGGGGCTCCGGCCGGTCGATATGGTCCGCGGACATCGACAACCGCAGTCTGGTGGTCGACCAGGTGTCGGTCACCGAGCGGGGCGCCCCCGAGCACGTGGCCCGGGTGCTCGGGGTGGAGCCGGGCGTCCCGATGTGCGTGCGGCACCGCCGCTTCGTCCTGGACGGCAAGCCGGTGCTGCTCTCCACTTCCTACCTGCCGGCCGTCCTGGTCGCCGGCACCGCGATCACCCGCGAGGACACCGGCCCGGGCGGCACCTACGCCCGACTGGCCGAGATCGGCGCCAAGCCGGTGCACTTCCGCGAGGAGGTCCGCTCCCGGATGCCCGCCGCCGACGAGGCCACCCGCCTCGAACTCTCCGCCGGCACCCCGGTCATCCTGATCTGCCGCACCGCCTTCGCCGACGAGGGCCAGGTCGTCGAGCTCAACGAGATGATCCTGGACGCCGCCTCCTACGTCCTGGAGTACGACTTCGACGCCTGACCGGCGGCACCTCCGTCAGTCGGCGGCGGATCGGCGGATGTCCTGCTCGCGCAACTCGCCGACCACTCGGGCGACCGTGGCGAAGTCGTCGTCCAGGTGCAGCACGGTCATGTCGTGGTGGACGGCGGTTCCGGCCAGCAACAGGTCCGCGAGTCCGGCCGCCCGGTGCTGGCCCTTCTGGGTCAGCTTGTACTGGGTGGTGTCGATCCAGTCCCAGATCGACTTCGGGGCACTGACGGCCGCGCCGAACAGCGCCGCGAGTTCGTCCTCCAGCTCGTCCCGGTCCGCCGAGTTCCGGGCGGAGAAGAGGATTTCGGTCCGGGTCGACTTGCTGATCCTGATCAGGCCGGACTCGATGTGCCTCCACCACTGCGACCGGAGGTCCCGGTCCGACACCAGACGGACGTAGGCCGAGGTGTCGATCAGGAAGCCCCCGATCATTCCGCTTCCTCTCGCTGCGCCCGCTTGCGCGCCTCGTGCACCCGCAGGGTCGGCTCGAACTGGCCCGCCTCGGCCCGGCGGGCCAGCTTCTCCATGGCCTCGATCCGTTGCAGACGGTTGACGTAGTCGGCGAGGGCGTTGTTGATCGTGTCCTTCTTCGTCGTCGTCCCCATCAGCCGCATGGCCTCGGCGAGGATCGTGTCGTCGACGTCGACGTTGGTCATGCTCATCGGTGCACCTCCGTGGGTCATGTGGATGGGCCACCTACATCGTCCACGGTACCCACATGCGGTTCCGCCCGGAACGTGGAACCGCCCCGGACGCAGGGGCGTGCGGGGCGGTTCGGGGGCGTGCAGGGCGTGCGAACTGACGGCCGCCCCAGTGGGCGGCTACTCCTTGGAGCGGATCCGCAGGTTGGTGATCAGCGGGCCCTCGGTGGTCTCGCGGAAGAAGTCGTTGCCCTTGTCGTCGACGACGATGAAGGCCGGGAAGTCCTCGACCTCGATGCGCCAGACGGCCTCCATGCCGAGCTCGGCGTACTCCAGCACCTCGACCTTCTTGATGCAGTCCTGGGCGAGGCGGGCGGCCGGGCCGCCGATGGAGCCGAGGTAGAAGCCGCCGTGCGCGGCGCAGGCGTCGGTGACCTGCTTGCTGCGGTTGCCCTTGGCGAGCATCACCAGGGAGCCGCCGGCCGCCTGGAACTGGTCGACGTAGGAGTCCATCCGGCCGGCCGTGGTGGGGCCGAAGGAGCCGGAGGCGTAGCCCTCGGGGGTCTTGGCCGGGCCCGCGTAGTAGACCGGGTGGTCCTGGAGGTACTTGGGCATGCCCTCGCCGGCGTCCAGGCGCTCCTTGATCTTGGCGTGGGCGATGTCGCGGGCGACGACCAGGGTGCCGGTCAGCGAGAGCCGGGTCTTGACCGGGTACTTCGACAGCTCGGCGCGGATCGCGGACATCGGCTGGTTGAGGTCGACGCGCACCACGTCGTCGTCCAGGTGCTCGTCGGTGGTGTCCGGCAGGTACTTCGCCGGGTCGGTCTCCAGCTGCTCCAGGAACACGCCCTCGGCGGTGATCTTGCCGAGCGCCTGGCGGTCGGCCGAGCAGGAGACGGCCATCGCGACCGGCAGCGAGGCGCCGTGGCGGGGCAGTCGGACCACCCGCACGTCGTGGCAGAAGTACTTGCCGCCGAACTGGGCGCCGATGCCGATCTTCTGGGTCAGCTCGGTGACCTTGGCCTCCAGCTCCAGGTCGCGGAAGCCGTGGCCGGTCTTGGCGTTGCCCTCGGTCGGCAGGTTGTCCAGGTAGTGCGCGGAGGCGTACTTGGCGGTCTTGAGCGCGAACTCGGCGCTGGTGCCGCCGATCACGATGGCCAGGTGGTACGGCGGGCAGGCCGCGGTGCCGAGCGAGCGGATCTTCTGCTCCAGGAACGAGAGCATGCTGGCCTCGTTCAGGATGGCCTTGGTCTCCTGGTACAGGTACGACTTGTTGGCGGAGCCGCCGCCCTTGGCCATGAAGAGGAACTTGTACGCGTCGCCGTCGGTGGCGTACAGCTCGATCTGGGCCGGCAGGTTGTTGCCGGTGTTCTTCTCGTCCCACATGGTCACCGGGGCCATCTGGGAGTAGCGCAGGTTGAGCTTGGTGTACGCGTCGTACACGCCGCGCGCGATGGCGGACTCGTCGGCGCCGGGGGTGAGCACGTTCTGGCCGCGCTTGCCCATGACGATCGCGGTGCCGGTGTCCTGGCACATCGGGAGGACGCCGCCGGCCGAGATGTTGACGTTCTTCAGCAGGTCGAGCGCGACGAAGCGGTCGTTCGGGCTGGCCTCCGGGTCGTCCAGGATGCGGCGCAGCTGGGCGAGGTGGGCGGGGCGCAGGTAGTGCGAGATGTCGTGCATCGCCTCGGCGGTGAGCAGCCGCAGGGCCTCGGGCTCCACCTGGAGGAAGGTGCGGCCGCCGGCCTCGAAGGTGGAGACGCCCTCGGAGGTGAGCTTGCGGTACGGGGTCGGGTCAGCGCCCAGGGGGAGCAGGTCGCTGTACTCGAAGTCTGGCGTGGGAGCCATCGGGGCGGTCCTTAGGTGTCCAGTTGGTGCGGCTGCGTCGGCGAAGCACCATCCAGGGTAGGACCCGGCCGCGGGACGCATGCGGACAGGTCGCCCTTGCGTGACGGGGCTCACTCGGGCAGCAGTACGACCGACTAGGCTTGGGCCGTGAACAACACGCCGGACAACTCGCCGTCGCAGGACGATCCGGGGCAGCCGCCGGTGCCGGCGCCCGTACCCCTGACCAAGCCCGAACCGATGCCCCAGCCGAAGCCCGTGGCCACGCCGCAGCCCGCGCACGCCCCGGTGGCGCAGGCGGAGATGCGGGTCTCGGACGCCGACCGCGAGCGGATCGCGGAGCTGCTCCGGGACGCCTACGCCGAGGGGCGGTTGGACGCGGACGAGCACGCCGAGCGGATCGAGGCCGCGTACGCCGCCAAGACCTTCGGTGATCTGGTCCCGCTGACCAGGGACCTGCCGGCGCACCGGTCGGTGTCCTTCGACAAGCCGCCGCTGGACGCCCCCGCGCAGGGTCCGTCGGGCGCCCGGCCGTTGCCGCCCGCGCGGCACGAGTCCCCGTCGGTGGTGGCGGTGTTCGGCGGCGCCTCCCGCAAGGGCCGCTGGCGGGTGGGCTCGCAGCTGACCGCCTTCGCCGCGTTCGGCGGGGTGGAGATCGACCTGTCCGACGCGGTCTTCGAGTCCCCGGAGGTGGAGATCACGGTGACGGCGATCTTCGGCGGGGTGGAGATCCGGGTGCCGGAGAACGTCAGCCTGCTCGGTTCCGGGGTCGGCATCTTCGGCGGCTTCGACGTCCGCGAGCAGACCGCGGCGGACCCGTACGCTCCGGTCGTGCGGGTCAAGGGCGTTGCGATGTTCGGGGGTTGTGACGCGAAGCCGCGCCGGGGCAAGAAGCTCAAGGAGTGGGTCCGTAAGCAACTTGGCACGGATTAGCCCGAATTGACCCGATGAACGCCCGTCCGTGGATCAACTCCCGGCCGGGCGTTCGGCGTTGTGATCGGTGCACTCCGTAGTCGATTGCGTGCAGTGTGCATGAATCGCGGCCGGGCGGGGTAGTTCCTTCCGCACATCGCTTCTTGAACGGCTGTGCACCGGACGCGGCCCCGTGGCCGTGTCGGGTGCTGGACAGCGGGGGCTCGCAGCCGTGCAGGGGAGCGGGGTTCCCCGTGTCCGAGAGCCTCGTCAGGAGTACGGCCGTGCTGCATCCGATCGAGTCCCGCACCACTTCGCCAGTCGCCGCCGCCCAGTTGCTGGAGCGTCGTCCGGCCGTCCGCCCCCAGCCGCAGCCCCCGGGCGGCACGGCGGGCACGGCCGCGGGCGAGGACAATCCGTGGCACACCGGTGCGGCCTGTCGACGGGACGAGGTGGGGCTGTTCTTCGCGCCCTCGAAGGAGCCGACGGCGGCCCGGCTGTCGCGGGAGGAGCAGGCCAAGCAGGTCTGCGCCCGCTGCCCGGTGCTGCTGGAGTGCCGTGAGCACGCGCTGGCCCAGCCGGAGCCGTACGGGGTCTGGGGCGGGCTGACGGCCGCCGAGCGCCGGGTGGTGCTGGCCCGGCGGCGCCGCCGGGACGCGGAGCTGCGCGAGGCGGCCCGGGTGGCCACGGCCGGGCGTCGGATAGCGGGTTGACGGCGGGCCGAAGACCCGCCCGGCGGGCGGGCGGTCGGGCCGCGACCGCGACCGTGGCCGGAACGCCACGAGGCCCCGGCGGAGGGGGATTCCGCCGGGGCCTCGTGCTGGGCCGGTCGTGGCCGGGTCAGTTGGCGCGGTCGAAGTCGATCGCGCTGTAGGCCCGCAGCTTCGACAGCTTGTGGACGGAGTTGATCTCGCGGATGGTGCCGCTCTTGGAGCGCATCACCAGCGAGCTGGTGGTGGCGGTCTCCGAGCGGTAGTGCACGCCGCGCAGCAGCTCGCCGTCGGTGATGCCGGTGGCGACGAAGAACACGTTCTCGCCGCTGACCAGGTCGTTGGTGGTGAGCACCCGGTCCAGGTCGTGTCCGGCGTCGAGGGCCTTCTGCCGCTCGGCCTCGTCCTTGGGCCACAGCCGGCCCTGGATGACGCCGCCCATGCACTTCATCGCGCAGGCCGCGATGATGCCCTCGGGGGTGCCGCCGACGCCCATCAGCAGGTCGATGCCGGTGCCCTCGCGGGCGGCCATGATGGCGCCGGCCACGTCGCCGTCGGAGATGAACTTGATCCGGGCGCCCGCCTCGCGGATCTGCCGGACCAGGTCGTCGTGGCGCGGGCGGTCGAGCACGACCACGGTGACGTCCTCGACGGCGCTGCCCTTGGCCTTGGCGACCCGGCGGATGTTGACGGCCGGCGGAGCGGTGATGTCGACGAAGTCGGCGGCCTCCGGCCCGGTGATCAGCTTGTCCATGTAGAACACGGCGCTGGGGTCGAACATGGTGCCGCGGTCGGCGACGGCCAGCACGGCCACCGCGTTGTTCATGCCCTTGGCGGTCAGCGTGGTGCCGTCCACCGGGTCGACCGCGACGTCGCACTCGGCGCCGGTGCCGTCACCGACCCGCTCGCCGTTGTAGAGCATCGGGGCTTCGTCCTTCTCGCCCTCCCCGATGACGACCACGCCGTTCATCGAGACGGTCGAGACGAGGGTGCGCATCGCCTTCACGGCGGCACCGTCCGCGCCGTTCTTGTCGCCCCGGCCGACCCACCGGCCGGCGGCCATGGCGGCGGCCTCGGTGACCCGGACGAGCTCGAGTGCGAGGTTCCGGTCCGGAGCCTCGGGCGCGACCTCCAGGGCACTGGGAAGGTGGTGCGGGTACTGCGCGGTCATCGTCGTTACCTCTCTGTACGCGACGGCCAGTGAGCGCCCGACTACTGCCTGGTCGAACGCCGTGGTGAGGGTATTGCGATCGTATCTGCCCACGAGATGACTGTCTGTGGCGCGGGTCGCCATCCCGGAGCGGAAACCACCGGTTCGTCCCGGTTCACCCGTACGTGCCCACCCCTGGTGGCCGGGCCGGGATGTGGATGAGTCACCATGTGGGGGTGGCTGCAAACAAGGGCATGAGGGGTCGGCAGACCGTACGGGACATGGTCCTGTCGATGCTGGCGGTCGGTTTCGTCGTCTGGATCGGATACCTGTTCCTCCCGCACGACGCGGACAGCGACCCGGTGCACGTGGTCGGGTACAAGGTGGAGGCGGCCTCGGCGAAGCGCGCCGCGCCCTACCCGCTGCTGTCCCCGGAGGGGCTGCCCGACAAGTGGCGGGCCACCTCGGTCAGCTACACCCCGGCCGCCATCAACAACGGCAAGGGCAACGCCTGGCACCTGGGCTTCGTCACCCCCTCCGGCCAGTACGCGGCGGTCGAGCAGGCCGACGTCCCGCGCGACCGGCTGCTCGCCGACAAGGTCGCCGGCGCCCAGCCGGACGGCAGCTCGGACGCGGCCGGGCACAGCTGGGACCGGGTGCAGGGCGACAAGTCCCGGGCGCTGGCCGCCCAGACCGGCTCGGCGACCACACTGATCACCGGCACCGCCTCCTACGAGGAACTGGCCGAGCTCGCCCAGGCGCTCAAGTAGCGCCCGGCCGGCCGCGCACGCGGAAGGGCCCGCACCGGACGAACCGGTGCGGGCCCTTCGCCGTCGCGGGGCGCGATCAGACGGTGGTGACGACCTCGTCGTAGGCCAGGCGCGGGGAACGCGGGAACCAGGCATCCTCGCCCGGCTTGCCGATGTTGACCACGGCCAGCACCGAGTGGTCGCCCTCGCCGAAGAACTCCTTGTTGATGCCCTCGGCGTCGAAGCCGGTCATCGGGCCGGCGGCCAGGCCGGCGGCGCGCACGCCGATGATGAAGTACGCGGCCTGCAGGGCGCCGTTCAGCGCGGCGGAGGACTCACGGACCGAGCGCTCCGAGAAGAAGACGTCCTTGGCCTGCGGGAAGTGCGGGAACTGGGTCGGCAGCTCCTCGTGGAACTCGTTGTCCGCGGCGAGGATGGCGACCAGCGGGGCGGTGGAGGTCTTGGCCTTGTTGCCGTCCGCCAGGTGCTGGACGAGGCGCTCGCGACCCTCGGTCGAGCGGACCAGGACGACGCGCAGCGGCTGCTGGTTGAAGGCGGTCGGGCCGTACTTGACCAGGTCGTAGATGGCCTGGACCTGCTCCTCGGTGACCGGCTCGTCGGTGAAGGTGTTCGCGGTGCGGGCCTCGCGGAACAGCAGGTCCTGAGCGGCGGCGTCGAGTACCAGGGCGTCGGTGGTCATGCTTCTGCACCTCATGCGGGAGGGGGGTTCGTCGGAGTGACCGGCGCGGCCGATCACACGATCCAACATAGGTGAAGATTCAACGATTCCCCAAGCCGTTGTGACCTGCCTCACGGACGGCCGTGCGGACCCGGGGTGCTCACTCCCCGCCCGGGCCCTCGCCCTCCTCGGCCGCCAGCGCGGCGTCCAGCCGGGCCCGGGCGCCGTCCAGCCAGCGCTGGCAGACCTTCGCCAGCTGCTCGCCGCGCTCCCACAGCGCCAGCGACTCCTCCAGGGAGGTGCCGCCGTTCTCCAGCTGCCGGACCACGTCCAGCAGCGCGTCCCGGGCGTGCTCGTAGCCCAGCGCGTCGTCCGGGGTCGGCGCCGCCGCGTCCTGCTGCTCCTGCTGCTCTGCCATGCGTGCCAGCGTAGGGGCTGGCGCCGACAGCGGCCGGTTCCACGGGCCGAAACCCGGGTGCGGCCGGGCCCCGCCCGGCGCTAGCCTCCGCCGCATGACCGAGGTCCGCCCCGCCGTCCCGGACGACGCCTCCGAACTCGTCCGGCTGCGCAACCTGATGTTCGAGGCGATGCCCAGCATGGCCGCGGTGGCCGGCCCCGGCCCCTGGCAGGCCGCCGCCGAGCGGCTGCTGCGCGAGCGCCTGGCCGTCCCGCCCGGCGAGCTCACCATGCCCGCCTTCGTGGTGGACGACCCCGGGCGGCCCGGCCGGCTCGCCGCCTGCGCCGTGGGCACCCTGGAGCGCCGTCTGCCCTCGCCCGGCAACCCGGAGGGCCTGTTCGGCTTCGTCTTCAACATCTGCACCGACCCGGGCCACCGGCTGCGCGGCCACGCCAGGGCGTGCACCGAGGCGCTCCTGGACTGGTTCGACGACCGCCGGACCGGCCGGATCGACCTGCACGCCAGCAGCGGCGGCGAGGCGCTCTACCGCAGCCTGGGCTTCGGCGAGCACTCGACGGCGCTCTCCCGCCAGCGCTCCTACTGACGCCCCGCTACCGAGGCCCCACTGCTGAGGCCTTAGTGCTGAGGCCCCACGGTCACGTCGAAGCCGCCGCCCGCCACCCGGGCGTGCAGCCCGTCCCCGGCCGCGACCTGCGCCGGGTCGGTCACCACCGTGCCGTCGGCCCGCTGCAGCACCGCGTAGCCGCGCTCCAGGGTGGCCGCCGGGGAGAGCGCGACCACCCGGGCCAGGGTGTGCCCGAGGTCGCTCTGGGCGTGGTCCAGCCGGTGCCGCAGCGTCCGGCGGGCCCGCTCCAGCAGGCCCTCCACCTCCTGGCCGCGCCCGTCCAGCATCCGGTGCGGGGCGGCCAGCGCCGGGCGGCTGCGCAGCCCGTCCAGCCCGTGCTGCTCGCGCTCGACCCGGGACTGCACGTGCCGGCGGGCCCGGTCGCGCAGCTGGCGGACCTTGGCCAGCTCCTCGCCGACGTCCGGAACCACCCGTTTGGCGGCATCGGTCGGGGTCGAGGCGCGCAGATCGGCGACGAAGTCCAGCAGCGGCTGGTCCGGCTCGTGCCCGATCGCGCTGACCACCGGAGTACGGGCGGCCGCGACCAGCCGCACCAGCCCCTCGTCGGAGAACGGCAGCAGGTCCTCCACGCTGCCGCCGCCGCGGGCCACGATGATCACGTCCACCTCGGGGTGCTCGTCCAGCTCCCGGACGGCCGCGCTCACCCGCTCCACCGCGCTGACCCCCTGCACCGGGACGTTGCGCACCTCGAAGCGCACGGCCGGCCAGCGCCGCCTGGCGTTCTCCAGCACGTCCCGCTCGGCCGCCGAGCCGCGCCCGGTGACCAGCCCGACGCACTGCGGCAGGAACGGCAGCCGCCGCTTGCGCTCGGCCGCGAACAGGCCCTCCCCGGCCAGCCGCCGCTTCAGCTGCTCCAGCCGGGCCAGCAGCTCGCCCAGGCCCACCGGGCGGATCTCCGAGGCCCGCAGCGACAGCTGCCCGCGCGCCGCGTACCACTCCGGCTTGGCGTGCACGACGACCCGCGAGCCCTCCTGCACCACGTCCGCGACCTGCTCGAACACCGAGCGGAAGCAGGTCACCGTGAGCGACACGTCGGCCTGCGGGTCGCGCAGGGTCAGGAACACCACGCCCGCCCCCGGCCGGCGGCTGAGCTGGGTGATCTGACCCTCGACCCACACCGCGCCGAGCCGGTCGATCCAGCCGCCGATCAGCGCGGAGACCTTGCCGACCGGGATCGGGGCTTCGGGGGAGCTGGAGTTGGCCATGCGTACGAGGCTAGCGGCGCCCGCCGACACCGGCCGCCGTACTGCCCTGGACACCGAGCACCACCAGGCCGACCGCCAGCCAGACCAGCCCGACCAGCTGCGCCGTGGTCGAGGCCTCGTAGACCACCGCACCGATCACCGCGATCCCCAGCAGCGGGACGACCAGGTGTCGCAGCCGGTCCCGCGAGCCGTGCCGGAGGGTGTACCAGCCGATCACCGAGGCGTGCAGCAGCGCGAAGGCGGTCAGCGCGCCCACGTTCACCACCGAGGTCAGCTGGTCCAGCCCGTCGTCCCGGGTCGCCGCCCAGACCGCCGCCGCCATGGTGACCACCGCGGCCGCCAGCAGCGCCCGGCGCGGCAACGCGCTGCCCGGGTCGACCGAGCCGAGCGGCCGCGGCAGCCGCCCGTCCCGGCCCATCGCGAAGACCAGTCGCCCGGCCGCGGCCTGCCCGGCGAGCGCCGCGAAGGCCGCGCCGATCGCCTTGCCGGCCGCCACCAGCACGTGCAGCCAGTGGCCGATGCCGGCCTCCACGGTGTCGTAGAAGGCCGAGCCCTGGGCGGCCGGGTCGGCGGC
Organism: Kitasatospora sp. NPDC089509; assembly: GCF_044749365.1. Taxonomy (NCBI): domain Bacteria; kingdom Bacillati; phylum Actinomycetota; class Actinomycetes; order Kitasatosporales; family Streptomycetaceae; genus Kitasatospora; species Kitasatospora sp. NPDC089509. Next base: position 112,583 of record NZ_JBIVHS010000021.1, on the reverse strand, counting down.
CAGCTGCTGCGGGGTGGTCGGCTCCAGCAGCGCCGCCAGGTAGGTCTGGACGACGAACAGCGCCCCGGCCAGCGCCAGGCACCAGAGCACCGCCCGGGCCACCGCGGCCGAGGCGCCGACCGCCTCCTCGACGAAGCCGGCGATCGCGTCGAAGCCCAGGTAGGAGAGGACCGCCACGGACACCGCGGAGAGCACCGCGGTGGCCGAGAAGTCCCCGACGGCGGTGAACGGGGTGGCCCAGCCGCGCCGCGCGCCGTCCTGTGCCAGCACCACCGCGGCCGCGACCACGAACACCACCAGCACCGCGATCTCCAGCGCCAGCACCGCGAAGCCGACCGCGGCCGCCGTCCGCACCCCGATCAGGTTGAGCGCCGTGGTCACCAGCACCGCGATGGCCGTCCACAGCCAGCGCGAGACCCCCGGGACCAGCGAGTGCAGCGCGATCCCGGAGAACAGGTAGGCCACCGCGGGGATCAGCAGGTAGTCCAGCATCGCCATCCACCCGGCGACGAACCCCGGCCCCTCGCCCAGCCCGGCCCGCGCGTAGGCGAACACCGAACCGGTCTGCGGCACCGCGCGCACCATCTGGGCGTACGAGAGGGCGGTGAAGCCCATCGCCACCGTGGCCACCAGGTAGACGGTGGCGACCGCGCCGTGGCTCTTGGCGTCCAGCACGCCGAACACGCCGACCGGGGCCATCGGGGCGATGAACAGCAGTCCGTAGACCATCAGATCGCGGACGCCCAGGGTGCGGCGCAGGCCGCTCGGCGGCGGCTGCTCGTTCACGGCGCTCATGGAGACCACAGTTGGGTATTTCCCGACCCTTTGCGACCGGAAGGTGTCCGAGCTCGGTGAGGGTCTGCGCCCCGGGCGGTGCGACTCCCGCGCGCCCGTACGATGGAGCCATGTCCAACACCGCGCAGCGCCGTGTCCTGCTCGCCGCCCCCCGGGGCTACTGCGCGGGTGTCGACCGCGCCGTGATCGCCGTGGAGAAGGCCCTGGAGCAGTACGGGGCCCCCATCTACGTCCGCAAGCAGATCGTCCACAACAAGTACGTGGTGCAGACCCTGGAGAAGAAGGGCGCGATCTTCGTCGACGAGACGGAGGAGGTGCCCGAGGGCTCGATCGTGGTGTTCTCCGCGCACGGTGTCGCCCCGGCCGTCCACGACGAGGCGCGGGCCGGCCGGCTCGCCACCATCGACGCCACCTGCCCGCTGGTCACCAAGGTGCACAAGGAGGCCGTGCGCTTCGCCGACGAGGGCTACGACATCCTGCTGGTGGGCCACGAGGGCCACGAGGAGGTCATCGGCACCATGGGCGAGGCCCCGGACCGGATCCACCTGGTGGACGGCGCCGAGGACGTCGCCAACGTGCAGGTGCGGGACGAGTCCAGGATCGTCTGGCTGTCCCAGACCACGCTGTCGGTGGACGAGACCATGGCCACCGTCGGCGAGCTGAAGAAGCGCTTCCCGGCGCTGGTCAGCCCGCCCAGCGACGACATCTGCTACGCCACCCAGAACCGCCAGGTCGCGGTCAAGCAGCTGGCCGCCGAGACCGACCTGCTGATCGTGGTCGGCTCCAAGAACTCCTCCAACTCCGTCCGCCTGGTCGAGGTCGGCCTGGAGTACGGCGCCAAGGCGGCCCACCTGGTCGACTTCGCCGAGGAGATCGAGGAGTCCTGGCTGGAGGGCGTCACCACGGTCGGCCTGACCAGCGGCGCCTCCGTCCCGGAGATCCTGGTCGACGGCGTGCTGGAGTTCCTGGCCAAGCGCGGCTACGACACGGTGGAGACGGTCAAGACCGCCGAGGAGCACCTGACCTTCTCGCTGCCCAAGGAGCTGCGCCGCGACCTGCGCGCCGAGGCCGCGGGCAAGCTGTAGGCCCTTCGCGGTAGGCCTTTCCCGGAGGACCCGGTGCCCGGTGCGGGCGCCGGGTCCTCCGTCGTCTGCGCTTTGCTGTGCGCCCCCGCCCCCGCTCTCGTAACTTTGTGCACAGGCTGTGGACAAGCCGGTCCGACGGCCGGACGGCGGAGGGCGGAGTGATGACGGCGGTATTCGGCGTGGACATCGGCGGTTCGGGCATCAAGGGCGCCCCGGTCGACCTCGCCCGGGGTGTGCTCGCCCAGGAGCGCCACAAGGTGCTCACCCCGCAGCCGTCCGAACCGGCGGCCGTGGTCGCCGCCGTCCGCGAGGTGGTCCGGCACTTCGACCACCGGGGTCCGGTCGGGCTGACCTTCCCCGGCGTGGTGGTCGGCGGCCGCACCAGGACGGCGGCCAACGTGGACAAGGGCTGGATCGGCGTGGACGCCGAGGCGCTGTTCCGGGACGCGCTGGACCTGCCCGCGACCGTGCTCAACGACGCGGACGCGGCCGGCCTCGCCGAGACCGCGCACGGCGCCGGGCGGGGCGAGCCCGGGGTGGTCCTGGTGCTCACCTTCGGCACCGGCATCGGCAGCGCGCTCTTCGTGGACGGCGTGCTGGTGCCCAACACCGAGCTGGGCCACCTGGAGCTGCGCGGCAAGGACGCCGAGCGCCGGGCCTCCTCGGCCGCCAAGGAGCGGCACGACCTGACCTGGGAGCAGTGGGCCGGTCGGGTCGACGAGTACCTGGACCTGGTGGAGATGCTCTTCTCGCCGCAGCTGATCGTGATCGGCGGCGGGGTGAGCCGCAAGCACGAGAAGTTCCTGCCGCTGCTGAAGGACCGCGGGGCGCGGGTGGTACCGGCCGAGCTGCGCAACGACGCGGGCATCGTCGGCGCCGCCATGGCGGCGGCCCGGGCGGCGGGTTGACCGGGTGCGGCGGGTTGACCGGGCGGCGGGCCGACCGGGCCCGCGCGCCGGGCGGAGCGGTCAGCGGGAGCGGTGGATCCGGCGCTGGGCGACGAAGCGGGCGAGCACGATCAGCGCGGCCAGCCCGGTGCCGGAGAACAGCCAGCCGGCCCGCAGCGCCAGCCCGGTCGCCAGCGCCACCACCTGGGCGGTGACGCCGGAGGAGTTGACCGGCGCGAGCACCAGCAGGCCCACCGCGAAGGCGATCGGCCCGCTGATCGGGGCGGCCAGCAGGTCGGCGTAGCGGACCCGGACGGCCAGCTGGAAGCAGACCACCAGGTAGCCGAGGCCGAACAGCCAGCCCAGGTCGTCGAAGAGCAGCCGGTCCAGGCCCGCCACCGCGAGGGTGGCCAGCACCGCGACCACGCCGGTGCCGATCGCGGTCAGCCGGGTCGGCCGACCGGTCCGGCGCCGCCCGTACACCCGCAGCCGGCGCTTCGGGGCCTGCCGGGCGGCGGGCCGGTCGGCCACCGGGCGCAGCCGGGAGGGGGACGCGGCGGAGGCCCCGGCGCTCTCGGGGGCCCGGCCAGGACCGGGGACGGAGGCCGGGGCCGCGCCGTTCGGCGGACGGCGTCTGGGACCTGGCGGCTGGGTACGGATGCTCTGCTCCACCCGCCCAACGTACGGTCCGATCATCGCCACACTGTGTAATGGACCGTTCAGGTCTTGTCCCGTGTCCCCGGATGGCGTACTCCTGTGATCGTCACTCAACGCGCTGACCTGCTCGGCCGAGTCGACCGACCTTGATCATCCGATGACCGTACGGGGGCTGCCATGACTGCCGGATTCACCTTCGAACGCCTCGACCACGTCCAGCTCGACATCCCGGCCGGCGCCGAGGACGAGTGCCGGGCCTTCTGGTCCGGGGTGCTCGGCATGACCGAGCTGCCGAAGCCGCCGGTGCTGGCGGCCCGCGGCGGCTGCTGGTTCCGCGGCGGCGGGGTCGAGGTGCACCTCGGCGTCACCCCGGACTTCCGTCCGGCCCGGAAGGGTCACCCGGGCATCCTGGTGACCTCGCTGGACGCCCTGGCCGAGCGGCTCACCGCGCACGGCCACGAGGTCACCTGGGACGACAACCACCCCGGCCACCGCCGCTTCTACGCCGCGGACAAGCTCGGCAACCGGCTGGAGTTCCTGGAGCCGCTGCCCGCGCCGACCGAGGCGTGAGCGGGTCGAGGCGCTGCCCGTAGACTTGGGGGTCGGCCCGTACGGTGCCGACCCAACTCCTCCAAGCCCACGGGACTGCGCTTCATGTCGCTCACGATCGGAATCGTCGGCCTGCCGAACGTCGGCAAGTCGACCCTGTTCAACGCCCTGACCAAGAACGACGTGCTGGCGGCCAACTACCCGTTCGCCACCATCGAGCCGAACGTCGGCGTCGTCGGCGTCCCGGACGCGCGGCTGGCCAAGCTCGCCGAGATCTTCGGCTCGCAGCGCATCCTCCCGGCCACCGTCGACTTCGTCGACATCGCCGGCATCGTGCGCGGCGCCAGCGAGGGCGAGGGCCTGGGCAACAAGTTCCTCGCCAACATCCGGGAGTCGGACGCGATCTGCCAGGTCGTGCGCGCCTTCACCGACCCGGACGTGGTGCACGTGGACGGCAAGGTGTCGCCCAAGGACGACATCGAGACCATCCACACCGAGCTGATCCTGGCCGACCTCCAGACCATCGAGAAGGTCCTGCCGCGGCTCCAGAAGGAGGCGCGCCTCAAGAAGGACACCGCCCCCGTGCTGGCCGCCGCCGAGGCCGCCCAGGCGGTCCTGGAGACCGGCAAGACCCTCTTCGAGGCCGGCTTCGACACCACCCCGATCCGCGAGCTGCACCTGCTCACCGCCAAGCCCTTCCTCTACGTCTTCAACGTGGACGAGGACGAGCTGGCCGACGAGGACTTCAAGAACGCCCAGCGCGCGCTGGTCGCCCCGGCCGAGGCGATCTTCCTGAGCGCCAAGATCGAGTCCGAGCTGATCGAGCTCGACGACGCCGAGGCGCTCGAACTCCTCCAGTCGATGGGCCAGGAGGAGCCCGGCCTCGCCACCCTCGCCCGGGTCGGCTTCGACACCCTCGGCCTGCAGACCTACCTGACGGCCGGCCCCAAGGAGACCCGCGCCTGGACCATCAAGAAGGGCGCCACCGCCCCCGAGGCCGCCGGAGTCATCCACACCGACTTCCAGAAGGGCTTCATCAAGGCCGAGGTGATCTCCTTCGACGACCTGGTCGAGACCGGCTCCATCGCGGACGCCCGCGCCAAGGGCAAGGCCCGGATCGAGGGCAAGGAGTACGTCATGCAGGACGGCGACGTGGTGGAGTTCCGCTTCAACGTCTGACGGGTCTCGCAACTCGCGTGCCAGGGGCCGGACTTCCGCTGGAAGTCCGGCCCCTTCGGTGTCCGTGCCGCCGGTTCAGTTCTCGTAGTGGTAGCGGCACTGGGCGATCAGGATCGAGTCGTCGGTGACCTTGTAGATCAAGCGGTGCTCGTCGTTGATCCGGCGTGACCAGTAGCCCTGGAACCCGTGCTTGAGCGGTTCCGGTTTTCCGATCCCCTCGTTGCCGTTGCGTGTGACATCGGCGATCAGCGTGTTGATCCGCTTGAGGGTCTTGCGGTCCTGGGCCTGCCACCACAGGTAGTCCTCCCAGGCCCGGGAGGCGAACGTGATCTTCACTCCGGGTCCGCCAGCTCCCGTACGGTCCCTCCGCCGCTCTCCAACTCCTCGATGGAGGCCAGCAGACGCCGGGCGTTCGCGGGGCTCCGCAGGAGGTAGGCGGTCTCCTTGAGGGACTGGTAGTCCTCCAGCGAGACGATGACCACCGGTTCGCGCCCGGCGCGGGTGATCACTATCTCTTCCCGGTCGTCCGTGACCGCGTTGAGTACCTCGGCGTAGCGCGCACGGGACTCCGAATAGGTCATCGTCTTCATGGCTTGACTCCTCCGACAGGTACAGGAAACTGTACGTCCGTGTCGATGGGGCGGCAAGGCGCGGGCCCCTCCGGCGGGTCGGTCAGGGGCGGACGGTGATGGTGAGGGTGCCGTCGGGGGCGGTGGTGACGGTGACGGCTTCGAGGGTCGGGGCGAGGGCGTCGGGGTGGTGGGCGGCGGCGCGGGGGCCGATGCCGACGACCGGCATGCCGGCGGCGCGGGCGGCGGCGATGCCGGCCCCGGAGTCCTCGAAGGCGACGCAGTCGGCGGGGGCGAAGCCGAGTGCGGCGGCGCCCTTGAGGAAGCCCTCGGGGTCGGGCTTGCTGGCGCCGACGGACTCGGCGGTGACCAGGACGGGCGGCATCGGCAGGCCGGCCGCGTCCATCCGGACCCGGGCGAGCGGCAGGTCGGCGGAGGTGACCAGGGCGTGCGGGAGGTCGGCCAGCGAGGCGAGGAAGGCGTCGGCGCCGGGGACCTGGACGACCCCCTCGGTGTCGGCGCGCTCCTCGGCGAGCATCTGCTCGTTCTCGGCGAGGTTGAGCTCGACCGGGCGGTCCGGCAGCAGGACGGCCATGGTGGCGTGGCCCTGGCGGCCGTGGACCACGGTGAGCGCCGCGACCGGGTCGAGGCCGTGCCGTTCGGCCCAGCGGGTCCAGCAGCGCTCGACCACGGCGTCGGAGTTGACCAGGGTGCCGTCCATGTCGAGGAGGAGGGCGCGGGCGGTGAGCCGGACGGGGGCGGCGGTCATGGGGTGGCTCCTGGGGGGCGGGGAAGGTGAGCTCTTTGTTCCTCGATGATACAAAAGATCAGCGGAGCAGGTGGGCGTTGACCGCCCGGGCCTCCTCGGCCAGCTCCGGCAGCTCCACCACCTCGACCCCGGCGGCCTCCAGCAGGGCCGTGCCCTGGCAGTCGGTGACGAACAGATCCGGCTCGCGCCAGGCGACCACCACCCGCGGCACGCCTGCCGCGATCAGCAGCCGGGCGCACGGCACCGGCCGCGAGGCGCGCTGCCCGCAGGGCTCCAGGCTGCTGTAGACGGTCGCCCCGCGCAGCCGGGGGTCGCCGACCGGGAGCTTGGCCAGGGCCGCCTCCTCGGCGTGGTCGTGCGCGTCGGTCTCCCGGCTGTGGCCCTCGGCCAGCACCTCGCCGTCGGCGCCGACGATCACCGCCCCGACCGAGAAGGCCGTCGCCGAGGGCGGGCAGCGGCGGGAGAGCGCGACCGCCCGGCGCAGGTGGTCCAGGTCGGTGGCGGTGGGACGGTTCGGCGCGGGGCGGTTCACGGCGCGGGCTCCTTCGGGGCGTACCTGAGCAGGACGACGTCGCCCACCGTACGTGCCTCCAGCAGCCGCATCCGCCGGGCCGGGCCACCCGGGAACGCGGCCGGGCGGACGAACCGCGGCGCCTCGGCCTGGCCGACCAGCAACGGGGCGACGGCCAGCTGGAGCTCGTCCGCCAGGCCCCGGGCGAGGAACTGGGTGTGCACCCCGCCGCCGCCCTCGACCATCAGCCGGCGCACCCCGCGTGCGCCCAGGTCGTCCAGCACCGCGCCGAGGCCCACCGAGTCGCCGAGCGCGACCACCTCGGCCAGTCCGTCCAGTCGCGGCCGCAGCGCCGCCGCCCCGGTCGCCGTGGTGTAGGCGAGCTTCGCGCCGCCGGTGTGCCAGAACCGCAGGTCGGCGTCGAGCGCCCCGCTCGCGCTGAGCGTCACCTTCAGCGGGTGTTCCGGCCGGCCGGCGGCCACCCGGGCGGCCCGCCGCGCGGGGTCGTTGACCAGCAGTCGGGGGTTGTCGGCGCGCAGCGTGTTGCCGCCGACCAGGATCGCGTCGGCGGCCGCCCGTTCCTGGTCGACCCGGTCGAAGTCGGCGGCGTTGGAGAGCAGCAGCCGGTCGGGGGAGGCGTCGTCGAGGTGGCCGTCGAGCGACACGGCGGCGCTCAGCAGGACGAAGGGGCGCTGGCCGGGGCCGGGCATGGGCGGGACCGTTCTGTCGGGGCCGTTCGGTCGGGGCGTTTCCACGGTACGGCGGCCGGGTGCGGTCGGGCGGTCCGTCGGCCGGAATGTGAGACGGTTCTTCTCGTCATCCGGGATGGAGCGTAGCGTCGGGGTGTCGCGGAAACGGCCCGCCGGAACACCGGCGGGACGTCGACGGAATGCCGGCAGAACGTCGGCGAACATCGACCACGCCCCAGGGGGAACCCATGTCCGGAGCACGGCCCGCCGCCTACACCCACGGCCACCAGGAGGCCGTGCTGCGCTCGCACCGCTCCCGCACCGCGGCCGATTCGGCCGCCTACCTGCTGGGCGAACTGCGGCCCGGGCAGGCGCTGTTGGACGTCGGCTGCGGTCCCGGGACGATCACCGCCGACCTGGCCGAGCTGGTCGGCCCGAGCGGTCGGGTGGTGGCCGTGGACACCTCCGCCGAGGTGCTGGAGCAGGCCGCCGGGTACGTCGCCGGGCGCGGCCTGTCCAACGTGGTGTTCGAACTCGCCGACGTGCACCGACTGCCCTACCGGGACGGCGAGTTCGACGTGGTGCACGCCCATCAGGTGCTGCAGCACGTGGCCGACCCGGTGGCCGCGCTGCGCGAGATGCGCCGGGTGACGGCGCCCGGCGGGCTGGTGGCGGCCCGGGACGTCGACTACGCCTCGATGACCTGGTTCCCGGAGGCGCCCGCGCTGGACCGCTGGCTGGAGCTGTACCGGCGCACCGCCCGCGCCAACGGCGGCGAGCCGGACGCCGGTCGGCGGCTGCTGTCCTGGGCCCGCGCGGCCGGCTTCACCGAGGTCACCGCGAGCACCGGGACCTGGACCTTCGCGACGCCCGAGCGGCGCGAGTGGTGGGGCGGGATGTGGGCGGACCGGGTGACCGGTACGGCGTTCGGGCGGACGGCGGTGGAGCGGGGCTTCGCGGACCGGGAGGAGCTGGCCCGGATCGCGGAGGGCTGGCGGGAGTGGAGCGCCGCCGGGGACGGCTGGTTCTCGATGCTCCACGGCGAGATCCTGGCCCGGGTCCGGGAGGAGGGGCCGGGGCGGTGAGGGTCGGGCGGTGTTTCGGAAAGATCGGGTAAAGTCGCGCGACCGTTCGCCCCGGGCCCGTCCGGCCCGGGAGGCGGCGTCGAAGCCGAAGCACCGAGTCGAGGCCTGCCCCGGCGGGTCGGGGGAGTCCACGTGTCCGAGCCTGAGTCCGAGCCGCCCGCCGTACCGGGGCCGGACCCGCGGGTGGACTTCCGCAAGGACCCGGACGTCGGGGAACGGGAGTTGACGGCCGCTGAGGAGCCCGGCCGGGTGGCCCCCGCACCCGCGTCGGACCCGGACCCGGAGTCGGCTCCGCGGGCCGCCGCCGATCCCTGGGCGCCGCCCGCCCCCGCGCCCTCGCAGGCCCCGCCCCAGCCGCCGCTGCCGCCGCTGCCCGCCGGCGGCTGGGCCTCGGTGCCGCCCGCCGCCGAGTCCGGCCCGCGGCCCGGCCACCCGTACCCCCACCCGGACGTGCACGCGCACCCGCACGCCCGGCCGCCGTACCCGCAGAACCCCTACGCCCCCCGGCCGGAGCCGCGCACCAACGGCTTCGCCGTCGGCTCCCTGGCCACCGGTCTGACCCTGCTCTCACCGGTCGCCCTGGTGTTCGGGATCGTCGCGCTGACCCAGATCAGGCGCCGTGGGGAGCGCGGCCGCGGCATGGCGGTGACCGGCCTGGTGCTCGGGGTAGTGGGCACCCTGCTGCTCTCGCTCGCCCTGGGCGCCGGGGACTTCGGCTCGGTACGGGACGGCCGCGGCGGCCGGTACGCCCAGCGGCCGCCGGACGGGTCGGTCCGCTGGTCCGCCCTGAAGGCAGGGGACTGCTACGCCTCGCCCGGGACGAGCGGGAAGCCGGACGAGAACGGCGACGAGACCGTCTACTGGGTGCGGCGGGTGGCCTGTTCGGAGCGGCACAACGGCGAGGTGGCCGGCACCGCCAAGGTCCCCGACGGCGGCGGTCCGTACCCGGGCGAGGCGGTCGTGCGGCAGCGGGCGGCCGCGCTGTGCCGCACCGTGCTGGACGACTACGCGCTGGACCAGTGGGCCGTCCCGGACGGCATGGACGACGTCTACCTCTACCCGAGCGCGGGCAACTGGGCGGTCGGCGAACGGTACGTCACCTGCGCCTTCGAGGACCCCGACGACCAGCACCTGGGGACGGTCCGGACCGACCGCCGCTCCCTGACCTCGGTCCAGCTGGCGTACCTGGAGGCGATCCGGGGCTTCAACACGGCCTACGCGGACGAGCCGAAGAAGGACGTCACCGCCGCCGAGGCCGAGTACCGCTCCTGGGCCCGGCGGATGGCCACCGCCTCCCGGGCCGAGGCCGCCGCGCTGCGCCGGCCGACGGCCGAGTGGCCGACCGACATCCAGTCGAAGGTGGACAAGCTGGCCGGGACCCAGTCCCAGGCGGCCGTCGCCTGGGACGCCGCCGCCACCGGCGACGACCTGACGGGCGATCTGGGGCGGGCCCGGGCACTGGTCGACCGGACGGTGCCGGTCAGCCTGGACATCCGGCGCTCACTGGGCCTGTCCACCGGCGAGCAGGTGCCCGACCTGCGGGCCTGAGACCGGTGGGCCGGAGAGCCCGAGGTCCGAGGCCCGGGTTACCCGGCGTTAACCCCGCCCGTACCTGCCGGTAGCGAGCGGTCCGTAGGGTCACCGCTGTGCCCCGGCCGGACCCCCACGCCGGCCGGGGCACCACGGCCGGCCCCGTAGGGTCTGGGGCATGGACCAGGCCCACGAGACCTCCGTCGAGACCCCCGCCGCCGCCCCGCCCCGGATCGTCGTCGGCGGTGTGCTGATCCGCTCCGGCCAGGTGCTCGCCGCCCGGCGCAGCGCGCCCGCGGCGGTCGCCGGGCGCTGGGAGTTCCCCGGCGGCAAGGCCGAGCCCGGCGAGACCGAGGCGCAGGCGCTGGAGCGGGAGCTGCGGGAGGAGCTGGGCGTCCGGGCCCGGGCGCTGCGGCGGCTGCCGGGCGGGTGGGCCGTGCGGCCGGGGCTGGAGCTGCGGTTCTGGGCCGCCGAGCTGCTGGCCGGTGAGCCGAGCCCGCTGCAGGACCACGACGAACTGCGCTGGCTGGCCCCGGCGGAGCTGGACTCGGTGGACTGGATCGGGCACGACCGCGAGGTGCTGCCGCACGTCGTCGAGCTGCTCGCGGCGGCGGACGACGCGCAAGCCGCCGGATAGGTCAATCGGACAAGACGACCCGGCTGCCGGGATAGCCTGAGCCCTGCTGGGTATGTCACTTTTCGGCACTATTCGTCACCGGTCGGTGAGCCGTCCCAGCCGGTGGCGCCGATCACGACCAGAGCCGGAGGCCCCGTCGGTGTCGAGTACCGGGAACGGCGGCGGGGGAGCGCGACGGGGAGGCGCCGCGGCCCGCGCCCGGCTGCGCCGTGCCGCCCGCCCGGCCGCCCCGCAGCCGCCGTCCGGCCGCCGGCGCGGTGAGCCCGGCGTCCCGGGGGCCGCCCGGCCGGTCCAGCCGGCGCCGACCCTGGCCGTCCCCGAGTCCGGCGTCCAGCCCGGCCCGCGCAGCCGCCCCGGCCGGCCGTTCCCCGGCGGACCGGCCGACGCCCGGCAGGGCCTGGGCGCGCCGCCCGGCGGCAGCCTGCTGGACATGCTCAAGGTCGCCATCGCGATCCTGGACACGGCGGGCCGGGTGGTGCTGTGGAGCCCGGCCGCCGAGGAGCTGCTCGGCTGGCCGAGCGAGCTGCTGGTCGGCCGCCGGATCGAGGAGCTGATCCCGGACCAGGAACAGGTCGCCCGGATCCGGGCCGCGGTGCAGGACACCCTGCGGCACGGGCGCTGGGCGGGCAACGCCGAGCTGCGCGACCGGGACGGCGTGCCGGTCGCCGTGGACGCCCGGATCTCCCTGCTGGTGGACGGCGACGGCACCCCGTTCCTCCAGGTCAACCTGGCCGAGGCGGCCGCCGTGCGGGCCGTCGAGCGGGACCTCGCGGTGCGCGACGCGCTGTTCGAGCAGTCCCCGCTGGGCATCGCCATCCTGGACACCGACCTGCGGTACACCGCCGTCAACCAGACCCTCGCCGAGATGAACGGCGTCGCCCTGGAGGACCACGTCGGCCGCACCACCGGCGAGACCCTGCCCGAGCGGGCCGCCGACGAGATCACCGCGATCCAGCGCCAGGTGCTGGCCACCGGCGAGCCGGTCATCGACGTCACCCTCGCCTCCCCGGTCACCACCCGGGCCGGCTACCGCTCGATCTCCTACAGCCGGATGACCGACCGGGCCGGCCGGGTGCTCGGCATCTCCGGCACCGTGATGGACGTGACCGAGCGCTACCGGGCGGTGGCCAAGGTCGAGCACGCCCGGCGCCGGCTGTCGCTGCTCAACGAGTTCGGCTCCCGGGTCGGCGACCTGCTCGACGCCTCCCGGATCGCCCAGGAGCTCGCCAGCTCGGTCGTCCCCCGGCTGACCGACCACTCCGCGGTGGTCCTGCTCCAGGCCGTCGCCCACGGCGACGACCTCCCCCGGCACGGCCACGACCGGCGCACCTCGCTGCTCCAGCTCGGGACCGCCTCCGTCCAGGACGGGCCCGAGGTCGAGGTGATGCTCCGGCGCGGTGCCCGGATCACCTTCGCCGAGGACTCCGCCTGCGGCCGGGTGCTGCGCACCGGCGTGCCCGAGCTGCTCTCCGGCGCCGACCAGCTGGACGACGTCACCTACCCCGGCGACCCCAAGCTGCAGGCCGCCCACGACCTCGGCGTGCACTCGATGCTGGTCGTCCCGCTGCGCGCCCGCGGCATCGTGATCGGCCTGCTGCTGGTCAGCCGGGCCGGCTACCGCGAGGGCTTCGACCGCGACGACCTCGCCTTCACCGTCGAACTCGCCGACCGGGCCGGCAGCTCGCTGGACAACGCCCGGCTGTACGCCCGTGAGCGCACCGCCGCGCTCACCCTGCAGCGCACCCTGCTGCCGCAGCAGGTCCCGCAGCCCACCGGCGTCGAGGTCGCCTACCGGTACGTGCCCGGCAGCAGCGGCACCGAGGTCGGCGGCGACTGGTTCGACGTCATCCCGCTGCCCGGTGACCGTACCGCGCTGGTGGTCGGCGACGTGATGGGCCACGGGCTGCGGGCCGCCGCCACCATGGGCCGGCTGCGCACCGCCGTGCGGGTGCTGGCCGCCCTCGACCTGCCCCCGGACGTCCTGCTGCGGCACGTCCACGAGCTGGCCGACGACCTCGCCCAGGGCCCGGACGAGGCGCTGCTCGCGACCTGCGTCTACGCCGTCTTCGACCCGGGCACCGCGAAGCTGACGGTGGCCAAGGCCGGGCACATCCCGCCGGTGCTGGTGGTGCCGGGCGAGGAGGCCACCGAGCCGACCCGCACCGGCGGCCCGCTGCTCGGCGGCGCCGGCCGGATCCTCGACCTGCCCTCCGGGGCCCCGCTCGGCGTGGGCGGCGTCCCGTTCGAATCGGTCGAACTGAAGATCCCCGAGGGCAGCCTGCTGGCGCTGTGCACCGACGGCCTGGTGGAGTCCCGGGACAAGGACCTGGACGTCGGCCTCGGTCGGCTGGTCACCGTGCTCCAGGAGCCGCACGCCTCCATCCAGGCCGCCTGCGAGGCGGTGCTGGACACCATGGAGCAGGGCCGGGAGCCGGACGACGTCGCGCTGCTGCTGGCCCGGCTCGGGCACGGGCAGGCCGGCACCCCGACGGCCGGCTGGACCCTGCCCGCCGAGCCCACCGCCGTCTCCCGGGCCCGTCGGCTGGTCCGCTCCGCGCTCGCCGAATGGGGCGTCGAGGAGCTCACCGACACCGCCGAACTGCTGGTCAGCGAGCTGGTCACGAACGCCGTCCGGTACGCCAGCGCCCCGATCGGGGTCCGGCTGACGCTCGGTGAGACGCTGCTGGTCGAGATCTCCGACCCGCTGCCGGACCCGCCCCGGGAGCGCCACGCGGCCGAGGCCGACGAGGGCGGCCGGGGCCTGGAGCTGGTCCACCGGCTGGCGCTGCACTGGGGCGCCCGGGCCGAGGGGATCGGCAAGGTGGTCTGGTTCGAGCTCGCGCTGCCGGGTAATGACTCCGGCGAGTGACGCGAGTAGAACCGCAGGAGAACAGTGCTGCACATGCCATCGGGCGCCCTGGGGGAGCGCGCGCTCCGGAAGGGGGCGCGGGCGTGGCATTGTGGTTGCGCGGGCGGTAGGACAAAAACCTTCGCCCGATCTGATGTTGTGATGTTGAGGGCGTGTGAACGTACCCCTCGATGATGAATACTCGGTCTTCTCGACATCCGGACGGTCGCGGGTTGGAGGGGTCGGTCCGTTGAACAGCACTCCGGCGCGGAACGCGCCGAGCAGCAGCGGTCATGTCGCCGTGCCCGGGCAGGCCGGTTCACCGCACCTGCCCGTACCGGCGCCGCCGCCGGGCACCGGTGCGGCGGACCCGGTCCGCGGCGCCCACCCCACCGGCGATCCCCGGCCCTGGGGCGCCGGGGACCCGGGCTCGATCTACGACTACATCCGGGTCGCCACCTTCGCGATCGGCCCCGACGGGCGGATCAGCCAGTGGAGCGAGCGCGCCGCCGAGTTCTTCGGCATCCCGGCCGTGGAGGCCGTCGGCGCCGACCCGATCACCACCTTCGTCCCCCGCGAACTCTGGCGGCGCGGCCGCGCCCGGCTGGAGCGCACCCTGGCCGGCGAGGAGTGGGTCGGCACCACCCCCTACCGGGACGCCGGCGGCGGCGAGGGCCTCGCCGAGCTCTACCTGATGCCCGACAGCGCCCTGCCCACCGCGGGCGCCACCTGTCTGGCCGTCGACCTCGGCCGACTGCGCCGGATCGAGACCGACCTCGCCGCCTCCGAGGCCGTCTTCGGGCAGACGCCCACCGGCTTCGTGCTCTTCGACGACCGGCTGCGGCTGCAGCGGGTCAACGACGCCTTCGCCTCCGGGATGGGGCTCGTCCCCACCGACCTGGAGGGCCTCACCCCGCACGACCTCTTCCCGCCGTCCGAGGCCGACCGGCTCAGCGCCGCCCTGCGCAAGGTCCTCGCCACCGGCGAACCCGTCTTCGACCTGCGCTTCCACAGCGCCGTCCCGACCCGCGAGGGCAACCGGCTCTGGGCCGTCTCGCTGTACCGGCTGAACGGCTCCGCCGGGCAGCCGATCGGCGTGGCCGGGCAGGTCTCCGACGTCACCAGCCGGCACGTCGCCGAGCGCGAGGCCGACGGCGTGCGCCGCAACCTCGCGCTGCTCAACGAGGCCAGCGCGCACATCGGCTCCACCCTCGACCTGGAGACCACCGCCAAGGAGCTCCTCGACGTCGTCGTCCCGCCGTTCTGCGACCTCGCCACCGTCGACCTGTACACCGCGCTGCTCTCCGGCGAGACCGTCCCCAGCGCGGGCCGGCTCGGCGACACCGTGCTCACCGACGGCAGCGGCGAACTGCGCCGGGTCGCCGTCTCCAGCGTGATCGGCGGCGCCTCCTCGGTGCTCGGCTCGGTCACCGGCCTGCCGATCGCCGAGGCCGGCGGCACCCTCTGCTACCCGCGCCGCTCCCCGCACGCCCGGGCGCTGCGCACCGGCCGCAGCGTCGTCCCCGAGCCCGGCCGCGACCCGCTGCTGCGCTCCACCCTGATCGTCCCGCTGGTCGCCCGCGACCAGGTGCTCGGCCTGGTCCAGCTCTCCCGGGCGATCGGCAGCGAGCCCTTCGACGCCCGCGACGTCGCGATCGCCGAGGAACTGGTCGCCCGCGCCGCCGTCTGCATCGACAACGCCCGGCTCTACCGCCGCGAGCACGAGCGGGCGCTGATCCTCCAGCGCAGCCTGCTGCCCCCGGGCAACCCGGCCGCCAGCGGCCTGGAGATCGCCTGCCGCTACCTGCCCAGCAACAACAACACCGAGGTCGGCGGCGACTGGTTCGACGTCATCCCGCTGCCCGGCAACCGCACCGCGCTGGTCATCGGCGACGTGATGGGCCGCGGCCTGCGGGCCGCCGTCGCGATGGGCCAGTTGCGCACCGCGGTCCGGACCCTGGCGATGCTCGACCTCGACCCGGCCGAGGTGCTCGGCGCGCTGGACGAGATCGCCCGCGGCCTCGGCGACGACTCCGTCCCGGCCGGCCCGCCCACCCCGTACGGCCGGCTCACCTCGACGGCCGACGAGGAGGCCCGCGAGGTCTACCTGGCCACCTGCGTCTACGCCGTCTACGACGCCGTCACCCGCCGCTGCGTGTTCGCCAACGCCGGCCACCTGCCGCCCGTCCTGCTCAGCCCGGGCGAGCCCGCCCGGATGCTCGACGTGCCGCCCGGACTGCCGCTCGGCGTCGGCGGCGAGCCCTTCGAGGAGGTCGAGCTGACCCTCCCCGACGGCGCCGTGCTCGGCCTCTACACCGACGGCCTGGTGGAGAGCCGCAAGCACCAGCTGGACGAGGGCCTGCGCGCCTTCCGGGCCGCGCTCGCCGACCGGGGCCGGGGCCTGGAGGACCTCTGCGACCACGTCCTCGGCGAACTCGACCCGCACCACGGCGAGGACGACATCGCGCTGCTGATGGCCAAGGTGCACGCCTTCCCCGAGGACGCCGTCGGCAACTGGTTCCTGCCGCCCGAGCCCACCTCCGTCGCCAAGGCCCGCGAACTGGCCTGCAGCTGGCTGCTCGCCCGTGGCCTGGACGAGCTGGTCGACACCACCGAGCTGCTGGTCAGCGAGCTGGTCACGAACGCCCTCAAGCACGGCCGGGGCGAGATCCGGCTGCGGCTGCTGCGCGACCGCAGCATGGTCTGCGAGGTCTGGGACGACGGCTACGCCCAGCCCCGGCAGCGGCGCGCCCAGGAGACCGACGAGGGCGGGCGCGGCCTGCAGCTGGTCAGCCTGCTGGCCGAGCGCTGGGGCAGCCGGCGCACGCCCAAGGGCAAGATCGTCTGGTTCGAACTGGGGCTGTAGGGCCCGTCCGGGTGTGGGCCGTCCGGGTGCAGTCGCCCGGCGGCCCGCCGTGTCGGCACCGGCCGGGCCGGGCGGGCGGCGTTCGATGGCCGCCATGCGCGTCCGCCAGCTCACCGCCGCAGCCGTCGCGCTGCTGCTCGCCGCCGGTCTCGGCGGCTGCTCCGACGACCCGGCCCGCGGGCCCTCGGCCGCACCGGCCCAGGCCGATCCCAGCGCCACCACCGGGGACGTCCGGCCCGCCGACCGCGGCGCCGTCCGGGACGGCGGGACGCTGCACTGGGCGCTGGACGGCGTCCCGGCCACGCTCAACGTCTACCAGCGGGACGCCGGCGCCGACGCGGCGCTGCTCGCCCACGCGCTGTACCCCTCGCTGTTCCGGCCCGACGAGCACGGCCGGCTCGTCCCCGACCCGGACTACCTGGTCGGCGCCGAGTCCACCCCGCCCGGGCAGCAGCCGCAGGTGGTCACCTACCGGCTCAACCCGCACGCCGTCTGGAGCGACGGCACCCCGCTGTCGGCCGCCGACCTCACCGCCCAGCGGGCCGCCCTGTCCGGGCTGGACCCGGCCTACCGGGGCACCCGGGCGGCCGGGTACGACGCCATCGACTCGGTCACCCCGGGCGGCGATCCGCACGAGGTCAAGGTGACCTTCCGGCGGCCCTACGCCGAGTGGCGGGCGCTGTTCGGGCCGCTCTACCCGGCCGCCGAGACGTCCGGGCCGGAGGCCTTCAACCGGGCGCTGACCGGCACCGGCCACCTGAGCGCCGGACCGTACGCCCTCACCCGGTACGACGCCGAGGGCGGGCAGGTCACCCTGGAGCGCAACCCGCTCTGGTGGGGGGACCTGCCGAAGACCGACCGGATCGACTTCCTGGCGTCGGCGCCCGAACGGCGGCTGGACGCGCTGGACCAGGGCCGGCTGGACGTCGCCCCGCTCACCGCCGCGGTGGACCGGGCGGAGCCGGCCGCCCCCTCGGCGGCGCCCCCCGCCGATCCCTCGGGCGGTGCCACCGCCGCGCGCACGGGCGGTGCCGCCGCCGCTCCGCCCGCCCCGCCCGTCCCGGCGCCCGAGGCGGCGGCGCTCGCGCTGCGGCGGGCCGAGTCGCTGCCCGGGGTCACCGTGCACCGGGCGTCCGCCGCCTCGCTCACCCAGCTCACCCTGAACGCCACCCGCGGCCCGCTCACCGACCCGACCGTACGGAAGGCGATCGGCCGGGCCGTCGACCGGCGGCGGATCGCCGAGGCCGCGCTCGGCCCGCTCGGCCTGCCCGGCGCCCCGCTCGGCAGCCACCTGCTGGCCGCGGACCAGGACGGCTACCGGGACGACAGCGCCGCGACCGCACCGGCGGAGCCGGCCCGGCTGCTGGACGAGGCGGGCTGGAAGCTGGCCAGCGGCGCCACCCGGACCAAGGACGGCAAGGAGCTGGCCCTCGGCCTGCTCGTCCCGGCCGGTTCGGCGATCGCCCGGCGCACCGCCGACGCGCTGGCCGCCGACCTCGCCGAGTACGGGGTCGTGGTGCGGCTGCAGACCGCGCCCGCCGGGACCTTCGTCCAGGACCACCTGGCCGCCGGGGACTACGACCTGGCGCTCTTCTCCTGGCCGGTCGGCCCCAGCCCGGCCGCCGAACAGCGGGCCGCGTACGCCAAGCCCCGGCCGGATCCGGACGGCACGCCCGACGTCGGCGCCAACTACGGCCGCAGCGGCACCGAGGAGATCGACCGGCTGTTCGACCGGGCGGCCGCCGAGCTCGACCCGGCCGCCCGGTTGGACCTGCTCCAGGAGGCGGACGTCCGGATCTGGCAGCTCGGCCACTCGGTGCCGCTCTACCAGCGGCCCGAGTTGGTCGGGGTGCGGACCGGGGTCACCGGGGTCGGCGCGTTCGGCTTCGGCTGGCCGCGGTTCCAGGACGTGGGCTGGAAGCGGTAGCCGTCCCGGGAGCCCGGCGGGCGGCGAACGGCGGGCGGTCGGCACGCGACCGGCGGGTGACGAGCGGGTGACCCGGTTGTGATCTTGATCCCGCCCGACCTGCTCGTTTCTGCCCCGCTGGGCGCTTCCCCGTACCATAGGGAAAAGCCGAGGCATGTCCAGATGCCCGGCGGGTGGACCGGTAGTAGCAGGCGGAACGGGTGGCGCGGCCGAAGGGCCGCCGGTGCGCGTCTCGCGGCCGGGCCCGCCGTAACCCACGATTCCGGGAGAATCAGCTAGGCATGCCCACGCGCAACGACATCCGTAACGTCGCCATCGTCGCCCACGTCGACCACGGCAAGACCACGCTGGTCGACGCCATGCTGAAGCAGGCCGGCGCCTTCGCCGCCCACCAGCACCTCGACGACCGCATGATGGACTCGAACGACCTGGAGCGCGAGAAGGGCATCACCATTCTCGCGAAGAACACGGCGGTGAAGTACCACCCGAAGGACGGTGGCGCGCCGATCACCATCAACATCATCGACACCCCGGGCCACGCCGACTTCGGTGGCGAGGTCGAGCGCGGTCTGTCGATGGTGGACGCGGTCGTCCTGCTGGTCGACGCCTCCGAGGGTCCGCTGCCGCAGACCCGCTTCGTGCTCCGCAAGGCGCTCGCCCAGCGCCTGCCGGTCATCCTGTGCATCAACAAGACCGACCGTCCGGACTCCCGGATCGACGAGGTCATCAACGAGACCTACGACCTGTTCCTCGACCTGGACGCGGACGAGGAGCAGATCGAGTTCCCGATCGTCTACGCCTGCGCCCGTGACGGCGTCGCGTCGCTGACCAAGCCGGAGAACGGCACCGTCCCGGCCGACAGCACCAACCTGGAGCCGTTCTTCTCCACCCTGCTGGAGCACGTCCCGGCCCCCAGCTACGACGAGGACGCGCCGCTCCAGGCCCACGTCACCAACCTGGACGCCGACAACTTCCTCGGCCGCATCGCGCTGCTCCGCGTCGAGCAGGGCGAGCTGCGCAAGGGCCAGACCGTGGCCTGGATCAAGCGCGACGGTTCGATCCAGAACGTCCGCATCTCCGAGCTGCTGATGACCGAGGCGCTCACCCGCAAGCCGGCCGAGGTGGCGGGCCCCGGTGACATCTGCGCCGTCGCCGGCATCGGCGAGATCATGATCGGCGAGACCCTGGCCGACCCGGAGAACCCGATCGCGCTGCCGCTCATCACGGTGGACGAGCCGGCCATCTCGATGACCATCGGCACCAACACCTCGCCGCTGGTCGGCCGCGGTGGCTCCGGCAAGGGCGCCGACGCCAAGGCCGGCGTCAAGGTGGACCGCAAGGTCACCGCCCGCCAGGTGAAGGACCGCCTGGACCGCGAGCTGATCGGTAACGTCTCGCTGCGCGTGCTGGACACCGAGCGCCCGGACGCCTGGGAGGTGCAGGGCCGCGGTGAGCTGGCGCTGGCCATCCTGATCGAGACCATGCGCCGGGAAGGCTTCGAGCTGACCGTCGGCAAGCCGCAGGTGGTCACCAAGCAGGTCAACGGCAAGACCCACGAGCCGGTCGAGCGCCTGACCGTGGACGTGCCCGAGGAGCACATGGGTGCCGTCACCCAGCTCATGGGCATCCGCAAGGGCCGGATGGACAACATGTCCAACCACGGCTCGGGCTGGGTCCGGATGGAGTTCGTGGTGCCGTCCCGCGGCCTGATCGGCTTCCGTACCGAGTTCCTCACCAACACCCGCGGCACCGGCATCGCCCACTCGATCCACGAGGGTCACGAGCCGTGGTTCGGCCAGCTGACCACCCGCAACAACGGCTCGCTGGTCGCCGACCGGGCCGGTGTGGTCACCGCCTTCGCGATGACCAACCTGCAGGAGCGCGGCGTGCTCTTCTGCGACCCGGGCACCGAGGTGTACGAGGGCATGATCGTCGGCGAGAACTCGCGCGCCGACGACATGGACGTGAACATCACCAAGGAGAAGAAGCTCACCAACATGCGTTCCTCGAACGCTGACGTGGCCGAGTCGATCGTCCCGCCGCGCAAGCTCTCGCTGGAGCAGTCGCTGGAGTTCTGCCGCGAGGACGAGTGCATCGAGGTGACCCCGGAGACGGTTCGCATCCGCAAGGTCGTCCTCGACCAGAAGGACCGCGGCCGCACCGCCTCGCGCGCCAAGAAGGTGTGATCCGGACGGCTTGATCGGCCTTTGGCCGGAATGCTTCGCCCCCCTTTCCGATGGAGAGGGGGGCGAACTTTTTCAACTACTCCAAGTTGCCCGGGCCGCTATTCACCGAATAGCGCTCATCACACCCAGGTGTCCGCTGAGCGAACGTGACAGTTCGTCATCCGTGACGACTGTCCGTTTGGTGCCTGTCTGGCTATGTCTCATATGTCCGGTTTTCGAAACTTACCGACTGTTCATGTGACCTAATTGAGATCGTCACTGGTCACTTTCGTGTCCGTGCGTGACGGATAGTGGGTGCAGTCAGGCTCGGGTCAAGGGTGAACGCGCAGGGGTGCGCGCCGAAACCACGAGCGCGGACGGCAATGCGGACCCGGTGATCACCGTTCCGCGCTGCCTTCCTCGTCGCAAACGTCGAATTCAGGAGGCACACCGATGCGTGGTGTGAGCCAGGCCAAGTGGGTTGTCGCAGCTGTTGCTGTCGCGCTCGCCGCGACTGCTTGTAGCAGCAGCGGCAGCAGCGACACCTCCGGCGGGAGCTCGGACAGCGCCGCGGTCGACCCGAACGGCACGTTCAGCTTCCAGAGCGCGGAGCCGCAGCGCCCGCTGCAGCCGGCCAACGCCATGGAGAACCAGGGCGGCCGTATCGTCAAGCAGCTCTTCACGGGCCTCGTCGACTACGACCCCGCGACCGGTGCACTGCGCAACCAGGTGGCCGACAAGATCGAGACCACCGACGCCAAGAACTACACCGTCACGCTGAAGTCCGGCTGGACCTTCCACGACGGCACCCCGGTCACCTCCAAGTCGTTCGTCGACTCCTGGAACTGGTCCGCCAACCCGGCCAACAACCAGATCAACTCCGACTGGTTCTCCGACATCGTCGGTTACGACGCCGTCCACCCGGACAAGGGCGACCCGACCGCCAAGGAGATGACCGGCCTCAAGGTCGTCGACGACACCCACTTCACCATCGAACTGACGCAGCCCGTCTCGTACTTCACGTACAAGCTCGGCTACTCGGCCTTCTTCCCGCTCCCCACCGGGTTCTTCAGCGACCCGAAGGGCTACGGCGAGAAGCCGGTCGGCAACGGCCCCTACCAGTTCGTCTCGTGGGAGCACAACAAGGCCATCACGCTGAAGGCCTACGACAAGTACACCGGCACCAACAAGGCGAAGAACGGCGGAATCGTCTTCCGCAACTACACCGCCCCCGAGGCCGCGTACAAGGACCTCATGTCCGACACCCTGGACGTGCTGGACCAGGTCGACTCGACCGACCTCCCGAAGTACAAGGACGACCTGGGCAAGCGGGCGATCGACCAGGCCCAGGGCGCCATCCAGAACATCTCCTTCGCGATGTACCAGCCCGAGTGGCAGGGTACCGACAAGGCCAAGGTCCGCCAGGGCCTGTCGATGGCGATCGACCGCGACACCATCACCAAGACCGTGCTGAACAACAGCCGTCAGCCCGCCGACTCGTTCGTGGCGCCGGGCGTCATGGGCTACAAGGCCGGCACCTGCGGCGACGCCTGCAAGTACGACCCGGCCAAGGCGAAGCAGCTCATCGCCGACGGCGGCGGCGTCCCCGGCAACAAGATCACCATCCTCTACAACTCCGACGGTGGTCACAAGGAGTGGGTGGACGCGGTCTGCAACTCGATCAAGCAGGCCACCGGTGTCGAGTGCCTCGGCGACCCGAAGCCCGACTTCAAGACCTCGCGTGACATCGTCACCAAGAAGCAGGTCTCCAGCATGATGCGGACCGGCTGGGTGCAGGACTACCCGCTGAACGCCAACTTCCTGCGCGACGTCTACGGCACCGGTGCCGCGGCGAACGACGCCAGCTACTCCAGCCCCGAGTTCGACGCGCTGGCCAAGCAGGCCGACGCCGCCACCACGGTGGAGAAGACCGCGGAGCTGTACCAGCAGGCCGAGGCCGTTCTGGCCAAGGACATGCCGGCGATCCCGCTCTGGTACTACAAGACCAACTCGGGTTACTCCAACAACGTCCAGAACGTGAAGTTCAACTCCTTCGGCGACCCGGTCTACACCGACGTCGAGGTCAAGAAGAAGAAGTAATCGGTCGGCACCGCCTGACCCGGTGACAACGGCCGGTGCCCGTCCCATCCCCACAAGGGCGAGGACTGGCACCGGCCGTTGGCACGCCGACTTATCTCTTGCCGGGTTGACGGGCCCGGCAGAGTCATACATGGAGGCACGATGGGGCGCTTTGTCGCGAGGCGACTGCTCCAGATGATCCCGGTGTTCCTCGGAACAACCGCACTCATCTTTTTCATGGTGCACGCGCTGCCCGGTGACCCGGTGGCAGCGATGTGGGGCGACAAGGCGCCGGACCCGGTGCAGCTCGCCGCGCTGCGGCACCAGTACGGGTTCGACAAGCCGCTGGTCAGCCAGTACCTGGACTACATGGGCAAGCTGCTCACCGGCGACTTCGGCACGTCCCCCCTGGACGGACGTCAGGTGATCGACAAGATCACCGAGGCGCTGCCGGTCACGGTCCGGCTCGCGCTGTTCGCGTTCGCCATCGAGATCGTGCTGGGCATCGGCATCGGCCTGTTCGCCGGTCTGCGCCGTGGCAAGGCGTTCGACAAGGGCGCGCTGGTCTTCACCCTGCTGCTGATCTCGATCCCGGTCCCGGTGCTGGGCTTCATCTTCCAGACGATCTTCGCGACCAACCTCAAGTGGGTCACCCCGACGGTCCAGGACAGCATGGACCTCACCCAGCTGGTGCTGCCGGCTCTGGTGCTCGGCTCGCTGTCGCTGGCCTACGTCGCGCGTCTCACCCGTACCTCCATAGCCGAGAACATCAAGGCCGACTACGTCCGCACCGCGGTGGCCAAGGGCCTGCCGCGCCGGAAGGTGATCGGCACCCACCTGCTGCGCAACTCGATGATCCCGGTGATCACCTTCCTCGGCACCGACCTGGGCGCCCTGATGGGCGGCGCGATCGTCACCGAGGGCATCTTCAACGTCAAGGGCGTCGGCAACGCGCTCTACCACGCGATCAACCTGAAGGACGGTGCGACGGTCTCCGGCTTCGTCGCCTTCCTGGTGCTCGTGTACCTGGCCGCCGGCCTGATCGTCGACCTGCTTTACGCGGTCCTGGACCCGAGGATCCGTTATGCCTGACCTGACCAAGAACGAGACGGTCGAGGAGACCCCGGCCCAGACCGCCGTCGTGGCGGCCGCCAAGCCCGAGAAGCCCCGCAGCCTCGGCTCCGACGCCTGGCACGACCTGATCCGCAAGCCGATCTTCGTGATCTCCGCGCTGCTGATCCTGCTGCTGATCGTCATCGCGATCGCCCCGGGCCTGTTCACCTCGGTGGACCCGCGCGCCGGCGACCTGCGCAACCACTACCTGACGAAGCCGGACTACACCCACTTCTTCGGGGCGGACTGGTTCGGCTACGACCTCCAGGGCCGCAGCATCTACGCCCGCGTCATCTACGGCGCCCGCGCCTCGGTCGTGGTCGGCATCTGCGTCACCGTCGGCGTCACTATCCTCGGTGGCATCACCGGTATGCTCGCCGGCTACTTCGGTGGCTGGATCGACACGCTCATCTCCCGCATCACCGACATCTTCTTCGGCATCCCGCTGCTGCTCGGCGCCCTGGTGATCCTCAACGCCTTCACCTCGCGCACCGTCTGGAGCGTGGTCTTCGCGCTGGTCGCCCTGGGCTGGACCCAGATGACCCGTGTCATGCGCGGCTCGGTGATCACGATCAAGCAGTCCGACTTCGTGACCGCGGCCAAGGCGCTCGGCGCCGGTACCGGCCGGATCATGTTCAAGCACATCCTGCCGAACGCGGTCGCCCCGGTGATCGTGGTCGCGACCATCGCGCTCGGCGGCTACATCGCCACCGAGGCCACGCTGAGCTTCCTCGGCATCGGTCTGCAGGACCCGACCATCTCCTGGGGCATCGACATCAACTCGGCCCAGAAGGTGATCCGTACGGCGCCGTTCGCCCTGTTCTTCCCCGCCGGCATGCTGAGCCTGACCGTGCTGGCCTTCATCATGCTCGGCGACGCGGTGCGCGACGCCCTCGACCCGAAGCTCCGCTGAGAGAAGAGGTGACGACCCGATGACCACCGTGATCGAGAACAACCAGCAGAATGACGACCGTCTCGAAGTCGGTACCCCGCTTCTGGAGGTCAAGGACCTCCACGTGGAGTTCCACACCCGGGACGGCATCGCCAAGGCCGTGAACGGCGTCAACTACTCCGTCGCGGCCGGCGAGACCCTCGCCGTCCTCGGCGAGTCCGGCTCCGGCAAGTCCGTGACGGCCCAGACCATCATGGGCATCCTGGACATGCCCCCGGGCAAGGTGACCCAGGGCGAGATCCTGTTCCGCGGCCAGGACATGCTCAAGATGAGCAACGAGGAGCGGCGCAAGGTCCGCGGCCGGAAGATCGCGATGATCTTCCAGGACGCGCTGTCCGCCCTCAACCCGGTGCTCAGCGTCGGCTACCAGCTCGGCGAGATGTTCCGGGTGCACCAGGGTGCCTCCAAGGCCGAGGCGAAGGCCAAGGCCATCGAGCTGATGGACCGGGTGCGCATCCCCGCTGCCAAGCAGCGCGTGAACGACTACCCGCACCAGTTCTCCGGCGGCATGCGCCAGCGCATCATGATCGCCATGGCGATGTCGCTGCAGCCCGACCTGATCATCGCCGACGAGCCCACCACCGCCCTGGACGTCACCGTCCAGGCCCAGGTGATGGACCTGCTCGCGGAGCTGCAGGCCGAGTACAACATGGGCCTGATCCTGATCACCCACGACCTCGGCGTGGTCGCCGACGTCGCGGACAAGATCGCCGTGATGTACGCGGGCCGGATCGTCGAGACCGCCCCGGTGCACGACCTGTACGCGAACCCCGCGCACCCGTACACCAAGGGTCTGCTCCGTTCGATCCCGCGCCTGGACCAGAAGGGCCAGGAGCTGTACGCGATCAAGGGTCTGCCCCCGAACCTGCTGAAGGTTCCGGCCGGCTGCGCGTTCAACCCCCGCTGCGACGTCGCCACCGACCTGTGCCGCACGGAGACCCCGGCGCTGCACCACGTGACGGACAAGGACGGCGCGGAGCTCGCCGGCCGCCGCAGCGCGTGCCACCTCTGGAAGGAGACCCTCCATGGCTGAGAAGATCCTGGAGGTCAAGGACCTGGTCAAGCACTACCCGCTGACCCAGGGCGTGCTCTTCAAGAAGCAGGTCGGCGCGGTCAAGGCCGTCGACGGCATCAGCTTCGAGCTGGAGAAGGGCGAGACCCTCGGCATCGTCGGCGAGTCCGGCTGTGGCAAGTCCACGCTGGCCAAGGTGCTGATGAACCTGGAGCGGGCCACCTCCGGCCAGGTGCTGTTCAAGGGCGAGGACATCTCCACCCTGGGCGGCTCGGCGCTCAAGGCCGTCCGCCGCAACATCCAGATGGTGTTCCAGGACCCGTACACCTCGCTGAACCCGCGCATGACGGTCGGCGACATCATCGGGGAGCCCTTCGAGATCCACCCCGAGGTGGCGCCCAAGGGCGACCGCCGCAAGGCGGTCCAGGACCTGCTGGACGTCGTGGGTCTGAACCCGGAGTACATCAACCGGTACCCGCACCAGTTCTCCGGCGGTCAGCGCCAGCGCATCGGCATCGCCCGCGGCCTCGCGCTCAAGCCCGAGATCATCATCTGTGACGAGCCGGTCTCCGCCCTGGACGTGTCCGTCCAGGCGCAGGTGATCAACCTGCTGGAGCAGCTGCAGGGCGAGTTCGGCCTGTCGTACATGTTCATCGCGCACGACCTCTCCATCGTCCGGCACATCTCCGACCGCGTCGGCGTGATGTACCTGGGCAAGATGGTCGAGATCGGCTCCGACGAGCAGATCTACGAGAACGCCACCCACCCGTACACCCAGGCGCTGCTCTCCGCGGTGCCGGTGCCGGACCCGACGGCGCGCGAGTCCCGCGAGCGGATCATCCTCAGCGGTGACATCCCCTCGCCGGCCAACCCGCCGTCCGGCTGCCGCTTCCGCACCCGCTGCTGGAAGGCGGAGGACCGCTGCGCCGAGGAGATCCCGCTGCTGGCGATCCCGACCACCCTGGAGGGCCCGGCCGCGCACGAGTCGGCCTGCCACTTCCCGGAGGTCCGGGAGTCGGCCGCGGCCTGACGTCCCGTACGCACCCGGAAGGGCCCGTGGCTCCGGCCACGGGCCCTTCCGGCGTTCCCGGGGGCCGCTCCGGCGTGCTCCCCGGGACGGACGCCGCGTCAACTCGGGAGGGGGGTCACGGCACCCGTCCGGGTGCACCCGGCTCGCGCCGTCGCCGAGGGCCGCTTCTCATGGGGTGTGATGCGACACACACCCCATGAGGAGGGACCTCCATGCCCGTAGCCGCCCGTGCCCGCCTGGTCCTCGCCGCTGCGACGTCCGTGGCCCTGGTGGCCACCGCCGGGTGCAGCAGCGGGGGTGGAGGCGGCGGCAGCAGCTCGTCGGACGCCGGCAAGTCCTTCAGCTACCAGAGCAGCGAGCCGCAGAACCCGCTGCAGCCCGCCAACGCGAACGAGGTCGGCGGCGGTCGCATCATCCAGAACCTCTTCAAGGGGCTGGTGGACTACGACCCGAGCAACGCCAAGATCCGGATGCAGGTCGCGGACAAGATCGACACCAGCGACTCGCAGACCTTCAACGTCACGCTGAAGGACGGCTGGAAGTTCCACGACGGCACCCCGGTGCACGCCAAGAACTTCGTCGACTCCTGGAACTGGTCCGCCAATCCGGCCAACGGCCAGATCAACAGCTCCTGGTTCTCCGACATCGAGGGCTACCAGGACGTCCACCCGGCCGGCGGGAAGCCGACCTCGGACAAGATGTCCGGACTGACCGTCACCGACGACCTGCACTTCACCGTCAAGCTGAGCCACAAGGTCTCGTACTTCGAGTACAAGCTCGGCTACATCGCCTTCTCCCCGCTGCCGGACGGCTTCTTCAAGGACCCGGCCGGGTACGGGCAGAAGCCGGTCGGCAACGGGCCCTACCAGTTCGTCAGTTGGTCGCACAACACCGAGGTGGTCACCAAGGCCTTCGCGGACTACCAGGGCGTGGACAAGCCGAAGAACGGCGGCATCGTCTTCAAGATGTACACCACGTCCGAGGCCGCCTACGCGGACCTCCAGTCCAGCAACCTGGACGTGATGGACCAGGTGCCGCCGTCCGCGCTGGCGACGTACAAGGGCGACCTCGGGGACCGGGCGGTGGACGCCCCGCAGGGCGCGATCCAGAACATCGGCTTCACCCTCTACCAGGCCGACTGGTCCGCGCCGGACAAGGCCAAGGTCCGCCAGGGCCTGTCGATGGCGATCGACCGCGACACCATCACCAAGACCGTGCTGCAGGGCTCCCGCAAGCCGGCCACCGCCTGGGTCGCCGAGGGCGTCGAGGGCTACAAGGACGGCGCCTGCGGCGACTACTGCAAGTTCGACCCGGCCAAGGCCAAGCAGCTGATCCAGGACGGCGGCGGCGTCCCCAACAACAAGCTGCTGATCACCTACAACGCGGACGGCGGCCACAAGGAGTGGGTCGACGCGGTCTGCAACTCGATCCGGCAGAGCACCGGCGTCGACTGCCTGGGCGACCCGAAGCCCGACTTCAAGACCGCCCGCGCGGCGATCACCGCGCACCAGCTCAACGGCGCCTTCCGCACCGGCTGGGTGCAGGACTACCCGCTGAACGCCAACTTCCTGTCCGACGTGTACCGCACCGGCGCGGCCTCCAACGACTTCGGCTACAGCAGCCCGCAGTTCGACGACGCGGCCACCAAGGCCGACGAGGCCGCCAGCGTCGCCGACACGGTGACCGGCTACCAGCAGGCCGAGGCCGTGCTGCCGAGCGGCATGCCCGCCATCCCGCTCTGGTACTACCGCACCAACTCGGGCTACTCGAACAAGGTGCAGAACGTGAAGTTCGACTCCTTCGGCAACCCGGCCTGGACCCAGGTCGAGGTCAAGGGCTGATCGGCCCCACACACGGCCCCGCCCTCCCCGCACGGGGGGCGGGGCCCGGTCCTCTCGGCCGACCGGCCCGGGTCGGCCACGCGCGCAGGGCGCGCCCTGGAAGGAGGCTCGGATGGGCAGTTACGTGCTGCGGCGGGTGCTGCAGATGATCCCGGTGTTCTTCGGCACCACGCTGCTGATCTTCCTGATGGTCTACACGCTGCCGGGTGACCCGGTGGCGGCGCTGTTCGGGGAGAAGGCGGCCGACCCGGCCGTGGTGGCCAGCATCAAGCACAAGTACTTCCTGGACCAGCCGGTCTGGAAGCAGTACCTGCACTACATGGGGAACCTGTTCCAGGGCGACTTCGGCACCAGCTTCACCGGCCGCCCGGTCTCCGACATCATGGCCGGCGCCTTCCCGGTCACCATCCGGCTCGCGCTGCTGGCCTTCGTGTTCGAGATGGTCCTCGGCCTCGCCCTCGGTCTGGTCTCCGGGCTGCGGCGCGGCAGCGTCGCGGACACCCTGGTGCTGATCCTGACCCTGGTGGTGATCTCGATCCCGGTCTTCGTGCTGGCGTACATCGCCCAGACCGTCTTCGCCACCAACCTCGGCTGGGTCACGCCGACCGTCCAGGACAGCTATGACCTGTCCCAACTCGTGCTGCCCGCCGTGGTGTTGGGCTCGCTCTCGCTGGCTTACGTGGCCCGGCTGACCCGGACCTCGATCGGCGAGAACCTGCGGGCCGACTACATGCGCACGGCCGTCGCCAAGGGCCTGCCCCGGCGCACCATCGTGCTGCGGCACCTGCTGCGCAACTCGCTGATCCCGGTGATCACCTTCCTCGGCACCGACCTGGGCGCCCTGATGGGCGGCGCGATCGTCACCGAGGGCATCTTCAACGTGCAGGGCATCGGCAACGTCCTGTACCGGGCGATCAACACCAAGGAAGGACCCACCGTGGTCGGCATCGTGACCGTCCTGGTGATCGTCTACCTGGTCGCCAGCCTGCTCGTCGACCTGCTCTACGCGGTCCTGGACCCGAGGATCCGCTATGCCTGACCTGCACGACGAGGACTCGACCAAGCCGAACCCCAAGCCCGGCGTCGCGCGCTTGGACTACGCGGGGGAACAGGGCATGGCGGTCGAGCAGGAGACCCTGGTCGAACGCGACGTGGAGAAGCGGGAGGAGGCCCGCAGCCTCTGGGGCGACGCCTGGCGGGACCTGCGCCGGCGGCCGATCTTCCTGATCTCCGCGGTGCTGATCCTGCTGCTGGTGGTGATGGCGGTCTTCCCGTACGCCTTCACCGACGCCGATCCGCGCCGGGCCGACCTGGTGAACGACTACCTGCGCCGGCCGAACTGGGGCGACGTGTTCGGGGCCGGCTGGTTCGGCTACGACGCCCAGGGCCGCTCCATCTTCGCCCGGGTGGTGTACGGAGCCCGCGCCTCGATCACCGTCGGTGTCTTCGTGACCGCCGCGGTCACCGTGCTCGGCGGGCTGACCGGAATGGTCGCCGGGTACTTCGGCGGCGCGGTGGACGCGGTGATCTCCCGGATCATCGACATCTTCTTCGGCATCCCGCTGCTGCTCGGCGCCCTGGTGCTGCTGAACGCCTTCGCCACCCGCACGGTGTGGAGCGTGGTGATCGCCCTCGGCGTGCTCGGCTGGACCCAGATCGCCCGCGTCATGCGCGGCGCGGTGCTGACCGTCAAGCAGTCCGACTACGTGATGGCCGGCCGGGCGCTCGGCGCCGGGACCGGACGGCTGATGTTCCGGCACATCCTGCCGAACGCGATCGCCCCGGTGATCGTCGTCGCCACCATCGCGCTCGGCGGCTACATCGCCACCGAGGCGACGCTGAGCTTCCTCGGCATCGGTCTGCAGGACCCGACCATCTCCTGGGGCATCGACATCTCCTCCGCCCAGAAGGTGATCCGCACGGCACCGTACGTGCTGTTCTTCCCGGCCGCGGCGCTCTCCGTCACCGTGCTGGCCTTCATCATGCTGGGCGACGCGGTGCGCGACGCCCTCGACCCGAAGCTTCGCTGAGCGAGGGGAGCGCGTCGTGAGTACAGCTGTGGACACCGGCCGGACCGGGCGGGAGGCGCCCTACCAGGGGCCGCTGCTCGACGTCCGGGACCTGCACGTCGAGTTCGTCACCCGGGACGGCGTCGCCCGGGCCGTCAACGGGGTCGACTACAGCGTCCGGGCCGGGGAGACGCTGGCGGTGCTGGGCGAGTCCGGCTCCGGCAAGTCGGTGACCGCCCAGGCGATCATGGGCATCCTGGACATGCCGCCGGCCCGGATCCCGCGCGGGGAGATCCGCTTCCGCGGCCGGGACATGCTGAAGATGGGCAAGGAGGAGCGGCGGAGGATCCGCGGGCGGAAGATCGCGATGATCTTCCAGGACGCGCTGTCCGCCCTCAACCCGGTGCTCAGCGTGGGCTTCCAGCTCGGCGAGATGTACCGGGCCCACCAGGGGTTGTCACGGGCGGCGGCCAAGGCCAGGGCCGTCGAGCTGATGGACCGGGTGCGCATCCCGGCCGCCAAGCAGCGGGTCAACGACTACCCGCACCAGTTCTCCGGGGGCATGCGCCAGCGCATCATGATCGCCATGGCGCTGGCCCTGGAACCGGACCTGATCATCGCCGACGAGCCCACCACCGCCCTGGACGTCACCGTGCAGGCCCAGGTGATGGACCTGCTCGCGGAACTCCAGGCCGAGTACAACATGGGGCTGATCCTGATCACCCACGACCTCGGTGTGGTCGCCGACGTCGCGGACAAGATCGCGGTGATGTACGCCGGGCGGATCGTCGAGACCGCGCCCGTGCACGAGCTCTACGCCCGGCCCGCGCACCCGTACACCCGGGGGCTGCTGGACTCCATCCCGCGGCTGGACCAGAAGGGCCAGGAGCTCTACGCCATCAAGGGCCTGCCGCCCAACCTGCTGCGGATCCCCCGGGGCTGCGCCTTCAACCCGCGCTGCCCCCGGGCGCAGGAGGTCTGCCGGACCGACGTGCCGGAGCTGTTCCCGGTCGAGGGCGACGACGGGCTGCCGCTGACCGGGCGCGGCAGCGCCTGCTTCTTCTGGAAGGAGACCCTCCATGGCCGCTAACGGGTCCAGCGCGCTGGGCGCGGTGGTGCCGGAGGGGATCGCCTTCGGGCAGCCGGTGCCGCGCGGCGAGCCGATCCTGGAGGTCCGGGACCTGGTCAAGCACTTCCCGCTGACCAAGGGCGTGCTGTTCAGGAAGCAGGTCGGCGCGGTCAAGGCGGTGGACGGGGTCAGCTTCGACCTGCGGCAGGGCGAGACGCTCGGCATCGTCGGCGAGTCCGGCTGCGGGAAGTCCACGCTGGCCAAGGTGCTGATGAACCTGGAACCGGCCACCGGGGGGTCCGTCCGGTACAAGGGGGAGGAGATCTCCCGGTTGTCGGGATCGGCGCTGAAGGCCGTCCGGCGCAACATCCAGATGGTGTTCCAGGACCCGTACACCTCGCTGAACCCGCGCATGACGGTCGGGGACATCATCGGGGAGCCGTTCCGGATCCACCCCGAGGTGGCGCCCAAGGGCGACCGCCGCAGGGCCGTCCAGGACCTGCTGGACGTGGTCGGGCTCAACCCGGAGTACATCAACCGGTACCCGCACCAGTTCTCCGGCGGTCAGCGTCAACGCATCGGCATCGCCCGGGGGTTGGCGCTCAAGCCGGAGATCATCATCTGCGACGAGCCGGTCTCGGCGCTGGACGTCTCGGTGCAGGCGCAGGTGATCAACCTGCTGGAGCAGCTGCAGGGCGAGTTCAACCTCTCGTACATGTTCATCGCCCACGACCTCTCCATCGTCCGGCACATCTCGGACCGGGTGGGGGTGATGTACCTGGGCAGGATGGTCGAGATCGGCAGCGACACCGAGATCTACGACCACGCCACCCACCCGTACACCCAGGCGCTGCTCTCCGCGGTGCCGGTGCCGGACCCGACGGCGCGCGAGACCCGGGACCGGATCGTGCTCACCGGCGACGTGCCCTCGCCGGCCAACCCGCCCTCCGGGTGCCGGTTCCGGACCCGCTGCTGGAAGGCGGAGCAGCGGTGTGCGGTGGAGGTGCCGCTGCTGGCCGCCCCGGGGTGGCTGGCGGGGGCGGCGGTGCACGACTCGGCTTGTCACTTCGCCGCGGAGCGCGAGATCGGGCAGAGCTCTGCGGAGCGTGACGCTGCGGAGCGCGAAGGCGGGCAGAGCGCCGACTGACCCGTGCGGTACCGAAGGGCGCGTCCTCCCGCCGGAGGGCGCGCCCTTCGCCGTGATGGAACCGAGATCTGCAGCGCACTCCCCAAGTGCACGCCGTTCCTTGATAGTTGCTCTGCGCCTGTCGTTGCTCGCTGCTGCGCGGAGGAGGGCTGCCCGGATGGACGTGGTGGAGGTGACCGGCGGCGGCCGGGAGAACCTGGTACCCGGGACCCCGTTGCTGGAGGTCGAGGACCTGCACGTCGAGTTCCACACCCAGGACGGTGTCGCCCGGGCCGTGAACGGGGTGAGCTACTCGGTGGCGGCGGGGGAGACGCTGGCGGTGCTGGGCGAGTCCGGTTCCGGCAAGTCGGTGACGGCCCAGGCGGTCATGGGCATCCTGGACGCGCCGCCCGCGCGGATCACCGCGGGGCGGATCATGTTCCGCGGCGAGGACCTGCTGACCATGAGCCCCCGGCTCCGGCGGACCGTCCGGGGCCGGAGGATCGCGATGATCTTCCAGGACGCGCTGTCCGCCCTCAACCCGGTGCTCAGCGTGGGCTACCAGCTCGGTGAGATGTACCGGGTGCACCAGGGGCTGTCGCGGGCGGAGGCGAAGGCCAAGGCCGTCGAGCTGATGGACCGGGTGCGGATCCCGGCCGCCAGGCAGCGGGTCGGCGACTACCCGCACCAGTTCTCCGGCGGGATGCGGCAGCGCATCATGATCGCCATGGCGCTCTCCCTGGAGCCCGACCTGATCATCGCGGACGAGCCGACCACCGCGCTGGACGTGACGGTGCAGGCCCAGGTGATGGACCTGTTGGCCGAGCTGCAGGCCGAGTTCAACATGGGGCTGGTCCTGATCACCCACGACCTGGGCGTGGTGGCCGACGTCGCGGACAAGATCGCGGTGATGTACGCGGGCCGGATCGTCGAGACCGCGCCGGTGCACGAGCTGTACGCGCGGCCGGCCCACCCGTACACCCGGGGTCTGCTGGACTCCATCCCCCGGCTGGACCAGAAGGGCCAGGACCTGCACGCCATCAAGGGCCTGCCGCCCAGCCTGCTGCGGATCCCGGAGGGCTGTGCCTTCAACCCGCGCTGCGACCGGGTGCAGGACCTCTGCCGGAGCGAACTCCCGCCGCTGGTGCCGATCGCGGACGAGCACGGCGCCGAGCTGCCGGGTCGTCGCAGCGCCTGCCACTACTGGCGGGAGACCCTGCACGGCTGAGCCGGGCGGGGCCCGGGGCGGGGCCGCTACTTGGTGAAGCCGACGTTCTCCCAGACGATGTCGGACAGGCCCTGGGCGCCGATGTTGGCGAGGTCGGCGCGGGCGCCGTACAGCTGCGGGCGCTGGTAGAGCGGCAGCACGCCGGCCACCTTCCAGAGCTCGCCGTCGGCCTGGTTGATCGCCTCGGAGGTGCTGCCCGCGTCGGTCGCGCCGGCCGCCCGGTCGAGGGCGGCGTCCACCGCCGGACTGCCCGCGCCGGCCCGGTTGGTGGCGCTGCCCTGGACGTAGCTCGCGCGGCTGCCGCTGGCCGGGAACGGGGTGCCGAGCAGGGCGTAGGCGGCGAGGTCGAAGTCGTTGCGGTTGACGTACTTGTCGAAGAACTCGTTGGGGCCGGCGGTCACCGGGGTGAGCTTGATGCCGACGTCCTTGAACATCTTCGTGAGGGCGGCCGTCTCGTTCTGGGCCACCGTGACCCCGGCCGGGACGACCATCCGCAGGTCGAGCTCGCGGCCGTCCTTCTTTCGGACGTCGCCGTCGAGCTTCCAGCCCGCCGCGTCCAGCTTGCGGGCGGCCTCGGCCGGGTCGAAGCGGGACAGGCCCAGCGAGTTGTCGCGGTAGCCGTTCTGGTTGGCGACCAGCAGGTGGTTGTTGAGCGGGACGGCGGGCCAGTCCAGGCCGTTGAGGTCGGTGCGGATCAGGGCGTCCCGGTTGATCGCCTGGAAGACCGCCTGGCGGACGGTCGGGTCGGCGAGCTGCGGGGACCGGGCGTTCAGGGTGAGCTGGCGGAAGTCCGGGCCGCCGGCCCGGCGGACGGCCGCGCCCTTGGTGTTCCTGATGGCCTGGTAGCCGGCCAGGTCCGGGCCGTTGTCGAGGAGGTCGATCGCGCCCTTGGCGAAGGCGGTGCGCATCGCGTCGGGCAGCATGGCGTGGAAGACGATCCGGTCCAGCATCGGCTTGTCGCCCCACCAGGTCGGGTCGGCGACCAGGGTGACGGTCTGGGCGGCCGGGTCCAGCCGGTCGACCTTGAACGGGCCGGCGGTGAGCGGGATCGCGTCCAGGTAGGCCGAGTTGAAGAGGTCCGGGGTGGCGACCTTGCTCGCGGGCAGCAGCGGGGCGTTGGCGGCGCTGTTGAACATCGACTGCCACTCGGAGAACGGCCGGTCGAAGGTCATCACGGCCTGGAAGTCGTCCTTGCCCCGCTCGACCGAGTCGACCAGCTCGAAGCCGGAGGTGCTGGAGGGGCGGTAGGCCGGGTCCTTGCCGTTCATGGCACGCCAGTTGGCCTCGATGTCGCGCCAGGTGATCGGGGTGCCGTCGGACCAGTGGGCCTTCGGGTTGAGCGTCCAGGTGACCACCTGGCGGCCGTCCCTGACCTCGGCGTGGGCCTCCTGGAGGTAGGCCGGGTTGACGGTCTGGGTGCCGGCCGCGTCCGAGCGGAAGAAGGTCGGCAGCAGCGGCTTGGCGACCGCGACGGTCGAGGACTCGGTGCCGTCGGTGTGGATCGGCGACCACTGGTGGGAGAACTGGGCGATCGCCAGGTTCAGGGTGCCGCCCTGGCGCAGCCGGCCGCGGTCGTGGGCGTTGATGTCGACCGCGGTGAGCTTGGGCATCCCGGTGGCGCCCGGCACCGCGTCGGCGGCGGCCGTGCCGTCCGTCCCGGAGGAGCAGGAGCAGAGCGCGAGGGAGAGCGTCAGGGCGGTGAGACCGGCGAGCAGTGCCGTCCGGTGGTGCTGGAGGCGGCGGCCCATCGGCGTGACTCCCGGGGTGACTGTGGCGGATGGTGTGGCGTCACATCTTGCTGACCGGGAGGGGGAGTTGTCGAGGGGCTGGCCCACCGCATCCGTTCGATGCGGTGGGCCAGCCCCTCGTTCGTGTCCGGTTCGTCAGGCGACGGTGAACTTGAAGGTGCGCTCCTTGTCACCCGTCTTGTCGAACAGCGAGGTGACGGCGTCCGCGACGTCCTGCGGGGTGATCGCGGCGGTCTGGCCGTTCTTCTTGGCCTTCACCTTGTCGAACACGCCGTTGAGCTGGGTGCTCAGCGCGTCGAGGTCCCACTTGGGGGCGATCTTGCCGGAGGCGTCCGGGGCGAGCGTGAGCACCTTGGCCGCGGTCTTGGGGCCGAAGTCCCAGGACTTGGTGCCGGCCACGATGTGCACCTTGCCGCTGGTCACCTGCTTGCCGAGGCTGTCGGCGGCGGCCTGCAGGGCCTGGGTGGAGACCTTGGGCTGGGCGGCCGTGACGGCGAGCGCGATCGGCTGGTCGGGCTTGCCGGCGGCGCGGTCGCGGTAGGCCTGCTCGACCACGTCGACGGCGGCGTTGGAGTCCACCGCCTGGCCGGCCTTGCCGGGGACCACGACCGGGTCGCCGTTGTCGGCGAACTTGACGTAGCCCTCCTGGAGGCCCTGGCCGGAGCCGGCCGCCAGCGAGTCCAGCGCGGCCTTGAGCTTGGCGCGGTCGACCCGGACCTCCGGGGCGACGGCCTTGGTGCCGCCCTTGATCGACTTGATCACGTCGACCGGGTTGTAGCTGTGCGCGGCGAGACCGTCCACGGTGGCCGTGGTGTCGAAGCCGAGCCCGGCGACGGTCGGGTCGAGGTCGACCGACTGGTCGCCGATCTTCAGCTTGAGCGGCTGCTGTCCGACCTTGCCGACCGACTCGTCCAGCGCGTGGATCGCCTGGTCGCGGCCGTTGCCGCCGATGTCCGTGCCGAGCACCACGGTGCCCTTGGGGACGTCGGACTGGTTGAGCATCAGGCCGGTGCCGTACGCGGCGGCGCCGAGGAAGAGCACCCCGCCGACGGCGTAGACGCCGAGCTTGACCAGCTTCTTCGCACCGCCGCGCTTGGCCTTGCCCTTGCCCTTGGCGGGGGCGGCCGGCTCGGCCTTGGCCTTGGCGGGCACCGGGCCGGGCGTGGGAACGGCACCCGGGCCGGGGACAGCGCCCGGGCCGGGGACGGGACCGGCACCGGGGCCGGCCTGGGGGCCGGGAGCCGGGGTCGGCAGCGGGGTGACCGCGGTGGCCTCCGGGTCGCGGTCGGCCTGCCGGGGCCCGCCGGGGGCGGGCTGTGCGGCGGGCTGGGGCGCGCCGGGGAAGAGCCCGCCGGGCGCCGCCGGGGCGGCGAACGGGTCCTGGCCGGGGCCGACCGGGCGCTGGGCGGCGAACGGGTCGGTACCGGTCGGTGCCGAGGCGAACAGGCCCGGCTGCGGGCGGCCGTCGGTGCCGTGCGGGGGCAGGCCGGGTATGGCGGCGGGCGGCGGGGTGTTCTCGCGGATCGGCGCGAAGCCGTCCACCGAGGTGTCCTCGGGGTTCGGCCCGGCCTGCGGGCCACCGCCCGGCAGCGGGCCGGTGGGCTGCGGGCCGCCCGGCTGCGGGCCGCCCGGTCGGGTTCCGTCGGCCCGGGGCGCGCGCTGGGGGAGGCCGTTCTGGGGCAGGCCGCCCTGCTGGGGCGCCTGCCGCTGCTTACGGTCGCCGCGCGGGCCGCGCGCACCGGCGTCGGGGCCGGTCGGAGCGGTCGGGGCGAACGGGTCGGTCGGGGCGAACGGGTCGGCGACCGGCGCGAACGGGCCGGCGGCCTCGTACACGCCGGGCTCCTCCACCGGGGCCTGGGCGCCGTACGGCGACCCGGGGGCGGCGGGGGCGGGCCCGGCGCCCGGGTTCGGGGCCTTGCCCTGGGCCGGCACCGGGCGGCCGTCCGACCGGGTCCGGTCGGCGGCCGGAGCCGGGCGGGCACCGTTCGGGGCGGCCTGCGGACGGGCCTCGGCGGCGCCCGGCCCGGCCGGGGCCTCCGGGACGGCCGGGGCACCGGCCGGCACGGCGGCCGGGGCGGGTTCGGCGGCCGGGGCCTTCTTCTGCCGCGGCCGGAACCACGCACCGGTGGACTCGGACTCCGAGGTGGCCGGCGGGATCGGCGGGATCTGCCACTCCGGCGGCAGGTTCGGCGGGGTGCCCTGGGGTCCGCCGCCCTCCATCACGCCGAGGACGGGCGAGACCGGCGAGGCGGGCGCGGAGCGGTGCCGCGGGCCGGCCGGGTCGACGGCCGGGGCCTGCTCGGTCGGGCCGTCATCGTTCCGGGCAGTCTCGTTCTTGACGGTGCTGCGGACGACGACCGGCGGGATCGGGCGCGAGCCGGGGATGTTGATCCGGACCCGGGTGGTCAGGGTGGTCTCGGTCTTCGGACCGTCGTCCTCGCCGCCCGACCCGGTGTCGGCCGCGGCCCGGTCGCCGCCGGGGAAGCCCGGGCCCGGGGTGCCGTAGGGCGGCGTGCCCGACGGGTAGGCGTCCGGACCCGTGCGCCGGGGCGTCGGGTTGGCGTTGTCAGATTCGCGGCTGCTCAATGCTGCTCTGCTCCGGGTTCGCGGGCGGGCCGTGCGGCGCGACCGCGGTTCGTGGTCGCCGGGCCTGGGGCAAACGGCGGTCGGGTACGACGTACTGCGGGACCACCATACTGGGAAGAACTGAGCGGTGAACGGCTTCGGACAGATCCTGATACGTCCGGTTCCTCCGGTATGAGAGTACGGCGGAGTGGTCCTGACTGCGCGTTGTGCGCGCTACCGTACGCGGCCGTCGGCCGGGCTCAGCGAGGGGGGTTGGGCACTCCGGGGAACCAGCTGGTGCGGGTGGGCAGGGTGGCGCAGATCACGCCGAGGATCGAGCCGACGAACAGCCAGGCCAGCGAGGTGGCGTTGGACCACAGCACGTTGTCGCCCTCCGGCCGGGGCACCATCATCAGCAGCATCGCCAGGAACCAGCCGCCCGCGGGGACCGCGGCGCCCAGCCGGGTGCCGGTGACCCGCAGGCCGGCGTAGAAGGTCGCGGCGGTGGCGGCGAGCGCCAGCAGAACCCCCACGGGCGGCCACAGGGCCTGCACAAAGGATCCGCAGACCGACACCGCGACGCCCAGCAGGAAGAACAGGACATACGCCGCGATCCGGGCGGCGCGCGGGGGTTGGGGCTCGGCCA
The DNA here is from genome assembly GCF_044749365.1 of Kitasatospora sp. NPDC089509. Classification (NCBI taxonomy): domain Bacteria; kingdom Bacillati; phylum Actinomycetota; class Actinomycetes; order Kitasatosporales; family Streptomycetaceae; genus Kitasatospora; species Kitasatospora sp. NPDC089509. The sequence continues at coordinate 73,417 of NZ_JBIVHS010000021.1, read as the reverse complement.
GTCGCTCCTCGCGGGTGCCGAGCACGGCCACCACGACGGAGGGGCGCTTCGGCTTGGCGGCGGGCGCGGTCATCGGGCGTTCCCCTCGCTCGGAGTCGGGTCGTGCGGCGTCGCGGCCTGCGGCGCCGGCTGGTGGTCGAGGCCCGCGAACAGGTCGCGCTCGGGCCGTTCCGGCCCGGCCTGGCCGCGCACCAGCTGGTAGTACTCGGTGGCGAACAGCGGCTGGCCGAGGTGGTTGGAGAGCGCGAAGGAGTCGCCGTCCACGGTGATCTGGGTGGCGTGGGCGGCCATCGCGGCGGCCTTGCGCCCGGCGTGGCCGGCGCCGTCCAGCACGGTGGTGACCACCTCGTCGGCCACCACCCCGGGGACGTCGGCGGGTCGGGCGGTGCCGGGGAAGCGCGCCGCGGCGGCGGTGGCGGCGAGCCCGGCGTCGAGCACCGAGCGGGGCATCCGGTTCCAGTACACCTTGGCGATCCGCCAGGGGGCGCCCGACTCCGGGGCGTACGCCGGGTCGGCGGCCAGTTCGTACGCCCGCATCGCGACCCGGTGCGCCTGGATGTGGTCCGGGTGTCCGTAGCCGCCGTTCTCGTCGTAGGTGACCAGCACCTGCGGCCGCACCTCGCGGATTACCGCGACCAGGTGGCCCGCGGCCTCGTCCACGTCGGCCCGCCAGAAGCAGCCGGGGACGTCGTTCTCGGGCACGCCCATCATCCCGGAGTCGCGGTAGCGCCCCGGGCCGCCGAGGAAGCGGAAGTCGGCGACGCCGAGGGCGCCCATCGCCGCGGTCAGCTCGCCGATCCGGTACGCGCCGAGGGTGTCCTCCCGATCGGCCGTCAGATGGGCCAGCCCGGGCGGGATCACCTCGCCGCCCTCGCCGAGGGTGCAGGTCACCAGCGTCACCCGGGCGCCCTCGGCGGCGTACCTGGCCATGGTGGCGCCGTTGCCGATCGACTCGTCGTCGGGATGGGCGTGCACCAGGAGGAGGCGGCGGCCGGTAGTCGCGGTCATGGGGGAAGCCTAACGACCGCGACCGCGGGGTCAGAGCTTCAGGCCGTTGATCATCCCGGCGAGGTTGCTGGTGACCTGGCTGATCGACGGCGCGATCGAGCTGGAGGCCAGGTAGAAGCCGAGCAGCGCGCAGACGACGGCGTGCGCCAGCTTGAGGCCGGAGCGGCGGATCAGCACCGCCACGATGACGAGCATCAGCACGGCTGCGGAGATGTTCATGGCCATGTGGGCTCATACCCCTTCTCGGGCGCCGCCCTCCGCGGAGGGCGGCCGTGGGACCGTACGGGAACCGGGGTCGGGTGACCGGGGCCCGGGACGGGGTCCGACGATCACTCGCCTGACCAGTCATACCCGATGGGTAAGGGGAGCATTACATTCAGTGAGTCCGCGCGCGCCGGGGCACGAGGGCACTCCTGGGGCGCATGGGCCGGTCGGAGGGGGTTTGGGGGCCTTTGGGGCGTACTCGGGAGGGATGCTCCGAACGAGTGATCGTCAGTCACCCGGCCGTGGGAGTCCGCCGTCGTAGGGTCTGGTGCCATGACCTCCCACACCCCTGCGGACACCTTCCCCCGGCAGTACGCGCGGACCCTGCGCTACACCGTCGGCGCCCCCCGCTCCTTCTCCGTCGCACCGGACGGCTCGCGGGTCGTCTTCCTCCGTTCCCGGTCCGGCGAGGACCGGGCCAACCTGCTCTGGACCCTCGACACCACCACCGGCGAGGAGCGGATCGCCGCCGATCCGGCCGCGCTGCTCGGCGGCGGCGAGGAGGACCTCTCGCCGGCCGAGAAGGCCCGCCGCGAGCGCAGCCGGGAGGGCTCGGCCGGGATCGTCGGCTACGCCCTGGACGCCAAGGCCGCCCTGGCCGCCTTCGCCCTGTCCGGCCGGCTGTTCACCGCCGACCTCGGCACCGGCGCCACCGCCGAACTGCCCGCCCGCGGGCCGCTGCTGGACCCGCGGCCGTCCCCGGACGGCACCCACGTGGCGTACGCCAACACGGCCGGCGAACTGCGGCTGACCCGCACCGACGGCGGCGGCGACCGGGCGCTCGCCGAGCCGGACGGCCCGAACGTCACCTGGGGCCAGGCCGAGTTCATCGCCCAGGAGGAGATCGACCGCAGCCGCGGCTTCTGGTGGTCCCCGGACGGCGAGCGGCTGCTGGTCGAGCGCGCCGACGACAGCCCGGTGCGCCGCTGGTGGATCGCCGACCCGGCCAACCCGGAGAGAGAGCCCGCCGAGGTCGCCTACCCGGCGGCCGGCACCGCCAACGCCGAGGTCGCCCTCTTCGTCCTCGACCTGCACGGCGGTCGCACCGAGGTGGTCTGGGACCGCCAGGCCTTCCCGTACCTGGCCCGGGTGCACTGGTCCGAGGGCGGCGCGCCGCTGCTGCTCGTCCAGTCCCGCGACCAGCGCGCCCAGCAGGTCCTCGGCCTGGACCCGGCCACCGGCGCCACCGAGCTGCTGTTCGAGGAGCGCGACGAGGTCTGGCTGGAGGCCTTCCCCGGCGTGCCGGCCTGGACCCCGGACGGCAAGCTGGTCCGGATCTCCGACGAGGGGGGAGTGCGGGCGCTGGTGGTCGGCGACCGGGCCGTCACCGGGCCCGACCTGCACCTGCGCTCGGTGATCGCGGTCACCGAGCGGGAGGTGTTCTTCAGCGCCTCCGGCGGCGTCGCGGAGACCGACCCGGAGCCCGGCTGGATCGCCGTCGGCCGGATCGGCCACGACGGCCGGCGGCTGGCCTGGGAGTCCTCCAACGGCCGTCCGTTCACCTCCGTCACCAGCGCGGTGCACGCCGGCGGGATCACCGTCCGGGCCACCGCCGAGCCCGACCTGCCCGGCACCCTGGTGCAGGTCGCCCGGGACCTCCCGGAGGGCGTGGTGGTCGACGACGTGGCTGTCATCGCCTCGCACGCCGAGACCCCGGTGATCACCGCCCGCCCGGTCTTCCGCTTCGCCGGCGAGCGCCGCATCCCGGCCGCGGTCTTCCTGCCCACCGGCTACGACCGGGAGCGGGACGGCCTGCTGCCCGTCCTGATGGACCCGTACGGCGGCCCGCACGGCCAGCGGGTGGTCCAGGCGCACAACCCGCACCTCAACTCGCAGTGGTTCGCCGACCAGGGCTTCGCGGTGGTCGTCGCCGACGGCCGCGGCACCCCCGGGCGCGGGCCGGCCTGGGAGAAGTCCATCGCCTTCGACTTCGCCGGGGCCACCCTGGACGACCAGGTCGAGGCGCTGCGGGCGCTCGCCGGGGAGTTCCCGCTGGACCTCGACCGGGTCGCGATCCGCGGCTGGTCGTACGGCGGCTACCTGTCCGCGCTCGCCGTGCTGCGCCGCCCGGACGTGTTCCACGCGGCCGTGGCCGGGGCACCGGTGACCGACTGGGAGCTGTACGACACCCACTACACCGAGCGCTACCTGGGCCACCCGGCCGAGCGCCCCGAGGTGTACCGGGAGAACTCGCTGACCGGCTACGCGGCCGGCCTGGAGCGCCCCCTGATGATCATCCACGGCCTCGCCGACGACAACGTGGTGGCCGCCCACACCCTGCGGCTCTCCTCGGCGCTGCTCGCGGCCGGGCGCCCGCACACCGTGCTGCCGCTGTCCGGCGTCACCCACATGACGCCGCAGGAGGAGGTCGCGGAGAACCTGCTGCTGCTCCAGGTCGACTTCGTGAAGCGCTCGCTGGGGCTGTAGGGGCCCCCGACCAGCGGATTCGACGGCCGGCCCCCGGGCGGTGGGGGCCGGCCGTCGGCATGACATCCGTCATACCGAAGGCACGACGGCCGACACTGCCGCCGGCCCCCGCCCGCGCGGGACTCTGTGGTGGTGCGCGGACAGCCCCGCACGCGACACCATCAGAGGAGAGGAGCCGGGCGAATGGTTACCGAGGTGGCCGCCTTCCGCGGCGTCGGCAAGAGCTACGGGCGGGTGCGCGCCGTGGACGGCCTGGACCTGGTGCTGCGGCCGGGCGAGACCGTCGCCCTGCTGGGCCCGAACGGCGCCGGGAAGTCCACCAGCCTGGACCTGCTGCTCGGCCTGCGCGAGCCCGACCGGGGCAGCGTCACGCTGTTCGGCGGCACCCCGCGGTCGGCGATCGCGGACGGCCGGGTCGGCGCGATGCTGCAGAGCGGCGGGCTGATGACCGACGTCAAGGTCCGCGAGATCGTCGAACTCGCCTGCAAGGTGCATCCGCGCGGCCGGTCGGTCCCGGAGGTGCTCGCCGACGCGGGGATCGAGGAGTTCGCCGAGCGCCGGGTCGACAAGCTGTCCGGTGGCCAGGAGCAGCGGGTCCGCTTCGCCCTGGCGATCGCCGGGGACAGCGACCTGATCGTGCTGGACGAGCCCACCACCGGCATGGACGTCAGCGTCCGGCAGGCGTTCTGGGCGAGCATGCGGGCGCAGGCCGACGCCGGGCGCACGGTGCTGTTCGCCACCCACTACCTGGAGGAGGCCGACTCGATCGCCGACCGGGTGCTGGTGCTGCACCGGGGCCGACTGATCGCCGACGGCAGCTCCGCGGAGATCAAGGCGCGCGCCGGGGCCCGCCGGATCGCCTTCGAACTCCACGACGCGGACGGGGAGTTCTTCGACGAGGGGATGCTGCGCACGCTGCCGGGGGTGCAGTCGCTGGACGTCACCGCCCGGGTCCCCGGGGTGCGGACGGTGCGGATCCGCACCGCGGACGCGGACGCGGGCGTGGCCGCGATCTACCGGGCGGGCCTGTACCCGCGCGGGCTGGAGGTCACCGGGGTCGGCCTGGAGCAGGCCTTCCTGACCATCACGGGCGAGCTGGACAAGCAGGACCTGGCCGAGGAGAACGCGCGATGACCACCCTGATCAAGCTGGAGATCCTGCGGACCCTCCGCAACCGGCGCTACCTGTTCTTCACCGTCGTCTACCCGGCGCTGATGTACGTGTTCTTCATCAACGCCTACGGCTCCGGCAACCAGGCCGGCGGCGTGCCGGTGAAGACCTACTTCATGGTCTCGATGGCCACCTTCGGCGCGGTCGGTGCGGTGCTCACCGGCAGTGCCCAGCGGATCTCGCTGGAGCGCAAGAGCGGTTGGACGCGCCAGCTGCGGCTGACCGCGCTGCCGGGCCGGGCGTACACCGTCGGCAAGATCGCGGCGACCGCGGTGACCACGCTGCCGGCGATCCTGGTGGTGTTCGCGGTCGGGGCGAGCCAGGGCGTCTCGCTGACCGCGGCGCAGTGGGCCGGGCTGGTGGTCGCGCTCTGGCTGGGCAGCTTCGTGTTCGCCGCGCTGGGGGTGGCGCTGGGCTACGCGGCGGCGCCGGACGCGGTGCAGCCGATCGTGATGATCGTCTACATGGCGATGGCGCTGCTCGGCGGCACCTGGTTCCCGGTGGCCGGCTCGCTGGAGAAGTTCGCCCGGTTCAACCCGGTGTTCCTGTACAACAAGCTGGCCGTCTTCATCCAGCCCGGGCACTCCCTGGACCTGGTCGCGGTCGCCGGACTGGCCGCCTTCTTCGCCGTCTTCGTGGCCGCCGCGGCGGCGCTGTACCGGCGCGACGCCCGCCAGGCATGATGATCCACATGAGTGACGAACGCCGGACCCACCGCACCGACGAACCGCCGGAGGCGGGTCCGGCGCGCGCGTCGTTCATGAACGTCCCGGGCGCCGCGGTGGAGACCAGGCGGCAGATGCTGGTCAAGGTCGCCTGGATGCTGCTGTGGATGCTCTACCTGCTCTACCCGGCGAGCGACCTGGTGAACGGCGGTCACAGCCCGGCCGCGCAGGTGCTCGGCTGGGGCTGCCTGGTGCTCTTCGTGAGCGCCTACGTCCTGCTGGTGATCTTCCGCTCGCAGGCCGGGATGCGGCCGCGGGCCTGCCAGGTGATCGTCGGGACGATGATCGCCCTGGCCGTGGCCTCCTCCGCGGTGCTCGGCGGCGCGTTCCTGACCATGTTCATCTACGCCTCGGTGTGCCTCGCGGTGATCACCCCGGTGAAGCACGCGCTGCGCGCGCTGCTCGCCATGGCGGCGCTGACCGCCGCGACCGGGCTGCTGATCCACGCCGGTACGGACAACACCACCACCTTCACTCTCAGCGCCTTCCTCTCCGGTGTCGCGATGACCGGCATGCAGCGGCTGGTCGCCACCATGAAGGAACTGCGCGAGGCCCGGGCCGCCGTCGCCCATCTGGCCGCCTCCGAGGAGCGGCTGCGGCTCGCCCGCGACCTGCACGACCTGCTCGGGCACTCGCTCTCACTGATCACCCTGAAGAGTGAGCTGGCCGGCCGGTTCATGGACGCGGGCAAGGACGAGGCGGCCCGGGCCCAGGTCGCCGACATCGAGCAGGTCGCCCGGCAGTCGCTGATCGACGTCCGGGAGGCGGTGACCGGCTTCCGCCGGCCCACCCTGCCGGTCGAACTCGCCGCCGCCCGGACCGCCCTGTCCGCCGCGCAGGTCCGGTTGGAGGCCGCGCCGGAGCTGGTGGACGCCTGGCCGTCGCTGGCCAACGAGGAGGCGGGTGCGCTGGCCTGGGCGCTGCGCGAGGCCGTCACCAACATCGTCCGGCACGGCGAGGGCGCCACCGTCTGCACGGTGACGGCTGACGAGACCTGGGAGGGCGACGGCGGGCGGTACGCGGTCCTGCAGATCACCGACGACGGGCGCGGCCCGGGCAAGTCCCAGCCGGGCAACGGGCTTTCCGGCCTCCAGGAGCGGCTCGCCCTGGTCGGCGGGCGGCTGGAGACCGGCCCGGGGGCGCACGGCAAGGGCTTCCGGATGCGGGCCTCGGTGCCGCTGCGGACGGTGTCGGCGCCGGCCCCGGAGTCCTCGAAGACCTCCTAGGCCCTGTCCGGCCGATCTTGCCGGGCGCGCGACGCCGGGCATCCCGCCTGGACGCACGCCCGAATCGTCCAAGTACGTCCAGTACGAGGCCGACTCGGGCGCACGCCCAGCCGGGCGCGAAGTGGGGGTACCTCCCGGCCGAAGGCTGGGGGAGCCGCGCGCCGATCCGCCAAGATCGGCCGGACAGGACCTAGTCGGTCTGGTCCAGGACGCGGTGGTGGCGCAGCGCGGGCCGGCCGGCGAGGAGGAACTCCCCGGTGACCGTGAACCCGTTGCGGGCCAGGACGGCCAGCGAGGCCGGGTTGTCGGGCCGGGCGGCGGCCGTCAGCGTGTCGAGGCCGTAGTCGCGGGCGGCGAGCTGGCAGACCTCGGCGACGGCCGCGGTGGCGACGCCCCGGCCGGTGGCGGACTCGGCCACCCGGTAGCCGAGTTCGGCGTCGCCGTCCAGCCGGTTCACCAGGTTGATCCGGCCGATCAGGACCCCGGCCGGATCGAGGATCACGTGGAACCAGGAGACGCCCGAGGCCTGTTCGGCGAGCAGGGCGGCGTGCCGGTCGGCGAACTCCGCGAAGTAGGCGTCGCCGCGGTCGGGGACGCTCCGGGCGAACCAGGCGCGGTTGGCGAGTTCGAAGGCGAGCAGCGCCCCCGCGTGGTCGGGGCGGAGCAGTTCCAGGGTCGGCATACCGGTCAGTGTGGCGCTCGGCGCCCCCGCCGGACCACCGGAATACCCGCGGCCGGTACCGGGAAGTGACAGGCCCTAAGGTCATGGCCATGGGTAACGCAGAGAACAGCCCCTCGATCCGCGTGCTGCTCGCCGAGGACCAGGGGATGGTCCGGGAGGCGCTGGCGGCGCTGCTCGGGCTGGAGGGGGACATCGACGTCGTCGCGCAGGTGGGCCGCGGGGACGAGGTGGTGGCGGCGGTGCTGGCGAACGAGGTGCAGGTCGCCGTGCTGGACATCGAGATGCCGGGGATGACGGGCATCGAGGCGGCCGCCGAACTGCACCGGACGGCGCCCGCGGTGAAGGTGGTGATCGCGACCACCTTCGGTCGCCCCGGCTACCTGCGCCGGGCGATGGAGTCCGGCGCGGACGCCTTCCTGGTGAAGGACGCGCCCGCCTCCGAGCTGGCCGAGGCGATCCGCCGGGTGCTGCGCGGCGAGCGTGTGATCGACCCGGCGCTGGCGGCGGCCGCGCTGGCCGAGGGCGCCAATCCGCTGACCGCGCGCGAGCGGGACGTGCTGGGCGCGGCCGCGGACGGCGCGGTGAACGCGGACATCGCCCGGCGGCTGCACCTGTCGGAGGGGACGGTCCGCAACTACCTGTCGATGGCGATCCAGAAGACCGAGGCCCGCAACCGCACCGAGGCGGTCCGGATCGCCCGCGAGAAGGGCTGGCTGTGACGTCGGTGGCGCGCTAGTTGAGCCGGTGTCGGGCCGCCCGGGCCTCCTGGCGGACCTTGGCGGCGGTGTCCGGGTCGAAGGCGTCCAGGATCTGCGCGTAGGAGTCCATCTCCGCCGAGCCGCCGAGGAAGTCGCCCATCCGGACCAGCAGTTCGGCCCGTTCCAGCCGGAGTTGGGCCGGGTGCCGGGGGAGCAGCAGGGCGAGTTCGGTGGCCCACAGCTGGGTGCGGGCCTGTTCGGGCCGGTCGGCGGCCCAGGCCCGGATGTTGCCGAGCACCCGCAGCACGATGTCCAGCGGCTGGGCCGGGGTGAGCAGCGCGGGGGTGAAGTCCTGCCCGGAGAGGGCGACCAGGTGTTCGACGTCGGCCGGGTCGAGCAGCCGGCCGCCGTGGAACGGGTCGGCGAGGACGTACTCCTCGCCGCCGGTCGGGCCGCCGACTGCGACGATGAAGTGGCCGGGCAGGGCGATGCCGTGGACGGTGAGCCCGGCCCGCCGGCCGACCGCCGTCCAGACCAGCGAGAGCATGATCGGCAGGCCGCGGCGGCGCCGCAGCACGTCGGGCAGCAGCGAGGACTCCAGACGCCGGTAGTCGGACTGCCGCCCGTGGAACCGTTCGCGCCCGCCGAGCACGGCGGCGAGCAGCGCGGCGGTCTCCTCGGGCCCGGACGGCGAGCGTTCGGCCACGGCGAGCCGGACGGCCGCCGCGTGCCGTTCGAGCGCGGCCTCGCAGGCGGCCAGCAGGGTGTCCACGCCCGGCGGTTCGCCCGGATCACCCGGGTCGAGGACGGGGTCGTGCTCGGCGGCGGCGAGCAGGCACAACAGCACGGGGTCGGGCTGCTCGCCGCGGGCGGCGGTCCGGAAGCGGTCTCTGCTCTGCTCGGTCACGGTGACGGCGACGGCCTTCGTACGACGGACGGACAAGCGGACAAACCAGGATGGAACGGTCGGGCGGCTACTCCTGGGGAAGGAGTGCGTAGTGGTAAGTGTGACTGGTCGTGAAGCCGAGTCCGTCATAGAGCGCGAGTGCGGCGTCGTTCCCGTCCTCCACCTGCAGGTAGGCGCCGCTCGCCCCCTCCTCCGCCGCGCGGGCGGCGAGCACCGCCATCACCGCGGTCGCCAGCCCGGCCCGCCGGGCGTACGGCTGCACCTCGATCGCGCCGAAGCAGGCCCACGGACCGTCGATGACGCAGCGTCCGATCGCCAGCGGCGGCTGTCCGGGGGCGCCGGGCACGGTGGCGAACCAGACCGAGGGGCCGCCGTGCAGCACCTGCCGGGCCGCCTCGCGCACCGCCGGGTCCCCGCCCAGCCGCCCGTACAGCGACATCCAGTCGGCGTCCGCGGTCCGGGCGAGGCGGACGCGGTCGTGCCCGCTCCCGACGCGGGCCAGGGCGGTCAGCGGGGCGGTGCGCACCTGGGTGGGGGAGCGCGGCGGGCCGAGCAGCTCCCGGAGGTCGCCCGCCGTCCCGGGGGTGACCACCTCGACCAGGGCGGGCAGGCCGCGCGCCGCGTACCAGTCCCGGACGGCGGCCAGCGCCTCGGGCAGCGGCAGACCCGGATCGCCGAGCGCCTGTACGGAGTTGGCCCGCTGGGTGAACCCGGCCGCGGCGCGCAGCGTCCAGGCGCCGAGGGCCCGCTGCTCGGCCCCGGGCCAGCCGCGGCCGGCGGTGCGCTGCAGCTCGACCGGGGTGGCGGCGGGCTGCGGCGCCCGTCGCACCGGGAAGAGCGGCACCGTCTTCCCGGCGACCAGCAGGCGTTCCGGGAAGGTCACCGGACCGCCCGCGCGCGGCTCGACCGTGAGTCCGTGATCGTCCCACGATGTGAGCACGCCGATCACATCGCGGAACACCGGACGGTCGTCCACGAACTCCGAGAGGCGCCGCACGGACACCCGAAGACCCACGTCAGAGCGATCTATCCGGACTTCCGGACGGCGTTCCAGCTGGTCTCGGGTCATGATCCGGCCACCTCCTGTGCATTTGCCTGCTCCGACCCGCGATACTAGGGGCGGGCATCGACGACGCCGCGCTCACCGCGCACGGCAGCAGAACAGAACGGGCCGCCAGGCCCTTCCGAGGAGGAACGACAGCGTGACCTACGTCATCGCGCAGCCTTGTGTCGACGTGAAGGACAAGGCGTGCATCGAAGAGTGCCCGGTTGACTGCATCTACGAGGGAAGCCGTTCCCTCTACATCCACCCGGATGAGTGTGTCGACTGTGGCGCATGCGAGCCGGTCTGCCCGGTCGAGGCGATCTTCTACGAGGACGACACTCCGGAGGAGTGGAAGGACTACTACAAGGCGAACGTCGAGTTCTTCGACGACCTGGGCTCGCCCGGTGGCGCCTCCAAGCTCGGCCTGATCGAGCGGGACCACCCGTTCATCGCCGCGCTGCCGCCGCAGAACGCCGACCACTGACGATCGGTGGCTACTGAGCTGTGAACACCAACAGCACGCACGCGCCGTTCCCGGGCCACCCGGGAGCGGCGCGCCGCGTTTCCGACCGGCTCCCGGTTTTCCCCTGGGACAAGCTGGAGCCCTACAAGGCCACCGCCCTCGCCCACCCCGGCGGCCTGTGCGACTTCTCCGTCGGCACCCCGGTCGACCCGGTCCCCGAGGTGATCCAGAAGGCGCTGGCCGCCCACACCGACACCCCCGGCTACCCGACCGTCTGGGGCCCGCTGGAGCTGCGCGAGGCGATCGCCGGCTGGCTGGACCGCCGCTGCGGCGCGCGGATCGACCCGTCGGCCGTCCTGCCGACCGTCGGCTCCAAGGAGCTGGTGGCCTCGCTGCCGACCCAGCTCGGCCTCGGCCCGGGCGACCAGGTCGCCTACCCGCGGCTGGCCTACCCGACCTACGAGGTGGGCGCGCGGCTGTGCGGCGCCGAGCCGGTCGAGTACGACTCGGTGGACGAGCTGGACGGCTCCCGGGTGCGCCTGCTCTGGGTGAACTCGCCGTCCAACCCGACCGGTCGGGTGCTCGGCGCGGCCGAGCTGCGCCGAGCGGTCGAGTGGGCCCGGGAGCACCGGGCGCTGCTGGTCAGCGACGAGTGCTACTTCGAGCTGGGCTGGGAGGCCGAGCCGGTCTCGGTGCTGCACCCGGACGTCTGCGGTGGCGACCACGAGGGCCTGCTGGCCGTCCACTCGCTCTCCAAGCGCTCCAACCTGGCCGGTTACCGCGCCTCCTTCGTGGCGGGCGACCCGGTGGTGGTCAAGGAGCTGCTCGGGCTGCGCAAGCACGGCGGCATGATCGTGCCGGCGCCCGTCCAGGCGGCGACCGTCGCCGCGCTGGCGGACGACGCGCACGTCGCCGAGCAGCGGGAGCGGTACGCGGCCCGGCGCTCGGCGCTGCGGGCGGCGCTGGAGGCGTACGGCCTCCGGGTCGAGCACTCCGAGGCGAGCCTCTACCTGTGGGCGACCCAGGACCGCCCGTGCTGGGAGACGGTGGCCGAACTGGCCGCGCTGGGCATCCTGGTGGCGCCCGGCGACTTCTACGGGCCGGCCGGCGGCAGCTTCGTCCGGGTCGCCTTCACCGCGACCGACGAGCGGGTCGCCGCGGCCGTGGAGCGGCTCACCGCGGCACGCTGACGGCACGACGGAGGGGCCGGTGTTCCGAACGGAACACCGGCCCCTCGCGCGTGTGCGGACGTACCGGGGGCCTACAGCGGCAGGCCGCTGATGCTGCCGCCGTTCACGCCGCCGAGCAGGCCGCCGACCGGGCCGAGCGAGTTGGTCAGGCCGGACAGCGGGTTGTTCGGGCCGAGGTCGGCGCCGCCGAGCCGGTTGGCCGAGCCGTGCTCCGCGAGGCCGAGCACGTCGGTGGCGGGCAGGCCGCCGGGCAGCGCGTGCTCGACCGAGCCGAGCGGCAGGGCGCGCTCGACCGCACTGGTCGGCAGCGCGTCGGTGACGGCGCTGGTGCTGGGCACGGCGCTGGAGAGCTTGCCGGCGCCGGGCACGGCCTGGGCGAGGGCGCCCGCCTGGCCGAGGCCGCCGACCGGGCTGGTGCCGGCGTTGGCGCTGCGGGTGCCCATGCCCTTGCCGGTGACGGCCTCGCCGAGCTTGCCGGCCAGGGCCGAGGCGACCTTCGGGGTGACGGCGGAGAGCTGGCCGGTGGTGGCGGCGGTCTGGTCGACCGGGGCGGTCAGCGAGCTGGCCTTCTCGTTCGCCTCGGGGAGCTGGTGGGCGACGATGTTGCCGGCCGCGTCGGCGGAGGCCGGTACGCCCGCGGCGACGGTGGCCGCACCGGTGGTGCCGGCGGCCTGGCCGAGCTGGTGGGTGGTGTGCTGCAGGGTGGAACCGGTGTCGGTGTTGGTCAGCTGGCCCAGCGGCGCCGCGAGGTCGCTCTTGGGAAGCAGGGCGTCCCCGCCCAGGGCGGACGCGGAGCCGGCCGCGACCAGCGGGGTCGCTCCGGCCGCCACGACGAGCGCGGCCTGGGCGATCCGGCGCGTGAGGGGGTGAGACATGGGGCTCCTCGAAGGGGTCTGGGTCCGTCCCGTCCGCCGGTGGACGCCCGGGTGGACGATCCGGGCGCGGACAGGACCTGGCGGACGACGTTGTTACCGCTTGAGAAGCCAGAAGGTTGCGGGCGGCGCAAGGAAAGTGCCTGACCGACCATCGGATCGTACGACCGCGGCGGGGGTGCTCTCCGGACCCCTCCGAATGCCTTCCGACCCGCCCGGTCAAGGGAAGTGACGGTTCATCATCGAAGGCCGCCGGAACGGGCGACCGGTCCACCGGAGTTGACCGGAATCACCCGTCCGGCGGCTACCCGAACACCTGTCCGTCAGCCCTTGCCGTACGGGGCCACGGTGACCTGGACGAGCTTGGTCGACGTCCCCGAGGTCTGGGACTGCCAGCCGTCCTCCGACTCGGTCTTGCGCCAGATCTTCCCGTCGTAGGCGACCGTCGCGATGCCCAGCTGCTGGGCCTGGGCGACCGCCCAGTGGGCCACCTCCCAGCCGCTGGCCCGCTCGGCGTTCGCCCCGGCGTCGGCCCCGGCGTCCGCCGAGGTGGTCAGCGCGGCGGCGGCCGGGTCCGGGGTCAGCGCGACGGCGTTCTCGGCGCCCTTGATGGTCGAGGCGTAGCCGGCCGTCGCGGAGACGGTCCGCCCGAACTCCCGGCGCACCCGGTCCGACAGCACCTGGGCGCGGTCCGGCTGCGCGGCCGGGGAGGCCGAGGCGCCCGCGGTCGGCGACGGCGAGTCGCCCGGGTCCGGCTTGGCGTAGTCCTTCACCACACAGCTGAAGGAGGCGGGCTCCCGGCCGGCCAGCGCCGAGGTGAGCAGCGTCGCCTTGGTCTCGTGCTTGGCGTAGGCCTGCGGGTAGCCGCTCTTCTGCACCGCCTGGGCCGCGTCGGTCAGCGGCATCCGGGTGTAGCCGGGGACCTTGACCAGGCCGTCCAGGAACTTGTTGGTCGCGTACACCGGGTCCGCGATCTGCTCCGGGGTGCCCCAGCCCATCGAGGGCCGCTGCTGGAACAGGCCGATCGAATCCCGGTCGCCGCCCGCGAGGTTGCGCAGCTTGGACTCCTGCATCGCGGTGGCCAGCGAGATCGCCGTCGCCCGGTCCGGCAGCCCGCGCGAGCGCGCCACCGCGGCGATCGTCGCCGCGTTGGCGGCCTGCGGCAGCTCCAGGGTCCCGCTGCCGGCCGCGGTCTTCACCGTGCACTCCTCCGAGGCGCTCTGCCGGAACCCGAACCACCAGATCCCGACCACCGCCAGACCCGCGACCATCGCCAGGCCGAGCAGTCCGACCAGTACGAGCAGCAGCGCGCGCACCGGACCGCGGCGGGGCGCCACTTCGTCGCCCAGCTCGTCGTCCAGCTCCTCGCTGCGCCTTTTCCTGGCCACCATCGCCCCTCTCGCGCCCACCTTCTTGATCCGACACCGTACCCACTCGGACGGGTGTGCGGCGCACTCCGGTTGCCGATCCCGGGGCACTCCACGTCACAGGACGACTTTCGCGGCGAGGCTAGGCTGACGCCATGAGCAGCCCGAACCCGACGCCCCTGGACCTGACCATCGACGGTGGCGCGCTGACCGCCCGGCTCGTCGACTTCCCCTCGGTGAGCGGCGACGAGCAGGCGCTCGCCGACGCCGTCGAGGCCGCCCTGCGCGTCTACCCGCACCTGACCGTGGACCGCTACGGCAACAACGTGGTGGCCCGGACGAACCTGGGCCGCGCCGAGCGCGTCGTGCTGGCCGGCCACCTGGACACCGTGCCGATCGCCGACAACCTGCCCTCGCACGTCGAGGGCGACCTGCTCTACGGCTGCGGCACCTCGGACATGAAGTCCGGTGTGGCCGTGGCCCTGCGGCTCGCCGCCACCCTGCCCGAGCCCAACCGCGACCTCACCTACGTGTTCTACGACTGCGAGGAGGTGGAGGCCCACCGCAACGGCCTCGGCCACCTCGCCAAGGACCGCTCGGAGTGGCTGGCCGCCGACTTCGCGGTGCTGATGGAGCCCAGCGGCGCCATGGTCGAGGGCGGCTGCCAGGGCACCCTGCGGGCCCAGATCCGGCTCACCGGCGTGCGCGCCCACGCGGCCCGCAGCTGGCTCGGCGACAACGCCATCCACCACGCCGCCGAGGTGCTCACCCGGCTCGCCGACTACCGGCCCCGCCAGGTGGAGATCGACGGCCTGGAGTACCGCGAGGGCCTGAACGCGGTGCGGATCGACGGCGGCGTGGCCGGCAACGTGATCCCCGACGAGTGCGTGATCACCATCAACTTCCGCTACGCGCCGGACCGCAGCGAGGCCGAGGCGGAGAAGCACGTCCGCGAGGTCTTCGACGGCTTCGAGCTGACCGTGACCGACTTCGCCCCGGGCGCCCTGCCCGGACTGTCCCAGCCCGCCGCCCAGGCCTTCCTGGCGGCCACCGGCGGCCGGGCCCGGGCCAAGTTCGGCTGGACCGACGTCGCCCGGTTCAGCGCGCTCGGCGTCCCGGCGGTCAACTACGGCCCCGGCGACCCGAACCTCGCCCACAAGCGCGAGGAGCACTGCTCGCTGACCGCCATCGCGGAGACCGAGGAGTGCCTGCGCGCCTGGCTGACCAGCTGAATCGAAAGTGTTCGCGCCGACCGGACCGGCGGTCGAACGCCACCTTCCGGTCGCCCAACCGACCTTCCCCCGTTGCCTGAAAACGGGGGAAGATCGGCGTAGGGTTTCGTCATGACAGGCACAGGAGACGACAAGCACTACGGACACGGCCCCGAGCAGGTCGGCGTGCCGCGGAAGAAGAAGGCCTGGCCCGAGAAGCAGAAGGGCCCGGTGCTGGTGCGCCGGGACCAGGTCGGCACCAGCACCACGGACCAGCGGCTGCTGGACACCACCGGTCCCACCGACTGGCTGCACACCGATCCGTGGCGGGTGCTGCGGATCACCTCCGAGTTCGTCGAGGGCTTCGGCGCCCTCGCCGAACTCCCGCCCGCGATCAGCGTGTTCGGCTCGGCCCGGACCCCGGCGGACTCGCCCGAGTACGAGGCCGGGGTGACCATCGGCCGGGCCCTCGCCGAGGCCGGCTACGCGGTGATCACCGGCGGCGGCCCCGGCGCGATGGAGGCCGCCAACCGCGGCGCCTCGGAGGCCGGCGGCCTCAGCGTCGGGCTCGGCATCGAGCTGCCCTTCGAACAGGGGCTCAACGAGTTCGTCGACCTCGGGCTCAACTTCCGTTACTTCTTCGTCCGCAAGACGATGTTCGTGAAGTACGCCCAGGGCTTCGTGGTGCTGCCCGGTGGGCTCGGCACGCTGGACGAACTGTTCGAGGCGCTCACCCTGGTGCAGACGAAGAAGGTCACCCGCTTCCCGGTGATCCTCTTCGGCAGCGACTACTGGGGCGGCCTCTACGAGTGGCTGAAGAACACCCTGGTCGCCCAGGGCAAGGCGGCCCCGCACGACCTGGAGCTGTTCCACATCACCGACGAGATCGACGAGGTCCTGAAGATCCTCGCCGAGGCCCGTCGGCCCGGCGACGAGATCTAGGCCAGTCCCCGGCGGGCGACCGCCGGGGGGCGGGTGCCCCGGATCGAGGCGACCATGTCCAGCACCTGGCGGGTCTCCTCGACCTGGTGCACCCGGTAGACCCGGGCGCCCAGCCAGGCCGAGACCGCCGTGGTGGCCAGGGTGCCGAGCAGCCGCTCGTTCACCGGCCGGTCCAGGGTCTCGCCGACGAAGTCCTTGTTGGAGAGCGAGACCAGCACCGGGAAGCCGGTGGCGGTCATCTCCGGCAGCCGCCGGGTGGCCTCCAGCGAGTGCCGGGTGTTCTTGCCGAAGTCGTGCCCCGGGTCGATGATCACCGCGTCCCGGCGCACCCCCAGCTCCACCGCCCGCTCGGCCAGCCCCGTGGTCACCCGCAGGATGTCCGCCATCACGTCCTGGTAGCCGGCCCGGTGCGGCCGGGTGCGCGGCTCGGCGCCGCCCGCGTGGGTGCAGACCAGCCCGGCGTCGTACCGGGCGGCCACCTCGGCGAGCTTCGGGTCCACTCCGCCCCAGGCGTCGTTCAGCAGGTCCGCGCCGACCTCGCAGACCGCCTCGCCGACCTCGTGCCGCCAGGTGTCCACGCTGATCACCGCCCCGGGGTGGCGCTTGCGCAGCTCGGCCACGAACGGCACGGTGCGCCGCAACTCCTCCTCGACCGTGACCTCGTCGCCCGGGCCGGCCTTCACCCCGCCGATGTCCAGGATCGCCGCACCCTCGGCCATCGCCCGGTCGGCGGCCGCGAACGCGGCCTCGTCCGCGAACGTCGCGCCTTTGTCGAAGAACGAGTCCGGGGTCCGGTTCACGATCGCCATGATCACCAGCTCGTCGTCACCGAATTCGCGCGGTCCCAGGCGCAGTGCCACCGATGTCTCCTCCACAGCTCCTGCGGGTGCGATGATGGCCCCCGGCCTCACTAGGGACCATGCTGTCATGATCAGCCCGGTTCCCTGGCCCCCTGGCGGAGGCCGACCGGGAGTTCGGGAGGACAGCTCGTGTTCTGGGTGATCGTGGTCGCCATGGCCGTGGTGGTCGGCGGTGCCGCGCTGGTGGCGCTCGGCGGCGGCGGCTCGATGCCGGAGGCGGTGCCGGACCGGATCGCCGCCCGGCTGCCGCAGGACCGCCCGCTGAACAAGACGGACGTGGACGACCTGCGCCTGCCGATGGCCGTGCGCGGCTACCGGATGGACGAGGTGGACGACGTCCTGGACCGCCTCGGCGCCGAACTCGCCTACCGCGACGCGCGGATCGCCGAACTGGAGGCCGCCGCCCACCCGCACGGCGCGGCCGAGGCCGGCACCGTCCCCGACCCGGCCGCCGAGCCGCTGCCCGGCCTGGAGGGGTTCGCCGAGCTGGTCCGGCCGGCCGCCGTCCCCGAGGACGCGAAGCCCGGGGCGGAGAAGTGACCGGGGCGGTCGAGGGCGCGGTGCTCGGCGCGGACGGCCTGCGCCGCTGCGGCTGGGGCGACTCCACCGACGACTACCGGGTCTACCACGACACCGAGTGGGGCCGTCCGCTGCACGGTGACGACGCGATGTTCGAGCGGGTCTGCCTGGAGGCCTTCCAGTCCGGCCTGTCCTGGCTGACCATCCTGCGCCGCCGGGAGGGCTTCCGGGCCGCCTTCGCCGGCTTCGAGATCGGCAAGGTCGCCGAGTTCGGCGAGGCCGACCGGGAGCGGCTGCTCGCCGACACCGGCATCATCCGCAACCGGGCCAAGATCGACGCGGCGATCGCCAACGCCCGGGTCGCCCGCGACCTGGACGGCGGCCTGTCCGCGCTGATCTGGCAGTTCGCCGCCGACCCGGACCGGCCGGCCCCCCGCACCCTCGCCGAGGTCCCGGCCGTCACCCCCGAGTCGACGGCGCTGGCGAAGACGCTGAAGAAGGCCGGCTTCCGGTTCGTCGGCCCGACCACCGCATACGCCCTGATGCAGGCCTGCGGCCTGGTCGACGACCACCTGGCGGACTGTCACGTCCGCACCGGCCGGAAGCCGGGGAAGCGCTAGGCGGGCGTCGGGCCCCTGGCCCCGCGCAGGCGCCGGGCCCCCGGCCCCGTCGGCCCTATCGGCCCAGGTACGTGGGCTTCTCCTTGGCGATGAAGGCGCGCACCGCGATCCGGTGGTCCTCGCTCTCCCCGGCCAGGGTCTGCAACTCGTCCTCCTTGTCGAGCAGTTCGTCCAGCGTGTGGGAGGCGCCGTACGCCAGCGACTCCTTGATGGCGCCGTAGGCGAACGTCGGGCC
Organism: Kitasatospora sp. NPDC089509; assembly: GCF_044749365.1. Lineage (NCBI taxonomy): Bacteria > Bacillati > Actinomycetota > Actinomycetes > Kitasatosporales > Streptomycetaceae > Kitasatospora > Kitasatospora sp. NPDC089509. The sequence continues at coordinate 54,986 of NZ_JBIVHS010000021.1, read as the reverse complement.
CTCGGCCAGCTCGCGGGCGAAGGCCCGTGCGGTGGTGGCGAGTTCGTCGGCCGGCACGACCTTGGTGGCCAGGCCCAGCTCCATCGCCTCGGCGGCCTTGACCGTCCGGGGCAGCATCAGCAGCTCGGTGGCCTTGGCGTGGCCGACCAGTCGGGGCAGGGTCCAGGACGCGCCGGAGTCGGCGGTCAGGGCGATCCCGGCGAAGGCGGTGTTGAAGCCGGCCCGGTCGGAGAGGATCCGGAAGTCGCAGGCGAAGGCGAGCGAGGCGCCCGCGCCGGCCGCCACCCCGCCGACCGCGGCGACGGTCGGCTTGCGCATCCCGGCCAGTGCCCGGGTCAGCGGGTTGTAGTGCTCGGCGACGGTCCGCAGCGCGCCCTCACCGGTCTCCTCGAACCGCTTCAGCAGCGCCAGGTGCTCGTTGAGGTCCTGCCCGACGCAGAACGCCCGGTCGCCGGCCCCGGTCAGCAGCACGGCCCGCACCGCCGGGTCCCCGGCCGCCTCGGTCACGGCGTCGCGCAGGGCCACCTTGGTGGCCACGTCCAGGGCGTTCATCGCCTCCGGGCGGTTGACGGTGATGACGGCCAGGCCGCCGTCCAGCTCGTACAGCACGGAATCGGACATGGGTGAGGGCTCCCTCAACGATCGTCGTGTCGGTGGTCGTGCCAGGATGCCGGAGCCCGGGGCGGGCCGGGAGTGTGAGGTATCGCACCTTCCGGCGGTGCCGTCACCACCGCCACGCCGGGGCTTATCACGCCAATTGCGGTGGTTGCGGCCGGTCCGGCCGTGGTTGCACCGAGAGTGATGTTGGTCATCAGGCCGTGGCATGCGGGATAATGGCTTCCGATCAATGCGTTCGATACCGGCGGTGGACGGACTGCCGGTGCGTAGCTGAGCGGTTGCAGGAAGGGGAACGAGCATGGCGGCCATGAAGCCGCGGACGGGTGACGGCCCGCTCGAAGTCACCAAAGAGGGGCGGGGCATCATCATGCGCGTTCCGCTCGAAGGCGGCGGACGCCTCGTGGTGGAGCTCACGCCTGACGAGGCCGACGCCCTGGGCGATGCCCTGAAGAAGGTCACCGGCTGACCTCAGCGGGTGCTCGTCGTCTCCTGGAGACGTACTGCCGGGCCCGGGTACGACATCACGTCGGCCCGGGCCCGTGCGTTCCCCGGAGGCGGTTCAGCGTTTGACGGCGCAGAGCAGCCCGTCGGAGACCGGCAGCAGCGCGGGCAGCAGCGCGTCGCTCTCCCGGACGTCCCGGACCAGGTCCCGGACCGCGCCGGTCTGCGGGTCCTGGAGCTCCGGCTCGGCGAGCCGGCCCTCCTGGAAGACCCCCTCGAAGCAGACCATCCCGCCCGGCCGCAGCAGCCGCAGCGACTCCAGCAGGTACTCCCGCGACTCGGCCGGGTCCCCGTCGCAGAACACCAGGTCGTACTGGCCGTCGGCGAGCCGGGGCAGCACCTCCAGTGCCCGGCCCGGTATGAACCGGGAGCGGTTGGCCGCGAACCCGGCGGCCTGGTAGGCCTCGCGGGCCAGCTGCTGGCGCACCGGCTCGGAGTCGACGGTGGTGAGCACGCCGTCCGGCCGCATCCCGCGCAGCAGGTAGACGCCGGACACCCCGGTGCCGGTGCCGATCTCGGCCACCGCCTTGGCGTCCAGGGCCGCGGCCAGGAGCCGCAGGCAGGCCCCGCCGCTCGGTCCGATGGCCCGTATGCCGGTCCGTGCGGACTGGGCCCGGGCGTAGGTCAGCACCGCGTCCTCGCCCACGTAGGTGTCGGCGAGGGCCGCACGCGCGGGCCCGAACTCGCTGATGGCTGCCTCTTTCGGAGCCCCGGGTGGCGGCCCGGTGCCGGGGGATGTCGATATTTCCTGGCACAGATTACTGGCCGGGCGGGAACCGCGTACGGCGGCGGGCCGTTGTCACTGACGACCGGGTGTGCAGGACCTCCCGGGCACTTTTATCCGGGCTTGACGGGTGAGGTGGATATGGTGGTGGCCCTGCTGGGCAGAAGAGCCGACCGAGGAGGTGTGGCCGAGGGCGACGTCCCTGTGCGGCGGCACTCCCGCGGCACCGCGTCGGCCCGTACGCCGAAGCCCGTGATGAACCAGCCTGCGCACTCCGACCTGGACCAGCCCGCCGCCGAGCAGTCGGCCGCCGGCACCACCGAGGCCCCTGTCCTCGCGACCTTCTCCGAGGGTCCCGACGCGCAGAGCTGGACTCCGCCCACGTGGGAGGAGATCGTCGAGGCGCACAGCGCCCGCGTCTACCGCCTCGCGTACCGCCTGACGGGCAACCAGCACGACGCCGAGGACCTCACCCAGGAGGTCTTCGTCCGGGTGTTCCGTTCGCTGTCGACCTACACCCCCGGCACGTTCGAGGGCTGGCTGCACCGGATCACCACCAACCTGTTCCTGGACATGGTCCGCCGCCGCCAGCGCATCCGCTTCGACGCGCTCGGCGAGGACGCGGCCGAGCGGCTCGCCTCCCGCGAGCCCAGCCCGGCCCAGCACTTCAGCGACACCCACTTCGACGCCGACGTGCAGCAGGCCCTGGACACCCTCGCCCCGGAGTTCCGCGCCGCCGTGGTGCTCTGCGACATCGAGGGCCTGTCCTACGAGGAGATCGCCGCCACGCTGGGCGTCAAGCTCGGCACCGTCCGCAGCCGCATCCACCGCGGCCGCTCCCACCTGCGCGCCGCGCTGAAGCACCGCGCGCCCGGCTCGGCCCCGGGGCGCGAGCGCCGCGGCGGCTCGGAGGAGCCGGTCCCGGTCGGCGCCGTCGCCGAGGTCGCGGCCGCACCGGGCGGGCGCGGACGGAGGCGATCGTGAGCGGAACCAGCTGGTCCGGTCCGGATCGTTCGGATGCGTCCGAGCGGTCCTCGACCTGGCGGAGCTGGGGGCTGCCGGGCCGCCGAGGTGCCGGGGATCCGGTGCCGGGCGAACCCGGTGACCCGCTGCTGCCCGCCGTCCCGCTGCCCGCCGACACGGCACTGCGCGCGGTGCCCGTACGGCCCGCCGAACCCCCGGTCGAGGAACACCACCTCGGCGACCGGCTGTCCGCCTTCCTGGACGGCGAACTCGGCCACGACTCCCGCGAGCGGGTGCTGTCCCACCTGGCGACCTGTCCGCAGTGCAAGGCCGAGGCCGACGAGGGCCGGTCCGTGAAGCACCTGCTGACCCGCACCGACACCCCCGGCCCCTCCACCGCGCTGATGGCCCGCCTGATGGCCGTCGGGAGCCTCCCCGAGGACGCCCCGACGGACGCCGGCCGGCCCCGCGGCCGCGGCCGGGGCGACGACGACCTCCCCGGTGGCGGAGTGACCGCCACCGGCACGCTCGGCGGCAGCCGGCTCACCGGCGGCTCCTTCGGCCGCGGCGCCGGTGCCTCCTTCGGCGCGGGCGCGCTCGGCGCCGACACCCCCGTCCCCGGCGTCGACCCGCGCGCCTTCGGCCGCGGCTCGGTGCTGCGCCCGCTGATCGGCCGGCGCACCGGCCGTCCGGAGACCGCCGACCGCACCCCCGCCCGGCCGCAGCCGGCCGTGGCCGCCGTGCGGCCCTCGGCGGCGCGCGGGCGCCGACTGGTGTTCGCGGCCGCGGGCGCCTTCTCGGTCGCCGCGGTGACCCTCGGCGGCGTCGGCGGGCTCACCCAGGGCGAGGAGCAGCACGGCACCACGGTCAGCCCGGCCGGCGGCAGCGGCACGATCGGCCGCACCGGCCTGGTCCCGATGACCGCGCAGGTCCCGGTGGACTTCCCGGGCCGTGCGGTGGCCGCCACCCGCGACGCGGAGCCGTCCTCCTCGCCGGAGCGCTACCCCGGTAACATCGCCGCGCTGCGGCAGCAGATCCGCTGACCTCCTCAGCCCCCGGCCACCGGCTGGTCTTTACCACGGCTTCATCCCGCCGTGGACCAGGGACCCGCCGGTGGCCATTACCCTGTAGGAACCGTCGTCCGACGAGCTAGGGAGCAAAGGTGTTCAGCGACGTAGGTGGGCTGGAGATCCTGACCCTGATCGTGATGGCGATCATCATCTTCGGCCCCGACAAGCTGCCGAAGCTGATCCAGGACACCATGGGCTTCATCCGGAAGATCCGTTCCTTCGCCGATACCGCGAAGGAGGACATCCGCAGCGAGCTCGGGCCCGAGTTCAAGGACTTCGAGTTCGAGGACCTCAACCCGAAGACCTTCGTGCGCAAGCAGCTGATGGGCGACGAGCAGGACCCGCTGGGCCTGAAGGACATGAAGGAGTCGCTCGACATCCGTTCGGTCCTGGACGACAAGCCCGCGACGCCGGTGAACGGCCGGGCGGGCGGCGTGAGTTTCGACAAGGCCGCCCCCGCGCCGGCCTCCGCCGGCGCCCCGCTGCAGCCCGGCGAGCGCCCCCCGTTCGACCCCGATGCCACGTAGCGACCCTGACACCACCGCCCCGCCCGGCCCCCGGCTGAGCGGGGCGGCGGCGCGAGCGCCGCTATTGTGCTGATTGTTCCCGTTGAGCCGTCCGTCACATCCGCGTCCGCGCGGACCAGGAACGGCCCCCGGGAACGCCGAGGTACGCCACCATGGGAGCGCGCCACGGCAGGCACACGTGCGTTTGAGGAGGCCCGGGGATGGACGCGACGAGTCAGGCGGGAGGGGCGACGGTCACGGCCGGCGGCCCGGTGGTCGGCGGGCAGGCAGGCCCGGCGGACCCGCTGGTGCCCTACCTGTCCGCCGACTTCCCCTGGTACGGCCTGGACGACGGCTGGACCGGCCGCCGCTACCTGATGCAGGCCGGCGCCGGCGGCCCCCGGGGCGGGGCGGCCGGCAGCGTCGACTACGGCACCCTCGGCCACGGCGACGAGCCCGCCAAGCAGTACGAGCCGCGCGACATGCGGAAGTTCGCCGTGGTGGTCACCGTGGCCCGGCGGGACAGCCGCCGCAGCGCCGACAACACCGGCACGCTGGAGGCGACCTCCGCCTCCTCCGCCGCCTGGCTGGCCGGCTCCGGGCTGCTCGCCGCGACCTGGCCCGGCCAGCTGGACCGGGCGCTGCGCCAGGACTGGCTGGACCAGCAGAGCAACCTGGCCTGGGACCTCGCCGACGACCTGGCCGGCCCCGGCTGGTCCACCCTCAGCCTGCCGGTCAACGGCCTGCCGCAGCCGTTCCGCTACCGCGAGTCCGAGTACGGCTGGGTGCTGGCGGGCGAGGCCCCCGGCGTGCTGCTGGGCGCCTTCGGCCGGGGCGTCAGCGCCTACGGCGTCGGCTTCGCCACCGTCCCGGACCTGGGCGGCTACACCCGCCCGTAGGGAGCTGCGGGGACGAGGAGGGCCCGGGCGCGGAATCCGCACCCGGGCCCTCCTGGACGTCCGGTCAGAACTTGTTCTTGGGCGTCAGTCCGAGCGACATGCCGGACAGTCCGCGCTGGCGGCCGCCGAGCTTGCCGGCCACCGCGCGCAGGGCCGCGCCGGCCGGGGAGTCCGGGGCGGCGAGCACGACCGGGCGGCCGTCGTCGCCGCCCTCGCGCAGCCGGACGTCGATCGGGATCGAGCCGAGCACCGGGACGGTCGCGCCGACCGTGCGGGTGAGCGCGTCCGCGACGGTCTGGCCGCCGCCGGTGCCGAAGACGTCGATCATCTCGTCGCAGTGCGGGCACGGCATGCCGGACATGTTCTCGATCACGCCGACGATCTTCTGGTGGGTCTGCACCGCGATGGTGCCGGCCCGCTCGGCCACCTCGGCGGCGGCCATCTGCGGGGTGGTGACGATCAGGATCTCGGCGTTGGGCACCAGCTGGGCCACCGAGATCGCGATGTCGCCGGTGCCGGGCGGCAGGTCCAGCAGCAGCACGTCCAGGTCGCCCCAGTACACGTCGGCGAGGAACTGCTGCAGCGCGCGGTGCAGCATCGGGCCGCGCCAGACCACCGGGGCGTTGCCCGGGGTGAACATGCCGATCGAGATGACCTTCACGCCGTTCGCCTGCGGCGGCATGATCATGTCCTGGACCTGGGTCGGCCGGCCCTCGACACCCAGCATCCGGGGCACGCTGTGGCCGTAGATGTCGGCGTCCACGACGGCGACCTTCAGCCCGTCCGCGGCCATCGCGGCGGCCAGGTTGACGGTGACCGAGGACTTGCCGACGCCGCCCTTGCCGGAGGCGACGGCGTAGACCCGGGTCAGCGTGCCCGGCTTGGCGAACGGGATCTCCCGCTCGGGGGCGCCGCCGCGCAGCAGCTGGGAGAGCTCCTTGCGCTGCTCGTCGCTCATCACGTCGAGCTCGACCTCGACGCCGGTCACGCCGGCGACCCGGCCGACCGCCTCGCGGACCCGGGTGACGATGGTGTCGCGCATCGGACAGCCGGAGACGGTCAGGTAGACCGCGACGTGCACCGCGCCGTCCGCGGCGATCGCGACCGATTTCACCATGCCGATCTCGGTGATCGGACGGTTGATCTCCGGATCGTTGACGGTCGCCAGCGCCTGGCGTACGGACTCCTCCGTGACGCCGGCCGCGACCTCTGTCTCGTTGGCCATGCCTTGATGGTACGGCTCCGGGCGAACCGCTTAACCGGCCGGTAGCGTGCCGCGGGTCACAACGCCTCGGAGGCGTCCCGGCGTTCGTCCATCTCCTTGAGCAGGGACTGGAGCTCGGAGCGGATGAAGTCACGGGTGGCCACCTCGCCGAGCCCGTGCCGCAGAGCCGCGACCTCGCGGGCCAGGTACTCGGTGTCGGCGATGCTGCGGTCGCTGCGGGCCCGGTCCTGCTCCATGTTGACCCGGTCCCGGTTGTCCTGCCGGTTCTGCGCCAGCAGGATCAGCGGCGCCGCGTAGGAGGCCTGCAGCGACAGCACCAGGGTCAGGAAGATGAACGGGTACTCGTCGAAGCGCACGTCCGCCGGCAGCATGGTGTTCCAGAGCACCCAGACGACGATCACCACCGTCATCCAGACGATGAACCGCCCGGTGCCGAGGAAGCGGGCGATCCGCTCCGACAGCACGCCGAAGGCCTCGGGGTCGTAGGACGGCAGGGTGAGCAGGCCGGGCCGGGCGGTCCGCGGCTGGTCGAGCCGGGTGCGGTTGGAGCCGGTGATGGGCGAGGTCTCCAGGCGGTCCCGGCCACCGCGCTCCCTGGTGCGCAGTTCGCGCAGCTGGCGCAGCTCCCGCAGTTCGCCCTGCAGGCGCCGGCGCGCGGAGTCGCCGGGCCGTCCGTTGCGGTCACCGTCCACCGGTCACTCCTCCGTCTCGTCGTGCGGGGTGGACTCGTCGTCCCGGGCGTGCAGGGCGGCGTCGCGCCAGTCCTCGGGCAGCAGGTGGTCGAGCACGTCGTCGACGGTCACCGCGCCGAGCAGGTGGTCGGCCTCGTCCACGACCGGCGCGGCCACCAGGTTGTACGTCGCCAGGTAGCTGGTGACCAGCGGCAGCGGGGTGTCCGGCGGGAGCGCGTCCAGGTCGTCGTCCACCAGCTCGCCGACCAGCACGTACGGGGGCTCGCGCAGCAGCCGCTGGAAGTGCACCGCGCCCAGGTACTTGCCGGTCGGGGTCTCGTTCGGCGGCCGGCAGACGTACACCTGGGCGGCCAGCGCGGGCTTGTGGTCGCGGATCCGGATCCGGGCCAGCGCCTCGGCCACCGTCGCGTCCGGCTCCAGCACGATCGGCTCGGTGGTCATCAGACCGCCCGCGGTGTCCTCCTCGTAGGACAGCAGACGGCGGACCGGCTCGGCCTCCTCCGGCTCCATCAGCCCGAGCAGCCGCTCGGCCTCGTCGCCGGGCAGCTCGGAGAGCAGGTCGGCGGCGTCGTCCGGGTCCATCGCCTCCAGGACGTCGGCCGCCCGCTCCTCCTGGAGCTTGCCGATGATCTCGATCTGGTCGTCCTCGGGCAGCTCCTCCAGGACGTCCGCGAGCCGCTCGTCGGGCAGCGCGGCGGCCACCTCGGCGCGGCGCTTGGCGGACAGGTGGTGCATCACGCTGGCGAGGTCGGCCGGGCGCAGCTGCTCGAAGGTGGCGAGCAGGTTGGCCGCGCCCTGGTCCTGCTCGGGCAGCGAGAAGCCGGTGACGTCCTGCCAGTCCAGGGTGAGCCGCTCGCCCTTGCCCTTGCGCAGCCGGGTGGTCCGGCCGACCTGGACGAAGACCTTGCTGACCTCCCACTCCCGCAGCCGGGTCTGCACCATGCCGACGTCCAGCACGGTGACCTCCTCGCCGGTCTTGGACCGGGTGAGGGTGCGGTCCAGCAGCTCGGCGAGCACCAGGGTCTCGGCCGGGCGCTGCTCGAAGCGGCGCAGGTTGATCAGGCCGGTGGTGAGCACCTGGCCGGACTCCAGGCTGGTCACCCTGGTCATCGGCAGGAAGATCCGGCGCCGGGCGACGACCTCGACCACCAGGCCGAGCACCCGCGGCGGACGGCCGCCCAGACGCAGCGAGACGACCACGTCCCGGACCCGTCCGACCTGGTCGCCGTTCGGGTCGAAGACCGCGATGGCGGAGAGATGGGAGATGAAGACCCGGGTACCTGGCCCTGCCATGAACTCCCTCGACTCGCTCGACTTGCCCTGTCCCCCGGCCGCACCGCGGCGCGTGCCGGGGCGCACGTCCGGCCCAGGCTACCCGCGTGGCGTACGCCCGGCCCGGTGAGGCACGGTAACGGCCGCAGGAGTCCTGGGCGTGAACCTTTAGCGGCGCTTGAACAGCAGTTTGGGCAGCCCGGCCGGGATCGGCTGCCGGGTGGTGGCCGCGGTGGGCATCGGCTCGGCGGCGTGCGAGCCGTCCGGCATGGCGCCCGGGCGCTCGGTCAGCGCCCCGAGCGGCCGCAGCCGCAGCACCCGGCACTCGCGGGCCCAGCGCTCGGTGATGGTGTCGGTGTCGGGCGCGTTCAGCCGCTTGCCCTTGAGCTCCTCGACGGCGCCCAGCCAGGCCTCGCCGTTCGGCGTCAACTCCGTCACCTCGGCGGCCCAGCCGGTCAGTCGGCCGCCCTTGTCCTTGCTGCGCACGGTGACCACGGCCCGGGCGCCCGCGGTCAGGCCGTGCAGCGGCTGCTCGCCGCCCCCGCCGACCACCACCACCGCGCCGTCGTGCCAGGCGTGCCACAGCGGGCGGGCCTGGGTCTCGCCGTCCGCGCGCACCCAGAGCAGCCCGGACTTCTTCGCGGCCTCCTCCAGCAGGGCCCGGTCGAGGAAGTCGTCGGCGGTCACGGCGGCGGGGTTGCGGTCCATGGCGGACAGCGTACGGGGTGCGGGTTCCGCCGCGCGTTCCGTCCGGCGGACGTCTCAGCCCCCGGGCGACAGTTCCATCAGCGGCCCACGGGCCTTACCGTATGAGCGCCCCAGCCATGCGACCAGCGAAGGAGCGCCGTGCCCGCCGCCCGGCCCGCGACCGCCCCCGCCCCCGCCAACGCCGCCGACCCGCGGCCCGCGCACCCGCTGCCCACCCTCGACCTGCTGCTGCTCGCCGTGTCGATCGGCGGCATCTCCTTCTCCGGCCCGCTGATCTCCGCCACCGCCGCGCCCGCACTGGCCATCGCCTTCTGGCGCAACGTCATGTCGGTCGGCGTCCTCGGCCCGTACGCGCTGCTACGCCACCGCGCCGAACTGCGCGGGATCGGCCGCCGGGCGCTGCTGCTCGCGATCGCCGCCGGGGCGCTGCTCGCGGTGCACTTCGCGCTCTGGATGCCCAGCCTGCGGATGACCTCGGTGGCCTCCGCCACCGCCCTGGTCACCACCACCCCGCTGTGGACGATCCTGCTGATGCGGCTGTTCGGCGTCCGGGCGCCGCGGCTGGTCTGGCTCGGCACCGTCGTCGCCTTCGCCGGGGTGCTGGTCCTGACCGGGGTGGACCTCTCGATGTCCCCGCGCGCCCTGCTCGGCGACGGTCTCGCGCTCGCCGCCGGCCTGGCCGCGGCCGGGTACATGCTGCTCGGCGCCGAGGTCCGCAAGACCGTCAGCACCACCGCGTACACCCTGGTCTGCTACGCCACCACCGCGGTCGGCCTGCTGGTGATCTGCCTGGTCACCGGGACCCGGCTGTCCGGCTGGTCGACCGGGGCCTGGTGGCAGATCGTGCTGCTGATGGTCACCGCCCAGCTGCTCGGGCACTCGCTGAGCAACCGGGTGGTGAAGGGCCTAGGCCCGTCCATCACCTCCACCGCGATCCTGCTGGAGACCCCGGGCGCGACCCTGATCGCCGCCCTGTGGCTCGGCCAGTGGCCCCCGGCGGCCGCCTACCCGGCGGTGGCGCTGATCCTGCTCGGCCTGGTCCTGGTCGCCCGCGGCGGGCGGCGGTGAGCGCCCGTGGGGGCTAGAGCCAGCCGTTGCGGCGGAAGCCCCGGTACATCCCGACGCAGATCAGCGCGATCGAGCCGAGCACCAGCGGATAGCCGTACGCGTGGTGCAGCTCGGGCATGTAGTCGAAGTTCATCCCGTACACGCCGGTGATCATGGTGGGCACCGCGAAGATCGCCGCCCAGGCGGTGATCTTGCGCATGTCCTCGTTCTGCGCCACCGAGACCTGCGCCAGGTTGGCCTGGAGCAGCGAGTTCAGCAGCTCGTCGAAGCCGTGCACCTGCTCGGTGACCCGGGCCAGGTGGTCCGCGACGTCCCGGAAGTACTTCTGGATGTCCGGGTCCACCAGGCCCTGCGACGGCTCCGACAGCTGCTGCATCGGACGCAGCAGCGGCGCCACCGCGCGCTTGAACTCCAGCACCTCGCGCTTGAGTTGGTACACCCGGCCGACGTCCGCGGTGCGCGCGCCCTTGGCCGAGAAGACCCCGTACTCGATCTCGTCCACGTCGTTCTGCAGCCGCTCGGCGACCAGCAGGTAGTTGTCCACCACGTGGTCGGCGATCGCGTGCAGCACCGCGGACGGGCCCTTGGCGAGCAGCCCGGACTCGTCCGCGTCGGCCTCCAGCCGGTGCCGCAGCTCCTGCAGCGAGCCGTGGCCGCCGTGCCGCACGGTGATCACGAAGTCCCGCCCGGCGAACACCATCAGCTCGCCGGTCTCCACCACCTCGCTGGTGGGCGTGAGTTGGTCGTGCTCGACGTAGCGGATGGTCTTGAAGACGGCGAACAGGACGTCGTCGTAGCGCTCCACCTTGGGCCGCTGGTGGGCGTGCACCGCGTCCTCCACCGCGAGCGGGTGCAGGCCGAACCGCTGGGCGATCCCCTCGAACTCCGCCCCGGTGGGCTCGTGCAGCCCGATCCAGCTGAACGAGCCCGAGGTGTCCGGGAGTTGGTGCGCCGCCTTGACCCGGCGGGCGGCCTCACGGGGGCTGCAGGCCTCACCGTTGCGCCGGCCGTGCTGGTAGACCGCGCAGTCCACGACCGCCGAGCCGGCGCCCTCGGGCACGGCGTCGTACGTCCCGGTGGCACCCCGACGGCGGTTGGTGCGGACGGCGGCGCGCAGGCTGTTGATCATCGACATGGCAGGCTCCCTGGGGCAGGAGCCGTCGCACGGCGGCACGGAAAGGGCCGCGGGCAGGGCCGTGGTGCGACGGCGAGGAACACCGGTGAAGGACGAGGGTGCTCTCCCGGCCGGTCCGTCCGCCGCGGGCCCGCGCTCGGGCCACTACGGCTGGATCAGCCGCTCAGGCCTGCGAGGCGAGGGGTGCGGGGCGTTCGGGGCCGGGCAGAGCTGCCGGTACTGCATGGTCGGCCGGTATCCACCGCAACCACCTCCTTCGCGCCGCCGCCCCGGGACGAACGATCCCGGTGGCCAGTCGCTCACCCTAACATCTGACCGGGCATCGGTGTCCCGGGCTTTCCCGGGCCGTTGCCGGTAAGCCCTCGTCACGCGCCCGTCCGGCCCCCGGCACGCCCTCGTCGCGCCCCCGCGCGGACCCGCCGCCCGCGCTCGTCGCGCCCCCGTCCGGCGCTCGGCACGCCCCCGCGCGGACCCGCCGCCCGCCCGGGGTTACGCTCACCGGCATGGCGCACGACTTCCCGTCCTTCGGCGACCCCCACGGCGGCAGCTCCCCGGAACTCACCCGGGCGGCGGTGCTGGCCGCCGTCGAGGCCCGGCTGATCTCCACCTTCGGCGAGCCGAGCGGCCGCGCCGCCGTCACCTTCCTCGGCACCGACCGGATCGAGGTGCTGCGCTTCGGCCCGGACGCCGAGGACCTGGTCCGCTACGCGACGCTCGGGATGTCCGCCGCCCCGATGGCCGACCCGACCTCGCCGGTCGCCGACCAGCTGCGCGGACCGCGCGCCGAACTGGTGCTGACGGTGCGCGGCGGGCGCGACGGCGTGCTGCGCAGCCTCGCCACCTTCGCCGCGACCCCGCAGGTCGAGGGCCTGGTGGTGGCCCCGGGCGGCTCGCTGGACCTCGGCGCCCCGCTCTGGGACGGCGCCCCCTTCACCTCGGTGCTGGCCGCCGAGCCGGGCGGCCTGGTCGAGGACCTCGAACTGGCCGAGCCCGCCGAGCCGGTGCGCTTCCTGCCGCTGCTGCCGATGACGCCCAACGAGGCGGGCTGGAAGCGGGTGCACGGCGCGGCCGCGCTCCAGGAGCGCTGGCTGAACCACGGCACCGACCTGCGCGACCCGCAGCGGCGCGGCGTCACGCTCGACTGACCGGAGCGCGGCCGGGGCGTACGGTCCGCGCCCGCGCCCGGTCGCGCTCCGGCGCGCGGCGCGACCCGCCGTCAGCGCTCGATCGGCTTCGCCCCGGTGGCCTGGGCCAGCAGCGCCTCGTACACCTCGGGGTCGGTGGTGTGCTCGCCGAGCCGGACGGTCTTGCGGCTGCCGTGGTAGTCGCTGGAGCCGGTGACCAGCAGGCCGAGGTCGCCGGCCAGTCCGCGCAGCCGCCGCCTGGCCTCCTCGTCGTGGTCGGTGTGGTCGACCTCCAGCGCGGCCAGCCCGGCCGCCGCGAGGTCGGCGATCACCTGGTCCGAGACCGTCCGGCCGCGCTTGACCGCGCCGGGGTGGGCGAACACCGGCACCCCGCCGGCCGCCCGGACCAGCCGGACCGCGCGCACCGGGTCGGTCTCGTGCTTGCGGACGTCCGCCCGGCCGCCGTTGGCCAGCCAGTCCGCGGTGAAGGCGTCCGACACGGTGGCCACCACGCCCGCCTCGACCAGCGCGCTGGCGATGTGCGGCCGGCCGACCGAGCCGTCCCCGGCGATCCGCTGCACCTGCTCCCAGCTGATGTCCGCCCCGAGCTCCCGGCAGTGCTCCACGACCGCGCGCCCGCGCCGGAACCGGTCGGTGCGCACCAGCTCCCGTTCGGCCGCGAACTCCGGCTCGGCCGGGTCGAACAGGTACGCCAGCAGGTGCAGGCTGACGCCCTCGACCGAGCAGGACAGCTCGGCCCCCGGGACGAGGGTCAGCCGGGCGCCGTCCGGAAGCGCCCGGACCGCCCGCGCCGCCTCGTCGTGGCCGGCCACGGTGTCGTGGTCGGTGAGCGCGACCACGTCCAGGCCGGCCGCGACCGCCGCCGCGACCAGCTCGGCCGGGCTGTCGGTGCCGTCGGAGGCGTTGCTGTGGGCGTGCAGGTCGATGCGCACGGGGCGGACTCCTGAGTGCTCGTGGGTGCCGCCCAGGATAGGCCGTTCGGGGGTCGGTCAGCCCAGCAGTCGGGGGGAGAGGGCGCCGCAGGGCAGCAGGTCCAGTTCGGCGCCGGCCTCGCGCAGGTCGGTGAGCACCAGTTCGTCGTACATCACCAGGGCGGACTGCTCGGGCCAGGCGATCGCCCACAGCCAGAGCCCGCGGGCCTCGCCGACGAACACCGCGCGGTCGGGCGGGGCGTCCGGGACGTGGAACATCGGGGTGGGCCGCCCGGCGGCCATCAGCTTGGCGTCGGCGGGCTTGTACAGGCCGACGGAGTCGCCCGGATCGGGGCCGGGCAGCCCGGCGTAGCGGGCGCCGAGGCCGACGCCCAGCTCCTCGGCGACCAGCACCAGTTCGCCGAAGCCGCCGAGCGGGGCGGGTCCGGAGCAGGCGACGGCGGTGGCCCGGGCGCCCGAGACGTCGTCGCCGACGTGGGCGATGCCGGTGTAGAGCCAGCCGACCGGGAGCGGCCAGGGCAGCCAGACGGGGACCTGCGAGCGGGCGACGGCGACGCCCAGGGCTTCCACGCTCGGGGGCAGCACGGGCTGCATCGGGTGCACTGCTCCGTGCCGGTCGCACTGCCAGGTGTCCGAAAAAAGACCGGGGGCGCGGACCCGACCGGCGCACCTCGGGCAGCTTGGCTCGCCCCTCATAGCCGACAACGCTCCTCCCTCCGGACCGCCGCGTCAAGGACGATCACCCGTACGGACGGCTCGGCGGCACCTGTCGGTGCTGGACGTTCGGCCGGCGCGGGTGGGGTGCGGCGCGGGCGGTTCCCGTTGGGGGATGTCCCGTGGCGGGCGGCGGCAAACGTCCGCCGGGGCCGGGGCGCGGATCGGGGCCGGACACACTGACGCCCCGTCATCGGCGATCGCGGTGACGGGGCGTCAGTCGGGTATCGGTACGTCCGGATCGGACGCTCCCGGCTCGTCGGCGGCGGGTGGGGCCTCCCGGTCGGAGGCGCCGCGCCGGATCAGACGGTCGGGCACGGGCGGATGAGCAGGCGCTCGCCGGTGCGGGCGGCGTCCTGGACGAGCTCGCGGACGGTCTCGGCGTCGGCGATCACGCGGTCGGTCGCGGTGCCGTTGGTGTCGTCCAGTCGGAGGATCTCGAAGCGCATGGGCTTGGTCATGGGCGTCTCCTTTCCTGTCCCCGCCGGGCGGGGCGATTGCGGCTGATTCGGTATCAGCCCTTCCGGGGTCCTGCGGATCCGGCGCTGCGGCCGGATCGGGCGCGTCGTACGTGCGGCGGTCTGCTGCGGCAAGGGCTCCCCCTGCTTGCCTGGTGCGTCCAATGCCTCGTGCAACCACGGTGCCGTGGCGGTGCTACTGGGCCGTTGCCCGCCCGTAACGTCCGGGTTTCGACTGATTGGCGCCTTCGTGAGGGCCGGCGATGATTCCCGGACAGAATCAAAGATTACCGTAACTAACGACTTTTGTCCTGTGCGAACGCGATCGAACATGCGGAAGTGGTTCAGACCACTCCGGGAGGATCAGGCCCAGAAGGCGGCCAGCGCCGCGGCCGTGGCGGCCGGCCGCTCGGCGTTGGGGGAGTGGCCCGCACCCTCGACGACCACCCGGCGGGCGGCCAGCCGCTCCGCCATCCCGGTCTGCTCCGGCACCGGCCAGGCGTAGTCCTGCTCCCCGGACAGCACCAGCACCGGCAGCGCCCCGGCGGTCACGGCGGCCAGCTCGGCCACCCGGTCCGGCGCGGCCATCAGGTGCCCGCCGGTCACGGCCAGCGACCGCGGCACGTTCGCCACCCAGCGGCGGTGCAGGAACTCGGCGACGCCCGGCGCCAGGACGGGCTGCGGCTTCCCGCTGTCCGCGTCCAGCTGCCGCATCACCTGCCAGATCTCCTCCAGGTCCAGCACCGACAGGGCGTCCAGCAGCAGCGCGGTCCGGGCCGCCTCGGCCGGATCGATCGCCCCCGGCCCGGTGGCCATCAGGGTCAGCGAACGCCACGGCAGCGGGCCCTCGGCGGCGGCCGCGAGGACCGCCTCCCGGACCACCTGGCCGCCGAAGGAGTGCCCCAGCAGGTGCACCGGCCCGCCCTCCGCGGCCAGCACCCCGGTCAGGGCCCGGACGTCCGCGCCCAGCGCGTCGGCGGCGTACGCCGCCTCGTCGTCCGGCCCACCGGTCTCGTACTGGCCCCGCTGGTCCACGGCCGTCACCCGGTACCCGGCGGCCGCGAGCGGTTCGAGCAGCGCGATGAAGTCCTCCTTGCTGCCCGTGAACCCCGGCACCAGCAGCGCCGACCCGCGCACCGGCCCGGCCGGCTCCGCCCACAGCGCCGCGAACTCCCCGCGCGCGGTCACCACCCGCTCGGCGCGGGCACAGCCGGGCAGGGTCAGGAACGGCGGAGTGCTCATGGACGGATTCCCTCCCGCGACTGGCGAACGCCCCAGCCTATGCCGTCCCCGGCACCCCGCCCCACCAGCCCGGATGCCCGATCGGCGCCGGGCCGGGAACGCCCGAGGGGGCGGACGGACCGGTGCGGTCCGTCCGCCCCCTCGGGGCGGGCCGGGTCAGCCCTCCGGAGTGGTCTCCGGGGTGGCCGCGGCCTTGCGGGTGCGGGTCCGCTTGCGCGGGGCCGGCGCCTCCTCGGCGGACGCCTCGGCGGCCGGGGCCTCCGGGGCGGTCTCGGCGACGGCCTTCGGCTTGCGGGTCCGGGCCGGCTTCTTCGCGGCCGGGGCCTCGGTCACCGCGGCGGCCTCGACGGTCTCCGCCGCCTCAGCCTTGGGCTTGCGGGTCCGGGTGCGGGTCGGCTTCTTCTCCACCGGAGCCTCGACCGGAACCTCGACCGGAACCTCGACCGGGGTCTCGATCACCGCGGCGGCCTCGACCGCCTCGGCGGCCTCCGCCTTGGGCTTGCGGGTCCGGGTGCGGGCCGGCTTCTTCTCCACCGGAGCCTCGACCGGAACCTCGGCCGGGGCCTCGGTCACCGCAGCGGCCTCGACGGCCTCCGCCGCCTCAGCCTTGGGCTTGCGGGTGCGGGTCCGACGCGGCTTCTCCTCGGCCACCGGCTCGGCGACGACCGCGACCACGGCGGCCTCGACCACCGCGGCGGCCTCGGCGACGACCTCGGCCGCCGCCACGGTGGTCTCCACCGCGGCGGTCTCGCCGGCCCCGGCACCCCCGCGCGAGCGGCGGCGACGACGGCGCGGCGCGGCCTCGCCCTCGGTGCCCTCGACGGCCGGAGCCGCCTCGGTCACCGGAGCGGCGGCGACCGCAGCGGCCTCGCCCTCGCCGAGCGAGGCACCACGGCGGGTGCGACGGCGCTCACGGGTGCGGCGCGGCTTCTCTTCGGCCGGGGTCTCGACGGCGGCGGCCCGGCCCGAGCCGTTCCGCCCGCCGGCGCTGCCGTTGCCGCTGCTGCCGGCGCCGGCGTTCCCGCCGCGGCCGCGACCGGAGCGCGAGCCCCGCCCGCCAGTCTCGCCGAGGTCCTCGATCTCCTCGGCGCCGAGCCCGGCCCGGGTGCGCTCGGAGCGCGGCAGCACGCCCTTGGTGCCCGGGGCGATCTTCAGCAGCTCGTACAGGTGCGCCGAGGTGGAGTAGGTCTCCTCCGGGTCGTTGAACGACAGCTCCAGCGCCTTGTTGATCAGCTGCCAGCGCGGGATGTCGTCCCAGTCGACCAGGGTGACGGCGGTGCCGGAGGCGCCGGCCCGGCCGGTGCGGCCGATCCGGTGGAGGTAGGTCTTCTCGTCCTCGGGGCACTGGTAGTTGATGACGTGGGTGACGCCCTCGACGTCGATGCCGCGGGCGGCCACGTCGGTGCAGACCAGCACGTCGACCTTGCCGTTGCGGAAGGCGCGCAGCGCCTGCTCGCGGGCGCCCTGGCCGAGGTCGCCGTGGACGGCGCCGGCCGCGAAGCCGCGCTGGGTCAGCTGGTCGGAGACGTCGGCGGCGGTGCGCTTGGTGCGGCAGAAGATCATCGCCAGCCCGCGGCCGTCGGCCTGCAGGATGCGGGAGACCATCTCGACCTTGTCCAGCGAGTGGGCACGGAAGATGTGCTGCTCGGTGTTGGCCACGGTCGTGCCGGTGTCGTCCGGGGCGGTGGCCCGGATGTGGGTCGGCTGGCTCATGTACCGGCGGGCGAGGCTGATGACCTGGCCCGGCATGGTGGCCGAGAACAGCAGGGTCTGCCGCTTGGCCGGCAGCATGGTGATGATCTTCTCGACGTCGGGCAGGAAGCCCAGGTCGAGCATCTCGTCGGCCTCGTCCAGGACCAGCGCGCGGACCTTGGAGAGGTTCAGCTTCTTCTGGCCGGCCAGGTCCAGCAGTCGGCCCGGGGTGCCGACCACGATGTCGACGCCCTTGTTGAGCGCCTCGACCTGCGGCTCGTACGCCCGGCCGCCGTAGACCGCGAGCACGCGGACGTTGCGGACCTTGCCGGCGGTCTGCAGGTCGTTGGTGACCTGGGTGCAGAGCTCGCGGGTCGGGACGACGATCAGCGCCTGCGGGAAGTCGGAGAGCTGCTCCTCGGTGGCCCGGCCGGCGTCCACGTCGGCGCGAACGACGGCCCGCTCGATCAGCGGCAGGCCGAAGCCGAGGGTCTTGCCGGTGCCGGTCTTGGCCTGGCCGATGACGTCGTGGCCGGTCAGCGCGACCGGGAGGGTCATCTCCTGGATGGGGAAGGGGTGGACGATGCCGACGGCCTCCAGGGCCTCGGCGGTCTCCGGGAGGATCCCGAGGTCCCGGAACGTCGTCTTGATGGGTTCAGCGGTGGTGGACAGGGTGCTGCCTCTTCCGTTTTCGGAGGGGCCGAGAGCGAGCGGCGGGCGGGCAGCCGCGCGGCTGTGTGCGGGCCTGGACGGCCCTGATGACAGCTGCGCGGACGCACAACCGCGCCGGTCCCTGCGGCCGGCCGGTGCGCGCGGCCCGATGCGGGGCGCGTCGCCGGCGGCGTCGGGGAGAGTTCCCGTGAGGGACCTGCGCGGGACCTCCGCCAGGTGGGCGTGGTCTCGGCGGCCCTCGCTCGGCCACTGATGCGGTGCCAAGGCTTGGGGTCCAAGCCATGGTCGGAGCCGATCGGCTCTCCGACCGGGCATCCGCGTACGTGAGTACCCCTGGCTCCGGTGCGGACACGTCCGAGGGGACGGTGCCGCTAAGGAGCGGACTCGTGCGGGCCACCGAGACGGCGGTGGCACCGTGCGAGCACGACGGGGCTCCGTACCACCATACAGTCAGGCGACGACTCGAACACGTGACGCGTCTGACATTGCCCCCGGGCACCGGCCCGTCCCGGGCCGATCCGGCAGGTCACCGGGGGCGCCGGGTGGTGGGGGAGCGGGCCGGTCGGGACTAAGGTGACGGGTCATGGAGACCCATGGTGAGACGCAGGACGGCACGGGCGGCTCGATCGGCGACTGGGCCACGTGCTCGGCCGAGCCGGGCTACCGCGCCGCGGTGCTGGACCTGCTCGGCGCACTCGCGTACGGCGAGCTGAGCGCCTTCGAGCGGCTCGCCGAGGACGCCAAGCTGGCGCCCGACCTGGCCGACAAGGCGGCCCTGGCCCGGATGGCCTCCGCCGAGTTCCAGCACTACCAGCGGCTGCACGACCGGCTCGCCGAGATCGGTGCCGACCCGCAGGAGGCGATGCGCCCCTTCGTCGAGCCGCTGGAGCTGTTCCACCGGATGACGGCGCCCTCGGACTGGCTGGAGGGCCTGGTCAAGGCCTACGTCGGCGACGCCATCGCGACCGACTTCTACCGCGAGGTGGCCGTCCGACTGGACGACGACACCCGCGAGCTGGTCCTCGGCGTCATGTCCGACACCGGCCACGGCCAGTTCGCCGTCGACAAGGTCCGCCAGGCCATCGAGGCCGACCCGCGGGCCGGCGGCCGGCTCGCCCTGTGGGGCCGGCGGCTGATGGGCGAGGCGCTCAGCCAGGCCCAGCGGGTCGTCGCCGAGCGGGACGCGCTGTCCAACCTGCTGGTCGGCGGCGTCCAGGTGCAGGGCTTCGACCTGGTCGAGGTCGGCAAGATGTTCAACCGGATCACCGAGGCGCACACCAGGCGGATGGCCGCCCTCGGCCTGGCCAGTTAGGCCGGGGCCGCTCAGGCCGGCCGGTGCCGCCGCGGCGCGCGGTGGGCGCCGGCCCGGTGCGGGTGGTGCCGGTGCGCCGGGGCCCGCCCGGCGGCGAGGTCCGGCCGGGCCAGCAGCGAGGTGATCACCCCCGCGGCCAGCGCCGAGCAGGCCACCGCGATCACCGGGTAGCGCCCGGCCAGACAGAAGTGCGCGACCGCCCCGCCGAGCAGCGCGGCGGCCAGCGCCGTCCCCGTCACCATCGGGCGGGACGCCCGGAAGTACGAGGGCAGACCGAACAGCGCGGCCGCGGCCGCGGCCAGGCCGACCAGGGCGAAGACGATGGATTCGACCAGCAAGGCGGCCTCCCGGGGGCGGGCGTACGGCACCGGCGCCGTCCCTGTCGCCCTACCCCGGCCGGCCCGGCCCCACACACGACCTCCACATACGACGGTGCCCCGCTCCCGGAGGGAACGGGGCACCGGACACCCGGTTCGGGCGGCGCCTCAGAGAGTGCCGAAACCGACCTTGCGGGCGGCCTGCTCGCCGATCTCCACGTACGCCAGGCGCTCGGCCGGGACGATGATGCGACGGCCGTGCTCGTCGGTGAGCGTGAAGAGCTTGGTGGGGCCCTCCAGCGCCTTCGCGATCGCGCTCTCGACCTCATCGGCAGTCTGCGAGCTCTCGATCACGATCTCGCGCGGCGCGTTCTGCACGCCGATCTTGACCTCCACGGCTTCCGTCCCTCCGGGTTTGCAGCCTCCACGCGCGGGAACCGGACCGCCTGGGACAAGCGACCGCGGCGACCGCGCCGTACGGCTTCACCATAGAGCACCCGATCACCGCCCAGGCGATGGTCAGCGGATCGTCAGCGCTGAGCGGAACCCTCCGGCGCGAGGTCGGACGGGTGCATCGGGAAGCCCTTCAGGCCCCGCCAGGCCAGGCTGGCGACCAGCCGCACCGCCTCGTCGCGCGGGATCTCCAACCCCTGCGACAGCCAGTACCGGGCGGTGATCTGGGCCAGCCCGCAGACCCCGGCGGCCAGCAGCTTGGACTCCGCCTCCGGCAGGTCGGTGTCCTCCTGGATGACCTTGCTGACCAGCGTCGCGCTCGCCTCGGAGGCCCGCTCCACCCGCTCGCGCACGGCGGGCTCGTTGGTCAGGTCCGACTCGAAGACCAGCCGGAAGGCACCGGACTCGCTGGAGACGTAGTTGAAGTACGCCTCCATCGTCGCGGCCACCCGCAGCTTGTTGTCGGTGGTGGTGCCCAGCGCCTCGCGGGTCGACTCGACCAGGGCGTCGCAGTGCTTGTCCAGCAGCGCCAGGTAGAGGTCCAGCTTCCCGGGGAAGTGCTGGTAGAGCACCGGCTTGCTCACCCCGGCACGATCGGCGATGTCGTCCATGGCGGCCGCGTGGTAACCCTGCGCGACGAACACCTCCTGGGCGGCACCGAGCAGTTGTTCACGGCGGGCGCTTCGCGGCAGGCGGGCACCGCGCGGGCGCTCCTGCGCCTCTTGGATGGCCGTCACGGCGCTCCTCACTTCGGGGTTGTTCGGGGCTGGCAAGAGGGCCGATTCTACTTTTCGGTAACCGCGCGCGCCCCAGGCGAAGGCGAGAAAAGCTGCTCGGACCGTTGTCAGGAGCCCACAATACGGCGCTGACCTCGGCCTCGGCAGTGCCGAGACCTAGGAGACGGGACGGCCGGACCACCCCCACCGGCCCCCACCGGGGCTCACTACCATCGTCCACCATGAGCAGCGCTGAGCAGCAGGTACGTACGGTCGAGGTTCCCGGCGCGGTGCTCGCGGTGCACCGGCCCACCGCCGGAGCGGCCCCCGACGGGCGCGAGCCCGGGCTCTTCGTGCACGGCCTGGGCGGCTCGGCCGGCAACTGGACGGCCCTGATGGACCGGCTCTCCGGCCTGGTCGACGGCGAGGCCCTGGACCTGCCCGGCTTCGGCCGCTCCGGCCCGCCCGCCGACGGCAACCTCAGCCTCTCCGGCCACGTCCGCGCCGTCATCGGCTACCTGGAGGCCTCCGACCGCGGCCCCGTCCACCTCTTCGGCAACTCGCTCGGCGGCGCCGTCGCCGTCCGGCTCGCGGCGCTGCGCCCCGACCTGGTCCGCAGCCTCACCCTGGTCTCGCCCGCCCTGCCCGAACTGCCCCCGCAGCGCTCCGCCTGGCCCACCGGCCTGCTCGCCCTGCCCGGCCTGCCCGCGCTGCTGAGCCGGCTGTCGGCCGGCCGGCGGGACGCCGAGGCCGCCACCGACGACCTGCTGCGGCTGGTCTACGGCGACCCGGCCGCCGTGAGCCCGGCCGCCCGGGCCGAGGCGGTGGCCGAGTACCGGAGCCGGTTGGACCTGCCGCACGCGCTGCCGGCGCTGGTCGGCTCGGCCCGCGGCATCGTCTCCGCGTACACCGAGCGCGGCGACCAGGCGCTGTGGCGGCAGGCCGAGCAGGTGGCGGCGCCGGTGCTGCTGGTGTACGGACGGCGCGACCGGTTGGTCTCCTACCGCTCCGCCCGCCGGGCCTTCGCGGCCTTCGCGGACGTCCGGCTGCTGGTGCTGCCGGAGTCCGGGCACGTCGCGATGATGGAGCACCCCGACGAGGTCGCCCGGGCCGTGCGCGAGCTGATCGCGGACACCGCCGGCTGACCGTCACGCGCGGGCGGAGCGCGCGGGCGGAGCGCGTATAGCGCCCGCTAACGGCCCGGTTCGGGGCGAGGTCACGGCGGTTCACTCGTTCAGGTGGCAGCCAGGCATGTGACCGATGGATCGCCCCGGGCCGGTCCTACCTTTCTGCTGCCGGACCGAACAGGTGTGGGGGAGGGCCGCCGGCGCCGGAGCACACGGCGCACGGCCCGAGCAAGCGTCCCGGCGTACGGCCCCGCGGCTCCCGACGGCCCCTGCCCGGGGGCGTCCAAGGGGTGCGGGGGGACGGCCGGCCCCGGCCGAGGCCGCCGTCACCGTGCCCGTTCCGAGGCAGAAGGAGGTCTCCCGTGCGCGTCGCCCTGCTCACCGAGGGTGCCCGATCGCATCCCGAACGTGGCGCCGGAGCCTGGTGCGACCGGCTGGCCGAGGGCCTGCCGGAGCACGGGTTCGAGCTGTACCTGCTGACCGGCCCGGACGGGCTCGGCGCCGTCGCCCGGCTGTCGCCCGCCTGGCACGGCGCCCACGACCTGGTCCTGTGGGGCGGCCGGCCGCGCGGCCGGGCCCCCGGGGCGCTGCGCAGACGCCAGTACGCCCGGGCGTACGAGGACCTGCTGCGGGCGCTGGTGCTGCCGGGCGAGCGGGCCGGCTTCGGCGCCGGACTGTACCGGCTGGCGGCGCTGGCCCGGGAGGACGGCACACTGCCGGCCTTCCTCGCCTCCGCCCACGCCCGCCGGGTGCTGGAACGGACCTGGCGGCTGCCCGGCGCGGACACCCCGGCCGGCCGGCCGCTGGTCCGCGACGTCCTGGCCGCCGCCGACCTGCTGGAGCAGTGCCTGCGCCCGCTGTCCGCACCCTGGTACGGCACCGGCCCCGGTGGCCTGGGCGGCGCCGACCTGTGCCACGTGGTCGGCGGCGGCCCCGCCGCGCTGCCCGCCCTGGTCGCCCGGCAGCTGCACGGGGTGCCGTTCGTGGTCACCGAGCACGGCCCGCACCTGCGCGAGCAGTACCTCGGCCGCCCGCCCCTGGCGCCCGGAGGCGGGCGGGCGGTTCACGAGGCGCCGTACTGCTGGCCGGTGCGGGCGCTGCTGCTGTCCTTCTTCCGGGCGCTCACCGAGGAGACCTACCGGCAGGCCGCGGTGCTGACCCCGGGCAGCGCCCACGACCAGCAGTGGCAGCGCCGCTGCGGGGCCGACCCGGCGCGCACCCGGGTGGTGTACGAGGGCACCCCGGCGGTGGACCGTCCGGCGGCCGGGCCGGAGCCGGGGCGGCCGACCCTGGTCTGGGCGGGCGCGCTGGAGCCGGGCCGGGACCCCGAACTGATGCTGCACGCCTTCGCCCGGGTCCGGGCCGAACTGCCCCGGGCCCGGCTGGTGGTGCACGGCGCGGAGGCCGCCCCCGGCCACCGGGCGCACTGCGCCGCGGTCGCCGAACGGCTGGGGATCACCGGCGCGGTGGACTTCGCCGGCCGGCCCGCCCCCGGCGCGCTCGCCGAACTCTGGCAGGGCGGCACGGTGGTGGTGTTCTCGGCGCTCTCCCAGCGCAGCCCCCGGCTGCTCGCCGACGCCATGCTCAGCGGCCGGGCGGTGGTCTCCACCGACGTCGGGGTGGCCCGCGAGGTGCTCGGCCCGACCGGGCTGCTGGTGCCCGCCCGCGACCCGCGCGCCCTGGCCGGGGCCTGCCTGGCGCTGCTGCGCGACGAGGAGCGGCGCTCCCGGCTCGGCCTGGCGGGGCGGCTGCGGGCGCAGGAACGCTTCGCCGTCGAGCCGGTGATCGGCGCCTTCCGGGAGATCTACCTGGAACTGGTCTCGCAGTACCCCGCCTACCCCGGGGGCGGCGGCGCCGACCCGGGCGGGCCGGCGCCGCGGCCCTTCGCCCGCCCCGCCGAGTACTGGCTCGGCGAGCGGCCGCGCGGCGCCCGGGAGGACCGGGACCGCCCGGACCGCCCCGGGCACCCCGACGGTGGCCCCGGGCACCCCGACGCCGCCGCGGCCGCCGCCGGCCCGGCCCTCGCGGAGGCCGTCTGATGTCCGGCCCGGTGGGGGTCAGCGCCGACCCGGTGCGCGAGCTGATGGCCGAGCACCGGGAGCTGTGCGAGCGCGCCGTCGACCCGCTGGAGATCGCCGCCGGGCTGGAGGAGGCCGGGCTCGGCCCGGACACCGCCGCGCGCTGCCGGCACGCCGACCTGTTCTCGCTGGCCGAGGAGCTGTACGCCCGGGTGCCCCGCCGCCCGCCCGCGCCCGAACCGCCCGAACCCCGGCGCTGCGCGGCCGCCGCCCGGGCGGCGCTGACCGCCGCCGCGCTCGCCGTGCTGCCCTGCGCCGCCGTGGTGGCGTTCGGCACCCGCCCGGCCGTGCTGCCGATCGCGGCCGTACCGCTGGTGCTGCTGCCCGCGCTGACCGGCGGGGCCCCGGCCGAGGCCGGACCCCCGCCGTGCGGCCCGGCCTGCCCGACGGAGCTCGGCCCGGCCCGCACCCCGCCCCGTCCGGCCGGCTCCCGGCTGCGCCCCGCGGCGCTCGGGCACGGGCTGGGTCTGGCCGCGCTGCTGCTGCTCCCGCTGGCGGCGCCGGGCCGGGACCGGCCGCTGGCCGCCGCGCTGGTGCTGGCGGCCGCGGTGTCGGCGGGCTCGGCGGAGCGGGCGGCCCGCTGGTACCGGCAGGTCGGCCGGGGGCACCTCGGGTCGGCCCGCACGCTGGCCGAGTTCCGGGCCCGGATGCGGCCGGTGCTGCCGGTGGCGGTGGCGCTGCACCTGGCGGTGCTCGCGGTGCTGACCTACGCCGCGCTGGCCGTCCTCGCGGTGGTCGCGCCGCGCCCCGGGCCGGGCCACGGCGGCGGCCTGCTGCACCTGGCCGCCGAGCGGGCCGGCACCGCCGCGTGGGCGGCGCAGGGCGTGCTGGGCCTGCTGCTGGTGCTGCCCGCGCTGCTGGCGCGCTGCGGCCGGGGGAGGGCGGCCGCGCTGGGCGCGGTGGCCGGACCGGTCGCGGCGGCGGTGCCGCTGGCGCTGGGCCGTCCCTGGCCGTCGGCCGTCCTGCTGGGCGGCGGCGCGGTCGCGGCGGTGCTGCTGGTGCACGGCTGGGCCGTGCTCGGCCGGGCCGGTTCGCACCGCTGAGCCGCTCCCGGACCTCGGATCTCGTTCGCTGTTTCCGCTGTATTTCAGTCCGCCAGGTCGTCCCCGACCTCGCTTCGTGGAAGGACGCCCCCGATGAGGGTGCTGCTGCTGGGCGCCGACGGCTTCATCGGCCGCCGGGTGACCGATCGTCTGCTGATGGACCAGGAGTTGCAGGTGACGGTGCTCGGCCGGCGCGACTCGGCCGACATCCGCTTCGACCTGACCACCGGGAGTCCGGGCGCGCTGGCCCGCTTCCTGGACGCGGTCGCGCCGCAGGTGGTGATCAACTGCGCGGGCGCCACCTACGGCAGCTCGCGCACCCTGATCCGGTCGAACACGCTGGCCGTCGCGACCGTCTGCGAGGCGATCCGGCGTAGCCGGGAGCCGGCCCGGCTGGTGCACGTCGGCTCGGCCGCCGAGTACGGGCCGGTGCCCGGCGGGGTGCCGGTGTCGGAGCAGGCCGAGCCGCGGCCGGTCGGCCCGTACGGGGTGTCCAAGCTGGCCGGGACGGAGCTGGTGCTGGCCTCCGGGCTGGACGCGGCGGTGCTGCGGGTGTTCGACGTGGTGGGGCCGGGGGCGCCGACCGCCTCGCTGTTCGGGCGGCTGGCCGAGGGCCTGCGGCGGGCGCTGGAGCGGGACGAGAGCCAGGTGCGGATGCCGGACCTGTCCGGATACCGGGATTTCGTGGACGTGCGGGACGTCGCCCGGGCGATCCAGGCGGCGGCGGTGTCGGCCGCCACCGGGGTGATCAACGTCGGCAGCGGGCACGCGGTGCGGGCCCGGGACGCGGCCCAGCTGCTGGTCCGGGCCTCCGGCTTCGAGGGCTCGATCGTGGAGGAGAACCGGCCGGTGCTGCTGCCCGCGCAGGTCGGCGGGCCGGGCGGGGACCACCTGCCGGGCCACGGCCACCAGTCCGGGCCGTACCTGCCGGGCCACCGGGTGGAGGAGCGGCGGCCGGAGGGCCGGCCCGCCCCGGGCGAGCCGGTGCCGTGGCGGCAGGCGGACGTGCGCACCGCCCGGGACCGTCTCGGCTGGCGGACACAGGTGCCGCTGGAGGAGTCGCTCGGGGACGTCTGGCTGGAGACGGCCTGCCGGGTGTGAGTTCCGCCGCGGGGTGCGCCCGGGCCCGTGATTCCGGGCCCGGGGGCACCCGCGGGGGTCCGGTGGGCGGTTCCACCATCCGGCGCGGCCCGTCTCGCCCATCGGACGGGCTGTCTCGGAATACCGGAGGGGCGTGACACTGTTGGCCTAGAGAGCCACCCCGGTGGCGGTGCAACAACCCCGTCCGAGGGTGGCCCGGGCCACCTGAACCAGAGACCCATCGGAGTCCCCGTGTCGTTGCCACCCCTGGTCGAGCCGGCCGACGAGCTCACCGTCGACGAGGTCCGCAGGTACTCCCGCCACCTGATCATCCCGGACGTCGGGATGGCCGGGCAGAAGCGGCTGAAGAACGCCAAGGTGCTGTGCGTCGGTGCCGGTGGCCTGGGTTCGCCCGCGCTGATGTACCTGGCGGCGGCCGGTGTCGGCACGCTGGGCATCGTCGAGTTCGACGTGGTCGACGAGTCCAACCTGCAGCGCCAGATCATCCACGGCCAGGCCGACATCGGCCGCTCCAAGGCGGAGTCGGCGCGGGACTCGGTCAAGGAGATCAACCCGTACGTCGACGTGGTGCTGCACGAGGAGCGCCTCGACAACTCCAACGTGATGGAGATCTTCGCCGGCTACGACCTGATCGTGGACGGCACCGACAACTTCGCCACCCGCTACCTGGTGAACGACGCCGCGGTGCTGCTCGGCAAGCCGTACGTGTGGGGCTCGATCTACCGCTTCGACGGCCAGGCCAGCGTGTTCTGGGCCGAGCACGGCCCCTGCTACCGCTGCCTCTACCCGGAGGCCCCGCCGCCGGGCATGGTCCCGTCCTGCGCCGAGGGCGGCGTGCTGGGCGTGCTGTGCGCGTCCATCGGCTCGATCCAGGTGAACGAGGCGATCAAGCTGCTGGCCGGCATCGGGGACCCGCTGGTCGGCCGGCTGATGATCTACGACGCCCTGGAGATGAACTACCGCCAGGTGAAGGTCCGCAAGGACCCGAACTGCGCGGTCTGCGGCGAGAACCCGACGGTCACCGAGCTGATCGACTACGAGGCCTTCTGCGGCGTCGTGTCGGAGGAGGCCCAGGCCGCGGCCGCCGGTTCGACGATCACCTCGAAGCAGCTCAAGCAGTGGCAGGACGACGAGGAGGACATCTACCTCATCGACGTCCGGGAGCCCGGCGAGTACGAGATCGTCAACATCCCCGGTGCGGTGCTGATCCCGAAGAACGAGTTCCTGATGGGCGACGCCCTGGAGAAGCTGCCGCAGGACCGGAAGATCGTGCTGCACTGCAAGTCGGGCGTGCGCTCGGCCGAGGTGCTGGCCGTGGTCAAGGCCGCGGGCTTCGCCAACGCCGTCCACCTGGGCGGCGGGGTGCTCGGCTGGGTGAGCCAGATCGAGCCGCACAAGCCGGTCTACTAGGACACGACACCCGAGGAGGGGCCCGCCGATCCGGCGGGCCCCTCCTCGGCGTTTCCTGCCGTTCCCGTCCGTACGGTCGGGTTCCGTACGGTCAGAGCGCCTGCTTGCGCTGCAGCACGTTGTAGGCGATCCAGCCCGGCACCACGGGCAGCCAGAAGGTGAGCGCCCGGTAGAGGAACACCGCCGGGGTGGCGACCGCGGGGGAGACGTCCGCGACGGTCAGGGCGCCGATCAGGGCGACCTCGACCGGGCCGATGCCGCCCGGGGTGGGGATCGCCGAGCCGGCCGCGTTGGCGGTCAGGAAGACCACCGCGACGGCCGAGAAGGAGATGTCGCCGCCGAAGGCCTGCACCGAGAAGTCCAGGCAGGCGGTGAAGGACAGGGTCAGCAGCAGGATGCCGCCGAAGCCGGTGACCAGCTTGCTGGGCGTCTGCATCAGGTCGAGCATGCGCGGCACCACGCCGAAGAACAGCGAGCGCAGCCGGCCCAGCACGAAGCGGCGCAGCGGCGCGACCGCGGCCACCACCAGGGCGAGCACCGCGGCGGTCAGCACCCCGATGATCACCGCCCGGGAGGCGGAGAGGTCGCCGTTGGTCTGGCTGCCGGTGATCAGGCCGAAGCTGAACAGCAGCAGCAGGTGCCCGGCCAGGCCCGCGAGCTGGGAGGCGCCGACCGAGGCGACCGCCTGGCCGGGGCGGATGCCGGCCTTCTGCAGGTAGCGGGTGTTGAGCGCGATGCCGCCGATCGCGGCGGGGGCGACCAGCTTGACGAAGGAGCCGGCCAGCTGGGCGGCCACCGTGCGCCGGAACGGCAGCTTCTCGGGGACGAAGCCGGTCAGGCTCATCGAGGCGGCGACGTAGCTGAACGCGGCCGCCAGCAGGGCCGCCGCGGCCCAGGCCCAGTTCATCTGGGAGAGCTTGAGCTGGGCCGGCTTGATGGTGGTCAGCGCCAGGTAGGCGGCGAAGGTGAGCGCGATCACCATGATCAGGCTCTTCGGCTTCAGCCGTTCCAGCTTGGCGGGCTGCATCGGCGCCTCGGGGGCGATCTGCAGGATCTGGCCGCGGATCCGGCTGAGCAGGTCCTCGCCGGCCGCCGCGATGTCCTCCTCGGCCTGCTGCTGGGTGCGCTCGCCGGCCGCGACCTGCTCCAGTGCCCTGGCCCGGGCGGCGGTCTTGCGTTCCTTGGTGAGCTTGGCCAGGTCGACCCGGGTGGAGCGGCTCATCCCGACGGGCTGCAGCAGAGGCAGGGCCTGGGCGACCCGGTCGGCGCCGAGCACCGCGTTGGCGGTGGCGACGGCCCGCTCGGGGCCGATCCGCAGCGCGAAGGTGGTGAGCAGCTGGGCGACGTCGATGCGCAGGGTCAGGTCGGTGGCGGCGATGTCGCCGCCGGACAGGTTGACCAGGCAGGCGGTCCCGTCGTCCACCACCAGCAGCGACTCGCCGGTCAGTCGGCGGTGGGCGATCCGGCGCTCGTGCAGGGCGGCCACCGACTGCCACAGCGAGGCCATCACCCGGTCGGTGACCTCCTCGTCGGCGAGCTCGTCCAGGGTGCGGCCCTCGACGTTCTCGTACACCAGGATCGCGGCGTCCGGGCCCAGCTCGGAGGTGGCCACCAGCTGCGGCGCGCGGGCGCCCGAGGCGGCCGCCGCGTACGCGATCAGCGCCTCCTGCTCCAGCGCCTGGCGCAGCGACTGGGGGCTGCGGCGGACGGCCACCGAGCGCAGCCGCAGCCGGCGCCAGGCCCGGTAGAAGAAGCCGGAGGCCTGCTGCTCGCGGTCGATGATGTGGACGTCCAGCGGCGGGCCGTCCTGCTGGGTGACGTAGTAGCGGCGGGTGCCGCCGGGGGCGTCCGGGGCGCGGTGGGCGCCGTCCGGGGTGAACCCGACCTTGCGCAGGCCGATCATCAGGTGCTGGCCGGTGGGCCGGATGTTGGGGGAGCCGATCGCGTACAGCGTGCCGTAGGCGACGGACCAGCCGATCAGCACGGTGAGCAGCAGCGACAGCGGGGTGGTGTAGCCGCCGAGCAGCTCGGTGATCCCGCTGAAGACCACCACCACCCACAGGGCCACCCGCCAGCGCGGTCTGCTCGACATGCCGACGGCCGTCATGTAGGCGATCACCGGGGCGAGGTAGCCGTGCACCGGGTCGGTGAGGCTGCCGTTGCTGTCCAGCGGCAGCCTGGTCAGCGCCGTCCGGATGTGCTCGGAGGCGCCCTCGGCCACCCACCAGTCGATGCCCAGCGAGACGCCGTACGCGAGCACCGAGGCGAGCACGCCGTCGGCGACCCGCAGGCCGTCGCGTTTTATCAGCCGCTCGACGGCGAAGGCCAGCGGCACGGCGAGCACCGCGACGCTGGAGACCAGGCCGGTGATGGTGGACAGCACCGCGGAGAAGTGCGGCGCGTTGGTGGCGATGTCCTGCTCGATGCCGGTGGTGGTCGAGGTGGCGATGCCGGCCAGGACGAAGACCGCGACTATCCCGAAGACCCCGGCCAGGAAGCGGATCAGGTCGGACGGGCGGTGCGCGCGGGCGGCGAGCAGCGGCTCGTCGACGTCCAGGTGGGGGGCGTCCTCCAGCGGGTCGTGGTACTCGGCCCGCGGGGCCGGCGGCACCGGGGCGGGCGGTTCGGGACTGGCCGGCTCCGGGCCGGACACGGGAGCGGGGCCGGCGGCCTGTGCTGGCGTGGGGGTCTTGATCGTCGGGTCCTTGATCAGGGAGACTTCCGGCGTCGGCCCGGGCACGGGCCGCCCTTCGGACTCGTCACCGGAACCGGCCGGGGGCACGGCGGAGCCGGACTCGTCGGAGTCCCTGTCCACGCCCACGTCAGCCGTCCCGGTCATCTGGTCTTGTCCTCGTATCACCACTCACCGCCCCGAAGATGGTGGCATGCCCCGGCCCCCCGTGCTGGACAGGGGCCGGATCGGGCGCGGCGGGTCGTTCGTACGGGGCCGCACACGCGTCCCCGTGAGGAAGAATGCCGCAGGTGACGGACGTAACAGACGACGGCGTCCCGGACGCCCTACCACCGTTCGCCGAACTGGTGCTCGATCTGACCGAGCGGATTCCACCCGGCCGGGTGATGACCTACGGCGACGTCGCCGAGTACCTCGGCCAGGGCGGCCCCCGGCAGGTCGGCCGGGTGATGGCCCTGTACGGCGGCTCGGTGCCCTGGTGGCGGGTGATCCGCGCGGACGGGCGCCTCCTGCCCGGGCACGAGCACCGCGCCCTCGCCCACTACGGGGACGAGGGCACCCCGCTGCGCGAACTCGCCGACCCGCCCCGGGTCGACCTCGGGCGGGCCCGCTGGGACGGGACGGAGACTTCGGCGAAACCGCCACGCGGACGGGAATGACGGGGCAGGATCGTAGGCTCGATACGGGCGGGCCCCACCGGCCCGCCCCCGCCATGCCCCCGCACCACCCAGGACCGACGTTCGTGAGTTCCCCCTACCGGCTCGTGCGCAGCCCGCTCGTCCAGCCCGACCCGCCCGCGCTGGACGCCTACCAGCGCGCCGTGGTCGAGCACACCGGCGGCCCGCTGCTCGTCCTGGCCGGCCCGGGCACGGGCAAGACCACCACCCTCGTCGAGGCCGTCGCCCGGCGGATCCAGGACGGCACCGACCCCGAGCGGATCCTCGTCCTCACCTTCAGCCGCAAGGCCGCCATGGAACTGCGCGACCGGATGTCCGGCCGGCTCGGCAGCTCCGCCGCCGCCCCCCAGGCCACCACCTTCCACTCCTTCTGCTACGCCCTGCTGCGCGCCCACCAGGACCCGGAGGACTACGCCGAACCGCTGCGGCTGCTCTCCGGCCCCGAACAGGACGTGATGGTCCGCGAACTGCTGGCCGGCGGCGCCGAGGACGCCCGCGACGGCCGCGGCCGGATCGCCTGGCCGCTCGACCTGCGGGCCTGCCTGACCACCCGCGGCTTCGCCGACGAAGTCCGCGCCGTCCTCGCCCGCAGCCGCGAACTCGGCCTCGGCGAGGCCGAACTCGAACGCTTCGCCCAGGGCGTCCAGCGCCCCGACTGGGCCGCCGCCGCGCACTTCCTCGCCGACTACCTCGACGTGCTCGACCTGCGCGGCGTCCTCGACTACGCCGAACTCGTCCACCGCGCCGTCCTGCTCGCCGAACGCCCCGGCACCGGCGACGAACTGCGCCGGCGCTACGACGTCGTCTACGTCGACGAGTACCAGGACACCGACCCCTCCCAGGTCCGGCTGCTGCGCCAACTCGCCGGCGGCGGACGCGACCTGGTCGCCGTCGGCGACCCCGACCAGTCGATCTACGCCTTCCGCGGCGCCGACATCAACGGCATCCTCGACTTCCCGCAGACCTTCCGCCACCCCGACGGCACCCCCGCCGAGGTCAAGGTGCTGCGGGTCTCCCGCCGCTCCGGCGCCGTCCTGCTCGCCGCCTCCCGGGAACTCGCCCGCCGGATGCCGATGGGCCGGCTGCCCGCCGACAAACTCGCCCAGCACCGCGCCCTGCTGCCCTCCCGCGAGGGCGGCCGGGCCGAGGTCTACACCTACCCCACCCCCGGCGCCGAACTCGACTCGATCGCCGACCTGCTGCGCCGCGCCCACCTGGAGGACGGCGTGCCCTGGGGCGAGATGGCCGTGCTGGTGCGGGCCGGCGCCCGCTCCATCCCCGGCGTGCGGCGGGCCCTCGGCGCGGCCGGCGTCCCGCTGGAGATCGACGGCGACGACCTGCCGCTGCGCGAGGAACCCGCCGTCGCCCAGCTGCTGCTCGCCCTGCGGGCCTGCGCCGAGCAGGCAGCCCGCGACAAGCGCGACGACCAGGACGAGCAGCAGGTGGGCGACGGCCCGCCTCCCGCCGAACCCCTGACCGTCGAACTGGCCCACGCCCTGCTCACCGGCCCGCTCGGCGGCCTCGACGGCTCCGACCTGCGCCGCCTGGGCCGCGCCCTGCGCGAGGAGGAACGCGCCGCGCTGCGCACCGCCGCGGGCCCCGCCGCCGCCCCGCGCCCGGCCGGCGAACTCATCCGCGAAGCCCTCGCCGAACCCGAACGCCTGATCGCCCTCGACCCGGCCACCGCCCGCCGCGCCCGCGACCTCGGCACCCTGCTGCGCAAGGTCCGCGAACTGCTGGCCGGCGGCTGCACCGCCGAGGACGCCCTGTGGGAGCTCTGGGACGGCAGCCGCCGCTGGCGCGAACGCCTGGAGCGGGCCGCCCTGCGCGGCGGCGCCGCCGGCCGCAACGCCGACCGCGACCTGGACGCGCTGTGCGCCCTGTTCGAGACCGCCGCCCGCGCCGAGGAACAGGTCACCGGCCACCGCAGCGCCCTCGACCTGCTCGCCGAACTCGAAGCCCAGGACATCGCCGCCGACACCCTCACCGTGCGCACCGTCCGCCCCGAGGCCGTCCGGCTGATGACCGCCCACCGCTCCAAGGGCCTGGAGTGGCGCCTGGTCGTCGTCGCCGGCGTCCAGGACGGCCTCTGGCCCGACCTGCGCCGCCGCGGCTCCCTGTTGGAGGCCGACCGGATCGGCCGCGACGGCCTCGCCGAACCGCTCTCCCCGGCCGCCCTGCTCGGCGAGGAGCGCCGGCTCTTCTACGTCGCCGCCACCCGCGCCAAGGAACGGCTGATCGTCACCGCCGTCAAGGCGCCCGCCGACGACGGCGACGAACCCTCCCGCTTCCTGCGTGAGCTCTACCGCGAGGACGTCGACCCCAGGACCGGCCGCGTCGTGCGCCGCACCCCGCCGGTCACCGTCGAGGACGTCACCCACCGCCCGCGCCGCCCGCTGTCGGTCGCCGCCCTGGTCGCCGAACTGCGCGCCGTCACCGTCGACCCCGCCCGCTCGCCCGAACTGCGCCGCGCCGCCGCCGAACGCCTCGCCGTCCTGGCCACCGCCGCCGACCAGGACGGGCTGCCGCTGGTGCCCGCCGCCCACCCCGAACGCTGGTGGGGCCTGGACGACCCGACCGCCGCCCCCGAGCCGCTGCGCAGCGCCGACGCGCCCGTCCGGCTGTCCGGCAGCGGCCTGGAACAGCTGGAGAACTGCTCGCTGCAGTGGTTCCTGGACAAGGAGGTCAAGGCCCGGGCCCCCGGCACCGCCGCCCAGGGCTTCGGCAACGTGGTGCACGCCCTCGCCGACGAGGTCGGCTCCGGCCGCACCCCCGCCGACCTCGCCGTGCTGATGGCCCGCCTGGACACCGTCTGGGACGCCCTCGCCTTCGACGCCCCCTGGAAGTCCCACCAGGAGAAGACCGAGGCCCGCACCGCCCTGGAGCGCTTCCTCAACTGGCACGTCCTGGAACGCGGCCGCGACCTGGTCGCCACCGAGCACGGCTTCGACGTCACCCTCGACGTCGGCGGCGTCTCGGTGCGCATCCGCGGCTCGATGGACCGGGTCGAGAAGGACCGGGCCGGACGCGCCTACGTGGTCGACTTCAAGACCGGCAAGCAGATCCCCACCGACAAGTCGCTGCCCGAGCACAAGCAGCTCGCCGTCTACCAGCTCGCCGTCCGGGCCGGCGCCCTCAACGAGCTGCCCGGCTTCACCGAGCACCCCCCGGCCACCGGCGGCGCCGAACTCGTCCACCTGCGCGAGGCCGCCGCCAAGGCCGACCCGGACGCCCC
This sequence comes from Kitasatospora sp. NPDC089509, assembly GCF_044749365.1. Lineage (NCBI taxonomy): Bacteria > Bacillati > Actinomycetota > Actinomycetes > Kitasatosporales > Streptomycetaceae > Kitasatospora > Kitasatospora sp. NPDC089509. The sequence goes on along the minus strand of NZ_JBIVHS010000021.1, from coordinate 20,589 downwards.
CAAGGTGCAGCGCCAGGAACCGCCCGAGGGCGAACCGTGGATCGAGAACCTGCTCGCCGACGCCGCCGGCAAGGTCCTCGCCGAACGCTTCGTCCCGCAGACCGGCGGCGGCTGCGACCGCTGCTCCTTCCGCCGCAGCTGCTCCGCCCAGCGTGACGGGGGGCAGCTCGTGGAGTGAAGCCTGTCCGTCGCTCCGGTTACGGTTGCAGGGTGACCGCCGTGCTCAGCCATCCCGACCAGCTCAAGGAGCTGCTGGGCATCCCGTTCAACCGGGAGCAGATGGCGGCCATCGGCGCCCCCCTCGCCCCGGCCGTGATCGTGGCCGGCGCCGGCTCCGGCAAGACCACCGTGATGGCCGCCCGGGTGGTCTGGCTGGTCGGCTCCGGCGCCGTACGCCCCGAGGAGGTGCTCGGCCTCACCTTCACCAACAAGGCCGCCGGCGAACTCGCCGAACGCGTCCGCACCGCCCTGCTGAGGGCCGGCGTCGCCGACCGGGACGAGGCCGAACCGCTCGGTGAACCCGAGATCTCCACCTACCACGCCTTCGCCGGCCGCCTGCTCAAGGAACACGGCCTGCGGATCGGCATCGAACCCGACGTCCGGCTGCTCGCCGACGCCACCCGCTTCCAGCTCGCCGCCAAGGTGCTGCGCACCGCCCGCGGCCCCTTCCCCGCCCTCACCGGCACCTTCGCCAACCTGGTCGCCGACCTGACCGCCCTGGACGGCGAACTCGCCGAGCACCTGGTCGAACCCGCCACCCTGCGCGCCCACGACGAGGAACTGCTCGACACCCTCGCCGGCGTCAAGCTCACCAACGACGACCTGCGGGCCGTCCCCGCCACCGCCCGCGCCCGGCTGGAACTGCTGCGCCTGGTCGAGGACTACCGCCGCCGCAAGCGGGCCGCCGGACTGATGGACTTCGGCGACCAGATAGCCGCTGCCGCCCGCCTCGCCCAGCAGCGCCCCGAGGTCGGCGAACTGCTCCGCGGCCAGTTCCGGGTCGTCCTGCTGGACGAGTACCAGGACACCTCGGTCGCCCAGCGCCTGATGCTGGCCGGCCTGTTCGGCGCGGGCCCGGACCAGCCCGGCCCGGGCCACCCGGTCACCGCCGTCGGCGACCCCTGCCAGGCCATCTACGGCTGGCGCGGCGCCTCCGTCGCCAACCTCGACGACTTCCCCCGGCACTTCCCGAAGGCCGACGGCCGCCCCGCCGACCGCTACGCGCTCAGCGAGAACCGCCGCAGCGGCGGCCGGCTGCTCGCCTTCGCCAACGAGCTCGCCGCCCCGCTGCGCGCCGTGCACGAGGGCGTCGAGGCGCTGCGCCCGGCCCCCGGCGCCGAACTCGACGGCTTCGTGCGGGCCGCGCTGCTGCCCACCCACGCCGAGGAGGTCGACTGGCTCGCCGACTCGATCGCCCACCTGGTGCGCACCGGCACCGCGCCCGGCCGGATCGCCGTCCTGTGCCGGGGCGGCGCGGCCTTCCCGGACATCCACGCCGCGCTGGTCGCCCGCGAGGTGCCGGTCGAGGTGGTCGGCCTCGGCGGGCTGCTGCAACTGCCCGAGGTGGCCGACCTGGTGGCGGTCTGCGAGGTGCTCCAGGACCCGACCGCCAACGCCGCCCTGGTGCGGCTGCTGATCGGCCCGCGCTGGCGGATCGGCCCGCGCGACCTCGCCCTGCTCGGCCGCCGCGCCGCCGAACTGGTGCGCACCGAACGGCCCGAGGGCGTGGAGGCGCTGGCCGCGGCCGTCGCCGAGGCCGACCCCACCGAGGTGGTCTCGCTGGCCGACGCGCTGGAGACCTTCCTCGACTCCGAGAAGAGCGACGACGACCTGCCGTTCTCCGCCGAGGCCCGGGTGCGCTTCGCCCGGCTCGCCGCCGAACTGCGTGACCTGCGCCGCTCGCTCGCCGACCCGCTGATGGACGTGCTGCACCGGGTGCTCACCGTCACCGGCCTGGAGGTCGAACTCGCCGCCTCCCCGCAGGCGCTGGCCGCCCGCCGGCGGGAGACCCTGCACGCCTTCCTGGACGTCGCCGCCTCCTTCGCCGACCTGGACGGCGACCCGGGCCTGGCCGCCTTCCTCGGCTTCCTGCGCGCCGCCCAGGAGTACGAGCGCGGCCTGGACAGCAGCCTGCCCGGCGGCGAGGACACCGTGAAGGTGCTCACCGCCCACAAGTCCAAGGGCCTGGAGTGGGACGTGGTGGCCGTCCCCGGCCTGGTCAAGGGCGCCTTCCCGTCCGGCACCGCGCGCGAACGCTGGACCAGCACCAAGCGGGTGCTCCCGCACGCGCTGCGCGGCGACGCCGCCACCCTGCCCGACGTGCGCGGCGGCTGGAACGCCAAGTCCATGGCCGCGTTCAAGAAGGAGCTGGCCGAGCACTCCGGCACCGAGGAACTGCGGCTCGGCTACGTCGCGTTCACCCGCCCCCGGTCGCTGCTGCTGGCCTCCGGGCACTGGTGGGGACCGAGCCAGAAGAGCGTCCGCGGCCCGTCCGTCTTCCTGGAGCAGCTGCGCGCCCACTGCGAGCAGCCCGGCGCCGGCGAGGTCGAGCACTGGGCCGGGCGGCCGGAGCAGGGCGCCGAGAACCCGGCGCTGGCCGCCGCCGTCGAACGCCCCTGGCCGCTGCCGCTGGACCCGGCCGCCCAGCACGCCCGCCGCCGGGTCGCCGAGGTGGTGCGCGCCCGCCTGGCCGGATCGCCCGCCCCCGAACCGGAGCCGATGGCCGCCGAGGACCAGCGCCAGGTCGCCTCCTGGGACCGCGACCTGACCGCGCTGCTCGGCGAGTTGGAGCGCTCCCGGCGCACCGCCCGCGAGGTGCCGCTGCCGCCCGCGCTGTCCGCCACCCAACTGCTGCGGCTGGCCGCCGATCCGGACGGCTTCGCGCACGACCTGGCCCGCCCGATGCCGCGCCCCCCGCAGCCCGCCGCCCGGCGCGGCACCCGCTTCCACGCCTGGGTGCAGTCCCGGATCGAGCCGCTGCTGCTGATCGAACCCGGCGCGCTGCCCGGCGCCGACGACGACGGCATCGAGGACGAGCAGGACCTGGAACGGCTCAAGGAGGCGTTCCTGCGCACCCCGTACGCCCACCGCCGGCCGCACCGGGTCGAGGCGCCGTTCCAACTGGTGCTCGCGGGGCGGGTGGTGCGCGGCCGGATCGACGCGGTCTACCGCGAGGGTGACGGGCTGACGGAATCCGGTGGTGCGTCACGCTACGAAGTGGTGGACTGGAAGACCCATCGGGAGGAGACCGCCGACCCGCTGCAGCTCGCGGTCTACCGGCTGGCCTGGGCCGAGCAGGCGGGCGTTGATCCCGAGCAGGTCACGGCGTCGTTCCTGTACGTCCGCAGCGGACGGATCGTGCGTCCGGCAGGACTTCCCGGCCGAAAAGAGTTGGAACGGCTCCTGATCGGGAACAGTGACTAATGAGTCACCCAGAGCACCCAAGTCATCGCGCCGACGCCCGAAACCTGTGCGTCGTGCACGTTTCGCGCCTATTGTGGGGTCGGTAACCGGTCAACCCCCGTGCTCCGGCCGCCAGCGAGGCCCGCATTCCCTAACCCTCAGTCATCGCCGCAGGTGCCCACGGCACCGGCGTCTTCTGCTGGAGAGACCGACGTTGAGCGCGACCGGATGGATCAGAGAGCGGTTCACCGGGCCGACCCCGGGACGACCCGCTCCGGGCACGACCGGCACCTGGCCGAGGACGGCGCTCGCGCTGCCCTTCATCGGCATGGCGCTGATCGTCGTCCTCGACTTCCTCAGCGGCACCGAGGTGACGGTCGAACCCGCCCTCACCGCCGTACCCGCGCTGGCCGCCGTGGTCAGCCACCGCACCTGGTACCCGCTCGCCATCGGCCTGTGCACCGAGGCGGCCGCCTTCCTGATGGCCTTCCGCAGCGACGCCCTCGGCGAGTCCGTGCACGCCGCCAGCGTGATCGCGATCCTGCTGGTCGCCACGATCGGCTGGGTCAGCGCCACCCTGCGGCTGCGTCAGGAACGCGCCCTGGCCGACGCCCAGCTGGTCGCCTCGATCGCCCGCCGGGTGCTGCTGCGGCCCGTCCCCGAACGGGTCGGCAGCGTGCGCGCCGCCGTCCACTACGAGGCCGCCGCCGCCCACGCCCGGATCGGCGGCGACCTGTACGAGGTCGTCAACACCCGGCACGGCGTCCGGGCCGTGGTCGGGGACGTGCGCGGCAAGGGCCTCGGCGCGGTCGAGACCGCCGCCGCCGTGCTCGGCGCCTTCCGCGAGGCCGCCCACCAGGAACCCGCCCTCGACCGGGTGGCCGGCTGGCTGGCCGTCAGCCTCGACCGCGCCCTGCACGAGAACGAGCACCCGGGCGTGGAGGAGGAGTTCGTCACCCTCGTCCTGATCGGCGTCGGACCGGACGGCACCGCCGAACTCGTCAACTGCGGCCACCCGGCGCCGCTGCTGCTCCGCGGCGGCGCCGTCCACCCGCTCGAACTCGCCGAGACCGTACCGCCGTTGGGCGTCCTCGACCCGGCCGACGTACGCCCCCCGGTGCACCGGGTGCCGCTGCACGGCGGCGACCGGATCCTGCTGTTCACCGACGGGGTGATCGAGGCCCGGAACCGCTCCGGCGCCTTCTACCCGCTCGCCGAACGCTTCCCGCGCTGCGCCGACGGCCGCCCCGCGGACGTCCTCCAGCGCCTGCACGAGGACGTGGTGCGCCACGTCGGCCGCCAACTCGGCGACGACGCGGCGATGCTGCTCCTGCAGTACGACCCGACCCCGCCCGCCATCGCCCATCTGCCCCAGCAGGCCGGTGTCCTGACGAACCGCTAGCCGCCGGCACCCTTCGGTGTCACAGCGACACCCGGACCAGCAGCGGCCGGTGGTCCGACACCCCGGCGTGCGGCGCCGCCGCCGGGCCCACCGCCGCGCGCGGGACCCCCACCGCCAGCACGTGGTCGAACTGCACCGCCGGCCGGTGCGCGGGGTAGGTCGGCGTCCGCGCCAGGTCGTACCAGCCCTGCAGCCGGGCCCGCGGCTCGCGCACCCGCCGCCGGCGCGGCTCCGCCAGCACCGGCCGGGCCCGCCGGGCCGCCCGCAGCTCCCGCACCCGCGCCCGCGGCGCGGTGCGCTCCAGCGCCGTCGCCCCGCCCAGCACCGTGCGCGGCACCGCGCCGATCAGGTTGAAGTCCCCCAGCACCAGGTAGGGCTGCGGCAGGTCGGCGATCCAGCGCCGGATCCCGGCCAGCTGCGCCATGTTCCAGCCCGGCACGAAGGACAGGTGCGCGGCCACCACGGTGAACGGCCCGCGCTCGCCCTCCAGCACCGCCGCCAGCGCCGCCCGCGGCTCGTCCGGCACCGGGGTCAGCCCGCGCCGCCCGGCCACCCGCAGCGGCAGCCCGAACGGCGCCGGGGCGAACCGCCGGGCCCGCCAGTGCCGCACCGGCAGCCGGGTCAGCAGCGCCGTCCCGTACGAGGGCGGGGCGTCGTCGCCCACCTCGCCCGGCCCGTACACCCGCAGCCCGCTCGGCCCGGACGGCTCCGGCACCCAGCCGGCCACCGGCGCGGGGCGTCCGTGCAGCGCGGCGGCGAAGCGCCAGTCGGTCGCGCCCATCGCCGCGGCCGCCACCGCCGCCTGGTCGGTGCCGCCCGAGCGCGGCTGGTACCGGTCCACCTCCTGGAGGGCCAGCACGTCGGCGTCCAGCGCGGCCACCGCCTGCGCCAACGGCGCGCCCGGGTCCGCCGGGTAGGGCCGCGGCGCCCCGTCCGGGCCGAGCGGCTGACCGTGCAACAGGTTGAAGGTGGCGATGCGCAGCTGGCTCACACCGCACGACGGTACCGGAGGACGCGCGGCTTGAGGCCGTGGGGCATACCGGGTATACATACTGAGTATGTCCATCCGCCACGGTCTGCTCGCCCTGCTCGACCAGGGCCCCCGCTACGGCTACCAGCTGCGCACCGAGTTCGAGGCGCGCACCGGCGCCACCTGGCCGCTCAACGTCGGGCAGGTCTACACCACCCTGTCCCGACTGGAGCGCGACGGCCTGGTCGAGCCCGCCGGTGAGGACGAGGAGGGCCACCAGTTCTACGCCGCCACCGACGCCGGCCGCAGCGAACTGCGCTCCTGGTTCGACACCCCGGTGCCCCGGACCAACCCCCCGCGCGACGAACTGGCGATCAAACTCGCCATGGCGGTGACCGTCCCCGGGGTCGACGTCTCCGCCGTCGTCCAGGGCCAGCGCCGGCACAGCATCAAGGCCCTCCAGGACTACACCCGGCTCAAGGGCCGCGCCCTGGCCGGCGAGACCAGACCCGGCACGGTGCCCTCCGAGAGCAACGAACTCGCCTGGCTGCTCGTCCTCGACCAGCTGATCTTCCAGACCGAGGCCGAGATCCGCTGGCTCGACCACTGCGAGACCCGGCTCGCCCAACAGGCCGAACTCCAGCAGGCCCGCGCCGCCGAGGCCGCCCGCGACGGCGCCGCGAAACCCAAGCGGCTCGGCCGCCGCAGCAACGCCTGACCCGCACCCCGCGGGCCCGGCAGGGCACCGCGGAACCCGCACCGGCCGTTCCCGGCCACGCCCGGAACCCGCACCGGCCGCCACCGGCCACCCGAACCACCCGCCGTCGCGACCGCGCCACCGCACCCGGTCGGCGCCGCGGCGCCGCACCCGTACCCAGCACTGAGGGGGGAACCGTGTCCCACACCCAACAGCCCCGGCAGACACCGGTGTTGCACCTGGAGAACGTCACCCGCGTCCACGGCCAGGGGGCCGCCGAGGTCCAGGCCCTGCGCGGCGTCGACCTCAAGGTCCACCCCGGCGAGTTCGTCGCCGTCATGGGCCCGTCCGGCTCCGGCAAGTCCACCCTGCTCACCCTCGCCGGCGGCCTCGACACCCCGACCACCGGACAGGTCCTGGTCGAGGGCGTCGCCATCGGCGGACTCTCCCGCAAGAAGCTCGCCCAGGTCCGCCGCCGTTCCGTCGGCTACGTCTTCCAGGACTACAACCTGATCCCGGCCCTCACCGCCGCCGAGAACATCTCGCTGCCGCGCGAACTCGACGGCCTGTCCGCCCGCGCCGCCCGCCGCGAAGCCCTCGCCGCCCTGGAGGAGCTCGGCATCCCCGAGCTCGCCGACCGCTTCCCCGACGACATGTCCGGCGGCCAGCAGCAGCGCGTCGCCATCGCCCGCGCCCTGATCGGCGACCGCCGCCTCGTCCTCGCCGACGAACCCACCGGCGCCCTCGACTCCACCACCGGCGAGGCCGTCCTCGCCGTGCTGCGCGCCCGCTGCGACGCCGGCGCCGCCGCGATGATGGTCACCCACGAGGCCCGGCACGCCGCCTGGGCCGACCGCGTGGTCTTCCTGCGCGACGGCCGGATGGTCGACGAGTCCGTCAGCCAGGACGCCGCCAGCCTGCTCGTCACCGCCGCCACCAACAGCGCGAAGGTGGACGAGTGAAGCTCAGCGCCTGGCGGGTCGCCCTGCGCATCGCCCGCCGTGACGCCCTGCGCGCCAAGGGCCGCAGCGCCCTGGTGATCGCCATGGTCGCCCTGCCCGTCCTCGGCGTCACCGGCGCCGACGTGTTCTACCGCAGCTCCACCCTCGAACCCGCCGAACGCGTCGTGCGGATCATGGGCCGGGCCGACGCCGAGATCGACCTGAACGAACGCGGCTCCACCGTCAAGCAGGCCCCCAACCCCGACGACGGCACCCTCACCGACAACCCCAAGTACACGGCCAAGGACGGCGCCGCCCCCGTCTACAACCCCGCCCAGCAGCGCTCCCTCGACACCGACCCGCTCAAGCTGGTCCAAGAGCTGCTCCCGCCCGGCGCCACGCTGATACCCGAACACACCGGTCCCAGCACCGCCGCCAGCAGCACCGAGGGACTGCTCACCACCCAGACCAGCGAAGCCGACCTGACCGACCCGATCTGGAACGGCCGGGTCGACCTGGTCCAGGGCCGCGCCCCCGCCGACGACCACGAGGTCGCCGTCACCCGCGAGTTCCTCAACCGGTCCGGCCTCAAGGTCGGCGACCGCACCACCGTGCGCGGACTGGAATCCACCCCCTTCACCATCACCGGCGCCGTCGAGCACCCCGGCGACCTCAAGAGCACCGAACTCATCGCCCGCCCCGGCGCCCTGGTCGCACCGCTCGCCGCCGGCCAGGCCAGCAACCCGGCCGCCGACCCCGGCCAGGGCGAGGGCCGCACCACCGCCGCCAACCAGGGCCGCAACCCCGCCGCGACCCCCGACACCGCCACCCGCTGGCTGGTCAAGCTCCCCGCCGGCACCACCCTCGACTGGGCCAAGGTCACCGAGTTCAACGGCTACGGCTTCACCGTCGCCTCCCGCACCGTCCTGCTCGACCCGCCCGCCCGCGCCGACGTCCCCTACTACGTCGAAGTGGACAAGCGCTTCGGCGGCTCCGGGACCTCCTTCTTCGACCGCACCTCCGTCGTCATCCTCGCCACCGTCGCCGGCATGGCCCTGCTGGAGATCGTGCTCCTCGCGGGCCCCGCCTTCGCCGTCGGGGCCCGGCGCTCCCGGCGGCAGCTCGGCCTGCTCGCCGCGGCCGGCGGTGACCGCGGCAACGTCCGCGCGGTCGTCCTCGGCGGCGGCATCGTCCTCGGCGTCACCGGCGCCGCCATCGGCCTGGCCCTCGGCGTCGTCCTGGTCGCCCTGTTGCGCACCCAGGCCGAGGACTACGCCGGCCAGCGCTTCGGCCACTTCAACCTGCAGCCCCTCGACCTGCTCGGCGTGCTCCTGGTCGGCCTGGTCACCGGACTGCTCGCCGCCGTCGTCCCCGCCGTCCAGGCCTCCCGCCAGGACGTCGTCTCCGCGCTCACCGGCCGCGACTCGCTCAAGCCCCCGAGCCGCAAGCTCGCCCTGCTCGGCCTGCTGATGCTCGCCGGAGGCACCGCCCTCGCCCTGCTCGGTGCCACCAGCGGCTTCGCCAGCCGCAGCCTCGCGGTCCTCGGCGGCTCCGCCGTCGCCGAACTCGGCATGGTCGCCCTCACCCCGTACCTGGTCGGCCTGTTCGGCAAGCTCGGCCGCTGGCTCTCGCTCGGCCCCCGGCTCGCCCTGCGCGACTCCGTCCGCCACCGCGGCCGCACCGCGCCCGCCGTCGCCGCCGTGATGGCCGCCGTCGCCGGCTCCGTCGCGGTCAGCATCTACCTGGCCAGCTACGACGACCAGCAGCGCCAGGAGTACGTCGCCTCCGGCCCCGCCGGAGCCGTCATGCTCGGCGGCTGGATGGCCGACGCCGACAGCAAGCTGCTGCCCCAGCTGCGCGACACCGTCGAACGCACCATGCCGAACATCGGCCCGCGCGCCGACGTCTCCCGGGTCACCTACAAGGGCGACTGCTCCGGCGGGGCGCCCTGCGGCTTCGTCCAGATCGAACTCCCCAAGGAACTGCGCTGCCCCGCCTTCGACGGCGACCCGGCACGCTCCGAGGAGGAGATCACCCGGATGATGAAGGCCGACCAGCGCTGCCAGACCCACGCGCGCGGGGGCAACCACTTCAGCTCCCTCACGGTCGGCGACGCCACCCTGCTGCACAACCTGTTCGGCGTCACCGACCCGGCCGTCGGCCAGGCCCTCGCCGCCGGCAAGGCCGTCGTCTTCGACCCCCGCTACATCAAGGACGGCAAGGTCATCGTCGAGACCGACGACCCGGTCGACTACAACGCGCCCAGCGCCACCAGGCCCAAGCAGGTGCGCACCGAGCACGCCGTCGACGCCGTCCTCGCGTCCGCCACCGTCCCGGCCTCCGGCCAGGCCGTGCTCAGCCCGGACACCGCCACCCGGCTCGGCTTGGGCACCCGCCCGGCCGGCTCGGTCTGGCTGCCCGAGAGCGCGCCCACCGACGGCGCCGAGCAGAAGACCAACGGCGCGCTGTCCAAGGTCAGCGAGCAGGTTCGGTTCACGGTCGAGCGCGGCTACCAGTCCCGGGCCGGCCTGATCGGCCTCGGCCTGTCCGGCTTCGCCGCCCTGGTCGCCCTCGGCGCCGCCGGCATCGCCACCGGACTGGCCGCCGCCGACTCCCAGCGCGACCTGACCACCCTCGCCGCGGTCGGCGCCGAACCGCGCATCCGGCGCTCGCTCTCCGGCTTCCAGTGCGGGGTGATCGCCGCCATGGGGACCGTGCTCGGCGCCGTCTGCGGCGTCCTGCCGGCGGTGGCCCTGCGCAAGGTCCAGGGCCAGGCGGCCAGCTTCCCCGGGATGTCCCCGGAGGAGATCGCCCTGAAGTCGTCCGTGGTCTTCCCCTGGCCCACCGTCGCCGCCACCGTCGTGGTGCTGCCGCTGATCGCGGCGGGCCTGGCGGCGGTGCTCACCCGCTCGCGGATCTCGCTGCTGCGCCGCACCGGCTGAGCGGCACCGGCCCCCCGGCACCCCCGCCCGCCGTTCCGCGGTGGCGGGGGTGCCGGCCGTCGGCTGTCGGTGGTGGCGGTGGCGGTGACAGTGGCGGGGCGCGGGACGTTGCCGGAGGTCGGCGGGGGTGGCGGAGGTCGGCGGGGGTGATGGAGGTTACAGCCCCGACCGCGCCCGGCAAGCGGACGGCCGGGGCGGGCACCCGCACGGGCGAACTACAGTCGTCGGTATGACGAGAACCCCGGACAGCGCCGTCCGCTCCTTCATCGGCCGCCACCAGGCCGCCTTCCTCGCCGACCTGGGCGAATGGCTGGCCATCCCGTCGGTCTCCGCCGACCCGGAGCGGGCCGGCGACGTGCGCCGCTCCGCCGACTGGCTGGCCGCCAAGCTGCGCGACACCGGCTTCCCGGTGGCCGAGGTGTGGGAGACCGACGGGCTGCCGGCGGTGTTCGCCGAGTGGCCGTCCGGGGACCCGTCCGCGCCGACCGTCCTCGTCTACGGGCACCACGACGTGCAGCCCGCCGCCAAGGAGGACGGCTGGGACACCGAGCCGTTCACCCCCACCGTGGTCGACGGCCGGCTGTACGCGCGCGGCGCGGCCGACGACAAGGGCCAGGTGTTCTTCCACACCCTCGGCGTGCGCGCCCACCTGGACGCCACCGGCCGCACCGCGCCGGCCGTCAACCTCAAGCTGCTGATCGAGGGCGAGGAGGAGTCCGGCTCGCCGAACTTCGCCGACCTGGTCCGGCGCGAGGCCGCCCGACTGGCCGCCGACGTGGTCGTCATCTCCGACACCGGCATGTGGTCCGAGACCACGCCGACCGTGTGCACCGGCATGCGCGGCCTCGCCGACGCCCAGCTCGACCTGTACGGGCCGGACAGCGACATCCACTCCGGCTCCTTCGGCGGCGCCGTCCCCAACCCGGCCCAGGTCGCGGCCGAGCTGGCCGCCGGCCTGCACGACGCCGACCGCCGGGTCGCCATCCCGGGCTTCTACGACGGGGTCGTGGAGCTCACCGAGCGCGAGCGCGAACTCTTCGCCGAACTGCCCTTCGACGAGGCGCAGTGGCTGCGCGTCGCCAAGTCGTACGGCACCCGCGGCGAGGCCGGGTACTCCACCCTGGAGCGGGTCTGGGCCCGGCCGACCGCCGAGGTCAACGGCATCTGGGGCGGCTACACCGGCCCCGGCGGCAAGACCATCGTGCCGTCCTCGGCCCACCTCAAGCTGTCCTTCCGGCTGGTCGCCGGGCAGGAGGTGGAGCAGGTCCGCGAGGCGGTCCGGGCCTGGATCGCCGAGCGGGTCCCCGAGGGCGTCCGGTACGAGCTGGTCTTCCCGGGGGTCACCCGGCCCTGCCTGACCCCGCTGGACCACCCGGCACTGGAGTCCGTCGTCCGCGCGATGGGCCGGGCCTTCGAACAGAAGATCCTCTTCACCCGCGAGGGCGGCTCCGGCCCCGCGGCCGACCTGCAGGACGTGCTCGGCGCGCCGGTGCTGTTCCTCGGCGTCTCGGTGCCCTCGGACGGCTGGCACTCGGTCAACGAGAAGGTCGAACTGGACCTGCTGGCCAAGGGCGTCGAGACCGCCGCCTACCTGTGGGGCGACCTGGCCGAGAACTTCCGGCCCGGCGCGTGAGCGGGCTTCCGAGCCCGTTCGCGCGCCCGCTTTCGCACCATGGCAGTCAGATCACTCATCCGGATGATTCACCACGTGGGGATGGAACGACGTGAGCACCGTGCCTGAGACCGAGCGTCCGCGGGCCCTGGCCCTCGCCAGGGCCGGGGTGGACCGGGCGGCCGAGCACCGCTTCGACGAGCCCTGGCTGGCCGCCGCCTGGAGCCACCCCACCACCCGGGTGCTGCCGATCGCCGGCGGCGAGGCCTTCGTGGTCGACACCGCCGAGGGCACCGAACTCGTCCTGCTGCCCTCCTTCGAGGCGCCGCAGACCGGGGACCGCTACTTCCTCGGCACCGACCAGGACGGCGTCTCCTACTTCGCGCTGGCCGGCGAGAGCCTGCCCGGCCGACTGGACGGCGACGCCCGCCCGGCCGGACTGCGCGAGGTCGGCGCGCTGCTGTCCGACCGCGACGCCGGGCTGCTGGTGCACGCCGTCGCCCTGGAGCACTGGCACCGGCTGCACAGCTTCTGCTCGCGCTGCGGCCACCCGACCGAGAAGGCCGGCGCCGGGCACGTGCGGCGCTGCACCTCCTGCGCGGCCGAGCACTACCCGCGCACCGACCCGGCGGTGATCATGGTGATCACCGACGAGCAGGACCGCTGCCTGCTCGGCCGCCAGGCGCTCTGGCCGGAGGGCCGCTGGTCCACCCTGGCCGGCTTCGTCGAGCCGGGGGAGTCGATCGAGCAGGCGGTCGCCCGCGAGGTGCAGGAGGAGGCGGGGGTGCGGGTCGGCGAGGTCCGCTACGTCGCCAGCCAGCCCTGGCCGTTCCCGTCCAGCCTGATGCTCGGTTTCACCGGCAAGGCGGTGCCCGGCGGCACCGAGATCACCGTGGACGGCGAGGAACTGGCCGAGGCGCGCTGGTTCTCCCGCGAGGAACTGCGGGCCGGGATGGAGGCCGGCGAGATCCTGCCGCCCTCCGGCATCTCGATCGCCCGCCACCTGGTCGAACTCTGGTACGGCGAACCGCTGCCCGCGGCGGCGCGCTGGTAATCCTGTACGAATTTCCCGGCCGATCCGGAGGTTTCCCGGCCGGTTCGGGCGTTTTACCGGTCCGCCCGGACGTTTACCGGCCGGTCCGGGCGGTTCCGCGACATCGGGGGCGCGTGGTTTATGCCGCGCGCCCCCGAATTCCTTTCCAAGCCCTTCCCGAACCCCTCACGACCAGCTGTTCGTGGCCGGACGGGCCAGTTCTGCTACCGCAGCGCACCCCGGAACCCCCACCGCCGACCCGCCCGGACGACATTGCCGGAAACGGCTGAAACCGTGTCACCGCGCTCGCTACATTCACTCGGGTGACAATCCCCCGGGGCACCGCCCAATCCCCCAAATACCAGCGCCTCGCCGCCGACCTGCGCCGCCGGATCGCCGAGGGCGAGTTCACCGCCGACGCCGCCCTGCCGGTCGAGAGCGAACTGGAACGCCAGTACGGCGTCGCCCGCAACACCGTCCGGCTCGCCGTCGACGTCCTGGTCAACGAAGGCCGCCTGGTCCGCCTCCAGGGCAAGGGCACCTACCTGCGCGAACACCCCGTGCTCGACCACCGCGCCTACGGGCCCACCCTGCCCCCCGCACCGCGCGACTGCCTCGCCGCACCCGCCGCCGTCTACCTCGGCGAAGCCGCCGACGCCGGACGCGAACTCAGCACCGACTTCGAGATGATGATCGTCCGGGCCCGGGTGGACATCGCCGAACGCCTCGGACTGCGCCCCGGCGAGGCCATCGTCGTCCGCCGCCAGCTGCGCCTGCTCGACCGGGAGCCGTACTCCATCGAGGAGAGCCACTACCGGGCCGGACTCGCCGCCGGCACCCCGCTGATGGAACCCGACCCCGTCGACGGCGGCGACGAAGCCGTCCTCGCCACCCTCGGCCGCACCGAGATCGGCGCCGTCGACCACCTCGTCGCCCGGATGCCCGGCCCCGAGGAGGCCCAGTGGTTCCAGGGCGGCCCCGGCGTCCCGCTGGTGGTCCAGACCCGGGTCACCTACGACCGGCGCGGCCCCGTCCGGGTCATCGAGACCCGCTACTCCGCCGACCGCAGCCGGCTCGTCTACGGCATCGGCGACCTCGGCGCGCGCACCACCCTGCCCGCCCCCGCCACCCCCGTGGACCCCGCCCGGGCCGACGCGCCGTGAGGCACGCCGACCCCGTACCGCCGCGTCAGGCCGCCAGGGCCTTCTTGACCTGGATCAGGCTCGGGTTGGTCATCACGACCTGCTCGCCGCCGCCCACAGGCTGGACCAGCACCGTCGGCACCGTCTGGTTGCCGCCGTTCACCGACTCGACGAACGCCGCCGACGCCGGGTCCTCCTCGATGTTGATCTCGGTGTAGCCGATGCCTTCACGGTCCAGCTGACTCTTGAGCCGGTTGCAGTAACCACACCAGGTCGTGCTGTACATCGTCACGGTGCCGGACATCGAGGGGGCTCCTTCGGAAGAGGGGTTCGTACGTTCTCACAGCCGCAACGTCCACCGCGCGGCAGGCATTCCGGCATGCCGTCGGAAGGTTCGAGCCGCGACCGGGCAGCACTTCGGACCACGGTCGGCCGGCCCCTGCGGGGCGTGGCCGGACAGCATGCGGAGCGATCATCCTGCGATCACACCGGGCCTGTGGACAACCCAGCCCCGGTTGTCCGCCCGGGCTGAGAGGATGGAACGCATGCAGGAAGACCTCTTGAGCGGCAGCCCGTACGACGGTCCCCACGGCTCCCCCTGGGCCGACCCCGTCGCCGCCACCGGCCCCGACGCCGTGCTCGCCGGGCTCGACCCCGAACAGCGCGCCGTGGCCACCGCCCTGCACGGCCCGGTCTGCGTCCTCGCCGGCGCCGGAACCGGCAAGACCCGCGCCATCACCCACCGCATCGCCTACGGCGTGCGCAGCGGCGTCTACCACCCGGCCCAGGTCCTCGCCGTCACCTTCACCGCCCGCGCCGCCGGCGAGATGCGCGGCCGACTGCGCCAGCTCGGCGCCGAGGGCGTCCAGGCCCGCACCTTCCACTCCGCCGCCCTGCGCCAGCTCCAGTACTTCTGGCCCCGCGCCGTCGGCGGTCCGGTGCCCCAGCTCCTCGAACGCAAGGTCCAGCTGGTCGCCGAAGCCGCCGGCCGCTGCGGGCTGCGCGTCCAGCGCACCGAACTGCGCGACCTCACCGCCGAGATCGAATGGGCCAAGGTCACCCAGACCGCTCCCGAGGACTACCCCGCCGCCGTCGCCAAGTCCGGCCGCGAAGCCCCCCGCGACCCCGCCGAGACGGCCCAGGTCTACCGCGTCTACGAGGAGACCAAGACCCGCCGCGGCAGCATCGACTTCGAGGACGTCCTGCTCCTCACCGCCGCCATCCTGGAGGACCGCCCGGACATCGCCGAGCAGGTCCGCAGCCAGTACCGGCACTTCACCGTCGACGAGTACCAGGACGTCTCCCCGCTCCAGCAGCGCCTGCTCGACCAGTGGACCGGCCCCGACGGCGGCGCCAGCCTCTGCGTCGTCGGCGACGCCAGCCAGACCATCTACTCCTTCACCGGCGCCACCCCCGACTACCTGCTCAACTTCCGCAGCCGCCACGCCCAGGCCACCGTGGTCAAGCTCGTCCGCGACTACCGCTCCACCCCCCAGGTCGTCCACCTCGCCAACGGACTCCTCGCCCAGGCCCGCGGCGAGGCCGCCCGGCACCGCCTCGAACTCGTCTCCCAGCGCGAGGCCGGCCCCGAACCGGTCTACACCGAGTACGAGGACGAACCCACCGAGGCCGAGACCACCGGCCGCCGGATCAAGGACCTCCTCGCCGCCGGCGTGCGCGCCAGCGAGATCGCCGTCCTGTTCCGCACCAACGGCCAGTCCGAGGTCTACGAACAGGCCCTCGCCGACCTCGGCGTGCCCTACCAGCTCAAGGGCGCCGAACGGTTCTTCGAACGCCCCGAGGTCCGCGACGCCGGCGTCCTGCTGCGCGGCGCCGCCCGCGCCGCCGACGACCCGCTCACCGCCGGCGCCCCCGACCTCGCCGGCCAGGTCCGCGCCGTCCTCGCCAGCCGCGGCTTCACCCCCGAACCGCCGGCCGGCTCCGGCGCCGTCCGGGACCGCTGGGAATCCCTCGCCGCCCTCGTCCGGCTCGCCGAGGAGTTCGAGCGCACCCGCACCGCCGAGGGCCTGACCACCGACCTCGCCGCCTACGTCGCCGAGCTCGACGCCCGCGCCGCGGCCCAGCACGCCCCCGCCGTCGAAGGCGTCACCCTCGCCTCCCTGCACGCGGCCAAGGGCCTCGAATGGGACGCCGTCTTCCTGGTCGGCCTCACCGAGGGCACCATGCCGATCATCTACGCCAAGACCGACGAACAGATCGAGGAGGAGCGCCGCCTCCTCTACGTCGGCGTCACCCGCGCCCGCAAACACCTCAGCCTCTCCTGGGCCCTCTCCCGCTCCCCGGGCGGCCGCGCCTCCCGCAAGCCCAGCCGCTTCATGGACGGACTGCGCCCCGGTTCCGCCGCCCCCGGCGCACGCATCGGCGCGCGCGGCGGCCGGGGGAGCGTCGAGTCCGGCGAGCGCTCGGCCGCCCGACGGGTCCGCGGCCCGGTCAAGTGCCGGGTCTGCGACCGGGCGCTCACCGATGCCGTCGAACGCAAACTGCGCCGCTGCGAGGGCTGCCCGTCCACCATGGACGAGGGACTGTACGAACGGCTGCGCGAATGGCGGGCCCGGCAGGCCAAGGAACAGGGCGCCCCGGCGTACGTGGTGTTCACCGACGCGACGCTGATGGCGATCGCCGAGGACGTGCCCGCCAGCCGCCAGGAACTGGCCCTGATCTCGGGGGTCGGTGCCATGAAGCTGGACAAGTACGGGGCAGCCGTGCTCTCGTTGTGTGCGGGGGAGGAGCCCGAGGAGGGTCCGGACGGTGTCGAGGACGACGGTCCGGTCGATCCGGCGTGAGCCGGCACGGGCGCGGTCCAGGGGACTGCTCGGGGTACTTCAACAGCCGCTGCGGAACGTCGCGGCGACGGCCGTGCGACACCGCGCGGACCGTACCGTCGATGGCGTCGCGTGAACTCGCGTGAAAAATAGTTTGCGCGGCGTACCGGGAGCGCAATAGCCTGCCGGAGCGGTCAAGGGGACGCGGTCGCACGGGGTGAAACCTGTGCCGATCCCCCTCGCCACACAGCTATACCGAGACAGACATCCGAACATTCGGAGCCAGGGGAACCAGGCTCCGCGAGACGCCGAGAGGAGGCGAAGACAGTGGGAAACATCATGATCACCAAAATGACTGGCCAGACCGTTGTCGCTGCCTCCCTGCGTGCCGCCCGTCTGCGGGCGCTCGCCGAGCTCGGTGGAACCGGTCTGGGTCTCGACGCCACCGGTGTCTCCGTCGCCTCCGTTGTCAGTGGTCTTGGACACACTGATCTGTGCCTCACGGACGGCAGGAGTGTCGAAGGCTCCGTTGTCGAGACCGGTCTGTCCCGTGGCTGGGTGTCGGTCGCCGCGTCGCGTCCCGAGTGCGATGAGCGACCGCTCCAGGCACCGAAGTCAGTCGTAATCGCCGCCATGCATGGCGACTATGCGCAGGCCCTCGGTGCCGGAAACGCCCAGAAGCAGAACGAGCAGCAGATTAACCAGGCCATGGCCGCCTTCAACGGCGCCAAGGCCGTCCGGATGCGGGCCTTCCGCGGGCCTGAACCCTGGAGAGAACGAACCTGAGTCAGCCTCAGGTCGGCACCTCCAGGGCCGCGGAACCCGTCACACCGGGATCCGCGGCCCTTCTGTTTTGTCCGGTACGCAAGACCACCCAGGCCCTCCGGGGCCTCCGGCCCAGCACCACCAGTCCACTGGGCCGGAACCACTGAGAAGACGAGAGAAGACGCCCACAGTGTCCACGGTCATCACGCCGCCCATCCCGTCCGTACCGCCGACAAGCCAGATCACCAAGGCCGACCAGGCCGACCCCCCGGAGGTTCCGTTCATGCAGCTCAACTCGATCGAGCAGGCCGAGGCGCTTGGTCTCCCCATCCCCTGCCGCGCCTTCGACCCCGAGGTCTTCTTCGCCGAGACGCCCGCCGACGTCGAGTACGCGAAGTCCCTCTGCGGCACCTGCCCGGTGAAGGAGGTCTGCCTGGCCGGCGCCCTCGAGCGTCGCGAGCCGTGGGGCGTCTGGGGTGGCGAGCTGTTCGTCCAGGGTGTCGTCGTGGCCCGCAAGCGGCCGCGTGGGCGTCCGCGCAAGACCGAGGTCATGGCGTGAACCCGGCCCACGAAGCCAGGGCCGTCCGCCGGGGAGAGCAGCCCCCGCTGGACAGCGCCCTCCGCCGATCCGTACAGCTCGCCGCCGCCAAGGCCGACGCAGCAGCCCGCACCATCCCATTCCCGAGCACGCACCACGAGCAGGACCACCACATGACCCCCGCCGCCATCGATCCCACCGTCCGCGCTGAGCAGACCACCGAACTTCAGATCCAGAACAGGACCCTCGAAATGCAACTTCTGCATGAATCCCTGGCCCGTGCCCATATGCAAGACAGGCTCCACGAGGCCGAGGAACAACGCCTCGTCAGCCGGGTCGCCCGGGCGCGCAAGCTCCGGCAGCGGGCCGAGCGGGCCTCGCTGCGGGCCCGCAAGGCGATCGCCGTCGCGTTGATGTAGCCGCTCCCGCAGCAGGCGCGTCAGCGCGCTGATCCGACTGACCCCCGTCGTGCCGCAGGCCGCCCCCCGTTCGCGGGGAGCGGCCTGCGGCCGTTGTCGTCGGTGGGTGCCGGGTGGGCCCCGGCGGGGAGCGACGGTCGGTGGGTCAGGGGCGGGCGGGCTTGGCCTGCGTCGCCGACTTGGCCTGCTTGGCCGCCGTGGCCTGCCGGGGGGCCTTCGCCGGCTTCGTCGGCTTCGTCGGCCGTTCGCCGGAGAACTCGGGCAGCCAGTCCAGCATCTCGGCGCGGAACGGCGCCTTGGCGCCCAACTGGCACAGCACCCCGATGGTGCTCAGCGTCACCCGGTGGATCAGCAGGTACGCGGGCGGCAGGTTCAGCTGCTTGCCCAGGTTGTAGGCGGGCGAACGCGGATCCGCGATCCGGGCCGCCTGGGCGCGCATCCACGTCCGGGTGAAGTGGAAGTTGTCCACCGCGGCCGGCTCGATGATCGGCCGCAGGTAGTCGAGCACCGCGGCCGGGTCCAACTGGATCGAGGGCTTCACGAAGCCCTCCTCGCGCAGCATCTTCAGCACGCCCGCCGCGTCCCCGTCCAGGGCCATCCGCAGCGAGGCCCCGATCGGGGCGGGCAGCCCGCCCGGCAGCCGGTCCACGGTGCCGAAGTCCAGCACGCCCAGCCGCCAGCCCTCGGCCGGGCCTTCGTCCTTCAGCAGCCGGAAGTTGCCCGGGTGCGGGTCCGCGTGCAGCAGACCGGTCCGGGACGGGCCGGCGAACAGGAAGCGGGCCAGCAGCCGGCCGGCGCGGTCACGCTCCTCCTGGGTGCCGTTCGCGATCACCTCGGCCAGCGGGGTGCCGTCCATCCACTCGGTGACCAGCACCTGGTCGGCCTGCGCCACCACGCCAGGCACCACGATGTCCGGGTCGCCCGCGAACTCCTCGGCGTGCCGACGCTGGGCCTGGGCCTCCAGCTCGTAGTCCAGCTCCTCCGAGACGCGCTCGCGCAGCTCGGTGATCAGCGGCTTGATGTCCAGCCCGGGGATCAGCGGGCCGAGCAGCCAGGCGACCCGACTCAGCTGGGAGAGGTCGGCGAGCAGTGCGTCGCCCGCTCCCGGGTACTGCACCTTGACCGCGACCTGCCTGCCGTCGTGCCAGACCGCCCGGTGCACCTGGCCGATCGATGCGGCCGCCGCCGGACGGTCGTCGAACTCCAGGAACAGCTCGCGCCAACTGTCGCCGAGCCGCTGGGCGAGCGCGGTGTGCACCTTGGCAGCGGGCATCGGGGGAGCGGCGTCCTGCAGCTTGGTGAGTGCGGCCCGGTACGGGCCGGCGACCTCCTCGGGCAGTGCGGCCTCGAAGACGGACAGCACCTGCCCGAACTTCATTGCGCCGCCCTTGAGCTCACCGAGGACCTTGAACAGCTGATCGGCGGTGGCCTGCTGCAGCTCGGCCGTCACCACCTCGGCCGACCGGCCGCCGATGCGCTTGCCCAGCCCGAGCGTGGCACGACCGGCTATCCCCAGCGGCAGGGCGGCGAGCCGTGCCGTGCGGGTCACTGCCTTGCGCGGAAGATCGCTCACCCGGGCCTCCATTCCCCTGGCCCCCCGACACCGGACGGCTCACCATCACTAGGCCATTGTGCCCGCTTCGCGGGCTGCGTCCGCCGGTATTTCACGGGGGCCGGGCCGCGCTGTTGACGTTCCGGGGGCCCGCCCCTCCCCCCCCCACCCCCCACCCGCCCTCCTCCTCCCACCTCACCCGCCGCCCACGCACCCACCTCACGTGCCCGCACCTTCCGGAACCGCGGCTCCCGCTCCTCCCGGCCCGGGGGGGGGGCCCCCCCCCGGGGGGGGCCCGGGGGGCCCCCCCGGCGCCCGGCCCGCCCCCCCCCAACCCCCCCCCGCCCGGGCCCCCGGTGCCAGGGCCCCGGCACCCCCCCCAGCGGCCGAT
>NZ_JBIVHS010000020.1:82915-183093 GCF_044749365.1 Kitasatospora sp. NPDC089509 | reverse complement strand
CTTCCGATCTGGTGATTTTCAGACTGCCAACGGCGGTCAGGCATCAGCGGACAGGGTCGGCAGTCCGAAAATCACCCAGCCCCCGGAGCACCCCCCCCCGGAACCGCCCCCGGCCACCCACCCTCCCGAGAGCCCACCCCAAACGACAGACCCCCCGACAGACCCCCCGCTAAGGTGCCCCGGTGGACCTTGATCTGGCACAGGTACGAGCCTTCGCCGTCACCGCCGAAGAACTGCACTTCGGCCGAGCCGCCACCCGCCTGGGCATCACCCAACAAGGCCTGTCCAAGCGCGTGGCCCGCCTGGAGGCAGCCCTCGGAGCCCGGCTGCTGGAGCGCGACGCCCGCGGAGTGGCACTGACCGGGGCGGGCCGACGGTTCCTGGAGCCCGCCCGCCGGGTGCTGCTGCAGGGGGAGCACGCGGTGGCGGCCGTCCGCGGGGCCGGACGGCCGCTGCGGATCGACGTCTGGGGCCACCTGTACGCGCCGATGCGGACCCTGGCACAGGCGGTGGACGCCGCCCCCGGCCTGGACGTGGAGCCGGTGCCCGGCCGGGACCTGCCCTCCGTCGCCGCGGCACTGCTGCGCGGGGAGTCGGACGCCGGGTTCGGCCGGGTGCACGCCCTGCCGGACGGCACGACCGGCACGACCGGCACGAACGGCACGAACGGCGCGGACCCCGGTCTGACCCACCGACTGGTCCGTCTGGAGCCGGTGGACGCGCTGCTGAGCGTCGACCATCCGCTGGCCGGACGGGACTCGCTGAGCCCGGTGGAGCTGCGGGACAGCGTGCTGCGCTACCCGGCGGCCGTGGACCGGCTGGACTTCCTGACTCGGTTCGCCACCCGCTTCGGCATCACCGACCGGGTCGGTTCGACCAACCTGGGCCTGGAGCACTTCGTGGACCAGGTCGGCGCCGATCCGGGCTGTTTCTCCCTCGTCCCCGCCGACAGCCCGCTGCCCGACCGCCCCACCGTACGCACCGTCCCGCTGACCGACCCGACCCCGCTCTACGCCTGGTCACTGCTCTGGCGGCCCGCGCAGAACGCCGACCCGAACCCCCAACTGGACCGGCTGCTGGGCGCGTTCACCGCCGAGGCGGCCCGCAACCGGTGGCTGGAGTACGACCCCGCCCGCGACTGGCTGCCGGATGCCGACGAGGCCGCGCTGCTGCCCTGAGGCACCGCGGCACCGCCCGCCCGGCGCGGGATCACCACCAGGTGTTCTGGGTCCGCAGCACCGTCCCGTCCTCGGCGAAGGAGGTGACGGTGTTGTCCATGGCGCCCGGCGTGCGGACCACGGCGTACCACCGGCTGGTGGAGTCCCCGACCCCGACCGGCACCGCGCTGACGGCACCGCCGGCCTTCCAGTCGACCTCGACCTTGGCGACCTCGGGCCCGACCCGGACGACCACCATCTCCGGGCTGCTCGCCGCCGGATTGACCAGGCGGGTGAGCAGCACGCCGTTGACGGCGTCGTCCGGTTCCCCCGGAGTCGTCCCGCCCGGGGCGGGGACGGCGTCCACGTAGTCGCCCGGCTCCCGCTTGCCGTCCACGATCAGGTAGATGTCGGCCCGGTCCTTGTGCGGGTCCCAGACCACGGCGGGGTTGTGCAGCAGCACGCCCCGCTGGGGGGTGGGCAGCGCGCTCGGCTCGGGGTCCGGCGGCAGGTGCGGGTCGACGGCGTGCCGCTCCTCCCAGATCCGCCGGCCCTGCTCGCGGCCGGCCTCCGCGGTGGGGGCGGCCGGCCACAGGGCGATCCAGGCCTCCAGGGCACGGCCCTTGGAGATCCCCTCGCCGACCTTGACCCGGACCGGTGTGAACGGGTCCCGGGCGGTCCCGGACGGCGCGGCCGAGGGCGTCCCGGTGGCCGGGGCCGCCGTCAGGGAGGCGCTGGAGGCCGGTGGCACCGCCACCGGGGAGCCCCCCGGCCGGTACCCGCCGCCCGCGGTGACCGCCCCCGCCCCGCCCACCAGCGCGACCGCCATCGCGACCGCCGCCGCGGTGAGCAGCCGGCGGCGCCGCAGCCGCCGCCGTCCGCCGTCCAGCAGCCGCTCGTACGGCACCGGCCCGGCCTCGACGCTGTCGGCCAGTTCCCCCAACTCCCACGACACCGCGGCCTCGGCGGCCTCCGCGTCCCCGTTCCAGGGGCCCCTGGAGCCCCCGAACTCCCCGAGGTCCCCCGGCCAGGACTCCGTGCTCATCTGCTACCTCCGATGCTGGTCAGTCCGTTGCGTGAGGAGGCTTCCCGCAGTTTGGCCAGCCCTCGGGCCGCCTGGCTCTTCACCGTCCCGACCGAACAGTCCATCGCCGCCGCGGTCTGGGACTCGCTGAGGTCCTCCCAGTAGCGCAGCACGACCGCCTCGCGCTGGCGGGGCGGCAGCGCGGCGAGCGCCGCGAGCAGCACGGTCCGGTCGTCCGGGTCGGGCCCGGTGGGGGCGGGACGGTCGGGGAAGGCGTCGACCAGGTGCTCGGCGGGTCTGCGCCGGAACTTCCGGGCGTGCTCGTTGATCAGGATCCGGCGGACGTAGGCGTTGGGGTCGTCGGCCGCCCGGACCTTGTTCCAGTGCACGTAGGCCCGTTCCAGGGCCTGCTGGACCAGGTCCTCGGCGCCGTGGCGCTCCCCGGCCAGCAGGTACGCCGTCCGGAGCAGCCGTGACCACGCGCTGCCGGTGAACGCCCGGAACTCCTCGTCCCGGACGGCCTTCTGGGCTCCCATGAGCACCTCCTCACCCCTCCCGACCCCGGAACCGCCCCGGACCGTTGCCCGAGCCGCGCGATCCCGTCCGCAGCGCCCGCCACCGGCCCCGCCGCCACCAGTCGCCCGGGGTTCGCGATTCCCCACCGGCGGCTGTGACACTGGAGGGGCTCGAAAACCGAGGTGCGCTCCGCCGTGCCTCCTTGCGAACCTAGAGGGATGCCCGCAGTGAGTTCTCCCGCAGTCCAGTCCGCCCCCGCTTCCGCCGAGGGTCCCGGCATCGGTGAGCTGGCCGCCCGCCTGCCCGAGCTGACCCTGCGCGACGAGGTGCGGATCGGGCGCCGGCTGGAGGGGGCCCGCAGGGTCCGCAAGCCGGAGGCCCGGCAGAAGGTCGCCGCCGAGATCGCCGCCGACATCGACCGCGCCGAGTCGCTGGTCGAGCAGCGCCGGAACGCCGTACCGAGGATCGGCTATCCCGCCGAGCTTCCGGTCAGCCAGAAGAAGGACGACATCCTGGCGGCGATCCGGGACCACCAGGTGGTGATCGTCGCAGGTGAGACCGGCTCCGGCAAGACCACGCAGATCCCCAAGATCTGTCTGGAGCTGGGCCGCGGCATCCGCGGTCTGGTCGGCCACACCCAGCCGCGCCGGATCGCCGCCCGCACCGTGGCGGAGCGCGTCGCGGAGGAGTTGGACAGCCCGCTCGGCGAGGCAGTCGGCTGGAAGGTCCGGTTCACCGACCAGGTCGGCCCGGACACCCTGGTCAAGCTGATGACGGACGGCATCCTGCTCGCGGAGATCCAGACCGACCGCGATCTGCGCCAGTACGACACCCTGATCATCGACGAGGCGCACGAACGCAGCCTCAACATCGACTTCCTGCTCGGCTACCTCAAGCAGCTGCTCCCCCGCCGCCCCGACCTCAAGGTCGTGATCACCTCCGCGACCATCGACCCGGAGCGCTTCTCCCGGCACTTCGGCGACGCCCCGATCATCGAGGTCTCCGGCCGCACCTACCCGGTCGAGGTCCGCTACCGCCCGGTCCTGGACGACGGCGACGACGAGCAGGACGAGAACGACCGCGACCGGGACCAGATCCAGGCGATCTGCGAGGCCGCCCAGGAGCTGCAGGACGAGGGCCCGGGCGACATCCTGGTCTTCCTCTCCGGCGAGCGCGAGATCCGCGACACCGCCGACGCCCTCACCAAGCTGAAGCTCCGGAACACCGAGGTCCTCCCGCTCTACGCCCGACTCAGCTCGGCCGAGCAGCACCGGGTCTTCCAGCGCTCCAACAGCCGCCGGATCGTGCTGGCCACCAACGTGGCCGAGACCTCGCTGACCGTCCCCGGCATCAAGTACGTGATCGACCCGGGCACCGCCCGGATCTCCCGCTACAGCCACCGCACCAAGGTGCAGCGGCTGCCGATCGAGGCGATCAGCCAGGCCAGCGCCAACCAGCGCAAGGGCCGCTGCGGCCGCACCTCGGACGGCATCTGCATCCGACTGTACTCGGAGGAGGACTTCCTCTCCCGCCCGGAGTTCACCGACGCCGAGATCCTGCGCACCAACCTGGCCTCGGTGATCCTGCAGATGACCGCGGCCGGCCTGGGCGACATCGCCGCCTTCCCGTTCCTGGACCCGCCGGACTCCCGCAACATCAAGGACGGCGTGCACCTGCTGCACGAACTGGGCGCGCTGGACCCGGAGGAGAAGGACCCGCGCAAGCGGCTGACCACGCTCGGCCGCAAGCTCGCCCAGCTCCCGGTGGACCCGCGGATGGCCCGGATGGTGCTGGAGGCGGACCGGAACGGCTGCGTGCGCGACGTCATGGTGATCGCCGCCGCGCTCTCCATCCAGGACCCGCGCGAACGCCCGGCGGAGAAGCGCCAGGCCGCCGACGACCGGCACCGCCGGTTCACCTCGGAGACCTCCGACTTCCTGTCCTACCTGGCGATGTGGCGCTACGTCCGGGAGCAGCAGAAGGAGCTGTCCTCCTCGGCCTTCCGCCGGATGTGCAAGTCGGAGTTCCTCAACTACCTGCGGATACGGGAGTGGCAGGACGTCTACACCCAGCTGCGGACCGTGGCGAAGCAGTTGGGCGTGACGATCGAGGAGCCGCATCCCGACGCCGAGCCGGACGCGGACCGGATCCACCAGTCGCTGCTGGCCGGACTGCTCTCCCACATCGGCCTGTTCGACGTGGAGAAGCGCGAGTACGGCGGCGCCCGCGGGGCCCGCTTCGCGGTCTTCCCGGGCTCCGGCCTGTTCAAGAAGCCGCCGCGCTGGGTGATGTCGGCCGAGCTGGTGGAGACCTCCCGGCTGTGGGCGCGGATCAACGCGAAGATCGAGCCCGAGTGGGTCGAGCCGCTGGCCGGGCACCTGATCAAGCGCAGCTACAGCGAGCCGCACTGGGAGAAGAAGGCCGGCGCCGTGCTGGCGTACGAGAAGGTGACCCTCTACGGGATGCCGATCGTCGCCCAGCGCAAGGTCAACTACGGGAAGATCGACGCCGAGCTCTGCCGCGAGCTGTTCATCCGCAACGCCCTGGTCGAGGGCGACTGGGAGACCCACCACAAGTTCTTCGCGGAGAACCGCCGGCTGCTCGGCGAGGTCGAGGAGCTGGAGAACCGGGCCCGCCGCCGGGACATCCTGGTGGACGACCAGACCCTGTTCGAGTTCTACGACGCCCGGCTGCCCGAGGACGTCGTCTCCACCCGGCACTTCGACTCCTGGTGGAAGAAGGCCCGGCACGACCAGCCGGACCTGCTGAGCTTCGAGAAGTCGATGCTGATCAACGACGCCGCGGGCGGCGTCACCGAGGCCGACTACCCGGACCACTGGCAGCAGGGCAAGCTGCGCTTCCGGCTGACCTACCAGTTCGAGCCGGGCAGCGACGCGGACGGCGTGACCGTGCACATCCCGCTGCCGGTGCTCAACCAGGTCACCGCGGAGGGCTTCGACTGGCAGATCCCGGGCCTGCGGGAGGAGCTGGTCACCGCGTACATCAAGTCGCTGCCGAAGGCGATCCGGCGCAACTTCGTACCGGCCCCGGACTTCGCCAGGGCGGCGCTGCGGGCGGTGAAGGACCGCCAGGAGCCGCTGCTGCCGTCCCTGGAGCACGCCCTGAAGCGCCTGACGGCCGTCACGGTGCCGCCGGAGGCCTGGGACGACGAACGGGTCCCGGAGCACCTCAAGGTGACCTTCCGGGTGGTGGACGGCAAGCGCCGGCTCGCCGAGTCCAAGGACCTGGAGGAGCTGCGGCTGAAGCTCAAGCCCAAGCTCAAGGAGACGCTCTCCTCGGCGGCCTCCGGCCAGGGCATCGAGCAGGGCGGGCTGACCGCCTGGCCGGCCGGTCTGCCGGTGCTCCAGCGCACCTTCGAGCAGCGCTCCCGCGGCCACTCGCTGCGCGCCTACCCGGCGCTGGTGGACGAGGGCGGTTCGGTCGGCGTGAAGCTGTTCGACACCCCGGAGGCCCAGACGCAGGCGATGTGGGACGGCACCCGGCGGCTGCTGATGCTGACCACCACCTCCCCGGCGAAGTCGATCCAGGGCCGGCTGGGCAACCAGGCGAAGCTGGCGCTGTCGCACAGCCCGCACGGCTCGATCGCCGCCCTGTTCGAGGACGTGGTCGCGGCCGCGACGGACCGGCTGATGACCCTGTCCGGCGGCCCGGCCTGGGACGAGGCGGCCTTCGGCAAGCTGCACGACAAGGTGCGGGCGGACCTCTACGACCTGTCCGCCGACACCACCCTGAAGACGGCCACCGCGCTGATCGCCTTCCACAAGGCGTCGACCCGGCTGAAGTCAGTGAGCAGCCCGGTGCTGCTGAACGCGGTGAACGACGTGCGGCTGCACCTGGCCTCGCTGGTGCACCCGGGCTTCGTGACGGCCACCGGCTGGCAGCGGCTGCCCGACCTCAAGCGCTACCTGCTGGCGGTGGACCGCCGGCTGGAGGCGCTGCCCAACCACCCCCAGCGGGACGCCCAGCAGCTGCTGAAGGTCCAGCAGGTGCAGCAGGCGTACGGGGAGCTGCTGGCGGCCGTTCCGGCCGGGCGGCAGCCCTCCGCGGAGGTGCGGGCGATCCGCTGGATGATCGAGGAGCTGCGGGTCAGCTTCTTCGCCCAGGGGCTGGGCACGCCGAGCCCGGTCTCGGAGAAGCGGATCTTGAAGGCGATGGAGGCGGCGAGGGCCGCCCTCTGAGCCGCGCCGCCCTCTGAGCTGCGGGTGGGCCTTCGGGAGCCGGTTCGACCTGGGGGCCCACCATGGGCTACAGTCTGTCTTGTTCGCAGCGCGGCAAGCGAGTGAACGAGATCAGAACACTCTGGTCCCGTGGAGCAGTTGGTTAGCTCGCCACCCTGTCAAGGTGGAGGTCGCGGGTTCAAGTCCCGTCGGGATCGCCGTAACGCGAGAGGCCCGGAACCGTCAAGGTTCCGGGCCTCTCGCTTTTCTGACCGTCCGTCGTCTACCCCGGACTAGGTCTAGACCACAAGTCACGGACCGTGTGACCGTCGTCACCTGAACCGCCGGGAACTCCCCCTCGAAACGACCCCTTCCGCACGGCACTAATTTAATATGTAAAATTGTACTGTTATTCACTGTAAATCCCCCCCACCTCACATGCACCGAATCGTTATCCGGAGTTAAGCATTCCGTCGATCGACGGGCATGACAAAGGGGCTGCCGACCGGACCCGGCGGAGTCCGGTTAGCAGCCCCTTCGAAAGAGCCTTTGGCCTATCAGGCCTCAGTGCGCTGAGCGGGAATCCCGGCCAGCAGAGCGCGCACCTCCGCCTCACGGTAACGACGGTGTCCGCCGAGCGTGCGGATCGACGTCAGCTTGCCCGCCTTGGCCCAGCGGGTGACCGTCTTCGGGTCCACGCGGAACATGGTGGCAACCTCTGCCGGCGTCAGCAGCGGCTCAGCATCAGGGGTACGAGCGGTCATGAGCGGCCTCCTCGGGAGAACCGAACCAGGGCGGTTCTATCCTTCAAATTCTGCACCTTGGCCCGCGATGCCCGAAATGGCATAGACGGGCCGAGTCGGTTATAGGACGAACGGCTTGTCCTGGTGTCTACAACTACACCATCCGTCCAGCCCTATCGACCAAACCGCCAAAATTGACCCCTCACGGGTTCAAGGCCGACGGATGGCGATGGACCACCCCATAACGGACAGTCACACGGCAGTGACGTCCGGTTACGAGGGGACCAGACCCTCCGTTTCCCCGCAAAGCACGCATCGACTCCAGAACCACCCAAAAGTGGGCACGCTCACGTGAAGTTGGGCTGGTTGTCCCATTTTTGCACATAGGGGTAAGTTCGCGTCAACGGTGAGTAGTGTCACGTTCGGCAGCTATTGACCCGAACCAGGACCTTGGTCAGCGCCGGTTGTGGACCAAAGACCTCTTACAGTCATACACGGGCGGTCGGACATCAGTTCGCGTTCCGCAGCGCCAGCACCCGCCGCCACCGCCCCGTCAGCTCCCCGTACGCGCGCAGCGCCTCGGCCGCGTCCCCGGCCCGCAGCGCGCGCAGCCCGTCCTCCAGCTCCCCCGCCGAACGGTCCGCCAACAGCCGCTCCGGCCCCAGCAGATGCACCAGCCCCCCGTAGTCCAGCTCCACCAGCGAGCGCGGGTGGAACTCCTCCAGCCACCGCCCGACCTGCTCCGCCCCGCGCACCAGCTCCCCGTCCGGCACCGCCTCGCGCAGCGCCCGGTAGGCCCGGGCCACCCGCCGTCGCGCCTGGGCCATCGGCACCAGGTAGAACAGCGCGGCCGGCCTCCCCCGCTCCCCCTCCCCCTCTTCCCTGTCCGTTCCCCCCGGAACGAAACAGCGGTCCTCGTCCCCGAACGGCAGGAACCAGCGCACCGGCACCTCCCACCGACTGGTGAGGATCCACGGCCGGGCGTCCGGGTGCCCGGCCCGCCAGCGCTCCCGGTCCGCCTCGGCGGCCGCCCGGGTCACCGGCGGCAGCGCGGTGTCCAGCAGCGCCACCGGGGCCCCCGCCCGCAGCTCCTCCAGCGCCTGCCAACTGCGCAGCCTGGTGGCCCACGGGCACACGTACAGTACGCCGTCCACGATCCGCAGGTAGGCCCGACCGCTCTCCTGCTCCGGCAGCGCCCGGGGCGTCCGGGCGGCCAGCTCGGCCAGCGCCGCCCGCTGCTCCTCCAGCACCGCCGACGCCACCGACTGCTCCGCCGCCGAGGCGTCCGGGCCGTGCTCCGCCGCGTAGGCCTGCCAGCGCGCCCGCTCGGGCTCCGGGTAGGCCGCCAGCGGCTCGTAGACCCGCAGGTGGGCGGCGTAGGGCGGCAGTACGGAAGTGCGTACGACGGTCACGTCCTGCATGGTCGCACGCGCCGCGCGGCGCCGGGAGGGCGCGACCCCGAACCGTTCGCGCCCGCACCCTCGACCCCCTTCCGTCTCACCCCTCGGACAACCGGCACAAGCTCGGACAGAAGGGCGGATCGGCCGACCACGCGCGACTACGCTTCGCCGTAGGCGCCCGCACCACAGCAGCGGGCCTTCGATACTGGAGTCACCACAGTGACCGACGTACAGACCCCCGCCACGCACCCCGCACCCGGCGTGCTCAGCAGGATCTTCCGCACCGAGCAGGACGGCGCCCCCGGCGACGGCCACGAGCAGGTCGTCCTCTGCCACGACCGCAGCTCCGGGCTCAAGGCGATCATCGCCATCCACTCCACCGCGCTCGGCCCGGCCCTCGGCGGCACCCGCTTCTTCCCGTACGCCTCCGAGGAGGCGGCCCTGGAGGACGCGCTGAACCTGTCCCGCGGGATGTCCTACAAGAACGCGCTGGCCGGGCTGGACCTCGGCGGCGGCAAGGCCGTCATCATCGGCGACCCGAACAAGGACAAGAACGAGGCGATGCTCCGGGCCTACGGCCGCTTCGTCGAGTCCCTGCGCGGCCGCTACATCACCGCCTGCGACGTGGGCACCTACGTCCAGGACATGGACGTCATCGCGCGCGAGACCGGGTTCGTGACCGGCCGCTCGCCCGAGCACGGCGGGGCCGGCGACTCCTCCATCCTGACCGCCTTCGGCGTCTTCCAGGGCATGCGCGCCAGCGCCCAGGCCCGCTGGGGCCAGCCCACCCTGCGCGGCAAGCGGGTCGGCGTCGCGGGCGTCGGCAAGGTCGGCCACTACCTGGTCGGCCACCTGGTCGCGGACGGCGCCACCGTCGTCGTCACCGACCCCTTCGAGGCCGCGGTGAACCGCGTGCGCGCCGCCCACCCGGAGGTGGAGGTCGTCGCCGACACCGCCGCCCTGCTCCAGGCCAAGCTGGACGTCTACGCCCCCTGCGCCCTCGGCGGCGCGCTGACCGACGACGTGGTCTCCGCGCTGGGCGAGTTCGGCACCTCGATCGTCTGCGGCGCGGCCAACAACCAGCTGTCCCACCCGGGCGTCGAGAAGGACCTCGCCGACCGCGGCATCCTCTACGCCCCCGACTACCTGGTGAACTCCGGCGGTGTGATCCAGGTCGCCGACGAGATCGACGGCTTCAACTTCGAGCGGGCCAAGAACAAGGCCACCAGGATCTTCGACACCACCCTGGAGATCTTCACCCGGGCCGCCTCCGACGGCATCCCGCCGGCGGTCGCCGCCGACCGCCTGGCCGAGAAGCGGATGCGCGAGATCAGCGCGCTGCGCACGGTGCTGCTGCCGGCCGCCCGCCGCGGCTGATCGGACCCGTTCCGACGTCCGGGTGCGCGGGCGGCTCCACCCCGGAGCCGCCCGCGCATCACGATGTGGAACCGGATTCTCACTTCTCCGCCCGAACGGGTGATCCGAGGTCCCCCTAGGGGGGATAATCAGTCCTGGAACGACGGACCCCGAACACCTCCGGACAGCGTGCAAAACGCCGCAAAACCTCCCCTGACCTGGGAAGACCTGGTCGCGGGTGCGGTCGGTGCGCGCCACGTCACAACCACGACGTACCGTCCAGCGGCGGAAACAGGTACCGTTAATGCTCCAAGGGACGGTCCTCCCATTCGGGCAGGCCGGTCCTGATCATGAACACGTGTCAGACTCGGGGCCGTGAGCCCCATCGTTGAGGGGGTCGACCCATGGGGCGCGGCCGGGCCAAGGCCAAGCAGACGAAGGTCGCCCGCGAGCTGAAGTACAACAGCGGCGGGTTCGACGCTAACCGTCTGTCCAACGAGCTGGGCGTATCGCCGTCCACTGCTCCGATCGACCCCGAGCCGATCGAGGAGGACGACGAGGACGACGACCCGTACGCGGAGTACGCCGCCCGCTACGCCGACCTCGACGACGGGGACGACACCGAGCCGGGCACCGGGCCGTCGCAGGCCTCCCGCCGCTCGTAACCCGCAGCTTCGCCGGACCGGTCCGGGTGCCCCAGGGCGCCAGACCGGTCTTCGGCGTTCCCGTCGACCGGTGCCGCCGCCCCCGCGGGCGCCGAACGCCACAGACGTGCGAAGGGGCCCCTCCGGCGAACCGGAGGGGCCCCTTCGCGTCCGACGGGCCGTCAGCCCGCCGTGAAGCCCTCGTAGGCGTTGTAGAGGGTCGCGCCGGCCCCGTGCTCGTCGGTGCGCTCCACGATGTCGCCGAGCAGCCAGGCCTCGACGCCGCGGTCCTCCAGGATCGACAGCACCACGTCCACCGAGTGCGGCGGGACGACCGCGACCATGCCGACACCCATGTTGAGCGTCTTCTCCAGCTCCAGGGTGGCCACCTTGCCGACCTCGGCGACGGTCCGGAAGACCGGCAGCGGGGTCCAGGTGCCGCGGTCCAGGCGGGCGTGCAGACCGGCCGGGATCACCCGGGCCAGGTTGGCCGCCAGGCCGCCGCCGGTGACGTGCGAGAAGGCGTGCACCTCGGTGGCGCGGGTGAGCGCCAGGCAGTCCAGCGAGTAGATCCGGGTCGGTTCCAGCAGCTCCTCGCCGAGGGTGCGGCCGAACTCCTCGACCTTGCGGTCCAGCTGCCAGCCGGCCTGGTTCAGCAGCACGTGGCGGACCAGCGAGTAGCCGTTGGAGTGCAGGCCGGAGGCGGCCATCGCGATCACCACGTCGCCGGCCCGGACGCGCTCGGCGCCCAGCAGCGCGTCGGCCTCGACCACGCCGGTGCCGGCGCCCGCGACGTCGTACTCGTCCGGACCGAGCAGGCCCGGGTGCTCGGCGGTCTCGCCGCCGACCAGGGCGCAGCCGGCCAGCGCGCAGCCCTCGGCGATGCCCTTGACGATCGCGGCGACCCGCTCCGGGACGACCTTGCCGACGCAGATGTAGTCGGTCATGAAGAGCGGCTCGGCGCCGCACACCACGAGGTCGTCCACGACCATGCCGACCAGGTCGTGGCCGATGGTGTCGTGCTTGTCCATGGCGGCCGCGATGGCCACCTTGGTCCCCACCCCGTCGGTGGCCGAGGCCAGCAGCGGCCGCTCGTAGTCCTTGAGGGCGGACACGTCGAAGAGGCCGGCGAAACCGCCGAGACCGCCGACCACCTCGGGGCGGTTGGCCTTCTTCACCCACTGCTTCATGAGCTCGACGGCGCGGTCGCCCGCCTCGATGTCGACACCGGCGGCGGCGTAGGTGGCGCCGTTCTGGTTGCTGGTCACTGCGTGCGGCCCTCTCGGGTCAGGTGGGGGTGGTTCGGAAACAGCGGTGGGGCCCCGGTTCGCGGGACCCCACCGTGCGTTCGTTACGGGCGGCGCAGCGCGTCGGCCGCGCCCGCCCCGCCGAGCAGCGACTGGACGCCGTCCAGGTCGCTGCCGCTGGTCGGCTTGCCGCGGACGGCCGGCTTCTGCTGGCCGCCCTTGATCTCGGCCTCCAGCAGGAGCTTCCCGAGCAGTGCCGGGTCCGGCAGCTCCATCGGGTACTCGCCGTCGAAACAGGCCCGGCAGAGCCGGTCCTTGGGCTGCTTGGTGGCCTCGATCATCCCGTCGATCGAGATGTACGAGAGCGAGTCGGCACCGAGCGTGCGGCCGATCTCCTCGATGGTCATGCCGTTGGCGATCAGCTCCGCGCGGGTGGCGAAGTCGATGCCGAAGAAGCAGGGCCACTTCACCGGCGGCGAGGAGATCCGGATGTGCACCTCGGCGGCGCCCGCCTCGCGCAGCATCTTCACCAGCGCGCGCTGGGTGTTGCCGCGGACGATCGAGTCGTCCACGACCACCAGGCGCTTGCCGGCGATGACCTCGCGCAGCGGGTTCAGCTTGAGCCGGATGCCGAGCTGGCGGATCGTCTGGCTGGGCTGGATGAAGGTGCGGCCCACGTAGGCGTTCTTCACCAGGCCGGAGCCGTACGGGATGCCGCTGGCCTCGGCGTACCCGATCGCGGCGGGGGTGCCGGACTCGGGCGTCGCTATCACCAGGTCGGCCTCGACCGGGGCCTCCTTGGCCAGCCGGCGGCCCATCTCCACCCGGGAGAGGTGCACGTTGCGGCCGGCGATGGAGGTGTCGGGGCGGGCCAGGTAGACGTACTCGAACACGCAGCCCTTGGGCTTCGCCTCGGCGAACCGGGAGCTGCGCATGCCGTTCTCGTCGATGGCGATCAGCTCGCCGGGCTCGACCTCGCGGATGAAGGAGGCGCCGCAGATGTCGAGCGCCGCCGTCTCGGAGGCGACCACCCAGCCGCGCTCCAGCCGGCCGAGCACCAGCGGGCGGATGCCCTGCGGGTCACGGGCGGCGTAGAGGGTGTGCTCGTCCATGAAGACGAGCGAGAAGGCGCCCTTGACCTTGGGCAGTACGACCTTGGCCGTCTCCTCGATGGAGAGGTCCGGGTGGCCGGCCAGCAGGGCGGTCACCAGGTCGGTGTCGTTGGTCGCGGCGGTCCGGCCGGAGCGCGAGACGTGCTCCTCGCCGGGCAGTTCGGCGACCATGGCCGCCAGTTCGGCGGTGTTCACCAGGTTTCCGTTGTGCCCGAGGGCCAGCGAACCGTGCACGGTCGCGCGGAAGGTCGGCTGGGCGTTCTCCCAGACCGAGGAACCGGTGGTCGAGTAGCGGGCGTGTCCGACGGCGATATGCCCGTGCAACGACCCCAGCGAGGCCTCGTCGAAGACCTGGGAGACGAGTCCCATGTCCTTGAAGACGAGAATCTGGGAGCCGTTGCTCACTGCGATGCCCGCGGATTCCTGACCGCGGTGCTGCAGGGCGTAAAGGCCGAAGAACGTGAGCTTGGCGACCTCCTCGCCGGGAGCCCAGACACCGAAGACGCCGCAAGCGTCCTGGGGGCCTTTCTCACCGGGAAGAAGATCGTGGTTGAGTCTTCCGTCACCACGTGGCACGCCTTCGAGTCTAGGGCAGTTGACCAGGGCTTCCGGAACGCGGGATGCCCGTTCCGACCGGCGGTCGCGGAGTAACGCGCGTAGACAAAACCCCTTACGGGCCCGGGAATTCGGGTGGGGGAATTCCGGCGGACGGCGGTTGGCCTTGTGGTTCGCGCCTGTTGGGGCTTTCCGTGTGCGGAAGGGTGGTCGGCGGGCGGGCCCGAACGTGAGCCTGCTCACCCGGGGTTCAGCCGGGGTTCACGCGGCGGGCAGCAGCAGGCCCCAGGCGCCCGGGCGCACCGTCCAGGTCCGGGCCCGGACCGGGCCGACCGGGTGGCCGTCCGCCTCGTAGCCGAAGCCGCGCCCGACCACCGAGACGCTCGCCGCCCGCGCCCGCACCAGCGCGCCGGGCGCGCGGACCACCACCTCCAGCACTCCGGTGCCGTCCGGGGCGGCCTCCCCGGCGCCCGGGAGGGTCAGCTCCACCAGCCGGACCGGGCGGTGCACGTCGGCGAGCAGCCGGCCGTCCGCCTCGACCCGGACCCGGGGGCTGTGGTCGACGTCCTCGGGGGCGAGCACGTTCGCCTGCTCGGCCGCAGCCAGTTTCGCCCATAGCGAACGCCAGCCACCCG
The DNA here is from genome assembly GCF_044749365.1 of Kitasatospora sp. NPDC089509. Lineage (NCBI taxonomy): Bacteria > Bacillati > Actinomycetota > Actinomycetes > Kitasatosporales > Streptomycetaceae > Kitasatospora > Kitasatospora sp. NPDC089509. The sequence continues at coordinate 168,526 of NZ_JBIVHS010000020.1, read as the reverse complement.
GACGGCCCCCCGGACGACGGGTGCCGGCCCCGGTGATCCGCACCCCGCCCAGCGCCACTCCGCCGCCGTCGTCCACCAACAGGTCGAAGGTGCGCGGCGCACCCGAGAGCACCGCCCGCGCCGCCCGCACCGGCTCCCCCGGCACGCCCAGCGCGCGGGCCGTCGCCAGCTCCTCGGCCCGGCCGACCGGAACCATGCCCACCGGTTCGGCGCCCAGCTCACGCTGCCGGTAGAGCGCCTGCAGCACCCGCTGCAGGGCGAAGTCGGAACCGATCACCACCGGTCGCCGACGACCCCGGTGCGAAAGCAGTCGGTCGAGTTCGGACGGGCTCTCCGGAAAGGCCACCTTGACGTCCGCTCCCCCGCACAGCACGTCCTTCGCGATCCGCACCGACTCCCCGTCGGTCTGCCGGGCCACCGGGTCGAGCAGCAGCAGAAGGGGCTCGGGACCGCCGGTAGCAGGCGTGGACAGGGACGACACGACCGGTCCTTCCTCAGGTAATCTCTCGGTGCAAGAGCCCCTTGCGCCATTGCGCCAGGGGCTTCGTCTATCTCGGGGCAGACTGCGGCCTACGCAGGATGCCCCAACCGGAAGGGGTGTACGCCTGTGCCGGCACTCGTGCTCGTTGGCGCTCAGTGGGGGGACGAGGGCAAGGGGAAGGCCACCGACCTCCTCGGCGGCTCCGTCGACTACGTCGTCCGCTACCAGGGCGGCAACAACGCCGGTCACACGGTGGTCATCGGCGACCAGAAGTACGCCCTGCACCTGCTCCCCTCCGGCATCCTCAGCCCGAACGTCACGCCGGTCATCGGCAACGGCGTGGTCATCGACCCGGGCGTGCTGCTCTCCGAGCTCCACGGCCTGAACGAGCGCGGCATCGACACCTCCAAGCTGCTGGTCTCGGGCAACGCCCACCTGATCACCCCGTACCACCGCACCATCGACAAGGTGACCGAGCGCTTCCTCGGCAAGCGCCGGATCGGCACCACCGGCCGCGGCATCGGCCCGACCTACGCGGACAAGATCAACCGCGTCGGCATCCGGGTCCAGGACCTGTTCGACGAGTCGATCCTGCGCCAGAAGATCGAGGCGGCGCTGCACGACAAGAACCAGATCCTGGTCAAGCTCTACAACCGCCGCGCCGTCCCGGCCGAGCTGGTGGTCGAGGAGTACCTGGGCTACGCGGAGAAGATCAAGCCCTTCCTCGCCGACACCACCCTGGTGCTGGACGAGGCCCTCAAGGCGAACAAGGTCGTCCTGCTGGAGGGCGGCCAGGGCACCCTGCTCGACGTCGACCACGGCACGTACCCCTTCGTGACCTCGTCGAACCCGACCGCGGGCGGCGCCTGCACCGGCGCCGGCATCGGCCCCACCAAGATCGACCGGGTCATCGGCATCCTCAAGGCCTACACCACCCGCGTCGGCTCGGGCCCGTTCCCGACCGAGCTGCTGGACGAGGACGGCGAGGCGCTGCGCCGGATCGGTGGCGAGCGCGGTGTCACCACCGGCCGCGACCGCCGCTGCGGCTGGTTCGACGCCGTCATCGCGCGCTACGCGACCCGGGTCAACGGCCTCACCGACTTCTTCCTCACCAAGCTGGACGTGCTGACCGGCTGGGAGCAGATCCCGGTCTGCGTCGCGTACGAGATCGACGGCCGCCGGGTCGAGGAACTCCCCTACAACCAGTCGGACTTCCACCACGCCAAGCCGATCTACGAGACGCTGCCGGGCTGGACCGAGGACATCAGCAAGGCGAAGACCTTCGCCGAGCTGCCGAAGAACGCCCAGGCGTACGTGAAGGCGCTGGAGGAGATGTCCGGCGCGCCGATCTCCGCCATCGGCGTCGGCCCGGGCCGGGACGAGACGATCCAGATCAACTCGTTCATCTGAGGCCGCACTTCTGCGAAGGGCCCCGCGGGACGCACCGTCCCGCGGGGCCCTTCCCTTTACCCTCCCCATTTTGCACTAGCACATAATTCCATTGCTTCTAGTGCAGAGTCGAGCTACGTTCGGGGGCATGACCGCGAAGCTGCCCTCACCCGTCACCCTCACCGGCCGCCACGTCCGCCTGGAGCCCCTGGAGCACCGCCACCTCGCCGCGCTCTGGGCCTCCGTCGGCTCCGACCCCGAGGTCTGGCGCTGGACGATGTCCCTCCCGCCCGCCTCCGAGGAGGAACTCGGCGCGATCCTCGACGCCCGCATCGCCGAGGCGGCCACCGGCGAGTGCGTCTACTTCGCCGTCGTCGACCTCGCGACCGGCACGGCCGTCGGCATCACCGGCTACCACGACTACAGCGCGAAGGACGAGTCCGTCGAGATCGGCGGCACCCTGTACGCCCGCTCGGTGTGGCGCACCGCGGTCAACACCGAGTCCAAGCTGCTGCTGCTCACCCACGCCTTCGAGGACCTCGGCATGGGCCGCGTCTTCTGGAAGACCGACGCCCTCAACGAGCGCTCCCGCAACGCCATCCAGCGCCTCGGCGCCCAGTACGAGGGCACCTTCCGCCGCCACCGCCTCCGCCCCACCGGCACCTGGCGGGACACCGCCTACTTCTCGATGCTCGCCGACGAGTGGCCGGCCGCCGAGTCCCGGCTGACCGAACGCCTCTCCCGCGGCTGAGCGCTCCGCCCACCGCCCCGCCACCCCCGGCCGGGAGGGCCGGGGCGCTAATCGCGGTCGACGGAGGCGGAATGGCGGGGGGCGAACTCGCCTTTTCTCGGCCGGAGTTCCCGGGGTTGGACGTTGACCAGCCAGACCAGCCAGCCGACGAAAAGGACGGCGAGCAGGAGGGCGGACAATCCGGCGACCAGAAGGGCATTCACCGGGCGGCGGAATTGCGCTGGGGAAGGCGGCGGGACGGGGGAAGGGGCATGGCTGTCTCCGGTCGGTGATGTCGAGCGCGCTGACCATGCATCTGGTGTGTATTTACGGCTGATTGGCGACTGTTTAGGGGACAACAAGTCAGTGAGTGACACGGACGACCATAGAGTCAGGGTGCCAGAGTTGCTACCGAGGCACTGGACGTTCACTCCATCGTGGGGTATCCCCCAATTCGGTGGCTAGGGCCCGGTGTGCACGGCACACTTCACCGGAAGCATCGACCGTAGCCGCGATCCGGAGAAGAGAGTCATGCCACCCCGCTTGTCGCCGACCGTGCGCCAGCAGCGCCTGGGGATCGAGCTGCGCAAGATGCGCGAACGCGTGGGTGTGACGCCCAAGAACCTGGCCGTCACCATCGGCACCGACCTGCCCAAGATCTCCCAGATGGAGAACGGGAAGTCGGGCATCAGCGCCGAGCGGCTGCGGATCTGGGCGCGCACCTGCGGCTGCCCCGAGGGACCGTACCTCGACGCGCTGCTCGCCATGACCCAGGACCGTCGCAAGTACTGGTGGGACGGCTACCGGGGCCGGATGCCCTCCGCGATCGTCGACATCGCGGAGATGGAGCACCACGCCACCTCGCTGTCCATCCTGAACAGCACCCTCATGCCCGGGCTGCTGCAGACCCCGGAGTACGCGGCCGCGGTGTTCCAGCGGCTGCCCGCGTCCCGCCGGCAGGAGGCGGAGGTCCGGACGGCATTCCGGATCCGGCGCCAGCAGATCTTCGTGGACCGACCGAAGCCGTACACCGCCGTCCTGCACGAATCCGCGCTGCGGATGCAGTTCGGGGGGCCGGAAGTGCTGCGCCGGCAGTTGCTGAGCCTGCTGGAGAACTCCGAACGGCCCGGGCTGGAGATCCGGGTGATCCCGTTCAGCGTCCCCACCTACACCGGCTCCGGGGAGGCCCTGTATCTGGCCCGCGGGCCCGTTCCGCAGCTCGACACCGTCCAGATCGAGCTCACCCACGGGCCGCAGTTCGTGCACTCCGATGCGGAATTGGCCTCCTACCGGCGGATCAAGGAGAAGGCTGCGGCGATCGCGCTCGGGACGGCCGAGTCCCGGGACTTCATCCGGGCCTTACTGAAAGACTTCGCATGAACGTTTGGCGCAAGGCGTCGGCCAGCGGCGAGAGCGGCGACTGCGTCGAGGTCAGGGCGAGCGGCGACCTGGTGGAGATCCGCGAGTCGGACCGGCCCGAGGTGGTCGTGCGGACGACGCCGCGCAAGTGGGCCGCGTTCGTCCGCGGGGTCAAGGACGGGGAGTTCGACCGCTTCGCCGACCTGCCCCGACCGTGAGGCGGAACGGTACGCCACCCCGACGGCGGTAGGCTTGGCAGCCCACAGTGGACCCCTGCGCCTGGCACAGCACTCCGGGTGGGGTGCGCGTGCGGGAGAAATCGGAGCATCCGAGGATGGCTCGGCACCTGATCACCAGCGCCCTTCCGTACATCAACGGGATCAAGCACCTGGGCAACATGGTCGGGTCGATGCTCCCGGCGGACGTCTACTCCCGCTACCTGCGCCAACGCGGCCACGAGGTGCTGTACATCTGCGCCACCGACGAGCACGGCACCCCCGCCGAGCTGGCCGCGCAGGAGGCCGGGCTGCCGGTCGCCGAGTTCTGCGCCCGGGCGCACGAGGCGCAGAAGGCGGTGTACGACGGCTTCGCGCTGTCCTTCGACCACTTCGGCCGCAGCTCCTCGCCGCAGAACCGGGAGATCACCCAGGAGATCGCCCGCGAGCTGCAGCGCAACGGCTTCATCGAGGAGCGGGCGATCCGCCAGGTGTACTCCAACGCCGACGGCCGCTTCCTGCCGGACCGCTACATCGTCGGCACCTGCCCGCACTGCGGCTACGACAAGGCGCGCGGCGACCAGTGCGAGAACTGCACCCGGGTGCTGGACCCGACCGACCTGCTGGAGCCGCGCTCGGCGATCAGCGGCAGCGCCGACCTGGAGGTCCGGGAGACCCGGCACCTGTTCCTGCTCCAGTCGGACCTGACCGGGGAGGTCGAGGCCTGGATCGCCGCGCACGGCGACGAGTGGCCGGTGCTGGCCTCCTCGATCGCCCGCAAGTGGCTCACCGAGGGCCTCCAGGACCGCGCGATCACCCGCGACCTGGAGTGGGGCGTCCCGGTGCCGGCCGACGTGTGGCCCGAACTGGCCGCCGAGGGCAAGGTGTTCTACGTCTGGTTCGACGCCCCGATCGAGTACATCGGCGCCACCAAGGAGTGGGCGGACGCCGCCCCGGCCGGACAGGACCGGGACTGGAAGTCCTGGTGGTACGAGGCCGACGGGACCGTCCGCTACACCGAGTTCATGGCCAAGGACAACGTCCCGTTCCACACCGTGATGTTCCCGGCCACCATCCTCGGCTCGCGCCGCCCGTGGAAGAAGGTCGACTACGTCAAGGCCTTCAACTGGCTGACGTACTACGGCGGGAAGTTCTCCACCAGCCAGAAGCGCGGCATCTTCACCGACGTCGCGCTGGAGCTGCTGCCGGCCGACTACTGGCGCTACTTCCTGATGGCGCACGCGCCCGAGTCGGACGACTCCAGCTTCACCTGGGACCTGTTCGCCTCGGTGGTCAACAAGGACCTCGCCGACACCCTCGGCAACTTCGTCAACCGGGTGCTCTCGTTCAGCCGCAAGCGCTTCGGCGACGACGTCCCGGCCGGGGCCGCGGCGGGCGACGCCGAGCAGCGGCTCGGCGAGCAGATCGCCGGCCTGCTGGCCGAGTACGAGACCCAGCTGGACGCGCTCAACTTCCGCAAGGCGGCGCAGGCGCTGCGCGCGCTGTGGAGCGCCGGCAACGCCTACCTGGACGAGAAGGCCCCCTGGCTGCAGGTGAAGACCGACCCGGAGGCGGCGGCGCTCACCCTGCGGACGGCGATGAACCTGATCCACCTGTACGCGGTGGTGTCCGAGCCGTTCATCCCGACCGCGGCGGCGGCGATGCGCGGCGCCTTCGCGCTCCCGTCCGACGAGCGCGGCTGGATCACCGGGGACGAGGCCCGGGCCCTGGAACTGGTCCCGGCCGGAACGCCGTTCACCGTGCCGCCGGTGCTGTTCGCGAAGATCACCGACGAGGACCTGGCGGCCTGGACGGCCCGCTTCGGCGGCGGCGAGGCCTGACCGACCGCGACACCACGAGGGCCCCGACCGCGGTGAGCGGTCGGGGCCCTCGTCGGTGGCGCCGGGCCCGGTGGGGGCCGGTCCCGGAGTAGCCGGCGTCCTCGGCGGGCCCGCTGGGGGCCGGTCCCGCCGTGCGGGCGTGTCGGACACGCCCCGAGGACTACCAGCGGGTCGTCTCGGCGAAGAAGCCGGGGATCTCGGTGGCCTTGCCGGCGGCCACCGCCTCGTCGTGCACCAGCGCGCCGACCGCGAGGTCGAGCACGCCGAGGCCGAAGGGCGAGAAGACCACCGGGCGGTCGGTGCCGACCGCGACCTCGCCCTCGATCACCTGGGCGAGCGTGCCGGTGACGAACTCCCGGTTGCCGTAGAGCTGTTCGGCCAGGTGCGGAGAGGTGTTCGCCTTCATGCAGTGCTCGACGTCGTCCAGCACGTTGTACGCGCCGCCGATGATCTCGGGGGCGAGGTCGCGCAGGGAGATGTTCAGCACCAGCTGCCCGGGGGCGAAGGTCTCCGGGTCGAGGATGTACGGCTCGCCCGCGGTGGTGGCCAGCACCACCACGTCGGCGCCCTTGAGCGTCTCGCCGAGGTCCTCCACCACCCGCGCCGGGTAGCCGAGTTCGGCGTCGGCGTGGTCGGCCAGGGCCCGGGCGTACTCGGCCTTGCGGTCGTGCACCACCAGCTCGTCGATCTCCCACTGCTGGGCGCCGAAGAACTCCAGGATGTTGCGGGCGATGATGCCGGCGCCGACCACCGCCAGCCGGCCGGCGGTGCGCCCGCCGCCGAGCACCTCGGCGGCGAGCACGGCGGAGGCCGCGGTGCGGGCCGCGCTGATCTGCGAGGCCTCCAGGACGGCGAAGGGGTAGCCGGTCTCGTAGTCGTTCAGCAGCAGGGCGGCCGAGGCCCGCGGGAAGCCCCGCTCGACGTTGGCCGGGAAGCTGCTGATCCACTTGATGCCGGCCAGGCCCACGCCGCCGCCCAGGTAGGCCGGCAGGGCGATGATCCGGGCGTCCGGCTTGGCCGGGAACCGCAGGAAGTAGCTGTCGGGGTTGACGGACTCACCGGCGCCGTGGGTCAGGTAGGTCTCCCGGACCTCCTGGACGATCCGCGGGCGGGCTCCCGCGATGACCTCGCGGGCGGTGGTGCCGTCGATGACTCTGAACTCGAACACGGTGGTGGCTCCAGAAGTGGCGGGCGGAGGAGGGGCGGGACCGGGTCAGCCGACGTAGGTGCCGGCCGGCTCGTGCTGCCCGACGGGCTGGGGCACCCCGGCGGCGTGGGCGGGGGCGGTGCGGCGGCCGCCACCGAGCCAGCGCGGCAGGTACCAGTTGCCGTCGCCCAGCAGGGCCATCACCGCGGGCAGCAGCACCGCGCGGACCAGGGTGGCGTCCAGCAGGACCGCGACCGCCAGGCCGATGCCCAGCTGCTTGAAGTCCTGCATGCCCAGGGTGCCGAAGACCGCGAACACCGCGACCATGATCAGACCGGCGCTGGTGACCACCCCGGCGGTGTTGCGGATGCCGAGGCCGACCGCCTCCCGGCTGGACTTGCCCGAGAGGTAGGCCTCACGGATCCGGGAGACCACGAACACGTGGTAGTCCATCGAGAGGCCGAAGAGGACCACGAAGACGAACAGCGGCATCCAGGACTCGATCGCGCCCGGCGCCTTGGTGCCGACCAGCGAGGCGCCCCAGCCGTGCTGGAAGACCGCGGTCATCACGCCGTAGGCGGCCGCCACCGAGAGCAGGTTGAGCAGGATCGAGGTGATCGAGATGGTCAGCGAGCGGAAGGAGAAGAGCATCAGCAGGAAGGTGACGCCCATGACGAAGGCGAAGACCGGGACGATGCTCTTGTCCAGCTGGTTGTTGTAGTCGACCGAGAAGGCGAGGTCGCCGGCGACCAGCGCGGTGGTGCCCGGCACCGCCTTCAGGGTCTGCGGGACGATCTGCCCGCGCAGTGCGGACAGCGCCGCCTTGGAGGTGTCGTCGGTGCCGTTGCCGGCCAGCGGGACGCTGATCTCGGCGATGTTCTTGTCCTTCCAGTACCGCACGTCGATCTGGTTGCCGGTCTTGCCGGACGCCACGGCGGCCTGCTTGAAGTCCTCGATGCCCTTGGCGACCTGCGGCGAGTCGATGTTGTCGGCCTTGACCACCACCATGGCGGGGGAGGGCGAGCCGGGGAACTCCTTGTCGATCTGGTGCGACACCGAGACCAGCGGGTTGTCCGAGGGCAGCAGCTTGTCCATGCCGAGCTTCTCGGTCTTCATGCCGAGCGCCGGGGCGGCCAGCACCAGCAGGACGGCGGCGGCCAGCGTGGCGAAGATCGCGGGCCGGGCCAGCACCCCGCGCAGCAGCGCGTTGGCGGGCTTGGGGTTGGCGACGGCGGCCTGGCGGCGCTTGCTGATCCACGGGATCCGGCCGGACGCGACCTTGTCGCCGAGCATCGACATCAGGGCCGGCAGCACGGTCATCGAACCGACCACCGCGACCGCGACGACCTCGATGGTGGCCATCGCGAAGCCCTCGAAGACGGTCAGCCCGGAGAGGAACATGCCGGCCATCGCGACCATCACGGTGAGACCGGAGACCATCACCGAGTGGCCCGAGGTGTGCGCGGCGATCCGCAGCGCGGTCGCCTTGTCCCGGCCGGCCGCCCGCTCCTCGCGCTCACGGCGCAGGTAGAACAGGCAGTAGTCGACGCCGACGGCGAGGCCCATCAGGAACATCACCGAGTTGGTCATGCCGTCCACCGGCACCGCCTGGCTGCTCAGGGCGAGCAGGCCCATCGCGCCGATGCAGGCGGTGACCGCCAGGGCGACCGGCAGCACGGCCGCCACGAAGGCGCCGAAGACCACCAGCAGGATGCCCAACGCGACAGGCAGGGCGGTCAGTTCGGCCCGCGCGAAGTCGTCGCCGAGGCTGTCGTCGATGCCCTTGAGGGCGCTCGCGCCACCGAACTCGCCGAGGGTCACCTGCGGGTGCGCCTTGGCGGTGTCCTGCACCGCGGTGATGACCGGGTCGATCCGGTCGGCCGCGGTGTCCGGGTCGCCGGTGACGGCGAACATGATCAGCGCGGAGTGCTTGTCGGCCGAGAAGGCCTGGGTGGTGTACGGGTCGCGCAGGTTCTCCGCGAGCCCGGTCTTGTTCACGGCGTCGGCGGTGGCCTGGACGGCGCTGCGGAACTCCGGGGAGTCCGTGGTCAGTCCGTCGCTGTGGACCAGGATCAGCTCGTTGGCCGGATCCTTGATCCCGGCGTCCTTCAGGACCTGGGCGGCCTGGCCCGATTCACCGGTCCCGTAGTCGGCCTGGGTCAGGTTCTTCTGGCCGGCCATGCCACCGATCACGGTGACCAGGACGACGAGGATGATCCAGCCGAACACGGCGGTCTTCCGGTGCTGGGCACTCCACTCGCCCAGTCGGGCCGCGAAATTGCTTTGACGTGCCATTACCTCTCCTGCGGGTCGGCGGCATGATCAAGCCGCGGTGGCGACATTCGGGTTGCGGGTGTGTCCTCACCGGCATGAGGGGGACCGGCGGAATAACCACGACCGTAGGCCCTTCCGAACCGCCGTGGGGCCTCCGGGAGTTGCAGCATCCTGCGGTGGCAAGCTGCTGCCAGTGGAGGCGGCTCGGAGGCTCTTACCTGGCCCGTTCGCCCGGTGCTACGGTCGGTTCCCGTTGAGGGACAACCATTCGAGCGGGCCACCATCGAGTGACGCCGGGCCGATGAACCGGTGAATCCGACCGGCCGCCGAACCCGGGCGACCGCCCGTCGCGCGGGTCGGGACCCGTACCGGGCCGACCCCGCCGAACGATTCCACCGAATTCCGTGATTCCGCGCCGGAATGCGCTCCGGCGTCTTCTGTTCCGAACGATCGACAAACCTCCGTGGAAGGGGGAATGAATGATGGACACCGCTATTCGGGCGACCGGTCTCGGCAAGAGATACGGCGAGCACCACGCCCTCAAGGGCGTCGACCTGGAGGTGGCGGCCGGCACCGTGCTCGGCCTGCTCGGCCCCAACGGGGCCGGCAAGACCACCACTGTCCGACTGCTGGCCACCCTGCTGGAACCCGATCAGGGCCGGGCCGAGGTGGCCGGGTTCGACGTGGTCCGCCAGCAGCGCCAGGTGCGCCGGCGGATCGGCCTGGCCGGCCAGTACGCCGCCGTGGACGGGCTGCTCACCGGCCGCGAGAACCTCGAACTCCTGGGCCGCCTGCTCCACTTGGGACGCAAGGGGGCCCGTGACCGGGCGGCCGAGCTGCTCGCCCGGTTCGAGCTGGAGGACGCCGCCGGAAAGCCGGCCCAGACCTACTCCGGCGGCATGCGCCGTCGGCTGGACCTGGCCGCCGCGCTGATCGGCCGGCCCGCGGTGCTGTTCCTGGACGAGCCGACCACCGGGCTGGACCCGGCGAGCCGGCTGGTGCTCTGGGAGATGGTCCGCGAGCAGGTCGCCCAGGGGGTGACCGTGCTGCTCACCACCCAGTACCTGGAGGAGGCCGACTTCCTGGCCGACCGGATCCTGGTGATCGACACCGGCCGGGTGATCGCCGAGGGCACCCCGGACGAGCTCAAGCGCAAGGTCGGCGACGAGTGGCTGGAGGTGGGCGTCGGCACCGAGGCGGCCCTGCCCCAGGCGCTGGCCGTACTCGCCCCGGTGGCCGCCGCGAAGCCCGAGGTGGACCTCAGCGGGCGCCGGATCACCGTCCAACTGGCCGACGGCATCGGCACGATCGCCGCCGCCGCGGTCGCCCTGGAGACGGCCGGGGTGCCGGTGACGGACTTCGCACTGCGCCGTCCGTCGCTGGACGACGTGTTCTTCCAGCTGACCGGGCGCGGTGCCCAGGTGGGCCGGGCCCCGGAGCAGGCGGCCCCGCAGGGCGAGCGGGCCGAGCCGGAGGAGCGGGGCCGGCCGGAGGAGCCGGCGGAGCGGAACGAGGAGCGGGTACCGGTGGCGGCCGCCGCCGGACGGACGGGAGACCAGCAGTGAGTGACATCGGCGCCCCGGCCGGCCTCGGCACGGCCCTCGGAGACACCGCCGCGCTGATCGGCCGCCATCTGCGGCACCTGCGGCGCACCCCGGAGAAGGTCATCGCGATCACCCTCACCCCGGTGACCATGGTGATCGTGCTCGGCTACCTGTTCGCCTCCGTGGTGACGGTGACCGGCTCCGGCGAGTACCACGACTACGTGATGGCCGGGGTGTTCGCCCAGGTCGGGCTGACCTGCGTCGGCGTGGCCGCCCTGGGCGTGGCCGCCGACCTGCGCACCGGGCTGATCGACCGCTTCCGCTCGCTGCCGATGGGCCGCGCCACGGTGCTGGTCGGCCACACCGCGGCCGACCTGCTCACCACCGCCACCGCCACCGTCGCGGTCGCCCTGGCCGGCCTCGGCGTCGGCTGGCGGATCCACAAGGACCTCGGCTCGGCCGCGCTGGGCTTCGTGCTGGTGCTGGCCTTCGCCTACGCGATGCTCTGGCTGGGCGCGCTGGTCGGCATGGTGCTGAGCAACGCCGAGGCGATCAACGGGATTTCGGCGCTGTTCCTGGTGGCGCTGTCGTTCCTGTCCAACTCGTTCATGCCGCTGACCGGGCTGCCCGGCTGGCTGCGCGCGGTGGCCGAGTGGAACCCGGTGAGCCTGGTGGCCGGGGCCTGCCGGGAGCTGTGGGGCAACGCCCCGGCCGTGGTCGGGGACAGCCTGCCGGACCGGCACCCGGTGCTGCTCGCGGTGATCGTGGTGGCGGGCCTGCTGGCGGTGCTGATCCCGGTCGACCTGCGGATCTACCGCACCGCGGTGACCCGTTGAGGAAGCACCGGGCGGGCCGGTACGGGCGGGGCGGCGACAGTCGCCCCGCCCGGACCGGCTGTTCGCTTCCCGCCCCGGCCCCGGCCCTGGCCCCAGCCCCAGCCCCAGCCCTGGCCCTAGTCGTCCACCCGCTCCGACGCCCCGCCCTGCAGCAGACCGCGCTCGCCGGCGATCACCCCGGCCTGGAACCGGCTCCGACCGCCCAACCAGGCCATCAGTTCCGCGGTGATCCGGCGCGAAGTGCGCACCGAGACACCGAGTTTGCGGGCCACCACCTCGTCGGTGTGGCCCTGGGCGAGCAGGCTGAGCACCGCCATGGCCTGCGGGTTGAGGCCTTCCGTCCCCTTGCCCGAGGACTTCCCGTACGGGGTCGCGTTCTCCCAGACGTACTCGAACAGCGCGCAGAGCGCGGAGACCAGTCCGGGACCGGACAGCACCAGGGCCCCCACACTGGTGTCGTCCGGATCGGTGGGGACGACCGCCACCTTGCGGTCGAAGATCACCAGGCGCATCGGGAGCGACGGGGCTATCCGCACCCGGGCGCCCCTCCCGGTGAGCCACTCCAGGTGGGAGATGGTGCCGCCGTCGTTGGCGGCGCTCTCCAGGTAGATGCTGCGCATCTGCACGCCGCGGTCGAAGACCTCCTGGTCCGCGACCTGCCCGGCTCTTCGGGCGGCCGGCGACTGCCCGCCGCCGGTCGCGAAGCCCATGATCTCGGCGGTGCAGGAGTGCGAGAGCTCCTCCAGTCGCAGCCGGATCTGGTCGACCCCCTCCAACTGCTCGACGCCCAGGCCCCGTTCGCCCTTGCGGCTCTCGGCGTACTGGGCGACGAGCTTGGCCGCCTCCAGCCGGCTCTGGGCGATCTGGCGCTGCCGCTCGGCGAGTTCGGCCTCCTGCCGGCCGATCAGCATCGCCAGGCTGACCTCCGGGTTGACCAGGAGGAGGTGCCCGGGTTCCAGCTCGGAATGCCTGATCAGGGTGAGCCGGGCCAGCCCGTCCAGGGCGTCCCGGACCCGTTGTTCCGGCCAGGTGAGATCGTGCGCGACCCCCGCGATCCCGAGCTCCGGCCGGGCCAGCACCGTCCGGTACACGGCCTCGGCATCGGGATCCAGTCCTAACACTGACAGCACCGCCTGCCCCCCCGATATTGAACCTGATGACGCCACGTCATTGCCGGATCTCGGGGGCATGCTACGACACCCCGCCCACTCTCAGCCGCCGTTTGGGGCCAGGCCCTTTCCTGCGGACTACGTGCGGGTCCACCCACGAGAGGATTTGACATGTATATCACTGTCGGACGTCTGGTTCGGGGTAAGGTCGGGCCGGAACAGGTCACTCCCGACAAACTCGTCGAGTTGCTCCGGAAGGCGGCCGATCCGGTCGACGGACTTGAGCACGTCTATGTCGAGATCGACCCACTCGGCGCCGATCTTGTCTTCTTTCTCGGCCCGCCGAAATCCGGAGAGTCGGATTCCGCCGCACAACGGATCACCCGCCGTTGTCTGCGGGACGCACCTGAACTGCGCGGATGGCGGCTGGCGGCCGAATTCAGCGACGACCGGCTGCCGTTGTTGGAGGAGTGACCTGCGGCGCGAGCGCGGTGCAGGGTGCTGCCAGGGCAGGACCCTGACATCGAGAACTGTGGCACGGAACGTGTGTGCGAGACAGACTTGGTCATGCCGAAGGGGGCCGAAGCCCCCTCCCGGAGGATTCGAGCGCCGGTCCCGCGCGGTCATTCACCGCGGGAATTGAACCAGGCACAGCACTCATCCGTATCACCTGTCTCGCCGCCGCCGATTTAACGGCCCGCGGCTCCATTTGCACCGGGGGTTCATCATGAGCAGCATCACCGTTTCCGCCACCCGCACCGCCGCCCGCGCCGCCGCCGTCCTCGGTCTGCTGCTGGCCGGCGCCGCCCTCACCGCGCCGGTCGCCGGCGCCGCCACCGTGACGACGGCGGCGGCCCAGGGCGCCGGCTCCGTGCACGGGGACGACATCATCTGGGACGGCCCGGTCACCAACGGCACCCCGGTCCACCCGACGGTCGCCCCCGCCCACCCGGCGGCCGGCTCCGCGCACGCCGACGACATCATCTGGGACGGCCCGGTCACCAAGGGCACCCCCGTCCACCCGACGGTCGCCGCCGCCCACGGCGACGACATCATCTGGGACGGCCCGACCGGCAAGACCACCGGCGGCGCGCACGCCGACGACATCATCTGGGACTGACGCCCCCGCTCCACCCGAAGGGGCCGGACGCCCCTCTCCCCGGATTCGGATTCCCTGCCCGCCTGACGTTTCGGCGCCGGATTCGAACCCGATCGCGCAGCCATCCGTTACAGCCCATTTCGCCGCCGCCGGTTCCACGGCCCGCGGCGCCATTCACCATCGGGGGTCCACCATGCGCAGCATCACCGTTTCCGCCGCCCGCACCACCGCCGTCCCGACCGCCGCGGTCACCGGTTCCGTGCACGGCGGCGACGACATCATCTGGGACTGACGTCCCGTCACTCACTCCACCGCGTAGGGGGACGGGCGATGCCCATCATCAGAACGCCGCAGGAGTTCAACGAGGACGAGCTCTTCGTCGACCTGCGGGCGATGTTCGACTATCCGCTGTACCTCAAGTGCGAGGGCTTCAACTTCGCCGGCTCCGTCAAGCTCAAAGCGGCGCTCAGCATGGTCGACGCGGCCGAGCGGGACGGGCGGCTGAACCGTGACTCCATCCTGGTGGAGTCCTCCTCGGGCAACCTCGGGATGGCGCTCAGCATGATCGCCTCCGTCCGGGGCTACCGCTTCATCTGCGTCGTCGACCCACGGACCAATCTGTCCACCCGGCAGCTCATCGAAACCCTCGGCGGCCAGGTGCACATGATCACCGAGCCCTCGCCGGAGACCGGTTTCCTGGGCGCCCGGCTGGACTACGTCCGGGGGCTGTGCGCCTCCTCGCCGCGTTACGTCTGGCTCAACCAGCACGCCAACCCGGACAACTGGCGGGCCCACTACCGCACCACCGCTCCGTCGATCCACCGTCAGTTCCCGGACCTGGAGCTGCTGTTCGTCGGCGCCGGGACCACCGGGACGCTGATGGGTTGCGCCCGCTACTTCAAGGAGCACCGGCCGGCCACCCGGATCGTCGCGGTGGACAGCATCGGCTCCGTCACCTTCGGCGGCGAGCCCGGACCGCGGATGATCCCCGGCCTGGGGGCCGGGGTCCGGCCGGCCCTGCTGGACGAGAGCTTCGTCGACGACGTCGTGCACGTGGCCGAGCTCGACACCGTCCGCACCTGCCACCGGCTCGCCCGCGGCGGGTTCCTGTTCGGCGGCTCGACCGGAACGGTGGTCAGCGGAGCCGCCGCCTGGCTGGCGGAGCACCGCCACGACCAGGACGTCGTCGCCGTGGCCGTCTCGCCCGACCTGGGCGACCGCTACCTCGACACCATCTACCAGAGCGCGTGGGTGCGCGACATCTACGGCGTCGACGCACTGGATGCGGTCGAACGCCCGGCGACGCCCAACGCCATTGCCACGGGGGTTAGATGACGATGCGTCACACATCGCCATTGTTCGAATCAGCACATCCGGAAGAACTGCCGCTGTCCGCCGCCCAGCGGGAGATGTGGTTCGCCCAGCAGCTCGACCCGGGCAACCCGGTGTTCACCATGGCGGACTGCCTGGAGCTGACCGGCCCGCTGGACCACCGGCGGCTGCGGGCCGCCTGGCAGCGCGTGCAGGACCGCACCGAGTGCCTGCGGGTGCGCTTCGCCGAGCGTGACGGGCAGCCGGTCCAGATCGTCGAGCCGCCGCAGCCGCGGCCCCTTCCGGTGCTCGACCTGACCGGCGAACCGGACCCGCTCGCCGCTGCCGAAACGTTTCTGGAGACCGACCGGCAACTGCCCTCCTCGCTCGGCCCCGACTCGCTGGCCGCCACCCTGGTGCTGATCGGCCCCGGGCTGGCCTGGCTGTACATGAAGGCCAACCACATCCTGCTGGACGGCTTCAGCCGCGCCCTGGTCTACCGCCGGCTCGCCGCCGAGTACGACCTGCCCGACGCCGAACCCGCCGCCGACCCCACCCTCGCCGAACTGCTCGCCGAGGAACACGACCACCTCGACTCCCCCGCCCACCAGCGCGACCGCGCCTACTGGGCCGAGCAGTTGGCCGACGGCCTCGAACCCACCGTGCTCTCCGGCCACCTCGGCGCACCCGCCCGGTCCACCGTGCGCAGCACCGGCCGGATCCCGGTCGACACCGTCACCAGGCTGCAGGACGCCGCCTGGGCCGAGCGGGTCACCTGGCAGACCCTGCTGATCGGCGCCACCGCCGGCTGCCTGGCCCAACTCGGCGGCACCGACCGGGTCGTGCTCACCCTCCCGGTCGCCGCCCGCACCACCCCGCTGGCCCAGTCCGTGCCCGGCATGCGCGCCAACTTCCTGCCGCTGCCGCTGGACGCCCACCCCGCGCTCGGCCGCGACGGCCTGCTCACCCGGACCGCCGCCGTCCTGCGCGGTACGCTGCGCCACCAGCGCCACCGGCACGACGCGATCCGCCGCGAACTCGGACTGACCGGTGACGCCGGCCGCACCTTCGGCCCCACCGTCAACGTGCTGCAGACCGGCGGCACCTTCGCCCTCGGCGACTGCCGGGCGAGGGTCCGCAACCTGTCCACCGGCCCCGTCCCGGACCTCCAGATCCTCTTCCTGGACAGCGAGGAGGACGGCTGCGAGCTGCGCGTCGACGGCGACGCCGACCGCTACCCGCAGGAGCGCCTGGACCTCTTCCGGGACGCCCTGCTCGGCTACCTCGCCCAGTTCGCCACCGTCTCCACCGAACTGCCGGTCGGCCGGATCACCGCCCTGCCCGATGCCGAGCGCGAGCGGGTGCTGATCGAGTGGAACACCTACGGGCAGCAGCCCGAGGCCTTCACCGACGTGCTGCCCCGGATCCGCGAGCTCGCCCTGGCCCGCCCCGACGCCGTCGCCGTCCAGGACGACGACGGCCGGCTCGACTACGCCGAGCTGGTCGCCCGGGCCGGCGCGCTGTCCCGCCGGCTGATCGCGGCCGGCGCCGGACCGGACCGGCTGGTGGCGATCGCCGCCGCCCCCGGCACCGGCTTCGTCACCGCCGTGCTCGGCGTGCTCGGCGCCGGCGCCGCCTGGCTGCCGCTGGACGTCCGGGCCCCGGCCGCCCGCGGCGCGGCCCTGGTCGAGGCCGCCGGCGCCGCCGTGCTGCTGCACGGCGAGGACCAGCGGCCGTACCTGGACACCCTGCTCGATGCGCTGCCCACGCGCCCCGCCGTCCTCGCCCTGGACCGGGCCCGCGACGAACAGTTGCCGGCCCCGGCCGGCAGCGGCGACGACCTGGCGTACGTCATCTACACCTCGGGCTCCACCGGCCGCCCCAAGGGCGCCATGGTGCACCGCGACGGCATGGTCAACCACCTGCTGGCCAAACACGCCGACCTGGAGCTGTCCGAGGCCGACACGGTGGTGCACAACGCCCCGGTCACCTTCGACATCTCGGTCTGGCAGATGCTCAGCCCGCTGGTCGCGGGCGGACGGCTGCGGGTCGTGTCCCGCGAGCTCGCCGCCGACCCGGGCGCGCTGTTCGCGCTCGCCGACGCCGAGGGCGTCACCGTCCTGGAGGTCGTCCCCTCGCTGCTGCGGGCCGCCCTGGACGCCTGGGAGGCCGGTGCCGCCCGGCCCGGACTCGCCCTGCTGCGACGGCTGGTGGTCACCGGCGAGGCACTGCCCGCCGACCTGGCCCGGCGCTGGTTCGCGCTGTGCCCCGGCATCCCGCTGGTCAACGCCTTCGGGCCGACCGAGTGCTCGGACGACGTCACCCACGCCCTGATCTGCTCCCCCGCCGACCTGGACTCGGTGCGCGCCCCGATCGGCCGCCCGGTCCGCGACACCCGGCTGTACGTCCTCGGCGACTCGCTGCAGCCCGTCCCGGCCGGACAGCCCGGCGAACTGTACGTCGGCGGGCGCGGCGTCGGCCGCGGCTACCTCGACGACCCGCGGCGCACCGCCGGGGCCTTCGTCGCCGACCCGTACGCGCCCGCCCCCGGCTCCCGGATGTACCGCACCGGCGACCGGGTGCTGCACCGCTCCGACGGCCAACTGGAGTTCCTGGAACGGGTCGACCACCAGGTCAAGATCCGCGGCCACCGGATCGAGCCCGGCGAGGTCGAGGCCGCGCTGCGCGCCGTGCCCGGCGTGGCCGACGCGGTGGTGACCGTCGCCCGGGACCCGTCCGGCGGCACCCGGCTGGTCGCCCACCTGACCGGCGACGCCGACCCGGCCGCCGTCCGCGCCGAACTGGCCCGGACGCTGCCCGACTACATGGTCCCGGCCGCGCTGGTGCCACTGGCCGCACTGCCGCTGACCCCCAACGGCAAGGTGGACCGCAAGGCCCTGCCGGTGCCCGACTTCAACGCGCCGCGGCGCGACCGGCGGGCCCCGGCCACCGAGCGCGAGGCACTGCTGTGCGCGCTGTTCGCCGAGGTGCTGGAGCTGGACGGGGTCGGCGCCGACGAGGACTTCTTCGCGCTCGGCGGGCACTCGCTGCTGGCCGGCCGGGTGGTCACCGGGCTGCGCGCCCGGCTCGGCGTCGAACTGCCGATCCGCACCCTGTTCGAGGCGCCCACCCCGTACGCCCTGGCGCTCGCCCTGGACGGCGCCGCACCGGCCCGCGAGGAGCTGACGGCCGGCCCCCGGCCGGACCGGATCCCGCTCTCCCCCGGACAGCAACGGCTCTGGTTCCTCTCCCAGTTGGACGCCGCTGGCGCCACCTACCACCTCTCCCACGCGGTCCGGCTGACCGGACCGCTGGACCGGGCCGCGCTCGCCGCGGCACTGGCCGACGTGGTGGCCCGGCACGAGAGCCTGCGCACCGTCTTCCCGGCCGAGGACGGCCGCCCGCACCAGCGGGTGCTGCCGGTCGGCGAGGCCTGCCCCGAGCTGCCGGTGCTGCCGTTCACCGGCCGGACGGCCGAGGAGCTGGACGCCGAACTGGCCGCCCGGGCCGGCACCCCCTTCGACCTGGCCGCCGAACCGCCGCTGCGCACCGTGCTGTTCGAGACCGGTGGCGCGGAGCACGTGCTGCTGCTGGTGCAGCACCACATCGCGGCCGACGGCTGGTCGGTGCGTCCGCTGGTCGACGACCTCCAGGCCGCCTACCGGGCCCGACTGGCCGGGCGCGCCCCGGAGTGGGCCGACCTGCCCGTCCAGTACGCCGACTACACCCTGTGGCAGCGTCGACTGCTCGGCGAGCCGGACGACCCGAACAGCCTGATGAATCGTCAGCTCGACTACTGGGCAGGCCAGTTGGCCGACCTGCCGGAGGAACTGGCACTGCCCGTCGACTTCCCCCGGCCGGCGGTGCCCAGCTACCGCGGCGCCACCGTGCCGCTGCGGCTGGACGCCGGGGCGCACCGCGCACTCACCGCACTGGCCCGCGAGGCCGGCGCCAGCCCGTTCATGGTGGTGCAGGCGGCACTGGCCGTACTGCTCGGCAAGCTCGGCGCGGGCACCGACATCCCGCTCGGCACCCCGGTCGCCGGGCGCACCGCGCAGTCCCTGGACGACCTGGTCGGCTTCTTCGTCAACACCCTGGTGCTGCGCACCGACCTGTCCGGCGACCCGAGCTTCCGCACCCTGGTCGGCCGCGCCCGGGAGACCGTACTGGCCGCCCTGGCCCACCAGGACGTGCCGTTCGAGCGACTCGTCGACCGGCTCGGCGCCGGCCGCTCACTGGCCCGCCAGCCGCTCTTCCAGGTGATGCTCGCCTTCCAGAACAACGCCGGGGCCCGCCCCGAGCTGCCCGGCCTGACCGCCGAGGTCAGCCCGGTCGGCTCCGGGACGGCCAAGTTCGACCTCGCCTTCGAACTCGTCGAGCAGTACGACGGAGCGGGCGGGCCGGACGGCCTCACCGGCACCCTGGAGTACAGCACCGACCTGTTCACCGAGCGCACCGCGCGCGGCCTGGCCGACCGGCTGACCCACCTGCTGGGCCTGCTGACCGACCAGCCGGACCGGCCGCTCAGCGGACTGGACGCCCTGCTGCCCGAGGAGCGCGAGCGGCTGCTCGGCACCTGGAGCGGGGCCGACCGTCCGACCACCGTCGGCGCGGTCCGGCTGCCGGACGTCTTCCAGGAGCGGGTGCACCGCGCGCCCGAACGGCCCGCGCTGCACTGGTTCGAGGACGGCGCGGTGCGCGCCGTGACCGGCTACGGCGAGCTCAACGAGCGCGCCAACCGGCTGGCCCACCACCTGATCGCCCTGGGCGCGGGCCCCGGACGGATCGTCGCCCTGGCGCTGCCGCGCACGGTCGACGCGGTCGTCGCGGTGCTCGCGGTCCTCAAGACGGGCGCGGCCTACCTCCCCGTCGACCCGGCGTACCCGCGCGAGCGGATCGCCTACCTGCTGGACGACTCCGCCCCGCTGGCGGTGCTCAGCCACGGCACGGTGGCGCAGCGGCTGCCGGAGACGCGGAGCGCACCCGTGCTGCTGCTGGACGACCCTGCCACCGCCGCCGCGATCGCCGCCGCCCCGGCGCACGACCCGCGGGACGCCGAGCGGACCACCCCGCTGGGGCCGGACCACCCGGCGTACGTGATCTACACCTCCGGCTCCACCGGCCGCCCCAAGGGCGTGCTGGTGCCGCACCGGGCGGTGGCCGCGCTGGCCGCCGAACACGGCCGCTTCGCCGTCGACGAAGGCACCCGGCTGCTGCAGTTCGCCTCGTTCAGCTTCGACGCCGCCGCCTGGGAGCTGTTCACCGTGCTGCTCAACGGCGCCGTCCTGGTGCTGGCCGCGGAGCCCGACCGGGCGCCCGGCGAGCCGCTCGCCGAGCTGGTCGCGACGGCCGGCGTCGAGGTGGTCTGCCTGCCGCCGACCGTGCTGGCCGCCTGGCCCGGCCGGCTGCCGATGCCCGAGGGGCTGACCCTCATCACGGCCGGCGAGGCCTGCCCGCCCGAACTGGTCGACCGCTGGTCCGCGGGCCGGCGGATGCTCAACGCGTACGGCCCGACCGAGACCACGGTCTGCGCCACCGTCAGCGAACCCCTGGCCGGAGCGGTCAAGCCGCCGATCGGCCGACCGCTGGCCGGTGCCCGGGTGTACGTGCTGGACGCGGCGCTGCGGCCGGTCCCGCCGGGCGTGATCGGCGAACTGTACGTGGCCGGCGCCGGGGTGGCCCTGGGCTACCTGCACCGGCCCGAGCTCACCGCCCAGCGCTTCACCGCCGACCCGTACGGCGACCCGGACGACCGGATGTACCGCACCGGCGACCTGGTGCGCTGGACGGCCGACGGCCAGCTGGACTACGTCGGCCGGGTCGACGAGCAGGTCAAGCTGCGCGGCTTCCGGATCGAACTCGGCGAGATCGAGACCGCGCTGCTGGCCCGGCCGGGCGTCGAGCAGGCCGCCGCGGTGGTCCGCGAGGACCGCCCCGGCGACAAGCGGCTGGTCGCCTACGTGACCCCGGCCGACCTGCCGGTCGGCGAACTGCGGGCCGCCCTCGCGGCCGAACTGCCGGACTACCTGGTGCCGTCCGCGTTCGTCCCGCTGGACACCCTGCCGCTGACCGGCAACGGCAAGCTGGACCGCCGGGCGCTGCCCGCGCCCGACTACACCGCCGCCTCCACCGGCCGGGCCCCGGCCGACGCCCGGGAGGCCGCGTTCTGCGCGGTCTTCGCCGAGGTCCTCGGACTGCCCTCGGTCGGCGCCGACGACGGGTTCTTCGACCTGGGCGGGGACAGCATCGTCTCCATCCAGCTGGTCAGCCGGGCCCGTGCGGCCGGGCTGGTGGTCACCGCGCAGGACGTCTTCACCCACCGGACCCCGGCCGCGCTGGCCGTGGTGGCCCGCGACGGCGAGGAGGCGGTGGCCACGGTCGGCACCGAGGACGGCGTCGGCGAGCTGGGACAGCTGCCGATCGGGCACTGGCTGCGCGACCTCGGCGGACCGGTCGACGGCTTCCACCAGGCCGTCCTGGTGCGCACCCCGCCCGACGCCACCCGGGAGTCGCTGACCGCGGCGCTGCAGGCGGTGCTGGACCACCACGACGCGCTGCGGATGCGGCTGCGGCCCGACTGGTCGCTGCTGATCGGCGCACCCGGCACGGTGGACGCCGCGGCACTGCTGCGGATCCACGACGGGCCGACCGTGGACTGGCCCGCCGAGGCGGTCGCCGCCCGCGAGCGGCTGGCGCCCGGCGCGGGCCGGATGGTCCAGGCGCTCTGGCACCCGTCCGGCGGCGAGCTGCTGCTCACCCTGCACCACCTGGTGGTGGACGGGGTGTCCTGGCGGATCCTGCTGCCCGACCTGGCCCGCGCCCACACGGCCGCGACCGCGGGCGAACCGGTCCGGCTGCAACCGGTCGGCACCTCGCTGCGGCACTGGTCCGCCCTGCTGGAGCGAACCGCCGGCAGCCCCGAACTGCGCGCCCAACTCGACTGGTGGCGCGCCGAGTCGGCCGACGACGGGGAGCCGCTCGGGCACCGGCCCGCCGACCCGGCGGTGGACACCTTCGGCACCGCCCGGACCCTGCACCGGGTCCTGGACACCGACACCACCGCGGCCCTGCTCACCGAGGTCACCGGGGCGTTCCACGCCGAGGTGAACGACGTGCTGCTGACCGCCCTGGCGCTCGCCGTCGCCGACTGGCGCCGGCGCACCGGGCGGCCGGAACGCCCGGTGCCGGTCGAACTGGAGGGCCACGGACGCGAGGAGTTCGCCCCCGGGGTGGACCTCTCCCGCACGGTCGGCTGGTTCACCACCGCCTACCCGCTGCGGCTGGACCCCGGCCCGGTCGACCTCACCGAGGCGCTGGCCGGCGGCCCGGCCGCCGGGCACAGCCTCAAGCTGGTCAAGGAGCACCTGCGGATGGTGCCCGGCCACGGACTCGGCTGGGGCCAACTGCGCCACCTGGACGGGACCGGCGCCCGACAGCTGGCCGGCGCCGCCCGGCCGCAGCTCGGCTTCAACTACCTGGGCCGGCTGCCCGCGCCCACCGGCGAGGACTGGTCGCTGACCGAGCAGGCCGCCGCCCTGGCCGCCGGGGCCGACCCGGGGATGCCGCTGCCGCACGTCCTGGACGTCAACGCGGTCACCGAGGACGGCCCGGACGGCCCGCGGCTGAGCGCCCGCTGGACCTGGGCCGGCCTGGCCCTGCCGCAGGCCGACGCCGAGGACCTCGCCGAGGGCTGGTTCCACGCCCTGCGGGCCCTGGTCCGGCACACCCGGGAGCCCGGGGCCGGCGGCTGGACGCCCTCCGACCTCGACCTGGTGGCACTCAGCCAGGACGAGATCGACGAGTTCGAGGACGAGATGGACGACATGGACGACACGGAAGACTGGGGGGACGGGCAGTGACCACGGCCGCGGCCGGGCCCCGCACCGGGCGACGACCCGGGCGGAGCTCCAATCTGAGCGACATCCTGCCGGTGGCACCGCTGCAGGCCGGACTGATGTTCCACGCGCAGTACCACCGCGAGGAACTCGACGTCTACACCGTGCAGTTGGCCCTGGACCTGGCCGGCGACCTGGACCCGGCCCGACTGCGCCGGGCGGTCACCGCCCTGCTGGAGCGCCACCCCAACCTGCGGGCGGCCTTCCGCTACCGCAGGAACGGCGACCCGGTGCAGGTGGTGCCGCGCGACGTCCCGCTCGACTGGCGGGAGGTCGACCTGCGGACCGGCCTCCAGGACCCCGACCAGCTGGCCCGACAGGACCGGCTGCGCCCCTTCGACCTGGCCCGCCCGCCGCTGCTGCGCTTCAGCCTGCTGCGGCTCGGCGACCGCCAGCACCGGCTGGTGCTGACCTCGCACCAGATCCTGTTCGACGGCTGGTCGATGCCGATCGTGGTGCGCGAGCTGTTCGCCTGCTACGCCGACGGCGGCGTCTCGCTGCCCCGCCCCGCCCCGTACCGGTCCTACCTGGCCCACCTGGCCCGGCAGGACCGGGCGGCGGCCGAGGCGGCCTGGAGCGCCGCACTGGCCGGCTTCACCGAGCCCACCCGGCTGTCCGGCACCGGAACGGCCGGGCCCGGAATGCCCGGCGAGCACGCCGTCGAACTGGACGAGCGGGAGTTCGCCGCGCTCACCGGCTGGGCCCGCAGCCGCGGCCTGACCGTCAACACCGTGGTGCAGGGCGCCTGGGCGACCGTGCTGGGCACCCTCACCGGGCTGCGCGACATCGTCTTCGGCGGCACCGTCTCCGGCCGCCCGCCGGAGCTGCCCGGGGTCGAGACCATGGTCGGGCTGTTCATCAACACCCTGCCGGTGCGGGTCGACCTGGACCCGGCGCGGAGCTTCACCGAACTGCTCGGCGACCTCCAGGACCGCCAGTCCCTGCTGCTCCCGCACCAGCACCTCGGCCTCGACACCGTCCAGCGGCTGGCCGGCGTGGGCGACCTCTTCGACAGCGTGCTGGTCTTCGAGAACTACCCGCTCGACCCGAAGGCCCTGGCCGGCGAGGTCGCCGGACTGCGGCTGACCGACCTGCGGGCCGGCGACGCCAACCACTACCCGCTCAGCCTGATGGCCCTGCCCGGCGACCGGCTGCGCCTCCAGATCGGCTACGACACCGCCCGGTTCACCCCGGCCGAGGCCGCCGTCGTCGCCGAACGGCTGCTGCACGTGCTGCGCACCGCCCGGGCCGAGCCGGACCGCCCGCTCGGACAGCTGGACCTGCTGCTGCCCGGCGAGCGCGCCCGGCTGGCCGTCCCCGCCCCGGAGCCGGCCGAGACCGACCCGTGGACGGACGTGGTGGCCCGGGTCCAGGAGTTCGCCCGCACCACCCCGACCGCGGTCGCGGTCTCCGACGGCGCCGAACGCCTCACGTACGCCCAACTGGCCGGCCGGGCCGGCGCGGTGACCCGGGCCCTGGTCAAGGCCGGCGTCGACGCCGGGACCGGGCCGGTCGGGGTGCTGGCCCCGCCCGGCTGCGGCTTCGTCACCGCCGTCCTCGGCGTGCTCGGCGCGGGCGCGGCCTGGCTGCCGCTGGACGTCGCCGCCCCGGTCCGGCGCGGCGCCGTGCTGGCCGCCGAGGCGCGGATCGGCGCCCTGCTGGTCGACCCCGGCGAGCGCGGCACCGCCGCCGAACTGCTGGCCGGGGCCGGACTGGACGTCCCCGTCCTGGAGTTGGGCCCGCGGGCCGCCAAACGGCCGCCCGCACCGCGCGGCGCCGCCGACGACCTGGCGTACGTCATCTTCACCTCGGGCTCCACCGGCCGCCCCAAGGGCGCCATGGTGCACCGCGCGGGCATGGTCAACCACCTGCTGGCCAAGGTCGACGACCTGGAACTGGACCGGGACACCGTGCTGGTCCACAACGCCCCGGTCACCTTCGACATCTCGGTCTGGCAGATGCTCGCCGCGCTGGTCGTCGGCGGGCGGCTGCGGGTCACCGGCCGCGAACTCGCCGCCGACCCGCAGGCCCTGTTCGGCCTGGTCGCCCCCGAGGGCGTCACCGTGCTGGAGGTCGTCCCCTCGCTGCTGCGGGCCGCCCTGGACGGCTGGGACGCCGGCGCCGAACCGCCCGCCCTGGACGGGCTGCGCAAGCTGGTGGTCACCGGCGAGGCGCTGCCCGCCGACCTGGCCCACCGCTGGTTCGCCCGGCACCCGGCGATCCCGCTGGTCAACGCGTACGGGCCGACCGAGTGCTCGGACGACGTCACCCACGCCCTGATCGGCGCCCCCGCCGAGCTGGACTCGGTGCGCGCCCCGATCGGCCGGGCCGTCCGCGGCACCGGACTGTACGTCCTGGACGGCGCGCTGCGCCCGGTGCCGGACGGCGTCCCCGGCGAGCTGTACGTCGGCGGGCGCGGCGTCGGCCGCGGCTACCTGGACCAACCCGCCCGCACCGCCGCGGTGTTCACCGCCGACCCGTTCAGCCCGCGGCCGGGCGCCCGGATGTACCGCACCGGCGACCGGGTGATCCGGCGGCCGGACGGCGCACTGGAGTTCCTGGAGCGGGTCGACCACCAGGTCAAGATCCGCGGCCACCGGATCGAGCCCGGCGAGGTCGAGGCCGCGCTGCGCTCGATCGACCGGGTCGGCGACGCCGTGGTGGTGGTCCGCCGCGGCACGGCCGGCGACGCCCGGCTGGTCGGCTACGTGACCGGCGACCTCGACCCGGCCCGCTGCCGGACGGCAGCCGCCGCGCTCCTGCCCGAGTACATGGTGCCCGCCACCCTGGTGGTGCTGGACGCCCTGCCGCTGACCCCCAACGGCAAGGTGGACCGCGCGGCGCTGCCCGAGGTCGACCCCGCCGCCACCGGCACCGGCCGCGGCCCGCGCACCCCGCAGGAGGAGGTGCTCTGCACCGCCTTCGCCGAGGTGCTGGACCTGCCGAAGGTCGGCATCGACGAGGACTTCTTCCAGCTCGGCGGGCACTCGCTGCTCGCCACCCGGCTGGTCAGCCGGGTCCGCACCCTGCTCGGCGCCGAACTGGCGATCCGCACCCTGTTCGAGGCCCCCACGGTGGCCGCGCTGGCCGGGCGGCTCACCCGGGACGCCGTCCGCCCCGCGCTCACCGCCGGGGAACGCCCGGAGCGGCCGCCGCTGTCGTACGCCCAGCAGCGGCTCTGGTTCCTGGACCGGCTGGAGGGCCCGTCCGCCACCTACCACCTGCCCTGGACGCTGCGGCTGCGCGGCGCCCTGGACCGGACCGCGCTGGCCGCCGCGCTGACCGACGTGATCGAGCGGCACGAGAGCCTGCGCACCGTCTTCCCGGACCGCGACGGCCTGCCGTACCAGCGGGTCCTCAGCACCGAACAGGCCGCCGTCGGGCTGCCGCTGCGCGAGCTCCCCGCAGCCGAACTGAGCGCGGCCGCCCAGGAGTTCGCCCGGGCCGGGTTCGACCTGGCGAACCGGCCGCCGATCCGGGCCACCCTGCTCGCGGCCGGCCCGGAGGACCACCTGCTGGTCGTGGTGATCCACCACATCGCCGGGGACGGCTGGTCCAACGGCCCGCTCACCCGCGACCTCTCCGCCGCCTACACCGCCCGACTGGCCGGCCACGCGCCCGACTGGGCGCCGCTGCCGGTGCAGTACGCCGACTACGCGCTCTGGCAGCGCGGACTGCTCGGCGAGGAGACCGACCCCGGCTCCGCGATGTCCAGGCAACTCGCCTACTGGAAGGAGCAGTTGGCCAACCTGCCGGACGAGCTCCAGCTGCCGGTGGACACTCCCCGGCGGGCCGTCACCGGCTACCGCGGCGGCGGCGTCCGCTTCGCCGTCCCCGCCGGGGTGCACCGGGCCGCCCTCGCGCTGGCCCGGGACAGCGGCGCCAGCCTGTTCATGGTGCTGCAGGCCGCCCTGGCCACCCTGCTCCACCGGCTCGGCGCGGGCGAGGACATCCCGCTCGGCACCCCGATCGCCGGCCGCACCGACGACGCCCTGGAGGACCTGGTCGGCTGCTTCGTCAACACCCTGGTGCTGCGCACCGACCTGTCCGGCGCCCCGACCTTCCGCGAGCTGCTGGACCGGGTCAAGGCCGCCGACCTGGCCGCCTACGCCCATCAGGACCTGCCCTTCGAGAAGCTGGTCGACGCCCTCGGCCCCGAGCGCGCCCAGGCCCGCAACCCGCTGTTCCAGACCCTGCTGGCCCTGCACAACAACGCCGCCGCCCGGCTGGACCTGCCCGGCGTCACCGTCGAGGCGGGCGCGGCCGAACTGGGCACCGCCCGGCTCGACCTCGCCTTCGAACTCGCCGAGGCCCCGGACCCGAACGGAGGCGTGGGCACGGGCTCGGGCCCGGCCGGCCTCACCGGCCGGCTGGAGTACAGCACCGACCTGTTCACCGAGGCCGGCGCGACCCGGCTCACCGAACGCCTGGTGCACCTGCTGACCGCCCTGGTGGACCAGCCCGACCGCCCGGTCACCGCCGCCCCGGCCCTGCTCCCCGGCGAGCCGGAGCGACTGCTGGCCGCCGGGGTCGGCCCCGACGCGCTGGTCAGCGACCGCACCCTGGCCGAGCTGCTGGAGGCCGCCGCGGACGCCCGTCCGGACGACCCGGCGCTCGAATTCGGCACCGAACGGCTGGACTTCGCCGAACTGCACCGCCGGGCCAACCGGCTCGCCCGCGCCCTGCTCGCCCGGGGCGCCGCGCCCGACCGGGTGGTGGCGATCGCCCTGCCGCGCTCGGTCGACCTGGTGGTCGCCGCCCTCGCGGTGGTCAAGTCCGGCGCCGCCTACCTGCCGATCGACCCGTCCTACCCGGCCGACCGGATCGCCGCGATGGCCGAGGACGCCCGGCCGGTGCTCACCGTCACCCGGGCCGAGGTGGCCGCCGCCGTCCCCGCCCTGGCGGCCGGAACACCGCTGCTGCTGGACGACCCGGCCACCCGCGCCCTGATCGACGGCCAGACCCCAGAACACCTGCGCCCGGCCGAACTGGCCGCGCCGGTACGGCCCGGGCACGCCGCGTACGTCATCTACACCTCGGGCTCCACCGGCCGCCCCAAGGGCGTCGTGGTGCCCCGCGGCGCCCTGGCCAACCACCTGCTCGACCTGGCCGGCCGGCTCGGCCTGGGCCCCGGCCGCAGCCTGCTCGCGGTCACCACCTTCGGCTTCGACATCGCCAACCTGGAGCTGCTGGCCCCGCTGCTCGGCGGCGCCCGGCTGGTGGTCGCCCCGCTGGAGACCGTCCGCGACCCCGACCTGCTGGCCGAACTGATCCGCACCAGCGGACCGGACGTCCTCCAGGCCACCCCGACGCTCTGGCACGCCCTGGTCGGCAGCCACCCGCAGGCCCTGGCCGGACTGCACGTGCTGACCGGCGGCGAGGCGATCGGCCCGGCCCTGGCCGAGGCGCTGACCGGCGCCGCCGCCAAGGTCACCAACCTGTACGGCCCGACCGAGACCACCATCTGGTCGCTCGCCGCCGAGCTCCCGCCCGGCCAGGCCGGCCCGCCGCCGATCGGCCACCCGCTAGCCGGCAACCAGGTCCGGCTGCTGGACGCCACGCTGCGCCCGGTGCCGCCGGGCGTGGTCGGCGAGCTGTACCTGTCCGGCGCGGGCGTCGCCCGGGGCTACCTGGACCGCCCGAGCCTGACCGCCGACCGCTTCACCGCCGACCCGTACGGCCCACCGGGCAGCCGGATGTACCGCACCGGCGACCTCGCCCGGCTCCGGCCGGACGGCGCGCTGGACTACCTCGGCCGGGTGGACCACCAGGTCAAGATCCGCGGCTTCCGGATCGAACTCGGCGAGATCGAGGCGGTGTTGACCGACCATCCGGCCGTCGAACGCTGCGCCGTGGTGGACCGGGAGGACGGCCCCGGCGAACGCCGGCTGGTCGCCTACCTGGTGCCCGCCGGGCCGGACCGCCCCGACCCCGCCGCGCTGCGCGCCCATCTGGCGGCCGTCCTGCCGGAGTACATGCTCCCGACCGGGTACGTCCCGCTGGCGGCGCTGCCGCTCACCCCGAACGGCAAGGTGGACCGCAAGGCGCTGCCCGCCCCCGGCGCCGCCGACCGGGCCGCCGCGCGCTCCGCCGGACGGCCCCCGAGCGGGCCCGTCGAGCTCGCCCTGAGCCGGGTCTTCGCCGAGGTGCTCGGCCTGGCCGAGGACGGGGTCGGCGCCGAGGACGGCTTCTTCGAACTGGGCGGCGACAGCCTGAAGTCCATCCAACTGGTCAGCCGGGCCCGGACCGCCGGACTGTCGCTCACCCCCGCCGACGTCTTCGCGCACCGCACCGTGGCCGGCCTGGCCCGGGTCTCCGGCGCCTCCGAGGACACCGGTGCGCCCGAGGACACCGGCGTGCCCGGGGGACTCGGTGCGCCGGAGGACCCGTACGCCCCCGTCCTGGCGATCCGGCCGACCGGCGACCGCCGCCCGCTGTTCTGCGTGCACGGCGCGGTCGGACTCGGCTGGCCCTTCCTGGCACTCGCCGCGGAAATTGACGCGGACATTCCCGTGTACGCATTCCAGACGAGTGGCGTCCGCACGCCGGAAAAGCCCGCGGAGTCCGTCCGGGAAATCGCCGGAAAATATCTCGGAAGAATGCTGGAAATCCAGCCGCAGGGGCCCTATCGTGTTCTCGGCTGGTCATTCGGAGGGCTCGTCGCCCACGAGATCGCCATCCAGCTCCAGGCCCGCGGCGAGCAGGTCGAACTGCTCGCCGACCTGGACGGCTTCCCCGGCACCGGCACCCCGACCGAGGAGCCGCCGAGCGAGTCGGCCGTCCTGGCCGAACTCCTGGAACGGGCCGGCCTCCCCGCCGACGGACCGCTCGACCCGGCCACCGCGCGACAGCGCCTGGCCGAGGCCGGCAACCCGCTCGCGGAGCTGGACGAGACCGAGTTGACCCGCCTGCTCGGAGTGATCCGCACCCACGGCGTGCTGGGCGACGCCCACCGCCCGGGCCGCTACCGGGGCGACCTGCTCCTGTTCACGGCCACCCACGGCCTCACCCCCGGCGCCCCCGGCGCCGAGTCCTGGCAGCCGCACGTGACCGGCCGGATCCTCCGGCACCCGGTCGACAGCGACCACGACTCGATGCTCGGAACGGCCCCGGCCGGCTTCATCGGAAAGATCCTGTCGGCCGCCCTGAAATAGCCGGTCGGCCACCCCGGACAACACTCCCGGGGGAATTCCCCCCGGGAATTCAGAAAGGACCGAGAAAAACCATGAGCAACCCGTTCGACGACGAGCAGGGCACCTTCCTCGTCCTCGTCAACCACGAGAACCAGCACAGCCTCTGGCCGGCCTTCGCCGAGGTCCCGGCCGGCTGGCGGACCGTCCAGGGCCCGAGCACCCGGCAGGAGGCGCTGGACCACATCGAGCGCAGCTGGACCGACCTGCGCCCGCAGAGCCTGATCGACGCCACCGCCTGAACCCACCGCCTGAACCACCGGCACCAACCACCGCACCTTCCATCGCAGTTGAGGAGCACCCCATGAGCACCATCGCCATCGACGAGTCCAAGGTCCGCGAGATCGTCGCCGACTGCCTCGACCTCGAACTGGACGAGCTGACCCTCACCGACCACTTCATCGACCACTACGGCGCCGACTCGCTGAACGCCATCGAGGTCCTCGCCCGCCTGGAGAAGGAGTTCCACGTCACCATCCCGCAGGAGGAGCTGGGCAACATGGTCAACCTGGCCGCCGTGCTGGAGGTCCTGTCCCGGGCGACCGCGCGATGAACGCCCCGCAGCGCGCCGTGAGCGCCCCCCAGCGCGTGGTGGTGACCGGCATCGGCGTCCTGTCGAGCATCGGCAACGGGGTCGAGGAGTTCACCTCGGCCCTGCGCGAGGGCCGCTGCGGCGCCGGTCCGATCACCAGCTTCGACACCACCGGCTTCCTCCACACCTCCGGGCACGAGGTCGACGGCTTCGTCCCGGAGCGGTGGATCCACCGCCTCCCGGTCGAACAGCTCGGCCGCGCCACCCAGTTCACCGTCGCGGCGGCCCGGATGGCCGTCCAGGACGCCGGCCTCGACGAGCAGCGGCTCGCCGGGCTGCGCGCCCAGGTCACCGTCGGCACCACCGACGGCGAGGCCGGCGAACTGGACCGGATGATGGCCGCGTCCGTCGCACAGGGCCCTGAGCAGCCGGCCGACCAGCTGCTGGCCGGCCGCCTGCCGGCCCACCAGCTGGCCCTGGCCGTCGCCCGGGAGCTGCGGCTCCCCAGGGTGGTCCCGACCGTGCTCGGCACGGCCTGCGCGGCCGGCAACTACGCCATCGGCGACGGTTTCGACGCCGTCCGCACCGGCGAGGCGGACATCGCCCTGGTCGGCGGCGCGGACGCGATCTGCCGCCGCACCTTCGCCGGCTTCAGCCGACTCGGCCTGGTCTCCTCCGACGTCTGCCGTCCGTTCGACGCCGACCGCGAGGGACTGCTCACGGCCGAGGGCGCGGGGGTCCTCGTGCTGGAGACCCTGGAGTCCGCCCGCGCCCGCGGCGCCCGGATCTACGCCGAACTGCTCGGCTACGGCCTCAACTGCGACGCCCACCACCCGACCGCACCCGACCAGTCCAGCGTCGCCCGCTGCATGGAGCTGGCGCTGGCCGACGCCGGGGTGAAGGCCGACGAGGTCGACCTGGTCTCCGCCCACGGCACCGGCACCCCCACCAACGACATCACCGAGACCCGGGCGATCCGCGAGGTCTTCGGCGACACCCCGCCGCGCACCGTCGCCCTCAAGGCGATGCTCGGCCACTCCATGGGCGCGGCGAGCGCGCTCGGCGCGGCCGCCTCGGCGCTCGCGCTGGCCCACGGGTTCGTCCCGCCCACCGTCAACCACCGCACCACCGACCCCCAGTGCCAGATCGACTGCGTGCCCAACCACTCCGTCCCCGCGGACCTCCGGGTGGTGGTCAACAACGGACTGGCCTTCGGCGGCAACAACGCCTCCGTCGTCCTGGGGCGCCATGAGGAGGAGCCCAGCCGATGAGCGAGCGCACGATCCACCGGGACCGGCCGCTGATCACCGCGTGGTCCGCCGTCTCCCCCTTCGGCCTCGGCCGCGACGCGTTCGCGGCCGGGGTCGCCCGGGGCGAACCGGCCCACCTGGTCCCCGACTTCGACACCCGCAAGGTGCTCGGCAAGGCCGGCACCCGCACCTACGACCGGGCCACCGGCCTGGCCGTCACCGCCGTCCGCGAACTCCTCGACGAGGCCGCGGCGGCCCGGCAGCCGATCGCCACCGGCGGCGGCACCGCCCTCGTCCTCGGCACCACCCTCGGCAGCGCCCACAGCGCCGCCGGGTTCAGCCGGGCCTCGTTCGAGGGCGACAAGCCGTACGACGTACCGGCCCAGCTGATGCCGAACGTGCTGATGAACGGACCGGCCGCGGCCACCGCCATCCGCTTCGACCTCAAGGGCCCCAACACCACCCTGGCCGGCGGCGCCGCGGGCGGCCTGCTCGCCCTCGGCTACGCCCGCCGCCTGCTGGCGGCCGGCCGGGCCGAACGCGCCCTGGTCGGCGCGGTCGAGGAGCAGACCGAGACCCGCTCGTGGCTGGCCGGCGAGCCCGACCGGCCGATCGGCGAGGGCAGCGCCGTCCTGCTGGTGGAGACCGCCCGGACGCTGCCGCCCGAACGCCGGGTGCTGGCCGAACTGCTGTCCCTGGACGTCCGGTTGGCCGTCGACGAGGACCCGCAGGAGGCGCTCGCCGCCACCGTCCGGGACGCCCTCGCCCAGGCCGACGCCACCCCCGACCAGGTCTGGGCCGCGGCCGTCACCGGGCAGCCGGCCGAGGAACAGCTCGCCGCCCTGGTCGGCCCCGAGGCCGTCCGGCGGGTCCGCACCGCCGGGCTGCTCGGCGACACCGGCTCCGCGGGCACCGTCTTCTCCGTCACCACCGTCCTGGCCCTGGCCGAACAGGACCCCGCGGCGGCCGGCCGGCTCGCCGTGATCGCCTCGCTGGACCACCAGGGCCTGGCCGCCTGCGCCGTCCTGCGCCTCGCCGGCGGTGACCGGTGAGCGCCCCGGGCGTCGTCCTGATCAGCGGCGGCTCCCGCGGCATCGGCAAGGCGGCCGCCCTGCGCCTGGCCGTCGACGGCTACGCGGTCAGCTTCTGCTACCAGTCCGACCAGCAGGCCGCCGACCTGCTCGGCAAGGAACTCGACGCCCTCGGCGCCGCCGTCCTCGCCGAACGGGTCGACGTCACCGACGCGTCCGCCGTCCGCGCCTGGGTCACCAGGACGGAGGCGGAACTCGGCCCGGTCACCGTCGCCGTCGCCAGCGCCGGCATCACCCGCGACAAGCCCCTGCTGCTGATGGCCGACCAGGACTGGCAGGCCGTCACCGACACCAACCTGAACGGCACCGCCAACCTCTGCCGCGCGGTGGCCTTCCCGATGGTCAAGCGCCG
Organism: Kitasatospora sp. NPDC089509; assembly: GCF_044749365.1. Classification (NCBI taxonomy): domain Bacteria; kingdom Bacillati; phylum Actinomycetota; class Actinomycetes; order Kitasatosporales; family Streptomycetaceae; genus Kitasatospora; species Kitasatospora sp. NPDC089509. The sequence goes on along the minus strand of NZ_JBIVHS010000020.1, from coordinate 134,881 downwards.
CGGCGGCTCGATCATCACGCTCTCCTCGGTCTCCGGCGTCTACGGGAACCCCGGCCAGAGCAACTACGCCGCCTCCAAGGCCGGCATCATCGCGCTCACCCGCGCCCTGGCCAAGGAGGTCGGCCGCTACGGGGTCCGGGTCAACGCGGTGGCCCCCGGAATGATCGAGACCGACATGACCTCGGTGCTCAGCGACGGCCAACGCACCGACGCCCTCAAGCACATCCCGCTCGGCCGCTTCGGCACCGCCGAGGAGGTGGCCGAATCGGTCGCCTTCCTGGCCGGCCCGCAATCCGCCTACCTCACCGGCTCGGTCCTGCAGATCGACGGCGGCATCGTCCTGTGAACAGACACGTCAGACGCACCGTCACCACCCTCTAGGAGAACCCATGACCATCCCCGCCGTGCGCACCCACGACAACCACACCCCGCTGGTCGACACCGAGCTGCTCCCCGGCCGCGGCAGCGGCGTCAACGCCGCCCACCGGATGTACGAGCACCTCATCGGCATCTGGGCCACCGGCGTCATCGAGGCCGCCCACGACATCGGCGCCTTCACCGCGCTGATCGGCGCCCCCGCCACCGCCGGTGAGCTCTCCACCCGCCTCGGCACCGACCTGCGCGCCACCCGCGTCCTGCTGGACGGCCTGGCCGCCTACGACGTGGTCGAGCGCAACCGCGCGGCGGACGGCCAGGCCGTCTACACCCTGCCACCGGAGATGCACGACGTCTTCGCCCCCGAGGGCCTCTACAGCCTGGTCGGCAAGATCCGGCACGACCGCAACGTCGCCTGGGGCGCCTGGCGCAACCTCGCCACCAACGTCCGCACCGGCGCCCGCAACTCCGAGGGCTCCCAGCAGCTCAACCAGATCTCCGAGGAGGACTACACCTCCCTGGTCCGCGGCATCAACTTCTGGGCCCCGCCGATCACCGCCACCCTGGCCGGCTGGCTGCGCGAGCAGGGCTGGACCGACGGCACCGACCGCACCCTGCTCGACGTCGGCTGCGGCACCGGCATCTACAGCCAGCTGCTGCTCCAGGAGTTCGACGGCCTCAACGCCCGGGCCCTGGACGCCGAACGGATCATCCCGATCGCCAACGCCCAGGCCCACCGGCTCGGCGTCGCCGAGCGCTTCAGCCCCGAGGTCGTCGACTTCTGGGCCGACGACTGGGGCACCGGCGTCGACGTCGCCCTCTTCGTCAACATCTTCCACCTCCAGACCCCCGAGTCGGCCCGCGAACTCCTGCTCCGCTCCGCCAAGTCGCTCAGCCCGGACGGCGTGATCGCCATCGCCGACCACATCGTCGACGAGGACAGCACCGACGGGAACACCCAGAACCGCTTCTTCCGGCTCTTCGCCGCCTCCATGCTCGCCACCGGCGGCGGCGACGCCTTCACCGTCCACGACTACGACCACTGGCTCGCCGACGCCGGCCTGCGCCGCGTCGCCCTGCTCGACACCCCCATGCACCGCCTGCTGCTCGTGCAGCACGCCTGAGCCACCCCCCGGCACCACCCACCCCCTCGACGGCCCCGACGCCCCGCGTCGGGGCCGTCGGGGTTCCCGCACCCGGAGGCCCCGATGACCGACCAGCCCGCACCCCTCCGCACCGAGCGGCCCACCTCCGTCCGCACCGACCGGCCTGCTCTCTTCCGCACCGACCGCACGGATCTCACCCCCGAGGAGATCGCCGCCCTCACCGTCCTGCTCCTGCACAGAGCCCGGGCCGCCACCACCACCCCGGCCGCCCGGCCGCCCCGCCGCACGGTCCGCTGGCACGACGTCTCCCTCCGCCCGCCGGTGCCCACCACCTCCTGGCAGATCGTCGCCTGACCCGGCCCCGGGCGCCACCGGGGACGCCCGGACACACCGCGAGGCCCGGAGCCACCCCGGCCCCGGGCCTTCCCGTCCTTCCGTGTCCCGCCCCGTTCCCTTCGTCCCCCGTCCCCGCCGTCCCCCTCCCGTTCCGTCCCCTCACCCGATCAGATCCAGGGAGTTCGCCAAGTGCCCCGTCCCGATGAGGTCGTAGCCCCCGGCCAGCACCAGGAAGAGCAGCGCCGCCAGCGTCACGAAGGTGTAGTGCAGCCGGCCGAACACCCCCCACCAGCCGCGCACCCAGGACACCACCGCGCAGACCACCATCACCAGGGTCAGCGCCAGCGCCCCCACGAAGAGCGCCGGCACCAGCTTCAGCAGCGGCGAATCCCCCAGGAACAGCGTCTGGTTGAGCTCGTTGGAGTCCGAGGTCAGCAGCGCGAAGCACCCGGTGGCCACCACCAGCACCAGCCCGGTCAGCCACCCCAGCAGCCGCGCCACCGGCTGCCCGGCCCGCCCCTTGCCCCGGGCCGACCGCACCACCGCGGCCACCGCCCAGCCGAGCACCGTCAGCGCCAGCACCGCCAGGCTGCCGAGGGCGATCCGCTGGTGCAGCTCCGGCGCCTGGTACCAGGCCAGCGGCTGGTACGCGATGGTCGGGTCGCTGTCGGTCAGCATCGACACCACGTCCCCGTCCCCGTTCAGCTCGAAGGCCAACTGCGCGGTGCCGCCGACCTGCTGGAAGAGTCCCGGCTGGACCTGCTCCCACTGGGTCTCGTCGACGCTCGGGTCCCGGCTGATCGGACCGGTCACCACCAGCCGGGCGTCCCGGGCCTCGATGTGCACGGAGCCCATCAGCGCGGCCGCCTTGGTCAGGTTGGAGTGGCTCACCCGGGTCGACCGGTAGTCACCGGCGAACTTGCCCAGGTCCCCGCCCACCACGGCCGGGGCGGGAGCGGCGGCGGCCGGGTAGAACCGGTCCATGAAGGAGTTGAGCACCTGCTGCGTCATCCAGCCGCCGGTGCCGTTCTCGCCGTCCCCGTTCACGGTCACGTACAGCCCGACGCCGCGGGCCGGCAGCAGCGCCAGGTTGCTGTGGAAGCCGGGCACGTCCCCGTCCTTGACCAGCAGCTGCTGGCCGTTGCGGTTGCGCTGTTCGAGCAGGTAGGCCATCCCGGGGATCCGCTGGTCCGGGCCGAAGTGCCGGGCGAGCAGCAGGTCGTCGCCCTCCTGGTCCAGGATCCGCTGTCCCTGGTAGCTGCCGCCCTGCAGCTGGGCGAGCATCAGCCGGGCCATGTCGGTGACGGTGGTGACGGCGGCCGCGCCGGTCGGGGTGAGCGGCCCGTACAGTCCCTTGGTCTCGGTCTGGCCGTCGCCGTCCGGCCGGTAGCCGTGGGCGAGGTCGGCGTCGATCGCGGCCGGGTGCGGCTGGGTGAAGGTGGTGCGGTCCATGCCGAGCGGGCGCAGGACGTGCTCGGCGACGTACTGGTCGAACGGCTGGCCGGAGACCACCTCGACCAGGTAACCGGCCAGTGCGACACCGTAGTTGTCGTACGCGGCGGCCACCCCGGGGGCGCGCACCCGCTCGGGCTGGTGGGCGGCCAGCACCGCGCCCAGCGAGCCCACGTGCTGCGGGTCGGCCGAGGCCAGCCCCATGAAGGTGTCGTCGAAGCCGCCGGTGTGGGTGAGCAGGTTCTCGACGGTCACCGGCCGACCCGGGTAGCTGTCCCGGATCTTGAAGGTCGTCAGATAGCTGTTCACGTCCGTGTGCAGGTCCAACTTCCCCGCCCGGACCTGCTGGAGGACCGCGACGGCGGTGAACACCTTGGCGTCGGAGCCGGTGAAGAAGGCGGTCCGCTCCGGGTCGACCGGCTTGCGGCCCGGCACGTCGGAGACGCCGTAGCCGCCCGCGAAGACCTGCTGCCCGCCGGCCACCACGCTCACCGCCGCCCCCGGGATCTTGTGCTCGGCGAGCAGCTTCGGCACCAGCTCGTCGAACAGCTGCTTCACCGACCCGGTGTCGGGCGGCGCCGTCGAGCCTCCGGCGGTCGCCGAACTCCCCTGGGCCCCCGAGCCGGTGGCCGCATGGGCCCGGTCCGGGGTGAGGCCGTAGAGGAACAGACCGATCGCCGCCAGCACCATCACCAGTCGAACCCAACCCCGCCTGACCAGCGGCCGGTTGCTCTCGCCACGTCCCGCACTCATCATGAACTCCCCGACGCATCAGTGGATTTGCGGAAGCTCCGGCGCCCTGTGGCGCCCCGCTTCCCGACACCCAGAACACTAGGTCGGCGGGGCACCCCCGAAACATGGCCTCTGGGCGTCGATCGGGGGGTGTACCCAGGTACCACCAACAGGGGTCCAGGGCCCAGTGATCGGAGCGGCGGCGGACGGCAGTCTGGATGTCGTCAGCAAGCAACGGGTAGGGATACCGGCCGCGAGGCCGTCACGGAAGGGACCGAGCGGCCATGACCAGCAGCATCACCACGGGAGTCGTGAACAACGTGCAGAACACCGACACCACGTCCGGCCGGACCGGACGGCGGAACCCGCTCGGCGTCCTGCGGGGCGCCGTCGCCGCCCTCCTCCGCGGCCCGGCCCTGGCCGCCTTCGCGGTGCCCCAACTCGCCCTGCTCACCGCCGCGACGGTGGCCGCCGCCTTCGTCGGCCTCGGGGTCGGCGTGCTGCTGGTGCCGCCCACCGTCCTGGCCGTCCGGGCGCTGGCCGGGCTGCGCCGCGGGCTCGCCGCCCGCTGGTCCGGGGTCGAGATCAAGGACCCCTACCAGCCGCTGCCGGAGGCCGGGCCGGGCTTCAAGGGCGCCTGGCAGCGCTGCCAGGCGATGCTGGCCGACCAGGCCACCTGGCGCGACCTGCTCTGGCTGCTCGTCGACCCGGTCATCGGCCTCACGATGGCGCTGCTCCCGCTGCTGGTGGTGGCCTACGGCGTCTTCGGCCTGGTGCTGCCGCAGTTCTGGCAGTCGATCGCCGACCACGGCGGCAACACCTGGTACCTCTGGATGCACGTCACCGACTCCGGCACGGCCGGCACCGCCGCCCTGCTCGGCGTCCCGGTGATGCTGGCCGGCCTGGCGATCGCCCCCGGCGCGGTGCGCGGCCACACCGCGTTCGCCAAGGCGCTGCTCGGTCCGACCGCCCGCGCCGAGGCGCTGGCCGCCGAGCGCAAGGTCGCCCACCTCACCGAGACCCGGCGCGACGCGCTGACCAGCCAGGCCGCCGAACTGCGCCGGATCGAGCGGGACCTGCACGACGGGGCCCAGGCCCGACTGGTGGCCATGGGCATGAACCTGGGCGTCGCCGAGCGGCTGGTCGAGCGGGACCCGGAGGCCGCCAAGCAGCTGCTCGCCGAGACCCGCCAGGCCTCCGCCTCCGCCCTCAACGAGCTGCGCGACCTGGTCCGCGGCATCCACCCGCCGGTACTGGCCGACCGCGGTCTCGCCGACGCCGTCCGGGCCCTGGGCATGGACAGCCCGCTGGACGTCTCCGTCTCCGCCGACCTGCCCGGCCGCCCGGACGCCCCGGTCGAGTCCGCCCTCTACTTCGCCGTCTCCGAGGCGCTCACCAACGCCGCCAAGCACTCCGGCGCCCACCACGTCGACGTCCAACTCTGGTACGAGAACGGCACGCTGAAGGCCCAGGTCACGGACGACGGCACCGGTGGCGCCGACCCCTCCCGCGGCACCGGCCTGCGCGGCCTGGAGCGCCGGCTTGCTACCTTCGACGGAGTCCTGGCCGTCCGCAGCCCGCTCGGCGGCCCCACGACCCTGACGATGGAGCTGCCGTGCGAGTTGTACTCGCGGAGGACCTCTTCCTCCTGAGGGACGGTCTGATCCGGATGCTGCAGGCCTACGACTTCGAGGTCGTGGCCGCGGTGGACACCGGACCGGACCTCCTGCAGGCCCTCCTCACCGAACGCCCGGACGTGGCCGTCGTCGACGTACGACTGCCCCCGACGTTCACCGACGAGGGCCTGCAGGCGGCTCTGGAGGCGCGCCGGCAGATCCCCGGGCTGCCGGTGCTCGTGCTGTCCCAGTACGTCGAGCAGCTCTACGCCAAGGAGTTGCTCGCCGACGGCAGCGGCGCGATCGGCTACCTGCTGAAGGACCGGGTCTTCGACCCCGACCAGTTCGTCGAGACGGTCCACCGGGTCGCGGCCGGCGGCACCGCACTGGACCCCCAGGTGATCGCGATGCTGGTCAGCAACACCGAACGCAAGAAGCCGCTGGAGCGCCTGACCCCGCGGGAGCGCGAGGTGCTGGAACTGATGGCGGAGGGGCGGTCGAACGGGGCGATCGCCGAGCGGATGGTGATCACCGAACGGGCGGTGAAGAAGCACACCGCCAACATCTTCCTCAAGCTCGACCTGCCCCCCTCGGAGGAGGACCACCGCCGGGTGCTCGCCGTCCTGGCCTTCCTGGACGTCGCCCCCTGAGCCCCGGCTCGCCTCAGTCCCGCCGCCCCTCAGTCCCGCCGCCCCACGTGCACCGTCATCGCCGAGAGGTAGAAGGCGTCCGACCGCCGCAGGATCCCCCGCGGCTCCTGCCGGTCGATCAGCACCTCCAGCGTCGCCCGGTCCTCCTCCCCGAGGGCCTCGGCCAACTGGTCGTGCCGCCGCACCAGTCGGGTGTGCAGGTACTCCCGGAACGGCCCGGCCAGCGGCGCCGGGTGGTCGACCAGGAAGGTCCGGGTGCCACCGTCCCGCAGCCCGGCCCGCCGCAGCATGGCCGGCCAGTCCTCGATCTCCTCGGTGGTGTCCGGCAGTTCGGCCCGCATCGTGGCGAAGCCGTCCTCGTTGGCCGCGTCCACCCGGGCCTGGAAGCCGGGCCGTCCCAGCCCGAAGTCCCGGGGCAGGTACCGCGCCGGCAGCCCGCTCTCGGCGACGGCGAGCAGTCCGCCGGGCCGCAGCCGGCCGGCCAGCGCTCCGAGCGCGGCCTGCTGGTCGCCGAGGTGGTGGATGGCGTTGCCGGACCAGATCAGGTCCGCCTCCCCCAGCTTGTCGAACTCCTCGGGCAGGTCGGCCTGTTGAGTGCCCAGTCGGCCGCCCGAGCGGGCCCGGGCCCGCTCCAGCAGCGCCGCCGACTGGTCGACGGCCACCACCTCCGCCGCCGGGAACACCTCGGCGAGCAGCCCGGCGATCACCCCGGGCCCGGCCCCGACGTCGAGCACCCGGCGCACCGCGCCGTCCCCGGCGAGCCCGGCCAGCCAGCGCCCGGCCTCGGTGACGGCGTCGGCCCGCAGGTCGGCCTCCAGTTCCAGGTGCGCCGCCATGGCGTCCCAGTCGAAGTCGGCCGCCGGCACCTGCCCGTGCGCGTGCGCGTGTCCACCCCCGTGTCCGTGCCCGCCCCCGTGAACCTGCCCGTGCCCGTGAACCTGCCCGTGCCCGTGCCCGTGATCCTTGTGCGCGTCCATGACGTACCCCTTCTCCGTTCGTGTCGTGGTTCGACGAAAGCCTCGCCGCTCAGGCGGGCAGCGCGACGCCGGACGCGCGGCCCAGCGCGACCGCCCGTCCGATCTCCTCGTCCACCAGGTCGTGGTTGAGGTCGAAGGCGGCCGCCGCGCCCGTCCCGGCGGCGACCACCACCTGGGCGCGCGGGTCGGCGACGTTGCCGACCGCCCAGACGCCGGGCACGCTGGTGCGCCCGGTCCGGTCGGTGGTGACCCAGCCGTGGTCGTCCCGGGCGCAGTCCAGGCCGAACAGCAGTGCGTCCCGGGGAACCGGCTGCGGGAAGACGAACACGGCCTCGCGCGGCACCACTTCGCCGCTCGCGAGCTCGATCCCGCGCAGCCGCCCGCCGTCGGCCACCAACCGGACGATCCGTCCCTCGACCACCCGGACACCGCGCGCCGCCAGCCGCTCCCGATCGGCGCCGGTCAGTTCCAGGGTGTGCGCGAACAGCACCAGGTCCGCCGACCACTGCCGCACCAGCAGCGCCTGGTTCACCGCCCACGGGCCGGTGCCGAGCACGCCGAGCGGGCGGTCGCGGACCTCCCAGCCGTGGCAGTACGGGCAGTGCAGCACGTCCTTGCCCCAGCGCTCGGCCAGGCCGGGCAGCTCCGGCAGGTCGTCCCGCAGCCCGGTGGCCACCACCACCCGGCGGGCGTGCAGCACCGGCCCGCCCGCCAGGTGGACCGTGAAGCCGGACTCGGCGGGCCCGGCGGGCTCGATGTGCTCCACCCGGCCGTCGATCAGGTCCACCCCGTAGCGGGCGACCTCCTCCCGGCCGACCGCCAGCAGCGCGGCCGGCGGCATGCCGTCCCGGCTGAGGAAGCCCTGCATGTGGGCGGCGGGGGCGTTGCGCGGTTCCCCCGCGTCGACCACCGCGACCCGCCGCCGGGCCCGGCCCAGCACCAGGGCTGCGCTCAGTCCCGCCGCGCCGGCGCCGACCACCACCACGTCATGGCCCTCGGCCCTACCGTTCTCGTTCATCGTCGCTCACCTCCACCGCCAGGCTGCGACCGACCATCCGGTATCGGCAAGCTTTCTTGCCGCCTCAGCAAACACCTCGGCAGCCATCCCCACCCTCACCCCCTTCCCGCGTCCGCCGCCAGTACCACCGGGCCGCCACCGCCAGCGCCACCCCGTACCCCGCGAAGGCCGCCGCCCCCACCCAGGCCACCTGCAGCGCCTGCTCCGGCGTGGCCAGCTCGCCCTGCCGGATCCCGACCACCCCGAGCGTGCACAGCGCCAGGTAGCCGAGCCCGACCAGCCCGTACGGCACCAGCGTGGCCGCCCCCAGCAGCGCCGGGGTCAACGGCAGCCAGCGCGGGACGCGGCGCCCGCGCAGCGGCAGGGTCCAGCGCGGGAACACCTGCCCCCACGGCCGCACCAACCCCCACAGCAGGAACACCCCGACCGCCGCCAGCAGCACCGTCCCGTCCAGCCCCCGGCGCTCCAGCGCGAGCCACAGCCCGGAGGAGCCGTTGCGCACGTAACTCGCGTCCATCTGCTCGCCGCTGATCCCGGCGAAGCTGCCGCCGAACGCCCAGACCAGCTTCATCACCACGTACGGCAGGAACGCCAGGCTCCCGGCCCAGGCGGCGAGTTGGACGACCCCGGGGGCCGCCGCCGGAGCCGCCACCGGAGCCGGCCGACCCCGCCCCCGATCCCGACCCCGCGCGGCCCCGGCCAGCACCAGCGCCCCCGCCCCCGCCGACGCCTTCTGCACCGCGTCCGGCACGCTGTCCACGCCCTGCCCGAACAGCAGCGCCACCACGTCCATCAGCAGGCTCCAGGCCCCCACCACCGCCAGCCCGCACAGCAGCCACAACACCCGGGTCGACCACCCGGCCGGCCGCCGCACCGCCCGCCACCCCGCCCCGACCGCGGCCGCCCCCACCCCGGCGACCACCCACCCCGCCCAGCCGACGCCCCACAGCGCCGTCCCGCTCAGCGCACAACCCAGCCCGAACCCCCCGTACCCGACGCCCCACCCGGCCGCCGCCCACCCACGCTCCGTCATGCCCCCAGGCTCACCCCGACCGCCCGGCCCCGGCCTCCCCCTCCGTAGCCACCCCGCTCCCCCGCCAGGGGGATCCCGCGCCGGAAGGCCCCACCGCGCAGGTCCCACCGGGAAGGCGCCCACGGGGACGGTCCTGCCACCGCCGCGCCCCGGACTACCCCGCAGCCCGCCCCCTCCCGGATCCTGGTACCGCTACACAGTGCATTACATCGCGATACAATGGCCGCATGAAGACCATCACGCAGCGCGAACTCGCAGCGCGGTCCAAGGCCGTGCTCGACGACGTCGAGGCCGGCGAGATCTACCACATCACCCGCAACGGCACCGAGATCGCCGAGGTCCGTCCGATCGGCAGTCGCCGCCGCTTCGTCCCCGTGGAAGAACTCCAGCGAAAGTGGCGGAACGCGCCCGCCGTCGACGCGGCGGAGCTGCGTGCCGAAGCCGACGCCTTCTACGGCGACGAGGACCGGGTCGGCGGCGACGACCCCTGGGAGCAGGCGTGACCGAGCGACGCCAACGCGGCCTACTCGACACCTGCGTCGTCATCGACCTTCCGCAGATCGACCCGCAGCTCCTGCCGATCGACGCGGCCGTGTCGTCGATCGTGCTGGCCGAGCTCGCCCAAGGCGTGGCCATGGCGAAGGAGCCGGTGCAGATGCTGGCCCGAGCCCAGCGACTCGCCGACGTCGAGGCCGAGTTCGCGGCCCTGCCGTTCGACCGTGAGGCGGCTCGGCGTTTCGGCACGCTGGTCGCGCTCACGATCCAGGCCAAGCGGGACCCCCGCCCGCGCCGCATGGATCTGATGATCGCAGCCACGGCCGCCGCTCACGGCCTTCCGCTCTACACCCGGAACGGAGCCGACTTCACCGGCCTCGAACAGGGCGTCGAGATCATCCTGGTCTAGGGCGACCATCCGGCCGGGCCCGGTGGCCACCCCGGCGGCCGGGTCAGTCCCTCGGTGCCGCGAAGCAGTGGACGACGACCGTGCGGCCGGAGGCCCACCGCTGTTCGCCGCTGCCGAGCGCGGTCCAGCCGAGCCGGCGGTAGAGGGCCAGGGCGGCGGTGTCCGTCGCGAGCACGTCGAGCACCGGCTGCAGCCCGAGCGCCCGCGCGTGCGCCACGGCGCCCGCCAGCAGCCGGGCGCCGGCCTCCCGGCCGCGCGCCGCCGGGGCGACGTACAACCGGCCGATCACGGCGGTGAGTTCCGGTCTCCCCCCGGTCCGTCGGCTCCACAGTTCGGGCGCCAGTTCGCCCGGCCCGCTGCGGAGCAGCCCGACGTGGCCGGCGACCCGGCCGTCCACCTCGGCCACCCAGGCGGCCAGCAGGCCGTCCGGGGTGAGCCAGGCGGCGGGCCGGTCCGGCCATTCGGCCGGGTAGCCGTCGGTGCTGTGGACGTCGCCCAGGGCCCGTACGCAGTCGGCGAGGTCGGCGGCGCGGCGCCGGCGGACGCCCACCCCCGCCCCGGTCCCCCGTGAGCCGGACGCGACGACATTGGCGCGTTCTTCAAGGTCAGCCATGCCGGTACGTTACCGGCCGGCCCTCACCGGCGCAGCAGGTCGACCACGCCGGTCAGGTCCTCGGCGCCGTTGCCGAGCGCCAGCCGGTGCGCCATCAACCGGAAGTACGGGGACAGCAGTTCGACGCTCACCCGCTGCTCCTCCGCGGTCCGCAGCAGCGTCTCCTGCCCCGCCACCTGCATCGCCAGGTTGGAGACCACCCCCGTGGTGTAGTCCCCGCTCTCCAGCTGCCCGGCGGTCCGTTCGACCGATCCGGCCATCGCGGTGAGCCAGCCCGTCAGCAGCGGCGCCAGTTCGACGGGCGCGATGGCCTCGCCCCGCACCAGCGCGAAGGCGTGGGCGATCCCGCCGAGCATCCCGTACATCGCGCTGAGCAGCGCCACGTCGTGCAGCGCCGCCGCCCCGGCGTCCGCCCCCACGTACCGGACCCCGGCCGGCACCGCCAGCACCTCCCGGTGCTCCTCGAACAACTCCCCCGAGCCGCTGTAGAACACGTACGCCCCGGCCGCCGGAACCCCGATCATCGGCGGCACCGCCATGATCCCGCCGTCCAGGTAACGGGCACCCCGGCGCTCGGCCCAGGCGGCCCGGGCGCGGGCCTGACCGGGGGTGCCGGTGACCAGGTTGACCACGTCCTTCCCGGCCAACTCCACGCCTGCCAGAGCCTGTTCGACCGACTCGTCGTCCAGCAGGCAGACCACCACCAACCGCCCGCCCGCGACCGCCTCGGCCACCGAGGAGGCCACCGCGGCGCCCTCCCCGGCGAGCGCCGCGGCCCGCACCGCCGTCCGGTTCCAGACCGTCAGCGGATGCCCGGCCGCCAGCCAGGCCCGGCCCAGCGCGGCCCCCATCGCCCCGGCCCCGAGCAGCACCACCGGGGCCTTGCGCACACTCTCAACTGTCTTCTCTCCCATGCCGATCAGCCTCGCCCCGCCCCCGACCGTGATCAAGTACGCACTTCGGAGTGGGCGGTTACCCTGGGGTGAGCGACGAGGTCGGAAGGGGTGGGCATGGCGACCGTGCCGAGGCCGGGGGCGCACGTCTGCGGGATCGACGCCGCGATGGACGTGATCGGCGGCAAATGGAAGGTGCTCGTCCTGTGGGCCCTCGGCGAGCGCCCGCACTGCCGCTTCGGCGAGCTGCGCCGCCTGGTGCCGGGGATCACCGAGAAGGTGCTGGCCGCCCACCTGCGCGAGCTGGAGGCGGACGGCATCGTGCACCGGGAGGCCTACGAGGAGGTGCCGCCCCGGGTCGAGTACGCCCTCACCGACGCGGGGCGACGGTTGAACGCGGCCCTGGCCCCGCTGGGCGCCTGGGGCCGGGACCACGTCCTCAACGGTTGACTCAGTGCTCCTCCTGCACCAGGTGGTCGACGCAGGCCGCGACGGCGAGCAGCAGCCCGGTGTCGGCGCCGTCCGAGATCTCGACCCCGTAGGTGTCGCGGACCCGGAACCACTTGCGGGAGATCCGGGCGAGCTGGTGCCCCTGGTGGTTCTCGATCCGGTAGTCCTTGTCGATCAGGTCCCCGTGGATCCTCAGTTCGCCGCCGCCGGCCAGCTCCACCAGGTACTTGTCCCGGAACGGGGTGAACAGCTTCTCCCGGACGGTGGCCACCACCTCGCCGTCGGCGTCCTCGATCTTCATCGCGTCACGGACGGTGAGCATCTTCTCCCGCACCACCGCCACCAGGTGCCCGTGCGCGTCCTTCAGCTCGAAGGTGTGCCGCAGCCGCAGCACCTTGCCGTCCACCAGGTAGGCCTTGTGCCCCCGGTCGTCCTCGATCCAGTAGTCGTCGCCGACCGCGAACAGCTTCTCCCTGACCAGGTACCGCACCACAGCCTCCTCCGTCGTCGGACTCGAACCACCCATTCGACCCGAGCCCCCGCCCGCCGCCGGGCACCGCCGCGCCGGGCCGCCGGCCGAAGCGCTTCAATACCGCCATGCGCACCGACCCCCTCGTCCCGCTCCGCAGCGAGCGCCTCGACCTCCTCCCGCTCGGCCCCGAGCACGCCGGGGAGCTCGCCGCCGCCCTGGCCGACCCGGCCCTGCACACCTTCACCGGCGGCCGCCCGGCCACCCCCGAGGAGCAGCGCGCCCGCTGCGCCCGGCTCGCCGCCGGCTCCCCCGACCCGGCCGTGCTCTGGGGCAACTGGGTGCTCCGGCTGCGCGCCGACGGCGCCCTGGTCGGCTACGTCCAGGCCACCGTCGGCCCGTCGGAGGCCGAACTCGCCTGGGTGGTCGGCACCCCGTGGCAGGGCCGAGGCCTGGCCACCGAGGCGGCCCGCGCCCTCCTCGACCACCTCGCCGCCACCGGCACCACCACCGCCGTCGCCCACATCCACCCCGAGCACCACGCCTCCGCCCGGATCGCCCGCGCCCTCGGCCTGCGCCCCACCCCGCACCGCCAGGACGGCGAGGTCCGCTGGCAGGCCGAGCTCCCGCAGCCCTGACACCCGTTCCCCGCCCGCCCCGGAATGCCGTCCCCCACCGATGCGGTTGGATGAGGGCATGGCATCTCGTGCACGTGTACGCGCCCCCGAGCTGGTCGGGGCAGGCGGTTGGCTGAACACCGGCGGCAAGGAGCTCACCCTCGCCGACTTCCGGGGCAAGATCACCGTCCTGGACTTCTGGACCTTCTGCTGCATCAACTGTCTGCACGTCCTGGACGAGCTCCGCGAGCTGGAGGAGCGGCACCGCGACACCGTGGTGATCGTCGGGGTGCACTCGCCGAAGTTCGTGCACGAGGCCGACCACCAGGCCGTCGTCGACGCGGTCGCCCGCTACGAGGTGCACCACCCGGTGCTGGACGACCCGGAGCTGGCGACCTGGAAGCAGTACGCCGTCCGCGCCTGGCCGACGCTGGTGGTGATCGACCCCGAGGGCTACGTGGTGGCCCAGCACGCCGGTGAGGGCCACGCCCACGCGATCGCCCGCCTGGTGGCCGAGCTGGAGGCGGAGCACGCGGCCAAGGGCACCCTGCGGCGCGGCGACGGCCCGTACGTGGCGCCCGAGCCGAGCACCGACGACCTCAAGTTCCCCGGCAAGGCGCTGCGGCTGCCGAACGGCCACTTCCTGGTCGCCGACTCCGGCCACCACAGCCTGGTCGAGCTGGCCGAGGACGGCGAGACGGTGGTCCGCCGGATCGGCGACGGGCAGCGCGGCCTGGTGGACGGCACCAGCCCCCGGTTCAGCGAGCCCCAGGGCCTGGCCCTGCTCCCGGCGGGCGGCGATTACGACGTGATCGTCGCCGACACCGTGAACCACGCGCTGCGCGGCGTGCGGCTGGCCGACGGCAGCGTCACCACCCTGGCCGGCACCGGCCGCCAGTGGTGGCAGGGCTCGGCCACCGAGGGCCCGGCCCGCGAGGTGGACCTCTCCTCGCCCTGGGACGTCGCCTGGTTCGACGGCCGGGTGTGGATCGCGATGGCCGGCGTGCACCAGCTGTGGGCGTACGACCCGGCGACCGACACGGTCGGCGTCGCGGCCGGCACCACCAACGAGGGCCTGGTGGACGGCCCGGCCGCCGAGGCCTGGTTCGCCCAGCCGTCCGGCCTGGCCGTCTCCGCGGACGGCGGGACGCTCTGGGTCGCCGACTCCGAGACCTCCGCGCTGCGCTTCGTTTCACGTGAAACCGACGGCACGACCACGGTCCGGACCGCCGTCGGCACCGGCCTGTTCGACTTCGGCCACCGCGACGGCGCCGCCGAACAGGCCCTGCTCCAGCACCCGCTGGGCGTCACCGTGCTGCCGGACGGCTCGGTGGCCGTCAGCGACACCTACAACCACGCGCTGCGCCGCTTCGACCCGGCGAGCGGCGAGGTCACCACCCTGGCCACCGACCTGCGCGAGCCCTCCGGGGCGGTGCTGGTGGACGACGACATCGTGGTGGTCGAGTCGGCCCGGCACCGGCTGACCAGGCTGCGGCTGCCGGAGGAGGCGGTCCGGGTCGAGTCGGTCGCGCACCGCACCCGGCGCGCCGCCACCGAGGTCGCGCCGGGCGCCCTGCGGCTGGACGTGGTCTTCGAGGCGCCCAGCGGCCAGAAGCTGGACGAGCGCTACGGCCCGTCCACCCGGCTGCTGGTCAGCGCGACCCCGCCCGAACTGCTGCTCTCCGGCGCGGGCGCGGACAGCGACCTCTCCCGCGAGCTGGTGCTCTCCGACGCGGTCGCCGAGGGCGTGCTGCACGTCTCCGCGATGGCCGCCTCCTGCGACGACGACCCGGAGATCGAGTACCCGGCCTGCCACGTGCACCAGCAGGACTGGGGCGTGCCGGTGAAGCTGGTCGCCGACGGCGTCCGCCGCCTCCCGCTGGTCCTGGCCGGCATGGAGTAGCCCTCCGACGCGCAGGGGCCCGCCGCGATCACCGCGGCGGGCCCCTGCGCGTTCACCGTCCTCAGCCCTCCAGGAAGGCCTTGATCGCGCTCGCCAGCAGGTACGGGTCCTCCGCCCCGCACAGCTCGCGCGCCGAGTGCATGGACAGCGCCGCGATGCCGCAGTCCACCGTCTTGATGCCGAGGCGCGCCGCCGTGATCGGACCGATCGTCGTACCGCAGGGCATCGCGTTGTTGGACACGAAGCTCTGCCACGGCACGCCGGCCTTCTCGCAGGCGGCCGCGAACACCGCCCGGCCGACGCCGTCGGTCGCGTAGCGGTTGTTGACGTTCACCTTGAGGATCGGCCCGTTGTTCGGCAGCGGGTGGTGGCCCGGCTCGTGCCGCTCCGAGTAGTTCGGGTGCACGGCGTGGCCCATGTCCGAGGAGAGGCAGACGGTGCCGGCCAGCGCCCGGGCCCGGTCCTCGGTGGAGCCGCCGCGGGCGTGGATCGTCCGGTCCAGCACGTTGCCGAGCAGCGGGCTCTGCGCGCCGGTGTCGGACTCGCTGCCGGTCTCCTCGTGGTCGAAGGCGGCCAGCACCGGGATGTACGGCAGCTCGGCGCCGCCCGTGACGGCGGCGGCCAGCGCGGCCGTCGCGGCGTGCACCGAGAGCAGGTTGTCCAGTCGCGGGCCGGCCAGCAGCTCGCGGTCGCGGCCCAGGTAGGAGGCGGGCTGGACGTCGTGGGTCATCAGGTCCCAGCCGGCCACGTCCTCGGCGGCCAGCCCGGCCCGCTCGGCGACGTAGGCGATCAGCGAGCCCTCGTCCACCGGGCCGAGGCCCCAGATCGGGGTGAGGTGGCGCTGCCGGTCGAGCTTCATGCCGTCGTTGACCTGGCGGTCCAGGTGGATGGCGAGCTGGGGCACGCGCAGCAGCGGCTCGTCCAGCTGGACGAGCCGCGCGGTGCCGTCCGTCAGCGCGAGTCTGCCGGACAGGCCGAGGTCCCGGTCCAGCCAGGTGTTCAGCGGCACCCCGCCGTAGATCTCCACCGCGACCTGGCGCCACCCGGCCGAGCCGGTGTCCGGCACCGGCTTCACCCGCAGGTTGGGCGAGTCGGTGTGGGTACCGACGATCCGGAACGGCGTCTCCGGTCCGGCCCCCTCCGGCAGGTACCAGGCGATCAGCGCGCCGCCGCGGATCAGGTAGCGCCCACCGGCCGCCCCGTCCCAGGCGTCCGTCTCGGCGACCTGACGGAAGCCCGCCTTCTCCAGGCGCTCGGCGGCGCTCGCGACCGCGTGGTACGGGGACGGCGACGTGCCGAGGAACGCGATCAGGTCGTCGGTGTGCGTCCGGTCGAAGAATGCCCGGCGGGCGGCGGTCGACATACTGCTCCAGGGTCGAGGGAGGGCCGAAAGCCGGATGGGGGATCGGCTTCGCACCCTGAGCATATGCCCGTACACGGACATGGCATTCGTTGCCTCACAACGGATGCGGACCCCGGACACGTCCGTGAACCCGCACCTCACCGGCCCCCTCACCCCCTGATCCCCGGCGGTCGCACACCGTCAGCGGAACGCCTCCGAACCCCTCGCCGGCGAACGGGACTTCACCCGGAAAACCCGGGAACCTCCGCCCGGAAACCTCCGCCCGGAAACACCGGGAAACACCGAAGGGCCCGGTGGCAGCCGGGCCCTTCGGTGCGAGGGTGTCGTCAGGCGGTCAGAAGAGGTGCGGGACCTTAGAAGGCCTCCTCCGCCAGCTCCATGATCTCGTTGTCGATGCCCTCGGCGATCGCCCGCTGCGGGGCGATGGTCGGGAGGACGTTCTTGGCGAAGAAGCGGGCGGCCGCGACCTTGCCCTGGTAGAACGGCACGTCCTTCTCGGAGGCGCCGGCCTCCAGCTTGGCCAGCGCCACCGCGGCCTGACGCAGCAGCAGCCAGCCGACGACGACGTCGCCGGAGACCATCAGCAGGCGGGTGGTGTTGAGGCCCACCTTGTACATGTTCTTGACGTCCTGCTCGACCGAGGTCAGGTCGGCGATGAGCTTGCCGACGATGGCCTCCAGGTCGCCGGCGGCCTTGGCGAGCAGCTCGCGCTCGGCGGCCAGGGCGTCGCCGCCCTCGGCGGAGGCGAGGAACTTCTGGATCTGCTCGGACAGCGCGGCCAGCGCCTGGCCGCCGTCCTTGACGATCTTGCGGAAGAAGAAGTCCTGGCCCTGGATCGCCGTGGTGCCCTCGTAGAGGGTGTCGATCTTGGCGTCGCGGATGTACTGCTCGATCGGGTACTCCTGCAGGTAGCCGGAGCCACCGAAGGTCTGCAGGGACTGGGCGAGCTGCTCGTAGGACTTCTCCGAGCCGTAGCCCTTGACGATCGGCAGGAGCAGGTCGTTGAGGCGCTCGGCGGCCTCGTCGGTCTCGCCGCGCAGCTTGGCGGCGGTCATGTCGTCCTGGACCGACGCGGTGAACAGGACCAGCGCGCGCATGCCCTCGGCGTAGGCCTTCTGGGTCAGCAGCGAGCGGCGCACGTCGGGGTGGTGGGTGATGGTGACGCGCGGGGCGGTCTTGTCCAGGAACTGCGAGATGTCGGCGCCCTGCACGCGCTCCTTGGCGTACTCCAGGGCGTTCAGGTAACCGGTGGAGAGGGTGGCGATGGCCTTCGTGCCGACCATCATCCGGGCGAACTCGATGATCTTGAACATCTGGCGGATGCCGTCGACCTTCTCGCCGAGCAGCCAGCCCTTGGCCGGGTGCTTGGCACCGAAGGTCATCTCGCAGGTGTTCGAGGCCTTGAGGCCCATCTTGTGCTCGACGTTGGTGGCGTAGGCGCCGTTGCGCTCGCCGAGCTCGCCGGTCTCCCAGTCGAAGTCGTACTTGGGGACGATGAACAGACCGAGGCCCTTGGTGCCCGGCTTACCGCCCTCGGGGCGGGCCAGCACCATGTGGATGATGTTCTCGGACATGTCGTGCTCGCCCGAGGTGATGAAGCGCTTGACGCCCTCGATGTGCCAGGAGCCGTCCTCCTGCTTGATCGCCTTGGTGCGGCCGGCGCCCACGTCGGAGCCCGCGTCGGGCTCGGTGAGGACCATGGTGGAGCCCCACAGGCGGTCGGTCATCCGCTTGGCGACCTCCAGCTGCTCCTCGGTGCCCTCGTCCGCGATGACGCCGGCGAAGGCCGGGCCGGAGGAGTACATCCAGATGGCCGGGTTGGAGCCCAGGATCTGCTCGGCGAAGGCCCAGATCAGCGAGTTCGGGGTGACCTGGCCGCCGATCGACTCCGGGATGCCCAGGCGCCACCACTCGGCGTCCATGAAGGTCTGGTAGCTCTTCTTGAACGCGGCCGGGATCGGCGCGGTGTTGGTCTCCGGGTCGAAGACCGGCGGGTTGCGGTCGGTGTCGGTGAAGGACGCGGCGAGGTCGTTCTCGGCGAGCCGGGCGATCTCGCTGAGGATGTTCTTCGCGGTTTCCACGTCCATGTCCGCGTACGGGCCGGTACCGTACACCTGGTCGCGACCGAACACCTCGAAGAGGTTGAACTCCACGTCCCGCAGGTTGGACTTGTAGTGACCCATGGCCGTTTTCTCCGGTTCGTCGCTTCCGGGAGACCGCCGCGTTTCGGGCGCCCCGTACCCACCAGTAGGCATCATGATGCTACCCAGCGGTAACTTGGGCAAGCCCCCGACGGTTAATCCGCTATGAACGTGGTCACGTCCCACAAGCCGGGACGACCACTCCTTGTCAGGATCGACGCCAGCGCGGGCGGGTGCGCTCCCGCTAGCCTGTCCGTGTGTACGGATATGACCAGAACGCATACCCGGGTGACCCCTACCAGCAGCAGGCGGGTCCGCAGCCGGGCATGAACGGCATGCCCGGACCGGACGCCTACGGCGCGCAGGGCCAGGCGCCCCAGCAGTCGCTGTACCCGGAGCCCTCCCCGCCGTCCCTGGCGGACGCGGTCCGGGCCTTCACCACCGGCTCGATGGCGGTCGAGGACTTCCAGGCCATCTTCATCACCTCGAAGGTGCACTGCCCCCGCGGCGACCGGCCCGGCTTCCTGGCCCTGCACAACACCCCGACGCCGGTGATCCCGATGTTCAGCTCGCTGAAGGAGCTGCGCCGCTACGCCGGCAAGGACTCCAAGCACTTCACCGTCACCGGCGCCGAGGTCCTGGACCTGCTGCCGACCGGCTACGGCTTCGCGCTGGACATGGAGGGCGAGCACCGGATGGTGTTCGACGCCAAGGCCGTCGAGCAGATGGTCGACTTCACCATGCGCCGGATGTACGGATAGCGGACCCTGAGGGGGAGCCCCGCGCTTCTCCGTCCCTACATAGTTCAACTTTCAACTTGCTTGTTGTTGATAGTTGAACTAATCTCGTGGACGTAGGCCAGAGCAACCCCCTCGAAGGAGGCCGACATGCCCGCCGTGACCGTCGACAACCCGCTGACCCTCCCGCGCGTGACCACGCCGGACCCGGCCGTCGCGAACGCCCGGCCGGTACTGACCGTCGCCACCGCCCCCGAGGGCTACGAGGGCGAGGGCTTCCCCGTCCGCCGCGCCTTCGCCAAGATCAACCAGAAGTACCTCGACCCGTTCATCATGATGGACCAGATGGGCGAGGTGGACTACGCCGCCGGCGAGCCCAAGGGCACCCCCTGGCACCCGCACCGCGGCTTCGAAACCGTCACCTACATCATTGACGGAACGTTCATCCACCGGGACTCGCACGGCGGCGGCGGCACCATCACCGACGGCGACACCCAGTGGATGACCGCCGGCTCGGGCCTCCTGCACATCGAGACCCCGCCGGAGTCCCTGGTGCGGTCCGGCGGCCTCTTCCACGGCCTCCAGCTCTGGGTCAACCTGCCCGCCTCGGACAAGATGATCACCCCCAAGTACCAGGACATCCGCGGCGGCAGCGTCAAGCTGCTCAGCACCGAGGACGGCGGCGCGCTCCTGCGCGTCATCGCCGGCGAGCTGGACGGCCACCAGGGCCCCGGCACCACCTTCACCCCGATCACCCTGATCCACGCCTCGATCAACCCCGGCGCCCAGATCACCCTGCCCTGGCGCGCCGACTTCAACGCCCTCGCCTACGGCCTCGCCGGCAACGGCTCCGCCGGACAGGAGCGGCGCCCCTTCCACCGGGGCCAGGCCGTCGTCTTCGGCGACGGCGACTCCATCACCCTGCGCGCCGACGAGAAGCAGGACTCCCGCGACAACAACTTCGAGGTCGTCCTCCTCGGCGGCCTCCCGATCCGCGAACCCGTCGCCCACTACGGCCCGTTCGTCATGAACAGCCACCGCGAACTCCAGCAGGCCATGGAGGACTTCCAGGCCGGCCGCCTCGGCACCATCCCCACCGACGCCCACTGACCCCTCCACCCCGAGGGCCCGGACCGAAAGGTCCGGGCCCTCGGGTCTTCTCCCCGCCGGAGCCGTTGACTAGATCAGCGCGTAGAGGGCGGAGGCGTCGTCGTGGGCCTTGCCGCGTGGCCAGCGTTCGCAGTGTGCGTCGGTGCGTTCGACGCGGCGTACCTGGGCGATCAGTTCGGCCGGGCCGGACTCGGCCAGCAGGCGCAGTACGTCGCCCCAACTGCCCAGGCCGAAGCGCTCGGTGTAGCGCGAGGCGCCGTCGGTGAGGGCGGCCAGGGCGTGCAGCCGGTCGAGCCGGACGAAGCCGGTCTCGGCGTGCTCGGCGGCCCGCGGGCTGGCGGCGGCGATCCACGGCCCGGTGCCGCGGTTGCGGGCGGCGCGCACGGCCAGCGCGTACTCCAGGTGCAGCGCGGCGCGTTCGGCCGTGCCCGGGACGGTCCCCCAGACCTGGCGGCGCAGTTCCTCCCCGCCGGGGAAGCGCTGGTTGTCGCCGATCACCTTGGGCGGGCCGTCCTTGAACTCCAGCACCAGCAGCGAGTCGCCGAGCACCAGGTACTCCAGCGACTCGCCGTGCCGGCGGGCCGCGACCACCATCGCCGCGGGCGTGTTGGCGTGGCCGAGGTCGCAGCGGCCGCCGTGCAGTGCGGCCGTCTCCACGATGGCGTCGGCCAGGCACTCGGCGATCGATCGGTCCGCCCGGTCGGTGAGCCGGGCGAGCAGGTGCACACCCAGTCGGCGGACGTACCAGGCGGTCCCGTGCCGGCACCCGGACTCCAGGCCGGCCGGCGAGCTGGCGCCGTCCAGCAGGACCAGTGCCTCCGGCGAGGCCGCCGCGAAGTCCTCGCTCTCCCGGTCGGGCCGCCGTGCTTCCCCTGCGAGCTGTAGCTGCATCCCGACAGTGTGGCCGCCGCCACCGGCCCGCGCCCAGACCCCGTGCGCCGGTGCGCCGCGGGCCGGGCCCGGCGCCCGGTGGCAGCGGGGGCGATTCGGCCATACCGTCGGATGACGGCCGGTCGATTCGGCCAATCAGGGCCGGTCGGGTTTGGGATCACCTTCGGGTGTCCGGACACCCCGGGACTGACGAGGAGCGGAAGATGTTCTGGCAGTTCATCGTGTTGCTCGCGGCCGCGCTCGGCTTTCCGACCGCCGCGCTGCTGTACTTCATCGGTGGGCCGCGCTTCCCGGACGAGAAGCGCGGCCGGTAGGTAGGTCAGGCCTGCCAGGCCGGGTCGCGGCCGAGCAGCGCCAGGGCGCGGGCGAACCGGCCCGCGCCGTCGGCGGGTCGGAGCCCCGGACGGAAGGCCCGACCGGGTGCCCGGGCCTCCGGGGTGTCCGGGACGGCCTCGGTCACCGTCAACAGCGCGTCGGCCAGGGCGTCGTCGCGGTCCACCGCCGCCACCAGCGCGTCCGCGCCACCCAACGCGCCGCCCAGCGCGCCGCCCAGCGCGGCGGCCACGTCCCAGGCGTGCACCAGGGTGTCCACCAGGTGGAATCCCACCGCCAGGTGGAACGGGAAGGGCCCGCCGTCGCGGATCTCGGGCAGCCAGAGCGCCCGCTCGTCGGCGGCTCCCGCCCGGAAGGCCGCGACCAGGTCGGCGCCGGTGCGGCGGAAGTCCGCCGCCGGGTCCGCGCCGAGCTCGGCGTCCGCGAACAGCGCGAGGTCCGGTCCGGCGCCGCGGGCGGCCGCGGCGAAGCCCTGGTGCTGGCCGACGCAGTGCTCCAGCAGCCGGCCCAGTGTCCAGTCGGCGCACGGGGAGGACCGGTCCAGGTGCTCCGGCCGTACCCGGTCCACCACGTCGACGGCCAAGTCCATGGCCTGTGCGTGCAGTTCGACGAGTTTCATGCGGCAGTGACCCCCAGTCCTGCGGAGATGAATCCGATCACCTGATCAACGACGGCCGGTTCCCGGACGATCCTGCGGTGGCCCAGCCCCCGGGTGACCACCAGGTCGAGCCGGTCCCCGTACGCCCGCTCCAGCCGGTGCGCCTGCCCGATCGGCACCACCTCGTCGCCCTCGTCGTGCAGCACCAGCACGGGCAGCCCGATCA
The DNA here is from genome assembly GCF_044749365.1 of Kitasatospora sp. NPDC089509. Classification (NCBI taxonomy): domain Bacteria; kingdom Bacillati; phylum Actinomycetota; class Actinomycetes; order Kitasatosporales; family Streptomycetaceae; genus Kitasatospora; species Kitasatospora sp. NPDC089509. The sequence goes on along the minus strand of NZ_JBIVHS010000020.1, from coordinate 112,338 downwards.
CCGCCGCCCGGGCGGCGGCGTCGTAGCGCTCCCAGACCCCGGCGTCCCCGCCGAACAGGTCCTGTTCGATCCGTTGCCGCAACGCCCGCTCGACGGTGCCGTCCAGCCCCAGTCCGGCACAGAACGCGGACGGGAAGAAACCCACCTCGGACACCCCCGAGACGGCCGCCAGCCGGCCCGCCCGCAACCCGTCGCCCAACGCGCCGAAGGCCGCGCAGACGCCCAACGAGTGGGCGACCACGGCCTCGAACGGCCCGTACCGCTCCTGGAGCCGGAGGGCGAGCTCGCGGTACTCCAGCACGCTGGTGGCGCGACCGCCGGAGTCCCCGTGACCGGGCGCGTCGAAGGCCAGGACGCTGAGGCCGAGGGCCTGCAGCCGGGGCACGAAGGGCGCGAAGCGGGAGGCCCGGGAACGCCAGCCGTGCAGCAGCAGGACCGGCCGCTCGCCACTGCCCCAGCGGTAGCCGACCACCTGGCTGCCGCCCACGGTCAGCGGTTCGCGGGCCGCCCGCCGGTGCACCTCCTGCTCGGCGGGCCGCACCCGGCTGCGCCGCAGCGGGTGCCGGAACAGCTCGAAGGCCGCCCGGCCGGCCAGGCCGGGGGCGATCCGGGCGGTGGGGTTGAGGGTGGTGCGGATCAGTGCCCGGGCCGGGTCCATCGGGTCTCCCTGCTCTCCAGCTCTCCTGCTCTCCTGCTCTCCAGCTCGCGGCGAGATATTAGCACGACCGTTCGTGCAGTTTTAGGAACCGCCCACGGCCCGCGCACTACCCTGGACGGCGCCCACCGCGAGCAGGAGCCGAACAGGAACGAGGACCCACGATGGCCGGACCGACCACCGACGGACCGACCACCGGCAGCCCCACCACCGGCAGCCCGACCACCGACCGCCCGACCACCGACGGACGGGTCCTGCGCGGCGAGGAGACCCGCCGGGCGGTGCTGCGCCGCGCCGTCGGCATCGCCTCCGTCGAAGGCCTGGACGCCCTGTCCATCGGTCGCCTCGCCACCGACCTCGGCCTCAGCAAGAGCGGCGTCTTCGCCGGCTTCGGCTCCAAGGAGGAGCTGCAGCTCGCCACCGTCCGCGCCGCCCGCCGGATCTTCGCCGACGCCGTGGTGACCCCGGCCGCCGACACCCCGCCCGGCCTCGCCCGGGCCCGCGCGCTCTGCGAGAACTGGCTCGCCTACTCCCGGGACCGGGTCTTCCCCGGCGGCTGCTTCTTCCACGAGGTCACCGCCGAGTTCGACGCCCGCCCCGGAGCCGTCCGGGACGCCCTGGCCGGCTGCGCCCGGGAGTGGCACGCCACCGTCGTCGACGCCCTCGCCGAGGCCCGTACGGCAGGCGCCCTGCGCCCGGACACCGACCTCGGCGACCTCGCCTTCGCCCTGATCGCGGTGCTGGAGACGGCCAACTCGCAGGCCGTGCTGCACGAGGAGGACGTCCCCTACCAGCGGGCCGGCCGGCTGCTGCTGCGCCTGCTGCGCGCCGAGGCCACCGACCCGGCCGACCGGAGACTTGCCCCGGACAGGGCCTAAGGCCTCGCCAACACCCGTTCCACCGAGGCCGCTCGGGCCAACAGGCGCTCGTCCTCGCCCGCCGCGCCGACCAGCTGGAGACCGAGCGGCAGCCCGTCCGGGGTCCGCCCGGCCGGCAGGCTCAGCGCGGGCAGGCCGAGGAAGCTCCACGGCAGCGACATCACCGCGTCCCCGGTACCGTGCAGCCCCTCCGGCGCGCCGCCGGTCGCGGACGGCGCCAGCCACAGGTCCACTCCGGCCGCGCCCGCCGCGGCGGCCACCCGCTCGCGCAACCGCTCCCGGAAGTGCAGCGCGGACGCCCGGTCCTCGGCCGCCACCCCCTGGCCGACCCGGATGCTCGCCACCGTCTCCGGCCGGTACAGGCCGCCGAACCGGGCGAACCAGTCGGCGTGGCTGCGGGCCAGCTCGAACCGGTTGATCGTCTGCAACTGCCGGGTGACCTCGGCGAAGTCGGAGAACAGCGGCACCCGGCGCACCGTCACCCCGGCCCGCTCCAGCCGCGTCAGCTGCTCCTCGAAGGCGCGCCGCGCGACCGGTTCGGCCCGCTCCAGGTACGGACCGTCCGGCACCCCGCACACCGGCGCCGACCCGGCCCCCGCACCGTCGCCGCCCCCATCGACCCCCGCACCGCCATCGACCCCCGCGCCCCCGACAGACCCCGCGCCCCCGGCGCTCCGCCAGTCGTCGCAGAGCAGCGAAGCCGCCAGCACCGCGCCCGCCAGGTCGGCGGTGAACACGCCCAGGGTGTCGAAGCTCGGCGCGTTCGGGATCACGCCCGCGACCGGGATCCGCCCGTACGTCGGCCGGAACCCCACCACCCCGCAGTACGCGGCCGGCCGGATCACCGACCCGACCGTCTGGGTGCCGATCGCCAGCGGCACCAGCCCGGCCGCGACCGCCGCCGCCGAACCGCTGCTGGAGCCGCCCGGGGTGTGCCCCGGACGGTGCGGATTGCGGGTCGGGCCCGGGGCGCTGGCGGCGAACTCGGCGGTCACCGTCTTGCCCGCGACCAGCGCCCCGGCCGCCAGCAGCCGGTCCACCACCGCGGCCTGCGGCCCCGCCAGCACTCCCGGCGGCAGCGCCGACCCGCCGTGCGTCGGCAGCCCGTCCACGTGCACGATGTCCTTGACCCCCACCGCCACCCCGTACAGCGGCGGCCGCCCGGCCGGCTCCGGGTACCGCGCGGTCAACTCCCGCGCCCGCGCCCGCAGTCGGCGGTGCCGCCCGGGCTCCGGGACGAAGGCGTGCAGCAGCGGGTCCACCCGCTCGACCAGCGCGCAGAGCCGGTCGACGTACTCGGACAGCCCGGGCGCGCCGGAGCGCAGCCCGGCGGCCTCCGCGGTCAGCGACCGGGGCCGGACCAGAGGTTCCTCCATGCCGAGCACGGTAGCGCCCGGCCGCTCACTGGTGCTCGGCCGACAGGTACGGCGCCTCGCGCAGGAAGTACGCCCCGCAGGTGTGGCAGCACAGCTCCGGGGTCCGTCCCCAGTCCGTCGCCTCCCGGACCGGCGCCCCGGGATCGAGCTCCCGGCCGCACATCGCGACGCTCTGCTCACCCCGGACCACGTGCCACAGCCGCACCCCGCCGGCCGCCCCGTCGGCGCCGAACTCGGCTCGCATCTGGTGCATCATGCCCCCCATCGTCCGACCGCCTCCGGACCCCGGCAACCGGAGGCCGGGACGCCCCGCTCCCCCGGTCCGGGCGCCGGCACCCCACCCCGGTAAGGTACGCGGGCGAACCAGCGCCGACGGCCTTGGCCGAAGCCTCAAGTCGCCTGAAACCACCTGTATTTCGCCCATAGATGGAGCTTTCTTTCGTGCGCTCTTCCCGCCTTCTCGCCGCCTCCACGCTGGCGGCACTGACCCTCTGCGCCACGGCCGGCGCCGCCACCGCGGGCGCCGTCGGGATCACCTCCTCGCCGAGCCCGAGCCCGACCGCCACCGCGCCGAGCGCCTCCCCGAGCACCACCGCACCGAGCACCACCGCCCCCGGCACCCCGGCGCCGACCGCCACGGCCAAGCCGACGAACCTGCCCACCGCCCCGACCCCGACCCCGACCCCGACCGACGGCACCTGCAAGGGCTCCCTCCTGCGGCCCCTCAAGGTCACCGGCACCGGCCTCGCCAACACCACCCTGGTCAAGGGCGGCCCGGCGCAGGAGACCACGGTGACCTTCGAGAACACCACCCCGGTCGACCTCAAGAAGTTCGACACCTACTTCTTCTTCACCGACGTGTCGGAGACCGAGCCCGTGATCAACCCGGTCACCTGGGGCAAGGAGTCCTTCACCATCCAGGTGAAGCTGCCCGGCGGGGACTGGAAGACGCCCGAGGCGAGCAACGTCACCGGGAACATGTCCTACCTGAAGGTGGACCTCGGCGAGTACAAGATCGCCAAGGGTGGGAAGCTCACCCTCCAGGTGCGCCTCGCGGCCACCGACAAGGCCGTCACCGCCCGCTACTTCGCCCAGCTGAGCGGTTCCTCCGAGTTCTTCGACGGCAAGAACCTGCCGGGCGCCCCCACCAACGGCAGCTGCGTGTCGTACACCGGCGACTACCGCGTCGACGACCTCTTCAAGGTGGTCGACGCCGGATCGACCGCCCCGGCCACCGGCACCGCCGTCCCGGCCGCCGCCGTCTCCACCTCCCCCGCGGCCGGCCCGCACCTGGCCGAGACCGGCGCCGACTCCAACACCCTGCCGATCGCCCTCGGCGGTGCCGCGGTACTGGCGGCCGGCGCCGGTACCCTGTTCGTCCTGCGCCGCCGCAAGGCCGGCGCGCACGGCTGACCCTCCGCCAAATGAACCCAGGGGCGCGGACAACCGTTCGCGCCCCTCGGTGGTCTTCCCCGGAGAGCGCACCCCGACCGACCGCTGGAGTCCACCGATGCGTCCCGCCCGTCTCCCCGCCGCCTGCACCCTGCTCGTGCTCACCGTCGGTCCGGTCGCCCTCGCCACGGCCCCCGCACTCGCCGCCGAGAGCCCTTCGGCCGCCCCGAGCGCGACGGCCACCACGAGCGCCGCCGAGACCCCGTCGCCCACCCCGACCCCCTCGGCCACCCCGACCGGCACCGGCCCGACGGGCACCGCGAGCCCCACCGGCCCCAGCAGCGAATGCCCCGAAGGCACCACCGAGGACCCCCTGCCGGTCACCGGCAGCAGCGACGCCCCGGGCGAACTCGCCGTCACCTTCACCAACGACACCACCGCGACGGCCAAGCAGTTCGCCGCCGCCGTCGCCCTCGCCGACGGCGGCAGCGGCCTCCCCCTGGAACTCCGCGCGGGAGCCGGCGCCTGGAAGCCCCTGACCGCCACCAGCTCCCCGGCCGACGCCGGCACCTACCAGCTCCCCCAGGGCCAGAAGCTCACCCTCACCGTGCGCCTCGCCCCCGGCGCCCCGCACGGTGCCCACCGCCTCACCTTCACGGCCAGGTCCGAGATCCTCCCCAGCGGCTCCGCCCCGGCGCGGAAGTACACCTGCCCGCGGCTCACCGCCACCTACACCGGCACCCTCGGCCCCTCCGCCGACCACTCCCCGACCCCGCCCCCGGCCCCCGCCCACCTCGCGGACACCGGCGCCGGCACCGCCACCCGTCCCCTCGCCATCGCCGGCACCACCGCCCTCGTCCTCGGCACCGGCCTGCTCGTCCTCACCCGCCGCCGCCCCACCACCGACTGACCACCGACCACCGACCGACCGACGCCCCCGCTACGACGCCGCGCGGAGCAGGGCGTCGTCCTGCCACTTGAGGACATTTTGACCCCCGCAAGCCCGTGACCTGCGGGTTCGACCGGAAAAGTGCCACCGACCAGGCGAAACCACCTTCAGTAGTTCGCACTGGTCAGCGGCACTTTTGGCCCTCATGTGCCCCGGGTGTGCCCTGCGGGTCACAGTCACCGTCCTACCTGGTGACACCTGCGACAACTCGCGCGGTTCGATCCCGCAGTACGCGGACTCGCTGGGGGACCGGCGCCCATCATGATCGGCACGGCAACAGCTTCTGGTGACACATCAGGTGGTTCCAGGCGTTTCGCGCTTTCTCCCTATCGCCGGCTGGCACCGGACCTCTGGGGCTCGCATGGCAGGTAACGAAGATCAAGCGACGATGCCCCCTACGACTTCTAGGTTTCCACCGAACGGAATCAGGGGAAACGCCGAAGATCGGTGCAGGGGAGGGACCGGAATGGGGTACGAAACACGCATCGATGCCGCTTCTGTCATCAGGGCGGCGTCCGATGCGCACGTGGCCACCGAGAACAGCCGTCAGGGCATGCTGCTGAAAGACGCCTCCGCAGCAGGGGCCGGCCACCCTGGGTGGAAGGCCTCAGCGGCCAGTAGTGCCTGCGTCACGGCGTGGCGGGAGCGCCTTCACAGGGAGGCCGACGAAGTGGAAGCGGCGGCGAAGGCGTTGGCCTCCTCCGCGAACAGCTACGTCACCACGGACAGGACGGTGGCCGGCTCCCTTACGGAGGACGCCACCTGGCTGAAGGGGGTCTGATGCTCACCGTCGACGCCCTGAACCGGGCAGACGCCCAGCTCTGGCGGCACGCCGGCGACGATGCTGCGAACACGGCCAAGCACTGTGAGCACGTGGCCTCCGTCGCCCGCGACGAGGTCGCCCGGACGCTCGGCAGCGCGTGGAGCAGTCCCGCAGGCGACTCCGCCCGCGCGCGCTTCGCGCGCCACGCCGAGACTTACGAGGCCGCTGCGATGGCCATGCGCGCGATCGCCCGGACCTACGACGGGCTCGCCAAAGCCATCGAGACGAGCCAGCTCACATTGCACAGCGCGCTCGACTACGCAAGCCGCAACCAACTGAAGGTCAACCAGGACGGCTCCGTGTACACGGACCCGGTCGCCCAAACGCCGGAGGCTGCGGCTGCACTCCAGGACGTGATCAAGCAAACCAAGGAGATGATCACCTCGGTTTTGCAGGCCGCCACGGCCGCGGACTCGGCCGCCGCCGACGAACTGCGAACACTCGCGGGCCTCGTCAACGTCGAGGATCCGAAGGCCGTACGCGACCTGCTGAGCGGAGACGGCAACAGCGCCCTCGCGGTCGCCTTGCGCCTGCAAGGCGGCGCGTCCGGCCTGCACGGGATCAACGTCTCCCCAGCCCAGATCGAGGCCGCACGTAAGGCCTCGGCGGAGACCGGTATGAGCTTCGACCTCATCCTCGCCATCATGTGGCAGGAACAACAGTGGTACCAGAACTACGAGCCCAACCTGGACGGCCCGCTCACTGCGGCCGGGCGGCGGGCAAACTGGGCGGGCGAAGAGACCTTCAAACCGGACAAGTCCCTGGGCATCACACATATGAAGCTGGCGACCGCTCGCGGTGTCATCCAGGACTTCCCCGGCAGTTTCCCCAGCCTGGGAGGATTGTCCGACTCCCAACTCGCCAAGTACATCGAGGAGAACCCCAACGAGGACGTACGACTCAGCGCGTACTACATGAAGCAGCTCCAGAAGAATCCGCACGGCGCGACGAGCGACAAGCAGCTGTTCATGCTGTACGCGGCCGATACGGAGCAGGTGCGGGACTCCAACGCCAAGTACGGTGACGACAGTTCTCAGCGCGGAGCCGCGATCAAGTCCCGGGCTGACAACTGGGACCAGCTCCAGCAGGCGCTCAGGGATGCGGACGCCTGGAACGGCCTGCCGGAGAGCGAGCGCCGGAAGGCACTCGACACCCTCGCCGCGCAGACCCCGTACGATCGCAAGGTGGACCTCGATCCGCTCTACTCAGGTGCCGGCGTTTCCTCCAGCACGTACGGGACCGGTCCGTTGCCTCCGGACCGGGCGCAGTTCCCGCCGACGCCGACTCCCGAGTCGCCCGTGCAACCCGCGCCGACCGTGCCGGCGCCGAGCCCGGGTCCGCAGCCGACTCCCCCGGCGAAGTGAACGGGTTCTCGCGCCGAGGCCGGTGGGGGTTGGTGACAGTGGCGGCTCTGGCCTCACTGGCCGCTTGCGGCGGCGGCCCGCCGCCGCAAGTACCGCTGCCCTCCGAGGTGCCCGTGACTTCTCCGTACGGCACGGCCGGCGAGCTGGTCTCCGCACTCGGCCGTGCCGGCATCCCCTGCTCGGTCACGGTCAGCAACACGCGCCAGAACGGGAGTTCCGATGCCGACTGCACGGCGGCTATCAACGGCGTCCCGTTCGAGAACGAGATCAGCGTCTTCGGGCCACCGGTGACTCGGGAGGAGATCGGCACGTCCGTCGACCACCGGCGTGGCGAGGGGCAGACGCTCGTCGCCGCCGGGAGCTGGTATGTCTATGTGCGGAATCCGGTGTTCGCACCGCAGATCGCGAAAGCCCTGGACGGAGTCGTGCTGCCGGGGAAAGAGATCCCGGTCCGCTCGTACTCGCTACCCGCCATTCCCGCCTCACCGCGCTTCGACACCGTCCAGCAGCTGGCGGAGGCGCTCGATGGGGCTGCCGGGTGCACCGACCGACAGGAGAGCGGATCTGGACAGCTGACCTGCCGGACGGGCACCAAGATCGGCCGGACACCCAACTGCGCCACGCTGCAGCTTCACTCGGACGAAGCGGCCCGAAACAAGGCAATCAGCATCGAGATCTCCCACCCCGACGTGCCGGCCTCGCTGGTGACGGCGGGAAACTGGACGGTCAATCTGTGCGACTACTCGCTGGCGAACCAGGTGGCCCGCGCGCTGGGCGGGGTGGTGGTCGCGTACGACGGGAAGTGACAGCCGCCCAAGGACGGCCAGATCCTGGATGCCATGCAACTCGCATGGCAGGCACCATCTTTGCCCGGGTAACCGACCAGTTGGCGGCATAGCTCGTAACAAGCCCCCGTCCGTCTCCTCCCGGTCGCCGCCCTGTGCAGGAGCACCTTCCCGCACCCACGAGGACCGCCAGCAGATGCTCTCCGCCACAGCAGTCAGCGTGCACCTTGCCGGTTGGAAGGCGTACGACGCCGGCGAGCAGGGCCTCGCCCAGCGCTACTACCACCAGTCGTACGGCCTCGCCGTCGAGTCCGGGATCGTCGGCCGCGTGGACGCCTCGACCGAGGCGCTGTTCGCCGTCACCCACGCCCACGGCCTCGCGGCCACCACGGCACCTTGGCCATGCAGTTGTCCGGCCAAACCGAGGTCAGACGGCCTCGTCGTCTACAACACCCGCCCCGGCTGCTGTTCCGAGGCGACCTGGCGCTCGTACTCTGCCCATACTTTCGTCGACACCCGACAGCCGTGCTCACCCCAATCCGGCCTCCACCTCGGTCACACGGTCCCTCGCCCCAGCTTGACCCTGTCGGGGATCTTGGTCGCTGCGGTGTCAGCTGATGGCTCGCCAGGAACGTAGGCGTGGGATGCCCTGCTGGTCGAGATGGCCCTGGAAGGCTGTCGGCTGTCGTGGAGGCGCGCTTTCGCCGGGGGCCTGCCTGCTGAGGCGTTCGTCGGCGCGGTTGCGCAACTGCAGTTCGAGCAGCTCACGCGGAGGGAAGCCCACGGAGCGGCACGGGGCACCCGGCCCGCCGCAGGGCCACACGAACCTTCCCCCGAAGCGGAGCCTGCACCTCTGCCTCAAAGGAAAGACATGCCCCGGTTCTGTACGGTCACCGTTGGAGTCGGCGTCGGCGCGTGGGGTCGCTTGCGGCTGGGCCGCCTGATCGAGGGTCTCGCCCATGTCGTGGCCAGCATGTTCGGCGGCGGCCAGGACGGTGGCGAGTGCCGGCCAGACAGGGTCGGAGGGCGTGCGTACGGGCGGACCGGTTGCACTCGTCGCACTCATCCCGGGCAAGCCGAACGGGCGCGAGAGCCCAGAGGGTGGGACGAGTGGGACGGGCTCGGCGGGCCGGGGTCAGGCCAGGCTGCCGCCCTCGACCTGCGGTGGCGCGGGCTCGGGGCAGTAGCGGCGCCACGGGTCGAGGAAGTCGTTCCGGACGAAGATCTTGGCCTGCCGGGAGTCGGGGAAGCGGATGTTGGACGAGGAGACGCCGAAGCCCTTGAGCAGGAGCTGTAGTCCGCGCGCGGTCGGCCCGCTGACGCCGAACTCCGCCCACGGCGCCTCCTCCATCCGGGCCTCGACAGCGGCCACCCACGTAGGTCAGAGGGGTGCCAGTGCTACGACGCCGCGCGGAGCAGGGCGTCGTCCTGCCACTTGAGGATCTTGTCGAAGCTGACGATGGCCCCGCGGAGCGGGTGGTTGCGGAGCTGGACGTGGTCGGTGAGGGCGTGGATGAGGAAGAGGCCCCGGCCGGATTCGGCGGTGAGGTCGGGCAGGGTGTCGAGGTCGACCGGGCGCAGGGTGGGGGCCTGGGGTCGGCAGGGGAGGACGTGGGTGTCGTACGGGTGGCCGTCGCGGCGGGGGCGGTGGGCGCTGAGCACGCGGACCGGGACGGTGGCGCGGGCCCGGCGGGAGCGGCGGGGCGCGCGGCCGGCCGTGGTGGGGCGGGCGGCCGGGAGCGGGGTGGCCGGGCGCCGGGCGGGCGGGGCGCTGGGGCCGGGCAGGCCGGGGCCGGAGTCGGTGACCTCGATCCGCAGGCGGTCGCCGCTGATCGAGGCGGTGACCTGGAAGCCCTCGTCCGGGCGGCCGGTGGCGCCGTGTTCCACGGCGTTGGCGCAGGCCTCGGTGAGGGCGACCCCGAGGTCGTCGGCGATCTGCGGGTCGACGCCCGCGGTCGCCATGGCACCGAGCAGGATGCGCCGGGCCAGCGGGACGCTGGCCGGGTCGCGCTTGAGGTGCAGAGTCCACCAGATGTCCACGGGAGGTCCCTCCTGGCTGCGGCTCCACATACAACTAGGTATCTCCGGGCGATTCGGCGGTGAACCGTGCCCGGGGGCGGCTACCGCCCGTTCGGCGGATGGACTGGGGACGGGGTCTGTGCCGAGCGGCGCGCTCCTCCTCCTGCACGCCGCCGCCGAACGGGGCATTCGTAGGGATTTCCCACCCTGCCCGTGTCGGCGCTGTACGCGATGAGATGATGGCCCGGCCATGACTGCCCTCCCTGCCGCCCCGTTCCAGGGCACCCCTGCACCGGTTCGGCCGGTCCGGGCTGCCGCCTGGGACCTGCGGCTCGCCCGGGCGGTCCCGTTCGCGCTGGTCTGCACGCTGATAGCGGCCGCCGGGCACGCCCTGGCGGGTGGCGGCGACGTGCCGCCGGCCGCGCTGGCGACGGGTTTCGCCGGGGTGCTGGTGTTCGCGGTGGCGTGCGGCGGACGGGAGCGTTCGCTGGCGGGCATCGCCGGAGCGCTGGGGGCGGGGCAGCTCGGTCTGCACTGCCTCTTCCACGGTTTCAGCGCCTTCACCGGCTCCGGCATGCGGCACGGCTCGATGTCGATGCCGCAGGCGGCCGGCCGGCTGATCTGCAACGAGGCCCGGCCCGGCACGCTGGTCGGCCTGCCCGGGGGCACCTCGCCGGAGCAGCTGGTCTCCTCGGCGGGCCTGGACCCGCACGCGTACGCGGGCGCGCCCTGGTGGCAGGGCGGCGTGCTGGGGATGACGCCGTCGATGCTGGCCGGGCACCTGGCGGCCGCGCTGGTGGCGGGCTGGTGGCTGCGGCGCGGCGAGGCCGCGCTGTGGCGGCTGGTGCGGGTGGCCGCCTCGGCGGCCCGGGAGCACTGGGCGGCGCCGCTGCGGTCGGCGCTGGTGCTGGTGGCCGCGCTGCTGCGCGGTCTGTTCGGCGTGGCCGGTCCGGTCCGCCGGTTCGGGGCGGGCGACGGCGGGAGCCGGCTGTCCGCGGGTGCGGTGCTGCGGCACAGCGTGGTGCGGCGCGGGCCGCCGTGCGGGGCCTTCGCGTACTGACCCGGCGTTCCCCCGTACCCGACGAGCGGTACCGGTCGACCCGGTGACGTGCGCGGTGTCCGGGCCGTTCCCGTCCGCCCACGGCGACGGCGGCCCCGGGTTCCTGCCCCACCCACGTCCCGCCACATCCGCACGCGCGGCCCCGCCGAGGCACCCGGCACGGATTCCCCGTCGCCCGGGCCGTCCGGTGGTGCGGCCGCCGAGCTCCGATCGGAGACCCCTTTCATGCGTACTCTCACCGCCCGTCGTACCGCCGCCGTCGCCCTGACCGCCGCCGCCTCGGTGGTGGCGCTGGCCGGCCCCGCCTTCGCGCACGTGACCGTGAACCCGGGCTCGGCCGCCCAGGGCGGCTACACGGCCGTCGACTTCCGGGTGCCGAACGAGAGCGACACCGCGAGCACGGTGAAGCTGGAGGTCAACCTGCCGCTGGACCACCCGCTGGCCTCGGTCCGCACCCTGCCGCTGCCGGGCTGGTCCGCCGCGGTCGAGAAGTCCAAGCTGGACAAGCCGATCAAGGTGCACGGCAGCGACGTCACCGAGGCCGTCTCCAAGATCACCTGGACCGCCGACGCGGGCACCAAGATCGCCCCCGGCCAGTTCCAGGAGTTCCGGCTCTCGCTCGGCCCGCTGCCGACCGACGCCGACAGCATGGAGTTCAAGGCCCTGCAGACCTACGACAACGGCGACGTGGTCCGCTGGATCGACGAGTCCAAGGACGGCCAGCCCGAGCCGGCCCACCCGGCCCCGGTCCTGAAGCTCACCAAGGCCGCCGCCGGTGACGGCCACGGCGTCACCGCCTCCCCGGCCGCCGGTGCCCACGGGGACAGCTCCGACCACGCCGCCGCCGCGGCCGGCGACGGCAAGTCCAGCGACGACACCGCCCGCACCCTCGGCGTGGTCGGCATCGTGGTCGGCGTGATCGGCACCGCCGTCGGCGTGCTCGGCCTGCGCCGCCGGAACAGCGGCTCCGCCTCCTGACCCCCGCGCCGACGGGGCCACCGCGACCACGGTGGCCCCGTCGGCGGTCCACCGCGCCCGATCGGATCCACCATGCACCGCACCACCCGTACCGCCCGCACCACCCGGCTGGCCGGCGCGGCCGCGCTCGCGCTGGCCGCCGCCCTGACCCTCTCCGCCTGCGGCTCCTCCGGCGGCGGCTCCTCCTCCGCCGCCAAGGTCGTCCAGCAGAAGGACGACACCCCGTACCAGGGCACCAAGCTGGCGAAGAACTTCGAGAAGCCGGACCTCCAGCTGACCGACACCTCCGGCCAGCCGTACGACCTGCGGCAGCAGACCAACGGCAAGGCGACCCTGCTGTTCTTCGGCTACACCAGCTGCCCGGACGTCTGCCCGACCACCATGGGCGACATCGGCGTCGCGATGAAGGCGCTGCCCGCCGAGGAGCGGAAGAAGATCAACGTCGTCTTCGTCTCCACCGACCCCCAGCGCGACACCCCCAAGGTGCTGCGCAGCTGGCTGGACTCGATGGGCACCGACTTCATAGGTCTCACCGGCGACCTGGAGAAGGTGAAGACCGCCGCCAAGTCGCTCGGCATCATGATCGAGGACCCGGTGGTCAACGCCGACGGGACGGTCACCTCCACCCACGGCGCCCAGGTGCTGGCCTTCCTCCCCTCGGACGACAAGGCGCACGTGCTCTACATGAGCGGCACCGAGGAGAAGACCTACGAGCACGACCTGCCGCTGCTCGCCAAGGGGGTCGCGGCGTGAACTCCGCGACGACGGGGGCCCGGCGCTTCCGCCGCTCGGCCCTGCTGGGCGCCGTGGTCGCCACCGCGCTGGGCGGCGGCGCGATACTCGCCGCCTGCGGGAGCGGCGGCCAGGGCGGCGGCGCGGACGCCGGCGGGCCGGCCAGGCTGAGCGTGGCCGACTCCTACATCCCGCTGCCCCCGGCCGGCGGGATGGGGGCCGGCTACCTGACCGTCCGCAACGACGGCGGGGCCGACGAGCTGGTCAAGGTGACCAGCCCGGCCGCCGAGTCGGTCACCATGCACCGCTCCACCGCGTCGACCATGGAACAGGTCAACAGCCTGGACGTGCCCGCGCACGGCGCGCTGCAGCTCGCCCGCGGCGGCACCCATCTGATGATCATGGGATGGCAGAAGGCCCCCGCCCTGGGCGACGAGCTGGAGTTCGACCTGACCTTCGCCAAGTCCGGCACCATCTCCGTCAAGGTGCCGGTCAAGGAGCTCACCTACCGCCCAGGCCAGAGTTAGGGGACCCGCCAGCATGGAGAAGGCCTCGCACCGCAGACTCCCGCACCGCGGCACCGCCGGTGCCCTGTCCACCGCCGGTACCGTGTCCGCCGCCGGCGCCGTGTCCGCCGGCGCCGCCCGCCGGATCACCCGCCGCCGGCTCGCCGGACTCCTCGGGACGCTCGGCGCGCTGCTCGCGCTGATGCTGGCCGGCGCCGGCCCGGCCGCCGCGCACGCCACCCTGGACGCCACCGACCCGGCGCAGTACTCGGTGGTCGCCACCGCCCCGGCGGCGGTGACCCTGACGTTCAGCGAGACCGTCTCGCTGTCCGGCGACTCGGTCCGGGTGCTCGACCCGGCCGGCAAGCCCGTGGACACCGGCAACCCGGCGCACGCCGACGGCAAGGGCAACACCGCCCGGGTCGGCCTGAACAGCGGGCTCGCCAACGGCACGTACACCGTCGCCTGGCGGGCCGTCTCCGAGGACTCCCACCCGGTCGGCGGGGCCTTCACCTTCTCCATCGGCGCCCCCTCGGACACCTCGGTGTCCACCACCGCGCTGCAGGGCGCCAAGGCCGACACCCTGGTCGCCGCCCTGTACGGGACCGGACGCACCGTCGCCTACGCTGCGTTCGCCCTGCTCGCCGGGGTCGCCGCCTTCGTGCTGATCTGCTGGCCGGCCGGCGCCGCCCGGCGCCCGGTGCAGCGGCTGCTGATGACCGGCTGGACGGCGCTGCTGGCCTCGACCGTCGCGGTGCTGATGCTGCGCGGCCCGTACGAGCGCGGCTCGGGCATCGGGCAGACCCTCGACCTGTCGCTGGTGCGCACCACCCTGGACGAGCGGATCGGCACCGCGCTGGCCGCCCGACTGCTGCTGCTCGCGGCGGCCGGGATCTTCCTGTCGCTGCTGGTCGGGCAGTTGGGCCAGCCGCCGAAGCCGGTCGCCCCGGCCCCCGCGGAGCACCAGGACTCGGAGCACCAGGACGGGGAACACCAGGACGAGGACGCCGAGGCCGCCGAGCTGCGCGAGCTGGAGCAGCGGGCCGTCGAGCGGCCGCAGCGCGAGGCCCGGCTCGGCCTGGGCGTGGCCGGACTGCTGCTGGCGGTGGCGCTCTCCGCGACCTGGGTCGGCGCCGACCACGCCTCGGTGGGCATCCAGGTCTGGCTGGCGCTGCCGTTCGGCATCCTGCACCTGATCGCGATGGCGCTCTGGCTGGGCGGGCTGGCCTCGCTGCTGGTCGCACTGCGCGAGGGCGTCGGCGCCGAGGTGGTCGACCGCTTCTCCAGGATCGCCTTCGGCTCGGTGGCCGTCCTGGTCGTCACCGGCGTCTACCAGTCCTGGCGGGGCCTGGGCAGCTGGAGCGCGCTGACCGACACCGAGTACGGGAAGCTCCTGCTGGTGAAGACCGGCTGCGTGGTCGTGATGCTGGGCGTCGCCTGGATGTCCCGCAGCTGGCTGGCCCGGCTGCGCTCGGCCCCGGCCGAGGCGGCGGAGGTCGAGCGGGCCGAGGTGCCCGAGCCGGTCGGCGCCGTCACGCAGAACGCGGACCCGGTCCGGCAGGCCCAGTTGGACCGGCAGCTGGCCGCCACGCGCAGCGCCGGCCGCGAGCGCGGACTGACCCCGACCCGGGCCGGACTGCGCCGCTCGGTGCTGGTCGAGGCGCTGGTCGCGGTGGCGGTGCTGGTGGTGACCACGATGCTCACCAACTCCCCGCCCGGACGGGTGGCCGGCGAGATCAAGGCGGCCGGTGCCGCCGGCGCCGGGAACGCCGCCCCGGCCGCGCCGCAGACCGAGCCGGACCGCACGGTGGAGCTCAAGCTGCCGTACGACACCAAGGGCCGGACGCCGAACGCCAAGGGCACCGCGACCGTCACCCTCAACCCGGCCCGGACCGGCCCGAACGAGGTCAAGCTCGCGCTGGACGGTACGGACGGCAAGCCGGTGGACGTCCCCGAGGTGCAGCTCGCCTTCACCCTGCCGGACCGCGACCTCGGCCCGCTGCCGGTCGCGCTCACCCCGGAGGGCACCGGCCGCTGGAGCGGCACCACCCAACTCCCGCTGGCCGGCACCTGGGTGGTCTCGGTGCAGATCCGCTCCTCGGACATCGACCAGACCACCCCGACCCAGCAGTTCAAGATCGGGTGAGCACGGTGGAGAACAGCGCAGTGGAGAACAGCACGGCAGAGAACAGCACGGCGGAGAGCCCGGTGCAGAACGGTCCGGCGGCGGAGAGCGACGGCGCCGGCCCGGCCGGCTTCACCCGGCGGGCGCTGCTCGGCACGGCCGGCGCCGGACTGCTGGTCGGCGCCGGCGCGGGCGTGGCCGGGGCGGTCGCCTACGACCGGTCCGCCCCGTCCGACCGGACGGCCGCGGACGACCGGGCGGCCGGCGCGCTCGGCACCGGCCGGGTGCCGTTCCGGGCCGAGCACCAGGCCGGCATCCTCGAACCCCAGCAGGCCCGGGTCCAGTTGGCCGCCTTCGACCTGGCCGACGGGGCCGGCCGGGACGGGCTGCGCACCCTGCTGCAGCGCTGGACCAAGGCGGTCGACCGGCTGACCACCGGGCAGCCGGCCGAGGAGTTCGACAACCAGGTCGCCCTGGACGCCGGGCCCTGCTCGCTCACCGTCACGGTGGGCTTCGGCGCCACGCTGTTCGACAAGGCCGGGCTGGCCGACCGCCGCCCGGCGGCGCTCGAACCGCTGCCCGCCTTCACCGGCGACGCGCTGGACCCGACCCGCGGCGACGGCGACCTGTTCGTCCAGATCGGCGCCGACGACGCGCTGGTGGCGGTGCACGCCCTGCGGACCCTGCAGAAGCTGGCGGCCGGCACGGCGACGCCGCGCTGGCAGTCGGCCGGCTTCGCCCGGACCCCCGGCGCGACCGCCCGCCCGATGACCGGCCGCAACCTGATGGGCCAGATCGACGGCACCAACAACCCCAAGCCGGGCGAGGACGGCTTCGCCGCCAAGGTGTTCTGCACCGCCGGCGGGGACCAGCCGGCCTGGCTGGCCGGGGGCTCGTACCTGGTGTTCCGGCGGATCCGGATGCTGCTGGACCACTGGGAGGAGCTGCCGGTGGAGCGTCAGGAGCGGGTGATCGGGCGGCGCAAGTCGGACGGTTCGCCGCTGAGCGCACCGGCCGGCTCGGGCGAGGGCACCGCGGTGGACCTCGCCGCCCAGGGCCCGGACGGCGGGGTGGCGGTCCCCGCCGACGCGCACGTCCGGGTGGCCGCCCCGGCGAGCAACGGCGGGGCGGCGATGCTGCGGCGCGGCTTCTCGTACCACGACGGGGCGCTGCCGGACGGCTCGCCGGACGCCGGTCTGCTCTTCCTCGCCTTCCAGGCCGACCCGCGCCGGGGCTTCACCCCGGTGCAGCGCAAGCTCTCCCGGGGCGACGGGCTGTCCCGCTTCCTCCGGCACGAGGCGAGCGGGCTGTACGCGGTGCCGCCGGGGGTGCCCGCCGGGGGCTACCTCGGGCAGCAGCTGCTGGAGGGGTAGCCCCGCCCGCACCGCAAGGCACGGTTCGGATAGCACGCTCCGGACCCCGCGGTCCCGGCTTCTGGAACGCTCCCCGGCCGGGACCGCGGAATCGTTATGGTGACTGCTTCGGCACCACCCCGCTCATGCAGCACCCCATTCCCCACGGAGGCGTCATGTCGGCCACCCGCTACACCTACCTCGGCCCGGCCGGCACCTTCACCGAGGCGGCGCTGCACACGCTGCCCGAGGCGGCCACCCGGGAGCTGGTGCCGCTGTCCTCGGTGGCGCTGGCGCTGGACGCGGTGCGCGGCGGGGAGGCCGCCGGGGCGTTCGTGCCGATCGAGAACTCGGTCGAGGGCGCGGTCACCGCGACCAACGACGAACTGGCCGCCGGCGCACCGCTGATGATCTACCGCGAGGTGCTGCTGCCGATCACCTTCGCGCTGCTGGTGCGGCCGGGCACCGAGCTGTCCGGGGTCAAGACGGTGACCAGCCACCCGGTGGCCCAGCCGCAGGTGCGCAAGTGGCTGGCCGCCAACCTGCCGGACGCGGTCTGGGAGTCCGCCGCCTCCAACGCGGACGGCGCCCGGCTGGTCGCCGAGGGCCGGTACGACGGGGCGTTCGCGGGCGAGTTCGCGGCGCCGATCTACGGGCTGGACCCGCTGGTCAAGGAGATCGCCGACGCCCAGAGCGCGACCACCCGCTTCGTGCTGGTCGGCCGCCCAGGCCGGGTCTCCTCGCCGACCGGAACGGACAAGACCTCGATGGTGGTCTGGCTGCCGGACGACCACCCGGGTGCGCTGCTGGAGCTGCTGCAGGAGTTCGCGGTGCGCGGGGTGAACCTGATGCGGATCGAGTCCCGGCCGACCGGGGAGGGGCTGGGCAGCTACTGCTTCCTGATCGACTGCGAGGGGCACCTGTCCGAGCGACGGGTGGCCGAGGCGATGATGGGCCTCAAGCGGATCTGCCCGCAGGTTCGGTTCCTGGGTTCCTATCCGCGCGCCGACCGGCAGGCCTCCAAGCACCGTCGGCCGGGGACTTCGGACGAGGATTTCACCGCGGCCGCGGACTGGCTGTCGCGCGCGCTCGACGGGCGCGGGGACATCTGAGCGCCACTTTCCGTCCTTCTGACCTTTTCCGACCGTTATCGACCGCGCCGATCAAGTGCGTCGGGTGACCGCACCGTCATCCACAGGAACGTCCGGGTCCGGGGGCCGCTGTCCACAGGCCTCCCCGCTGTCCACAGCCGAAAGTTATCCACAGGTCTGGGGATGAGTCGACAAACCGGTATAGCCATTGCGCAGAACTGGTCGGACCATCGGTTTGCGTCGCAGAGATGACTAATCGGACCAGAGTCACCCGCTTGCCTGCAAATCACCCGTGCGAGTGCTTCAATTCCCTCACCCGAGAAGGTTCATTGAGGTTTGAAACCTCAATTCCCTGGTTCCGGCCGACGGCCGTGGATCACTCCCGCTCATCCACAGCCCCGGGGCCGCGCCTGTGGATAACCCGCCTCCGGTCCGGGCCCCGCCGGTTCTCCACCGGAGTTATCCACAGGACGCGGTGAGTTATCCCCAGGGAAAACCGGTACTGGTGGAGGAACGCCCGCCCGGTACGCTTGGGCCTGTGATTGACCTTCGCCTGCTCCGTGAGGACCCTGACCGAGTGCGCGCCTCGCAGCGCGTCCGTGGCGAGGACGTCGACGTGGTCGACGCCCTCCTCTCCGCCGACGAACGGCGCCGGTCCTCGGGCAGCCGCTTCGACGAACTGCGCAACGAGCAGCGAGTGCTCGGCAAGCAGGTCGCCCAGGCCAAGGGCGACGAGAAGACCGCCCTGCTGCAGCGCACCAAGGAACTGGCCGCCGAGGTCAAGGCCGCGGACGCCGAGCAGAGCGCGGCCAAGGAGGAGGCGGACCGCCTGCTCCGCTCCCTGGCGAACCTCATCGACCCGGCCGCCCCGGTCGGCGGCGAGGAGGACTTCGTCACCCTGGAGGAGATCGGCACCCCGCGCGACTTCGCCGCCGAGGGCTTCGAGCCCCGCGACCACGTCGAGCTCGGCCAGCTGCTGGGCGCGATCGACACCGAGCGCGGCGCCAAGGTCGCCGGTGCCCGCTCCTACTACCTGACCGGTCCCGGCGCGCTGCTGGAGCTCGCCCTGGTCAACATGGCGATCGCCCAGGCCACCGCGGCCGGCTTCATCCCGATGATCACCCCGGCCCTGGTCCGCCCGGCCGCCATGGACGGCACCGGCTTCCTCGGCCAGGCCGCCGAGAACGTGTACCACCTCCCCGAGGAGGACAAGTACCTGGTCGGCACCAGCGAGGTCCCGCTGGCGGCGTACCACATGGACGAGATCATCGAGGCCGACAAGCTGCCGCTGCGCTACGCCGGTTACTCGTCCTGCTTCCGCCGCGAGGCCGGCACCTACGGCAAGGACACCCGCGGCATCATCCGGGTCCACCAGTTCGAGAAGGTGGAGATGTTCGTCTTCACCACGCCCGAGGACGCGGAGAACGAGCACCGCCGCCTGCTCCAGTGGGAGAAGGACTTCCTCAACGCGCTGGAGCTGCCCTACCGGGTGATCGACGTCGCCTCCGGCGACCTCGGCTCCTCGGCGGTCCGCAAGTTCGACATCGAGGCCTGGATCCCGACCCAGGGCAAGTACCGCGAGGTCACCTCGACCTCCAACACCACCGAGTACCAGGCCCGCCGGCTGTCGATCCGGATGCGCGAGGAGGGCAAGACCCGCCCGCTCGCCACCCTGAACGGCACCCTGGTCGCCGTCCCGCGCACCATCGTGGCGATCCTGGAGAACCACCAGCAGGCCGACGGCTCGGTCGTCGTGCCCGAGGCGCTGCGGCCCTACCTCGGCGGGCGGACCGTCCTCGAGCCGGTCAAGTGACCTCCACCGCACAGCCCTTCGGTGGCGACCTGCCCTACCGGCTGGTCGCCACCGACCTCGACGGCACGCTGCTGACCAGCGCGGAGACCGTCTCCGAGCGCACCCGCGCCGCCCTGGCCACGGCCACCGGCGCGGGCGCGCTGCACATCATCGTGACCGGCCGCTCGGCCGTCTGGGCCCGCCCGGTCTTCGACGAGATCGGCTACACCGGGATAGCGGTCTGCGGCCAGGGCGCCCAGGTCTACGACGCCGGCGCGCACAAGCTGCTCACCTCGCTCACCCTGGACCGCCGGCTGGCCGCCCTCGCCATCGAGAAGATCGAGGCCGAGACCGGTCCGCTGGCCGTCGCCGCCAACCAGGACGGCCTGGACGGCCAGGTGCTGGCCGGACCGGGCTACGAGCTGCTGATCGGCTCCGACCTGCCGGTCGTCCGGGTCGGACGCGGCGAACTGCTGGGCTCCCCGATCAGCAAGCTCTACATCCAGCACCCCGGTCTGACCGACGACGCCCTCGCCGAGGCCGCCCGCCGCGTCGCCGGCGACCTGGTCGGCGTGGTGATGGCCGGGGCCGGCGTGGTCGAGCTGCTGCCGCTGGGGCTGTCCAAGGCCACCGGCCTGGCCGTCGCGGCCCGCCGCCTCGGCGTGCGCGCCGCCGACACCATCGCCTTCGGCGACATGCCCAACGACGTGCCGATGTTCGGCTGGGCGGCGCACGGCGTGGCCATGGCCGGCGCGCACGAGGAACTGCTCGCGGTCGCCGACGAGGTCACCGCGGGCAACGACGAGGACGGCGTCGCGGTCGTCCTGGAGCGGCTCTTCCCGCAGGTGTGAGGCCCGGTCGGCGCCGGTCGGCGCCGACCGGACACCCATCCCGGGGGCAGTTGTAGGATGACCGGGCAATCGGTTGTAGGATGACCGATGACCGATGAGTGGTGCCCGAAGGGAGGCCCGGCATGAACGGCGACGGCAACCGCCTGCAGGCGGCCGGGCGGCGATCCCTGGTGGACACCGCGATCGAGCAGCTGCGCGATCAACTGGCCGACGGCACCTGGCCGGTGGGGACGCAGATCCCCACCGAGCACGAGCTGGCCGAGCGGCTGCAGGTCGGGCGGAACACCGTGCGGGAGGCGATCCGGGTGCTGGTGCACGCCGGGATGCTGGTCTCCCGGCAGGGCGAGGGGACCTTCGTACGGTCCACCAGCGACCCGGCGGCGGTGCTCCGCGGCGTCCAGCGCTCCGGCATCCGGGACGTCCTGGAGGTCCGGGCCGCGCTGGAGACCGAGGGCGCCCGACTGGCCGCGCTGCGGCACACCCCCGAGGACGTCCGGCGGATGCGGGCCGCGCTGGCCCGGGAGGCCGAGGTCTTCGCCCAGCACCCCGAGCGGGCCGCCCGCGAGGCGACCGTCGAACACGACCTGGAGTTCCACACCGCCGTCGTCGAGGCCGCGCACAACCCGGCCCTGGCCGAGGTGTACCGCTACTTCGGCGCCTCCGTGCGCGAGGCGATGACCTCCGCCTTCGGCGACCACGAGATGCCCGAGGCGTCCGTGGCGACCCACGAGGCGCTGGTCGACGCGATCGAGAGCGGTGACCCGGACCGCGCCGAGGCGGCGTGTCGCGAGCTGCTCGCCGAGCCCACCGCGGCCGTCGAGCAGCTGCTCGCGGCCATCGCGGCCCGGAAGTAGGACGGCGCAAGCCCCGCTTCGGTCCGTACCGCGGCCGGTGGAGGCCTCCTCCCGCCGTGCCCGCGCCACCCCTGAGCCCGCCCCCGGGCAGTCACGAAAGAACAGCACACCCATGGCCGTCACCCGTGCCCAGCAGCCGGTTGTCACCGCTCCCGTCCCGCTCCCCGTCCGCAGCCGGCTGGCCCACCCCGCCCTGCTGCTGACCGGCATCGTGCTGGTCGCACTGAACATGCGCGCCTGTCTGGCCGCGGTCTCCCCGATGATCGCCGAGATCCAGCGCACCTTCGGCCTGTCCGCCACCGCGAGCGGGCTGATCACCACCGTCCCGGTGCTGTTCCAGGGCGTCGGCGCCCCGCTCACCCCCCGGCTGACCCGCCGGTTCGGCGCCGAGCGGGTGGTGCTCGGCGCGGTGCTGGTGCTGGGCGCGGGCGTGCTGCTGCGGGTGCTGCCCTCGGTGTTCGCGCTGTACGCGGGCTGCGTGGTGATCGGCGTGGCCATCGCGGTGCTGAACGTGTCGATGCCGGGCCTGGTCAAGCGGGAGTTCCCGGACCGCGCGGCCACCATGACCGGCGTCTACTCGACCACCATGCTGGTCGGCGCGACCCTCGCGGCCGGGACGTCCGTCCCGCTGGAGCACGTGCTCGGCGGCGGCTGGCGGGCCTCGCTCGGCGCCTGGTCGCTGCTCGCCCTGATCGCCGCGGTGGCCTGGCTGCCGCAGGTGCTGCGGTCCCGGCAGGAGAAGGCCGCGGTGGCCGCCGCGGCCCGGCCCGGCACGCCGATCGAGGGCCTCTGGAAGTCCCCGCTGGCCTGGCAGATCAGCCTCTTCATGGGCATCTCGTCGCTGCTGGTCTACACCCTGGTCGCCTGGATGCCGACCATCCTGGCCGACCACGGCATGGACCGCGGCCAGGCCGGCCTGGTCTTCGCCTTCTCCAACCTGGTGCAGGTCGCGGGCGCCTTCCTGGTGCCGATGATGGCCGGCCGGATGACCAGCCAGCGCGCCCTGGCCGTCACCATGGCCGCCCTGAACGGCCTCGGCATCGCGATGCTGCTGCTCGTGCCGGTCTCCGCCGCCTGGGCGACGGCGGCCGTGCTCGGCGTCGCCCAGGGCGGTTCGCTGGGCCTGGGCCTGGCCTTCATCGTGCTGCGCACCGGCACCGCGGCCGGCGCCGCCCAGCTGGGCGGGATGTCCCAGGCGATCGGCTATCTGGTCGCGGCGGCCGGCCCGGTCGGGGCCGGTGCGCTGCACCAGCTCACCGGCGGCTGGGACGCCACCCTGATCCTGATGCTGGTGCTGGTCCTGGTGGTCGGCGCGGCCGGCTTCGGCGCCGGGCGCAACCGGACCCTGTAGGTCCCGTCCGCCTCACCGCGCCGGCCGCCGGGGCTCACTCCTCGGCGGCGAGGGTCAGCCCGGCCAGCTTCACCGAGGCCAGCACCGTCGCCCCGACGGTGACCACCAGCAGCAGCGGGATCGCCGCCCCGAAGGAGACGTCGGCACCGATCGCGGCGTCCCCGGCCACCCGCTCGGCGACCGCCCGGCCCCACTGCTGGATGCTCAGGGTCCGGGCGCCCTCGACGAAGTTGCCGATCAGCGACTCCCAGATCAGCGCGTACGCCAGCCCGGCCACCACGGCGTGCCGGGTGATCACGCCGAGCAGCAGGAACAGCGCGCTGTACGCGGCCCCGGCGACCAGCACGGCCACCGTGTAGCCGAGCGCCACGCCGCTCTTGGTGCCGTACAGCACCAGTCCGGCGAGCAGGGTCGGGACGGCGGCGAACACCCAGGTGGTGCCGATCGCGACGGTCAGCTTGGTGGTGATGATCTGCCAGCGCGGCAGCGGCTTGGCGAGCAGGTAGACGATCGAGCCGTCGTCGATCTCGGTGGCGATCACCCCGGTGCCGATCACCAGGCCGAGGATCGGCACCAGGGTGCCGAGGTCCAGCTGGCCGAGGATCTTGACGGTGAGGCTGAGCGAATCGTGGCTCGCCCCGCTGGCGAGGGCCGAGACGACCATCAGCAGGGCCGGGGCCACCAGCAGCAGGATGCCTCGGCGGCGGCCCAGCAGGCCGCGCAGGGTCAGCCTGGCAACGGTGGGGTTCATGGTCGGTCGGCCCCTTCCCGGGCAGTGGTCTGCTTCGTGGTGCCGGTCAGGCGGGCACCGGGTGCTTCGTGGCGCCGGTCATGCGGGCACCAGCCGGTCATGCGGACACCAGGTAGGAGAAGACGCTCTCCAGCGACTCGTCCGCCGGGGACACCGTGTACAGCCGGATGCCGGCCGCCCGGGCGACCCTCGGCAGCAGGGTGGTGAAGCCCTGGAAGTTGACCGCCTCGATCCGCAGCGCCCGCTCCCGCTCGTCCACCTCGATGCCGGTGGTCGAGCCGTCGGCGATCAGCGCGGCGGCGAGTCGGCGGTCGTCGCTGGAGCGGACCAGGTAGCGGTGCGGGCGGTTGGTCATCAGCCGCCGGATCCGCCGGAAGTCGCCCGAGGCGGCGTGCCGTCCGGCCACCACCACCTCGATGTGCCGGGCCAGTTGCTCGACCTCCTCCAGGATGTGGGAGGAGAACAGCACCGTCCGGCCGTCCGCGCCGAAGCGGCGCAGCAGCTCCATCAGCTGCAGCCGCTGGCGCGGGTCCATGCCGTTGAAGGGCTCGTCCAGCAGCAGCACGGCCGGGTCGTGGACCAGCGCCGAGGCCATCTTGACCCGCTGCTTCATGCCCTTGGAGTACGTCCCGGTGCGGCGGTCCTTGGCGTAGGCCATCTCCACCAGGTCCAGGGCGCGCCGGGCGGCGGCACCGGGCTGGGGCAGGCCGTGCAGTTCGGCGTTGGCGAGCACGAACTCCCAGCCGGTCAGGTAGTCGTACATCGACTCCCGTTCCGGGACCAGGCCGATCTGCCGGTACACCTGCTGGTTGCGCCAGATCGGCGCCCCGTCCAGGGTGACCGCGCCGCTGGACGGCGAGAGGAAGCCGCTCATCATGTGGATGAGCGTGGACTTGCCCGCGCCGTTGGGCCCGAGCAGACCGGTGATGCCGGGGCCGATCGACATCGTGATGTCGTTGACCGCGACCACGTTCCCGAACCAGCGGGAGACCTTGTCGATGGTGATGGTGGCCATGCCGGCCTCTCAGACCTCTCGTTGGACGGTGCGGTTAATCAGACGCGGCTGTAGCGGCGCAGCAGGATCCGGTACGCGCCCGCGACCATCGCCACGGCGACGAGGGCGAACACCAGCAGGCCGATCCCGCCCGGGGCGTGGCGGCGGTCGATCCCGTCGCCCAGCCCGAACAGCTCGTTGACCAGCGCCTCCACCAGGCTGTTCGGGGAGATCAGCGACGTCCACTGGACGGAGTCCGAGGGCCGGCCGTAGACGGGGGTGCTGATGCCGACCACGACCGCCGCGACCGTCGAACTCACCGCCAGGTAGCCCATGATGGCGGCCACCCCGAACCCGCGGCGCGGGGTGCTCGCGGCGATCACCAGCGCGACCGCGGTCGGCACCAGGGAGTACAGCACCGCCGCCACCAGGCCGTCGAAGAACTGGCCGGTGTTGTGGCGGAAGTCCATCCCGGCCAGCAGCGCGCCGACGTACAGCACCAGCAACGGGGCCGCCATCAGCAGGAACTGGGCGCAGGCCATGGCGCCGAACTTGGCCCGGACGTAGTCGGCCCGGGTGATCGGGCGGGAGAAGTACAGCGGGACGGTGTGGTGCCGGAGGTCCCGGGAGAGCATCACCGGTGCCTGGGAGGCGAGGAAGATCGACACCACCAGGCTGAGGTTGGAGAGGTAGCCGGCGTACTCGACCGGGAGTTCGGTCCGCTTCAGGTAGACCGCGGCCGCGACGAAGATCATCGCCGGGACGGTGACGACCCCCAGCAGCAGCATCGGCAGCACCTTGGACTTGCCGGAGCGGCCGAGGCCGTAGGCGGCGCGCAGGCTCTGGATGAAGAGCGAGCGGGTGGCGTAGCCGCGGCCGAGGCGGGGCCCGGTGTAGCCGCGGTAGCCGATGTCGTGGATGACGCCGGTGTCGGCGGGCCTGGTGTCAGGAGGCTGCGGCATCGTCCGTACCTCCCTCGTTCGGGTCCGTGAAGAGTTCGGCGACCCGGTGCCGGCGCTGTTCCAACCGGACCAGGCCGAGGCCGAGTTCGGCGACCGTGTCGCGGATGGTGTCGTAGGTGTCCTCGCCGGCCAGCCGGACCAGCAGCAGGTGCGTGCCGTCCGCCTGGACCTCCAGGCCGGTGGCCGCGAGCCGGGCGCGGACCTCGGCGCCGGGGTCGGCGACGGCGTCCTCCGGGTGGTCGGTGACCTCGACCGTGAGGACGGCGGTCGCCTCGGTGAAGGAGGCGGTGGAGGAGGAGCGCAGCAGCTGGCCGCCGTCGATGACCACCAGGTGGTCGCAGGTCCGCTCCAGCTCGCCGAGCAGGTGGGTGGTGACCAGCACCGAGATCCCGAAGTCGGTGTGCACCCGGCGGATCAGACCGAGCATCTCGTCCCGGCCGGCCGGGTCGAGGCCGTTGGTCGGCTCGTCCAGCAGCACCAGCTTCGGGTCGTGCACCAGCGCCTGGGCGAGCTTGACCCGCTGCTTCATGCCGGTCGAGTAGCCGCCCATCGGGCGGTACCGCTCCTCGTAGAGGCCGACGTGCCGCAGGGTGTCGGCGGTGCGCTCGCGGGCGGCGGTGGCCGGCAGCCCGGCCATCCGCGCCATGTGCACCACGAACTCGGTTGCCGAGACGTCCGGTGGCAGGCAGTCGTGCTCGGGCATGTAGCCGACCCGCTCGCGGATCTCCGAGCCCCGGGTCGCGATGTCCAGGCCGAGCACCTCGCCGCGGCCGGACGTCGCCGGGGAGAGCCCGAGCAGGATCTTGATCAGGGTGGACTTGCCCGCCCCATTGGCCCCGACCAGCCCGACGACCCCGGGCTGCACCTCGACGGTGAGCTGGTCGAGGGCGGTGACCCGGGGGAACCTCTTGGTGAGGCCCTCGGTCTTGATGACAGCAGTGGACACCCGTTCAACGTAACGGGCGCGCGCCGCAGGGGCCATGAGCTGGAATGACGAGGCCTTCTACTGCCCGGGTATGACGTCGGGTCGGTGTACCCCTAGGGGACGCCTGCGCCTCCCGAACGGCTCCGGTACCCGTGATGACTCCGGCGGCATCGCGGAAGTTCCCGGCCCTGGACCGGTGTTGGCCCGTCCCGGCGGTCGTGCTGGGCGGCGGCCGGCAGCCGGTGTCCCGGCGTCCGGCGGTCGCGGGTGCCGTCAGTGGCCCCAGGTCACGTCGTCGGTGGCCGCCAGCTTGCTCGCGGCGGTCGGGGTCGACGGAACGGTCGCGCCGGCGACGGGGCCCGCGGCGGAGAAATGCTGCGATTCCGCGGGCTTCGCCGCGGTGAAGGAATGCGCCATTCCCAGAGCGCCGACGGTGATGACGGCCGCGGTCGCGGTCTTGGCGATTCGAGTCGCGAACATGGACATCTCTTCCCCCTGAATACAGTCGCTTCGATTGCGTCCCGGGCGCCTGCCCGGATTTTCTCCCCGGCCGGTTTTCCCTGCCGATGGCCCCACTCTGCTGGGATTTCAGAACGGGTGAAAGAGGTTCTCGGTGGACGGATCCTGCATCTGCATATCCCGTCCATCGGATCGCAGGAGCGCATTCCAGTGCTGCGGGACCAGAGCCGCGCTGAAGGACACCGCGTCCACCCCGGCGAGCGAGGGGTGCGCGAGGAGCGTGCGGTGACAGACGGCCGACGCGGCCCGCTCCGCGACGGCAAGCGAGGGCGCGGTCAGGTAGAAGCCCACGACCGGACCGCCCTCGGCGTCGTCGTGCGCGCTGACGTGTTCCAGGCCCTCCCCGTCGAGCGCGCACCCCAGGAACAGCTGTGCCGCGTCCGGGGGGAGGGAGGTGCGATCCGGGGCCCGGAGTCGGGCATGCACGAGATACATGCGGCCATCCTCCGGAGCACCCGCCACCGCGGTACAGGCCGGTACCGGGGACTTTTTATGCCACGGCACGAACCGACCAGGGGGCCCGGCCCCCGGCACGGTCGCGATTCACCCGCTTTGCCCCACCATGTCGCAGCGCCCCCCGTCGCCGCACGTTCCCCTACCGGAGCCTCCGCCGAGGTCGCGGCCTCGGCACCGACGAAGCGGACGTCGAAATCCGGTGCCGAGGCCCTGACCAGGGCCTTCGCATCTTCGTATAGTTCCGTGCACGCGCACGTGCACTAAACCTCCGGGAGCATCGCCATGCTGGAACTGCTGGGACTCGACGCCGAAGCGGAACGCGTCTACCGGGCACTCCTCGCCCACCCCGAGGACGGGGTGGCCGCACTCGCCCAGCGGATCGCGCTGCCCGAGAGCGACCTGCGCGCCTGCCTCGACCGGCTCAGCCGGCTCTCACTGGTCCGGCCCTCGTCCCGGGAGGGCATCGGGTTCCGGGCCCTGGACCCCGAAGACGCCATGGAACTGCTGCTGGCCCGCCAGCAGGCCGAACTGGCCGCCCACCAGCAGAAGGTGGAGGCCTCCCGGGCCGCCGCCGCGCAACTCATCGCCGAGTGCTCCTCGATGCGCCCGCGGAGCGCCACCGCCGGGGCCGAGAGCCTGCACGGGCCGGAGGAGATCCGCGACCGGCTGGCCCGGCTGGCCGCCAACACCCGCCACGAGATCATGACCTTCGCGCCCGGCGGGGGCCACAGCATCGAGGACCTCGAAGCCAGCCGCGGCCCCAACGCCGCGCTCCTGGACCGGGGCATCACCATGCGCACCGTCTACCTCGACAGCGTCCGCAACCACCAGCCCACCCTCGACCACATGGACTGGCTGCACCGCCACGGCGGACAGGTGCGCACCGCGCCCACCCTGCCGGTGCGGATGATCATCTCGGACCGCCGCGAGGCCGTCCTCCCGCTCGACACCAACGACGCCCAGACCGGCGCGGTCGTCATCGCCTACGAGGGGCCGATCGCGGCCCTGTGCGCCCTCTTCGAGAGCGTCTGGCAGAGCGCCAACCGACTGGGCACCGCCGTGGAACGCAACATGGACGGACTGACCCGCCAGCACCAGGAGTCCCTCCACCTGCTCCTCCAGGGACTCACCGACGAGGCCATCGCCAAACGTCTCGGCGTCTCCCCGCGCACCGCCCGACGCATCGCCGCCGAACTCCTGGAGGCCCTGGAGGCCCGCAGCCGCTTCCAGGCCGGCGCCCACGCCGTCCAGAACGGCTGGCTCCCCGCCACCCGCACCTGAGCCCCGTCCGACCCCACTCCCCCGAAAGCCGCGTCCCCCGGGACGCGGCTTTCGTCGTTCCGCGGCCCGTTTTCCCCAGGTCGCGGTGGACGGGATAGGCCACTGCAGAATCCGTCCACCGCAAAGCCCTTCCAGTGCTCCACGGAAAGCGGAACAGTAGAGGCATCGCCAGGGGGAACCGGCCGAAATCGGCGGAACCCGGGAATACCCGGGGAATCCCGAAAAAGCCATCCCCCGCTCCCGCACCGCGACCGAAAAAGGAGGTGAAAAGAATGATCGACATCCAGGACATCGAGGTCATGGCCGAGGCTCTCACCTGCGGCAGCTACAACAAGGGCTGAAATCACGCGGGTTGACACCTGCCGACGAACACAGCCGACCCACCACACCCCAACCAGGAGGTGAACACAATGATCGACATCCAGGACATCGAGGTCATGGCCGAGGCCCTGACCTGCGGCAGCTACAACAAGGGCTGAAACCGCGCAGGTTGACACCTGCCGACCAACACAGCCGACCCACCACACCCCAACCAGGAGGTGAACACAATGATCGACATCCAGGACATCGAGGTCATGGCCGAGGCCCTGACCTGCGGCAGC
>NZ_JBIVHS010000020.1:0-82816 GCF_044749365.1 Kitasatospora sp. NPDC089509 | reverse complement strand
CTACAACAAGGGCTGAGTCATCGGGTGGGCGCGCCCCGGAAACGGGGCGCGCCCCCGCCGTCCCCGGAAGCAGGTGGAGAGAAAGAAATGCAAGCGACAGTTCTGCCGGTCCGCGACGACCTGCTCCGCGTGGGCGGGTCGTTCACCCCGGGATTCCTCGACCCGGACCCGTCCCGGCGGCTCGCCATCGTCGGCGAGAACCCCTTCCTGGAATTCGGGTTCAACGAGTGGCGGAAGTGGGAGGGCCTCGACGGGGTGCCGGAGGTCCCCGAGTTCTCCCTGCACCTGGGGCGCACCGCGATCTGCGAGGGCCCGCGGGAGCAGGCCCGCTACATCGACTACGTGATGGACCAGTCGGCCACCCGCCGCAACAAGCCGACCTCCATCGGGGTCCACGTCACCGGCGACCGGGCCCTGGGCGGCGGTTCGTTCGGACTCCACTCGTACTTCACCGGCACCAAGGAGGAGGAGGACCGCGCCGTCCGCTTCCTCACCGACCTCCACCGGACCTCGGGCCTGCCCGTCTGGGTGGAGAACGCCAACTGCTACTCCGCCTCCGCCCGGGGCATCCTGGACGCCTGGCAGGCGGTGACCCGCATCTGCGAGAACACCGGCACCGGCCTCATCGTCGACCTGGCCCACCTCTACATCGACGCCGTCAACTGCGGTGTCCCCGTGGAGGTCCTGCTCGGCGCGATCCCGTGGTCCCAGGTGGTCGAACTGCACCTGTCGGGCATCCGCACGGGACGGGACGGCACCCTCCACGACGGCCACTCCGTGGCGGTCCACGAAGGCGTGTGGTCGCTGCTGGACACCGTGCTGGACCAACGGCTGCTCACGGACACCCAGCCCGTCACCGTGATCGTCGAACACGCGGACCTCACCTGGACGGACCGGCCGGACCAGTACTACGCCGACTTCGCCCGGGCGGCATCGGCCCTGGAGCGGCACCGGTCGGCGGGAGCCGCGGGAGCCGGGGAGAAGGAGCCGCACGACTACGGCGTCCCCTACTGCCGCGCCTACCTCCGCCAGCTGTGCAAGGGCTGGATCCCGGGCCTCGCGGAGGCCTCCGAACAGCGCGGCCTGTCCTACGTCGACCTGTTCGACCGGTGGGTGGACGACGTCCGCGGCCGCGGCAAGCGCATCGTCCTCAACCTCGACGAGATCCCGCCGGCCGAACGCCCCGGCGCGGTCAGCGCCCCCCAGGACCTGCTGGCCTACGCCAAGGAGGCGCTGCGCTGATGCTGATCGGTGTCAATGTGACCTCGCCGGACACCCTGGAGATGGCCTGCGGGCTGCGCGACTCCGGTCACGTCGACTTCGTCGAGGTCCTGATCGACGGCTTCGCCCACCTCGACCCGAAGGAGTTCCGCCGCACGGTCGGCGACCTCCCGGTCGGCTGCCACATCATGCTCTCCCGGTTCCTCGACCCGGACCGGGCGCGCCTCGACCACTACCTGGACCTGGTGAACCGGTGGCGGGCGAACTGCGGCCTGCTCTACGTCAGCGACCACATCGCCCACTTCTCCCACAACGGCCAGCCGCTGTCCCTCGCCATGGAGGTGGACTACCACGCCTGGCAGCCGGTGATCGACTCCGTGCGCGCCTGGCAGGAGGAGCTCGGCACCGTCCTCGCCGTGGAGAACTTCCCCTCGCAGGCGCCCTCCGACATCCCCCAGGCCCGCGCCTACGCCGAACTCGTCGAGGCCACCGGCTGCGAGGTCCTCATGGACGTGTCCAACGCGGTGGTCGCCCAGCTCAACACCGGGCAGCCCGCCGCCGCGTGGGCCGACGTGCCGGGCGTGGGCCGACGGTTCCACCTGGCCGGCTACAGCCCCTCCCCGACCTCCGACTCGCTCGTCATCGACAGCCACGACTCCCCCGTCAGCGACGACACCCTCGCGCTGGTCGCGACGTTCGCCGGCCGCGCCGCACCGGACGCCACGCTCGTCGTCGAACGCGACGCCAACCACGACCTGGACGAATGGAGAACGGACCTTGACCGCACCCGCGCCGCAGTCGTCGCGGCTCGACGCCTGCATCAGCCCCACCGCGCGTGACTCCCTCGTCCCGGGCTCCCGTGACCGGCTGATCGCCCAGGAATCGCTCCGCATCCGCTGGCACCAGCTCTTCGACCGCATCCCGCGGCTGGCCGAACGCCTGCCGGACACCACCGACCTCTACGAGGCCTTCCTCGACTGGGCGGTGGCCGCGGGCCGGCGGCTGGACTGGCGCATGCACCTGCACTTCCTCGAATTCCTGGACGGCCGGGGCATCGCCCTGCGACCGCAGGACCACGTCGAACTGCTCGCGGCCTCGGCCGCCCGCTGGTTCGCCTCGCCGGAGCACCGGCACCGCGGCCTGGCCCTCACCACCGGGACCACCGCCCCCAAGGTCGTCGTGGCGCTCAAGGGGCGCATCCCCCTGGAGCGCGGCCGGGTGAAGCTCGCCGAGGTGCCGGGGCTGGACCCGGCACCGGGCATCCGGTGGTCGCTGTCCCGTTCCGGCGACTTCGCCGTCCTCACCTGGAGCCCGCTGTGACCGGCGCGACCGCCCCCACCCCGGCACTGGGCCGACGCGTCCTCGCCCTGATGGGCCCGATGATGGTCGCGTCCGTCATGGGCCAGGCCATCGCCCAGACCGACCTGTGGGTGATCAGCACCCTGGGCGAACAGGCCGTGGCCGCCGCCGCCCTGCCGCAGCGGCTGCTCCTGCTCGACTCGATCACCGCCATGGCGATGGGCCCCGTCGTCGGACTGTCCGTGGCCGGGGCCCGGTCCGCGCACGCCCGCCGACGGGCGGTGCAGGGCGGGCTGGTCGGTGCCGCGGCCGCCGGACTGCTGGTCGCGGCGATCGGCCTGGCCGTGCTGCCGTACCTGGTGGACACCCTGCCCGCCGCACCGGGCATCCGCGACGACACCCGGTCGGCCCTGTTCTGGCTGCTGGCGGCCGCCCCGGTCCGCCTCGCCCAGTTCGTCGGCGCCATGGCCCTCTTCGCGCTCCGGCGCTCGCGCCCGCTGCTCACCCTGTACGGCGTGGCCGTCGTCGCCAACGCCGCACTCGACTGGTTCCTCGTGCACGGGGCCGGACTGGGCTTCGCCGGCGCCTACGCCGCGACCTCCGCCATCGCCGCCCTCGAATGCGCCGTCACCGTCTGGCTGTTGCGCGACCACCTGTCCCGCGCCCTCCGGCTCCGCGACAGCGCCCGCTGGCTGCGCCAGGTGGCGCGCACCATGCTCACCGAGTGGGGGCACATGCTCTCGGTGATCGGCTTCGACCTGCTGCTGGTCCTCGCACTGACCCTCAGGGCCTCGTGGGACGACCGGCTCGCCGCGTTCTCCGCCGGGGCCGTCCTCACCGCGACCCTGCACATCCCGATCACGGCCATGGTCAACGCGACCGGCATGGTCTGCACGGACGCGACCCCCTCCACCCGGGACTGGCGGAACCTGCGCGGCGGCGTGCTGGCCGTGTCCGCGACCGTCGGCGCCCTCGTCGCGGGCGCGGCCTGGACGGTGCTGCCCGGCTTCTACGGCCTGCACGGCACGGCCGCGACCTGGTTCACCTGGCTGATGGTCGCCCAGGCCGCCGCCCTCCCCCTCCGCCTCCTCGCCGCCACCGCCGAAGGCCGGCACAAGGCCGCCGACCGCTTCGGGGTGGTGCTGCGCCTGCGGCTGCTCCAGGAGTTCGGCATCGCCCTGCCGGTCTTCCTCGCGGGCCTGCTGACGGACAACGCGGTCCTCGCCTGGTCGGGCATCGTGCTGGGCTGCGCGGTCAACTACCGGCTGCTCCGAGCCCCCGCACCCCGCCGCCCACCGGGCCTGCCCTTCGGCGTCCGGCCCGCCGCCCGGGCCGACGGGAAGAGCCTGAGCCCTTCCTGAGCCCCACGGCGGCGGGCTCGGATCCGAAGGCGACGGCGGGAACCGGACATTGGGGACGCGTTCCGACTTAGATCCCATAAAACCCAAGTATCGACCACGCATTAAAGCGTCATATTTCGGTCATCCGAACGTGAAGCCGGCTCCAAGGGATGGCAATGACACAGCTCGTATGCGGTCTCTACTCCTTCACTGTTGCTACCGGACGTCCCGCTTCCACCGAAACGCCCGGCCGTCAGGTCCGGAACTTCCCGCCAGGACCGTGGTCTCGCTCGATCTCCCATCACCGTCACCTCGAAGCACCGACACATCGGTAATGAGCCATTCGGCGCCGAACTTCCATGGCCCGTGAAGCACTAGGAGGGGAGGTTCTATTGGGCCACGAGCTGATCGCCGACGCTCGCGCAGGGCATCGAGCAGCGCGATTGATCGGTTTGGTACGGATTCCGATCGTCTGCACTCGATGCGACCCGTAAGCAACTTCATCCGGATTCGATCTGCCGTCGAACGGTCGCCGGATCGCCCTTCGGTGGCGGCTTGTTGGCATCGCCCAGCGCAAAATCTCGTTGTCCTCGATCGCGACGTCGCGCCATTCTCACCGCAAGCGAACATGCATGCTATTCGGCGGGCTCGCCCGCACGTGTTTGCCCTTGAGGGCCCCTACCAATGGGCAGGGGCCAAGGCGAGAGCTGGGGAGTGATCATGCGAAGGATGGCAACCGCTGTAGCAACAGCGATGTTGAGCCTCGCGGCAGTCGGTATCGGAAACGGGACGGCCCAAGCGGATGCCTGGGGCGGCTACGACACCCGAGACGGTGGAGTGGGCCTTCGGAGCTGCTCGACGCTGAGCTGCACCCTGAAGGGCCGCGGTTACGCGGACCAGAAGGCGAACATGTTGTGCTGGGGCTTCGGGCAGACCATCAACGGCGACCCCAAGTGGAACCACCTGGACCACTACCTGGCCGACGGCAGCTACTTCGGCGACGCCTTCAGCGCCCAGAACTACCTCTGGTGGAACGGCGTGGTTCCCCCCTGCAGGTAGTCGGAGGAGATCTGTCGTGGCCCCGCCCTCTCCGGCGGGGCCACGACGGTGCGAGACTTGCGTCGACAGGCGGCGTCAAACATGAAGGTGGCGTGCGGAATGCGGATGAGCAGGGCTCAAGTCATCATCTCTGCAGTGGCTTTAGCGGTGCTCGCCGCAGGCTGCAGCAAGGACACGAAGGCAGGCGGTGAATCCGACATCGTGGGCGAGCCCGCCATCGCGCAGATCGGCGCGGACCCGGCGGACGGCTCGCCGGTGGCCCATCCGCTGGACGGCTACTCGGTAGGGGCAGAGGAGTCCGCGCTGATCTTCCGGGCCATGGGCCAGGCCACCCGGACCTGCATGACCGCCAAGGGGTTCGACTACGACCCCGGGCCGGAGTCGACACCTCCCCCACCGAATCCCATCGACACCTCGCTCCTGGGCCTGGTCTCCGTCTCCGCCGCGCAGCAGACCGGGTACCACCGGCCGCCCAGGCCGACAGGCGGCACCTCCGGTACGGGGGATCCGGCCGGGGAGGGCCCCGAATACCAGAAGGCCCTGATGGGGGATCGTGGGACCAAGGCCGGTGCGGCCGATCCGAAGGCCGACCGGGGCTGCAGGGGAGAGTTCGAACGGCAGCTCCAGGCGGAGGGAGTCAAGAACACCGCCTCGGACTTGGTCGGCACCCTGCGTGGGAAGGCGTACGACCACGCCGCCGTCGACAGCCGGGTCCGTGCCTCGCTCGCGGACTGGCAGAACTGCATGACCAAGCGGGGTTACGACTATGCGAATCCGGTGCAGGCGAGTTCGGCGGCCTGGCCGGAGCAGGTGTCGCAAGGGGAGCGGGACACGGCGGTCGCCGACATGAACTGCAAGGAGCAGGTGAAGCTGCTGGCCACCTGGAATGCCGTACTGAACGCCTACCAGCAGGTGTACATCGGCAGGAACGAGCAGGCCCTCCAAGCGGACAGGGAGATCTCCCAGCAGCGGATCGCCGCGGCCAAGAAGCTGCTGGGCCAGTCATGAAGACTGTGGCAGCCGGCCGTCACCGTGGCCGGCTCCTGCTGCTCGTCCTGGCCGTCCTCGCCGTCGTCGGATTCGTCGGGACGCTCGCCGCGAACCGGTCGACCGTCGGGAGCGGTGAGGCGTTCACGGGCGAAAGACTGCGTGTCCAGCAGGACTACAGTGACTACTGGAAGGCGATGCTGGTGGCCAATGAGTCCGGTGACGGCTCGGCACTGGCCGACCACGCAGCGGGTGAACAACTGGAGATCCTGCATGCGAACCTGAGCGCCCTGACCGGCGCCGGGCTTGTTGCCAAAGGGTCCGTCGATCACCGGATCCGCAGCATCACGGTGGACGGGAAGCTGGCAACCCTGGTGGATTGCATCGACGTCAGCCAGTGGATCCAGTACCAGGCGCGAAGCGGAAGGGTTCAGCCCGGCCAGTTGACGGATCGTCCGAAGCAGCTGGCGAGTTACACCTTCGCGCCCAGGGACGGCCGCTGGCTGGTGACACGGAGCGAGGTACTGTCGGAGTGCTGACGGTGGACCAAGGGTGGCCCTCGTGATTGTCGCGATGCCAACTCCGGTTCGTTGTAGGCCGATTGTCTCCACCCCAGTACGTCTCGACGACATCCGGTAGGTCATGCTCTTCCCGAGGGGCACCACCATGGAGGAGGCACCGTTGACCACGACGACGATGAGCACTGACGACGACATAGCCCAGCCTCTTCCGTCGCCCCCGCCCGCCCGGTCACGGGCCGCGCGGCGCAGGCGGGTGCTGCTGGGAGTGGCACTGGTCGCCGCGCTGGTCGCCGTGGGCGGGGTGGGGGCGGCAACGCTGGTGAAGTCCCCGGCGGAGCGGGCCGCGCAGACCGCGCCGCCGCCGAACAGCCTGCTCACCGTGCCGGTGGTCAGCCAGGTGCTGACGCCCTCGATCACGGCCCGCGCGGTGGTGTACCCGCCCGCGCAGTACAACGTCGCCCCGGTCGCCGCTTCGTCCGAGGTGACCGCCCTGTTCGTCTCCAAGCTGGCCGTGAAGCAGGGGGACCCGGTCGCGGCCGGCAAGCTGCTCGCCGAGGTGTCCGGGCAGCCGCTGTTCGCCCTGCCCGGGGCGGTGCCCGCGTTCCGTGACCTGAAGCCGGGCAGCACCGGCCCCGACGTGGCCGAACTCCAGGACGCTCTGGCCGGACTGGGGCACGGCATCGGCGGGGACGACAAGGGGACGTACGGACCGGGTACGGCCGCCGCGGTGTCGGCCTTCTACCGCGGGCTCGGCTACCCGGTGCCGACCACCGGCGCCACCACCCAGCAGGCCGTGGACACCGCCCAGAAGGCAGTGGACACAGACAGGCAGACGGTGGACGGCCTCACGGAGAGGAAGAAGGCGGGCACCACCCAGCCGCCGACGGCGACCACTGCGCCGCAGGCCCAGCAGCCACTCCCGTCCGGCGACCTCGACCAGCAACTCGCCGACGCGAAAAAGCAGTTGGCCACCGACCAGGCTGCCCTCGCCAGGGCCAGGGCCGCCAACGGCCCGATGGTCCCGGCCGCCCACGTGCTGTTCCTGCCCACCCTCCCCGCCACCGTCACCGCCGTCAACGGCGCGGTCGGCTCGCCGGTCGCCGGCACCCTCCTCTCGCTCACCAGCGGCGGCCTGGCCGCGACCGGGCAGCTCACCCCGGCCCAGGCGGCGGGTGTGCAACCGGGCATGGCCGTCGAACTGCTCGCCGAGGACACCAACACCACCGTCCCCGGCACCGTCGCCGAGGTCGGCACCCCGACCAGCACCCCACCGGCCGGCAGGGTCATCCCCCTCGGCGGCGCGGCGGGCACCGGCAAGAGCGGCCCCGACGGCGGCACAGCCCCCAACAGCCAGCCCGGCCAGCCCAACGGCCAACCCGGCGCACCGAGTTACGTCCCGGTGACGATCACCACCAACACCCCGCTGCCCGCCGCGATGAGCGGCAAGAACGTCCGGCTCACCGTCCTCAAGGCCAAAGTGGGCGCCCCCGTCACCGCCGTCCCGATCGCCGCGGTCTCCACCAACGCGGCCGGCCGCACCTCCGTCACCACGGTGGACGCGGCCGGAAACCGCACCACCGTCCCGGTCACCACCGGCGTCACCGCGGACGGCCTCGTGGCCGTCACCCCCGCCGAGGGCGCAAACCTCAAAGCCGGCGACCACGTGGTGGTCGGCAAATGACCGAACCCACCACCCGGCCCGGCGACAAGCCCGTCATCGCCCTGCACGGCGTCGGCCGCACCCACCCCGGCCGCCCACCCGTGGTCGCCCTGCGCCCCACCGACCTGACCGTCCACCGCGGCGAGTACCTGGCCGTCACCGGCCCCTCCGGCTCCGGCAAGTCCACCCTGCTGCACCTGCTCGGCCTGCTCGACACCCCCACTATCGGCCGCTACGAACTGGACGGCATCGACACCGGAGGCCTGCGCGACAAGGACCGCTCCACGCTGCGCGGGCACCGGATCGGCTTCGTCTTCCAGTCTTTCCACCTGCTCCCGCACCGCACCGCCGAGGAGAACGTCGCCCTCGCCCAGGTCTACAACCGCACCCCGCGCCGAGCCCGCAGCGCCGCCGCCGTGGACGCGCTGCGCCTGGTCGGCCTCGGCCATCGAACGGACGCCCTACCCGGCACCATGTCCGGCGGCGAACGCCAGCGGGTGGCGATCGCGCGCGCCCTGGTGAACCGGCCCAGCCTGCTGCTCTGCGACGAGCCGACCGGCAACCTGGACTCGGCCAACGCCGGGGCGGTGCTCGTCCAGTTCGACGCACTGCACGAGCAGGGCTACACCCTGGTCGTCATCACCCACGACCCGACCGTGGCCGCCCGAGGCCAGCGCCGGGTGAGCATCCACGACGGCGTGCTCAGCGAGGCGGGAGCACCCGTCCGGTGATCCGCATCCGACGACGCGGCGGAGCCGTGCTCCCCGAACCACCCTCCCACCTGAGCACGCACGACCTGCTCTCCGAGGCCCTGTCCGGCATCCTCCAGCGCCCGGGCCGCTCGGTGCTCACCATGCTCGGCACGGTGCTCGGCATCGGCGCCTTCGTCGCCGTCCTCGGCCTCACCGCGACCGCCACCGGCCAGATCGGCGAGCGGTTCAGTCTCACCAAGGCCACCACCGTCACCGTGACCGACCAGCCGCGCACCGACGGCGTCGCCCCCGGCACCAACCCGCCCAGCGACTTCCCCGCCGACGCCGACCACCGGATCGCCGCGATCGACGGCGTCCGAGCCGGCGGCGTCTGGTGGCCCGTACCCGGCGCCCCCACCCTCGCCCGCCGCCCGGACGGCCCCGACGAGGGCACCGGCCTGTCCGTCCTGGCCGCCACCCCGGGCGCGGTCGCCGCGATGGAACCGACCCTGACCGCCGGGGTCACCCTGGACGACTTCGTCCAGAAGACCGCGCAGCCGGTGGTCCTGCTCAGCGAGGCCACCGCCAAACGCCTCGGGGTCAGCCGCCTGGACGCCCAGCCCGCCGTCTTCATCGATCGGCTCCCGTACACCGTGGTCGGGATCTACGCGGACGTCCAACGCCAGCCTGGCGCCCTGCTGAGCCTGCTCATCCCGGCGAGCACAGCGCTGGAGCGGTACGGCAACCCCGCCCCGCAACCGGACCGCGGCGCCCAGGCGCTGGTCGCCACCCGGATCGGCGCCGCCCCCGTGGTGGCGGCCCAACTCCCGCTCGCCCTACGCCCGGACGCCCCCGGTGCGTTCACCGTCATCCCCCCGCCGGACCCGCACAGCCTCCAGGACACCGTGACCTCCGACCTGACCGGACTCTTCCTGGCACTGGCCGGGATCTGCCTGCTGGTCGGCGCTGTCGGCATCGCCAACACCACCCTGGTCGCCGTCCTGGAACGGACCCAGGAGATCGGCCTGCGCCGCTCCCTGGGCGCCCGCACCGGCCACATCGCGGCCCAGTTCCTCACGGAGTCGACGGCCCTGGGCACCCTCGGCGGCCTGATCGGCACCGGCCTCGGCGTGGTCACCGTGGTCTCCGTCGCCGCCGCCCGCGACTGGACCGCCGTCCTCCAACCCGCAACCACCCTGCCCGCCCCGCTCATCGGCACCGTCGTCGGCCTCCTGGCCGGCCTCTACCCCGCCGTCCGCGCCGCCCGCACCGACCCGCTGAAGGCACTGAGAAGCACATAGGCGAGGTCTCCGGCACCCTCCCGCGCGTGTGGGAAGAGCCTGACTCCGTCGACCGGGCCGGGCCGGGCCGGGGGCAAGACTACGGGTCGGCTGAGGACACGCCGGTCTTCTTGCACCGATGCGCAGGGCCGGGCCTCGCCGGGCCAGCGCACGTTCACGGCCGTCACGAAGGAGATCCGGGTCAACCACGAGACCCCGCGGAATCGGGTGAGAGCCGTCGATGCCGAGCCGTCGTCGACCACACGCGCACCCGACTCATGGCCGACGCGCTCGAAGCCTCGGTCGCGGCCCGCGGCGGCCGGGCCGACGGCGTGGTCCTCCACTCGGACAGGGGCTCGTCAGCGGCGGAGCGGACGTAGCGACTGCAGGTGCCGCGCGCGTCAGGGCCGCCTCGCACTCGTGCTCACACGGCTGTCTGAGGCGCATGCCCGACGCACGACCGGTGCCTCCGGCTAGGGTCGACGGCATGCGACTGAGCACCGTGATCCTCCCCATCCACCGGTGGAGCGAGGGACAGAAGATCTGGCGGCGGGCCGAGGACCTCGGCTTCCAC
Organism: Kitasatospora sp. NPDC089509; assembly: GCF_044749365.1. NCBI lineage: Bacteria > Bacillati > Actinomycetota > Actinomycetes > Kitasatosporales > Streptomycetaceae > Kitasatospora > Kitasatospora sp. NPDC089509. The sequence continues at coordinate 72,183 of NZ_JBIVHS010000020.1, read as the reverse complement.
GCCGCGTACACCTACGACCACCTGAGCTGGCGGTCGTTCCGCGAGGAGCCGTGGTTCGGGTCGGTGCCGACCCTGACGGCGGCGGCCTGCGCGACCGAGCGGCTGCGGCTGGGCACGCTGGTCACCTCGCCGAACTTCCGGCACCCGGTGACGCTGGCGAAGGAGCTGATCAGCCTGGACGACGTGTCCGGCGGGCGGATCACGCTGGGGATCGGGGCCGGCGGGACGGGCTACGACGCGACGGCGATGGGGCAGCAGGCGTGGTCGCCGAAGGAGCGGGCGGACCGCTTCGGGGAGTTCCTGCCGCTGCTGGACGAGCTGTTGAGGAATGACGCGACGACGCGCGAGGGGGCGTACTACTCGGCGGTCGAGGCCCGGAACATCCCCGGGTGCGTGCAGACGCCCCGGGTGCCGTTCTACGTCGCCGCGGCCGGTCCGCGCGGGATGCGGCTGGCGGCCGAGTACGGGCAGGGCTGGGTGACCTACGGCGACCCGAAGGGGCCGGCGGAGGTGCCGGTGGAGCAGGCGCCCGGGGTGATCGCCGCGCAGATCGCGAAGCTGACCGCCGCCTGCGAGACCAAGGGCCGGGACGTGGCGACGCTGGAGAAGATGCTGCTCCAGGGCTCGACCGCGGAGAAGCCGCTGCAGTCGCTGGACGCCTTCGTGGACTGGGCCGGGACGTACCGGGAGCTGGGGATCACCGAGCTGGTGATCCACTGGCCGGTGCCGGACTCGATCTACGCCAACGACCTCGCGGTGTTCGAGCGGATCGCGACCGAGGGCCTGGCGCAGCTCGGCTGAGCACGGTCGGCGTCGGTCGGGCGTCGGTCGGGGGTCAGGGGTGCGGGCGGGTGCGCTGGGCCGGGAGGCTCGGGGCCGGGTCCGGGGTGCGGCGGGCGAGCTCGGCGAGGGTGTGGAAGAGGACCTCGCCGAGCAGGACCGGCTCGCGGGAGGCGGTCCGCGGGCCCGGGGCGTCCCGGGCGTCCTGGACGTCCTGGGCGGGGTCCGGAGGAGGGAGGGTCGGGTGCGGCTCGTCACGGAGTTGGCGAGTGGGCATGGCTCTTCCTGCCGACGGGGTGGCCGACCGGAGTCCTGCCCGCCGGGCCGCACCGACACCCCGGAGCGGGGCGAATCGGCCGGAAACGGCGGACGAAGGGCCGGAACCCGTCCCTACGGTCATCGCCGCCCGCGGCGGTGACCGGGCGGGCGCGATGGGCGAAGATGGACCGGTGACCGAACCCCGCACCGCTCCCCGTCTCATCGCCACCGACCTGGACGGCACCCTGCTGTGCTCCGGCGGCACCGTCAGCGATCGCACCGCCGCGGCCCTGGCGGCGGCCGAGGCGGCCGGGGTGCGGGTGGTGTTCGTGACCGGGCGGCCGCCGCGCTGGATGCAGCAGTTGAGCCCGCACATCGGCGGTCACGGGGTGGCGATCTGCTCCAACGGCGGCGCGATCGTGGACGTGCACCGCGGCGGCGAGCTGATCGAGTACTTCCCGATGGCGACGGAGACCGCGCTGGCCGTGGTCGAGACGCTGCGGGCCAAGCTGCCCGGCAGCGCGTTCGCCTTCGAGTACGCGGACGGCTGGGCCCGCGAGCCCGAGTACGCGGTGCCGATGTGGGGCGACGACGAGGTCCGCGCGATCGGCCCGGCGGAGGAGCTGCTCGGGCCCGACGGCCCGGTGCGGGGCCTGTTCAAGCTGCTGGCCAAGCACCCGGAGCTGGGCCCGGACGCCTTCCTCGCCGAGGCCCGGACCGCCGCCGGGCACCTGGCCGAGATCACCCGCTCCTCGCCGATCTCGCTGCTGGAGATCAGCGCGCCCGGCGTCACCAAGGCCAGCACGCTGGCCCGTTGGTGCGCCGAGCACGGGATCGACCGGTCCGAGGTGGTGGCCTTCGGCGACATGCCGAACGACCTGGAGATGCTGGCCTGGGCCGGAACCGCGTACGCCGTCGCCAACGCGCACCCCGAGGTGCTGGCGGCGGTGCCGCTGCACACGGTGAGCAACGAGGACGACGGCGTCGCGACGGTGCTGGAGGACCTGCTCCGGCTGCTCTAGGCCTCCGGCCGGTCCAGGAGTCCGGCTGCTCCGGAACTCCGACTGCGCTTAGCCGAAGCGGCCGTTGACGTAGTCGGAGGTCCGCTGGTCGCGCGGGCTGCCGAAGACCTGCTCGGTCGGCCCGGCCTCGACGATCCGGCCCGGGGTGTCGTGGGTGGCCAGGAAGAACGCGCAGGTCTGCGAGACGCGCTGGGCCTGCTGCATGTTGTGGGTGACGATCACGATGGTGAGCCGCCCGCGCAGTTCGGCGATGGTCTCCTCGACCCGGCGGGTGGAGGTCGGGTCGAGCGCGGAGCACGGCTCGTCCATCAGCAGGATGTCCGGCGAGACGGCCAACGACCGTGCGATGCACAGGCGTTGCTGCTGCCCGCCGGAGAGTGCGCCGCCCGGGGTGTGCAGCCGGGTGGACACCTCGTCCCAGAGTCCGGCCCGGCGCAGGCTGGTCTCCACCAGGTCCCGGCGCTCGTCCTTGGAGACCTTGATCCCGGCCAGCTTGAGCCCGCTGGAGACGTTGTCCTGGATGGACATCGCCGGGAACGGGTTGGGCCGCTGGAACACCATGCCGATCCGGCGCCGCACCTCGGCGGGGCGCCGGCCGGGCCGGTAGACGTCGTCCCCGTCCAGCAGCACCTCGCCGGCCAGCGCGGCGCCGCGCACCATCTCGTGCATCCGGTTGAGGATCCGCAGGTAGGTGGACTTGCCGCAGCCGGACGGGCCGATCAGCGCGGTGACCTCCCCGGCCGGCATCGCCAGCGAGACCCGCTCCAGCACCTTGCGGCTGCCGAACCAGGCGGAGACGTCCCGGGTCTCCAGCCCGGGCAGCACCCCGTCCCGGGGGTCGGCCGCCGGGGGGACCGGCGGGAGGGTGAGGGTGTCGGCGGCCGGGTCGACCGCCGCGGAGTGCGGCTGCTGGGTGGTGTCGGTCATCGGTACGGTCCTCCGGGCGCGCGTCAGTAGAGGTTGGGCAGCAGGGCGGCGGCGTTCTCGTAGACCGCCCAGAGCAGCGCGCCGACCACCGGCGCGGAGCTCAGGTAGGCGGTCGAGCGCCGCCAGTACCGGGCCAGCAGCAGGGCCCCGGCCACCGCGCCCAGCAGGCCGAGCGACCACAGCTGCAGCGTGGCCAGCGCGCCCTTGTCCGCGGCCAGCGCCTTGTCGTACGGGACGGTGGCCGGGCGGCCGCCGGGGTTCTGCTGCGGGTCGCCCTCCAGTCGGGCGCCGATCATCACGGTGGAGCCGGGGATCCAGTCGGAGTCGCCGGTGACCAGGACCAGCCGGTTGCGGGCCGGGTCGGTGATCGGGTGGTCGCCGTCGCCGTACACGTTGACCACGTAGGTGGCCTTGCCCTGACCGGTGGTGGTCTCGATCCGGTCGCCGACCCGCAGCTTGGACAGCTCGGCGAACGGCGCGCCGAAGGTGGCGCCCCGGCCGAACAGCACGGCCACCCCGCTCTGGCCGGGCAGCGCGGTGTCCCGGCGGTGGCCGGGGCCGCGCATCAGGTCCCGGCCGGTGGTGCCCTCGACCACCACGGTCTGGTGCAGCCCGATCGCCGGGATGTCCACCAGCGCCACCGGGTCGCCGTCGGCGGCCGAGCCGGTCGGGGCGACCGCCCGGGCGAGCTGGTCCTGGAAGGTCTTGTACGCCGTCGACTGGTAGTGCCGCTCCTGGATGTCCGAGAGCGTGAACAGGAAGCCGACGAAGCCGAGCACCAGCGCGGCCGCCAGGCTGACCGCCCAGGCGCCCTGGAGGAAGCGGCGCCGGGCCGGGCTGACCGCCGGGGCGGCCTTCGGCCCGGCGGCCGCGGGCGACTCCGCCCGGGCCGGGGCCTGCGGCTGGGCCGGGGCCTGGGCGAGCGACTTCTCCAGGACGGGAGCCGTCACGAGGCACCGCCCGAGCCCTTGCGCCGGCGCAGCAGCCGGCGGCCGAGCAGCGGCGGGACGAGCACCACGGCGAGCAGTTCCAGGGCGGTGAGGGAGGTCAGCATCCAGTCCTCCGGCTTGCCGCTCACGTCGACCACGTTGGCGGCGACGTCGGTGGAGCCGCCGCGGCCGCGCGCGACCACCTGGCCGGTCTGCGGGTCGACGGTGTCGGCGGAGCCGTCCCCGCCGTTGGGGTCGCCGGCCGCGGCGCCACCGGGCGCGTTGGGGTCGCCGGCCGCCGCGGCGCCACCGGTACCGCCGGCGTCGCCGTTGCCGCCCGACCCGCCGGAGCCGTTGCCGCCCGTGCCGCCGCCGCCCGAACCGCCGGCGCCACCACCACCGCTGCCGCCACCCGAGCCACCGGACCCGCCGGAACCGCCCGAACCACCGGACCCGCCCGAACCGGTCTTCACCGGCTGGCCGTTCTGCACGGTGCAGTCCAGCGGGGCGCCCTGCTTGTCGCAGGGGCTCGGCTGCGGCGCGTTCTTGAGGACGGTCAGCTCGGTGCCCGTGAAGGTCGGGTTGTTGCAGTTGGCCAGGGTGTCGGGGTCGACCGGACTGGCGTTGCCGGGGATCGACTTGGTCTGCAGCAGCCCGCCGCGGACCAGGTTGCGCGGGATCGGCGAGTAGCCGAGGCCGTCCGCCTCGCCCTGGCCCTCGCAGAGCACGTAGGCGAGGAAGCGGCTGAGCGCGCTGCCCTTGTCGTTGTTGAAGCGGCCCGGCGGGGGCAGCGCGGCGCCGGCCCGCGGCACGATCACGTAGCTGTAGCTGGAGATCGGGTACGAGCGCGGGTCGTCCATGGTGTAGACGCCGTCGAGGTTCTGCTGCAGGTAGTTCGGGTCGCTGGACGGGGTGTTGTCGTCCACACCGCGGATCTTGGCGGCGGTGAGCGCGATGGCCACGTTGGAGGCGGTCGGCAGCGAGTAGTAGCCGGCCGGGTTGAGCACCTTCACGACCGGCCAGTTGCTGCGCTTGGCGAAGGCGTACTCGTCGTAGCCGATGGTGCCGAGCCCGGAGGGCGCCTTGATGTAACCGGCGACGACGTCGGAGCCGTTCTGGGCGACCATCCGGCCGGCCGGCGGGAAGAACTCGGTGTAGTCACCGCAGGTGGTGCCGTTGACCGAGGAGCAGTAGGCGTCCCACTGGTCCTTGTGGGTGTGCTCCATCCAGCGGGTGAACTGGGCGGTGGCGCCGGAGCCGTCCGAGCGGACCACCGGGGTGATCGGCAGGCTGGGCAGCTGCTTGCCGTAGTCGGCGGTGACCTTCGGGTCGTTCCAGTTGGTGATCTTGTTGGTGAAGATGTCCACGATGGTCTGCGGGGACAGCCGCAGGTCGCGGACCTGCTTGCCGCCGACCACCAGGTTGTACATGAAGGTCGTGCCGCCGGCGGTGATCGGGATGTAGGAGAAGCCGTAGGTGGGCTTCTCCGCGCCGCCGGTGCCGCTCTGCTGGCCCGAGGAGTTGACGCCGGAGTCCTGGGTGGTGCGGAACGGCACGTCGGTGGCGGTGAAGTCGTCCTGCCCGAGGGTCCAGGAGTTGCGGCCGGCCGCCGAGCCGATCGGGTTGAAGCTGATCTGGATGCCCTGCGGCCCGACGTCCTGGCGCCACTGGTCGATGGCCGGACCGGCCCAGCTGGAACCGTCGGCGCTCAGCGCGACGGTCGCCGCGAACGCCCGCGATCCCGGCCCCAGCATCGGGGCGGCCGCGAGCAGGAACAGCGACATCAGCAGGGCGAACCCGCGGGCCACGGGGCGGCTTGCGGCCTCCCACGACATGAGAACTCCTCTGGGACGGAGGGTGGTCGGTTGGGTCATCAGCTGTTCCCGGGGAGTGGGACGGTGGGGTGCGCGGAGAGCGGGACGGTGGGGTGCGCGGGGGTCGACGACGTCCGCGCCACGGCCGGCTGGACGGTGCCGGACGGCCGGGCGGCCCGGGCGTCGGCCTCGGCCCGGCGGGCCTCACGGTCGATCCGGCGCTTCTGGCCGCGGGTCAGCTCGCCGGGCTTGCGGCCGCCGATCACCCGGGCGGTGACGAACAGGATCAGCACCACGACCATCAGGGTCAGCCCGGCCGCGAAGGCGCGGGCGATCATGTCGGGGTAGGGCTGCTTGACGTAGTTCCAGATGTAGAGCGGCAGCGACACCTGGTGCTCGTGGAACGGGTCGGCGTTGAACTGCGAGGTGAAGCCCGAGGTCAGCAGCACCGGGGAGGTCTCGCCGACGCCGCGCGCCATGCCGAGCACCACCGCGGTCATCAGTCCGGGCCGGGCGGTCGGCAGCACTACGTTCCACACCGTCCGCCACTGGCTGCCGCCGAGTGCGTACGAGGCCTCCCGCAGCGTGCCCGGCACCAGCCGGATCACCACCTCGGCGGCCCGGGTGACGATCGGCATCATCATCACGGTCAGCGCCAGTGACGCCGCGAAGCCGCTCTTGTCGAAGCCGAAGGTGATGATGAAGATCCCGAGGATGAACAGACCGGCCACGATGGACGGCAGCGCGGTCATCGCCTCGACCAGGGTCCGCACCGGCCGGGCCATCCGACCGCCGACCTCGGACATGAAGACGGCCGCCGCGATGCCCAGCGGCACCGCGAACAGCGTTGCCATGCCCAGCTGTTCGAGCGAACCGACGATCGCGTTGAGCGCCCCGCCGGAGGTGATCGGGTTGAGCGGCCCGGTGCGCTCCATCGACTCGGTGAAGAAGTTGAGGTGCTGGGCGGCGTCCCAGCCGCGATCCGCCACGTAGTAGACCTGGTCGCCGATCAGCGCGACCACCAGCAGCCCGGAGCTCCAGGCCAGCACCGACACCAGCCGGTCGCGCACCATGAGCTTGCCCCACTGGAGCTGGCCGAGGGTGAAGTAGCCGGCCAGGAAGAGCACGTACCAGCAGACCAGGAAGCCGAACACGCCGCTGAACGGCAGCACCCGCTCGTACAGCATCCAGTTCAGCGCCAGCGAGCCGACCGCCGCGCCGACCACCGTGAACACGTCCTCGGGGGTGACCCCGCCGAGCCGCACCCTGGTCTCGGGGCGCGGCGACGCGGCTCCGGCGGGCGCGGCGGTGGTGGCGCCGGCGGTGGCGCCGGCGGTGGCACCGGTGGTGGCACCGGCGGTCGATGCGGGCGCGGCGACCGGCGGGCGGTCGAGCGTGGTCATCGGGTCGTCCCTTCCACGGAATGGGTCATGTCGGTGCGCCGCCTCAGTCCGCGGTGGAGGCCCCGGAGCGGGACCGGTTGATCACGAAGCCGGCCGCCACGTTGACCAGCAGGGTCAGCGCGAACAGCACCAGACCGGCCGCCATCAGGGCGGAGAGCGAGAGCGCGTCCGACTCGCCGAAGCGCAGCGCGATGAGCGCCGAGATCGAGTTGGCGCCGTTCTCCAGGACGTGGGTGATGGTCTTGAAGCTCGGCGAGATGATCAGCGCGACCGCGATGGTCTCGCCCATCGCGCGGCCGAAGCCAAGCATCACCGCGCCGATCACACCGCCCTTGCCGAACGGCAGCACCACCGTGCGCACCATCCCCCAGCGGGTCGAACCCAGCGCGTACGCGCCCTCCCGCTCGCCCTGCGGGGCCTGGGAGAAGACCTCCCGGCTGAGCGAGGTGACGATCGGGATGATCATCAGCGACACCACCACGCCCGCGATGAAGGTCGAGGAGGTGTAGGAGGTGCCGATGTCCCCGGTGCGCACCTTCAGGAAGGGGATCGCGTCACCGAGGTGGTTGGTCAGCCAGCGGGCGAAGCCGATGATGCGGGGCTGGAGGAAGAACAGCCCCCACAGGCCGTAGATGATGCTGGGGATCGCGGCCATCAGGTCGACCAGGGAGACCAGCCACGAGCGCAGCCGGACCGGCGCGAACTCGGAGATGAAGATCGCGGTGAACAGCGCGACCGGGACGGCGATCACCAGCGCGATGACGGCGATCAGCAGACCGTCCGGCAGCACGGCGCCGATGCCGAAGTTGTGCGCGGCGGTCTGCCACTTCTGCTCGGTCAGGAAGGACCAGCCGACCGACCGGAGCGCGTCGGTGCCCCGCAGGATCAGGAAGAAGGCGATCAGCCCCATGATCCCGAACACCGAGAGCCCCGCGAGACGCAGCGCCCCCCGGAACACCCGGTCGCCGGGGGTCGCGGGGGCGGTGATGGTGCGCGGGACGTCCCGGTCGGGCCCGTGGTCGGGTCGGCCCGGCGCCCCGGCGGACGGTGCCGCGGGGTCGGCGGCGGATGTCATGGGTCTGCTCTCCGTGCTCGGCGGCGGGGGACGGACGGATCCGGTGCGTATCCATTCGGCCAGTCGGAGGTGGCCGGATCGGGTCGCCCATGTGTACGAGGGCCCAACGCGACGACTCCGTAGCGGAGTTGGGAACTCCGGAAGGGCGATGATCGCCTGTGAATGACATGTTCGCGGTGCCATTGACCCGCAACTTGCCTTCCACGCAAGGGATTTGACGGTGGTCGACCGTGTCCGGACCGCTGGCCGGTTTCGATCCGGAGATCAACGCGCGTGGATTTCGGTGCACTTGGCGGAGACGCGAAAGCACTCGGCGGAAACGAAAAAGACTCGGCGGGGCCGGAACGGCGGCCCCGCCGAGTCGTCATGCGGTCGGTCGGTACGTGGAGCTGTCCTACCTCAGCCCGTCACGGGCGGCGCCGGATCCGGGCCCAGCCCCGCTTCGTCTCCGCGAGCAGCCGCTCCCCGGCCGGCGTACCGCCGAGGACCAGCGCCGCCGGACCGCCCACCAGCAGCACCAGACCGCCGATCAGCGCGATCGGCAGCAGCAGCCTGGCCCCACCGGAACGGTCGGCCGCCGGAGTCCCGGCGGCCACCGGTGCGGCCGCCAGCGACTTGCCGGGCGCGCTCGGCGTGGCACCGGGCTTGGCACCCGCGGCGGTGGCCGCCGCACCGCCGGCCGCACCACCCGCGGCGGCCCCGGCCGCCTCGGCGCCACCGGACCCGGTGCCGGAGCCGCCGGTCGAGGCACCGCCGGCACCGCCGGCCGCCCCGCCCTCGCCGACCTGGGTCACCGAGGCGGCACCCTGGCCGCCACCACCCGTACCGGAGGCCGGGGTCGAGCCGTCACCGCCGGACGCCGGCGGGTTCGGCGGCGCGGCCTGGTTGCCGGGCAGCTTGGCGTCCTGCGCCTCCAGGTGGCCGATGGCGTCCGCCGCCTGGGTCCGCTGGGCGGCGGTCAGCGCCAGGAAGCCCGGCGCCAGGTGGCCCGGCTCGTGGCCGTAGACCTGGCCGGTGGTGGTCACCGCGCGCATGAACCGGCTCATCGCGGCCACCTTGTCGGCCGCGACGTCCTTGGTCGGGAGCATCGCGTAGTCGACGGTGGTCAGCGGGTAGGCCTTCTGGTCGTGCGAGAACGCCGAGTCGGACACCCCGTAGGGCAGCGACTGCATCCCGGTGGCCGGGTCGACGGTCATGTCGGCGACGGCCGCCTGCAGACCGGGGCCGTCCGGCGCCACGGCGCCACCCGCCGGGTTCACCAGCTGGGCCTCGGGCAGCGAATAGGCCTTCGCCTGTCCGGAGTCCATGACGGAGAACAGCATCCGGAACCCGATCGCCTGCGCGCCGCAGTTCTGGTGGCTGCCATCGGTCTCCGGCTGGGGGTTGAGGCAGCTCGGCTGGCGCTGGAGCGTCTTCCGGAGCACCGCCTCCAGCCCGGTGGCCACCGGGTTCCACTCGTACTGCTTGACGTACTTCTGCGCCTCCGTGGTCGCCCCGTCGACCCCGGAGGAGTCCTGCCGGGTGAAGGAGTCGACCGGGTAGCCGGAGAAGGCCGGGCGCAGGTAGTAGGTGTCGACGTGCATGCCCCACGGGTCGGGCTCGCCGTCCAGGAAGCGCACGGCGTCCGGGTCCGAGGCGATCCACGAGGTCAGCTGGTAGGTCAGGTCCGAGACTCCGCCGAAGACCGTGGGACTGAAGTTCGCGTAGGCGCACTTCGACGGCCACTGCTTGCCGTCCGGCAGCGGGTTGAGGTTCTTGAACTCCGGGTCGTCGAAGATGCAGCCGGGGTTCCCCCGCACCGAGGTGACCACCGCGTCCCCGCCGCTCGAACCCCCGTAGGACTGGGTGAGCAGTTTGGCCATCAACCGCGCGTTGAGTTTCATGCCGGTGATCTGCCGGTGGGTAGCCGGGTCATCCACCAGGAAGACCACCGAGGTGCCCGTGGCCACCACCGGCGCGTACACGTACGGGCGTGGCGGCGGTGACTGGGAGTCCGACCGGGCCGTCAGCGCCATGTCCTTGGCGCCGGCCAGGAACTCCGAGCGTGCGTCCGCGTCACCGTTCGCGAAGCCGTAGGTCAGCAGCATCGGGTCGGTGCCCTGGCACAGGCCCATCTGCCACTGGTCCATGGCCCGCTTCACCGGCTCCTGGCCGGCCACCCCGAAGGCCACCTTGCTCGCCGGGCAGGTCTTGACCGCGGGGGCGAAGGTCAGCGGCACGACCGTGCGGCGCTCCCAGGAGCACTGCTCCGAGGTCTTCATCTTGGTGTAGGTGTTCTGCCCGAGCTGGATCTTCTCGTCGCCCGCCAGACCGAAGCCCAACTCCGTGTCCAGCTTGTGCTGGTTGCAGTCGATCACGCCCTTGCGCGTCCGGTCGAAGAACGCGATGGAGTCGCCGCCGTAGTTGGGCTCGACCACGATCGAACACGGGTTCTTGTCGTTGCAGCCCAGCCTCGGGCTCTGGTCCGAGGTCAGGGTCTCGATGTCGGCGTAACCCGAGCCGTCCGGGCCGGTGAGCGCCACCACCATGTTGGACGGGAAGTCCGGGGCGGTCGGATAGGCCACCGGCAGGACCTGCTGGAACCCCTTGTCCGGATCGGCGTCGAAGAGCGTGCTGTCGTAGCAGTCGGTGATCTTCGGGTCGGTGCCGCGGCACTCGTAGACCCGCACCTGGTAGTACGGCTGCGCCCCCTGTCGCACGGCGCCGTTCGTCCACGGGTTGCCGTTGCCGTCCGCGGTCGGGGTGAACCCCGACCAGCTGACGTGGACCACCTGGTTGACCAGGTCCTTGGTCTGCGCGACGGTGACGCTTCCGTTGGGACCGTACGTCTTGGTCTTCGGGAGCCACACCGGCGGCCCCTGCTTGGTGACCGAGGAGTCCTCGGCCACCGCCTGCGGCACGGCGCCCAGGCCGATCGGCACCACGCCGACCGCCACCACCACCGACCACACCAACACGATCGCCGACATCCGACGACGCCACCACCCCGGATGTCTCCGGTCGGGCAGGCGGACTCTCATGGCGGGCACCTCCGTGCGATTGCGCGCCGCCGAGAAGCGCGGCGCAGGGGGATCAGACTGCGAGCGGCCGGCGATTCCGGTACACAACCATTCGGCCAGCCGCAGGTGGCCGAATCCGGTCGCCCGCGTGTACGAGGGCCCAACGCGGCAACTCCGTAGCGGAGTTGACGCCTCCACACGGACAGGCCCGTGCCTCCCGGCACGGGCCTGCGGTTCAACCGGCTTGCAGGAATCAGCCGTTGAAGGTGAAGGAGAAGGAGCCGACCGCCTGGCCACCGGTGAAGAAGGTGGTGTTCAGCTGGGTGTCCAGGAACTGGGCGCCGGTGGTGTCCAGCGTGAGGTTGCTGGCGCTCAGGGTCTGGGTGGTGCCCGTCCGCGAGTTGCGCACGGTGCCGGCCGGCTTCAGCAGCGAGACCGGCGTGGTGCCGCCGACCGGCACGCCGGTGACGCGCCAGCGGTCGGCACTGAAGGCGAGCTGCTTGAACAGCACGCTCTTGCCGGTCTGGACGTCGACGAACAGCAGGCTGCCGTCGAGCGTCGCGTTGCCGTAGAAGCCGCTCAGGTTGATGCTGCCGCCGGTCACCGGGAGGGTGGTCGCGAGGCCGGTGGTGCTGTCGTAGGCCACGCTGGCGTTCGGCAGCGGGACGATGAACACGCCGTTGTTGGCCGCGCTCGCCAGGAAGGCGTTGTTCTCGGTCACCACGGCGCTGCCGGTCGGAGCGGCAGCGGGAGTGGTGTCGGCCGCGGCCACGCCGCTGAAACCGGTCGCGGCGAGAACGACCGCGACGCCGCCGGCGAGGAACCGGGCGGTGGTACGGGACATGCGAGTCTCCTTGGGAGAGGAAGGTTTCGCTTCGAGGTGGAACACCGGTCCGAGGACCGGTCGACGGAGGAGGCCGGAGCCACCTCCGTGGCTCAGGTGAGGGTGGCGGTGCCGCAGGCCGGGGTGGCCAGGAAGCCGTAGCCCGCCAGGTCGGCGGCGGCGGTCGGGTCGTTGCAGATCCAGCCGGACGGGCCGAAGACGTTCTGGATCGCCGTGGCGTGGGCATCGGTGCCGATCCACTCGGCGTCCCGGAAGACGTCGTAGACCACGCGGCCGAACTGCGAGTTGGCGAAATTGGTGTCCATCAGGTTGTTGGTGACCGGCGTCAGAACGCGGCCGTTGATCACGACGTTCCGCAGGGTCAGATTGCCGGGCGCGTCCGTGGCCGTGCCGTGGCCGCCGACCGTCTGGCCCAGGTAGTGGGCCACGGAGTACGGAAAGACCACGTTGGGGTCACTGAGCACCGGGTCGGTGCCCTGGTTCTCCTCCGGGCCGCTGACGACACAGGCGGCGTTCGGAGCCGCCACGCCGATCGCGCTCAGGAAGAAGGCGCGCGTGCCGGAGTCGACCTGTGGCAGGTACGGCTTGATCGTGGCGTTCGGCAGACTCGGGTCGATCTGCTGCCAGTTGTTGATGATGCAGGTGTAGATGCCGTTCAGCTGCGCCGGGGTGAGCTGCGCCGGGGCGTTGCCGTTCCGAGCGGCCGACCAGGTCACCGAGTCCTTGGCGAGCGCGACGAAGTCCAGGCCGTGCGGGTCGGCGGCCGTGGGTCCACGGTCGGACCGGACGAAGTCCACGGTGGAGCCGGTGTTGCTGACGAGCGCCTTGATCCCGGCGCCGGCCCCGTCGGGCCGCACAATGGTCGTCGCCGCGCTCTTCGTCACGATCGGAGAGCTGCCGGTCGCGTCCCAGCTGTACATCCGCGGCGACGTGGTGTCCGACCCCAGAGAGGCGTTGTAGTCGGCGGAGAACTGGTTCAACACGGGCTGCGTCGTCTGCGCCCCCACGCCCACGATGTCCTGCGCCTGCGGAAGAACCACGGGATCGGCGGCGGCGCTACCCACCGGGAGCGATGCCGTCAACGCGGCCGCCGCGCACAGAGCGGGCAGCTTGAACCTGTTCCAGCGCATGACCGATCCCTTCGAGAAGTCCAACCGGCGTCCGACTCAGGTCAGGGTGGCGGTGCCGCAGGCCGGGGTGGCCAGGAAGCCGTAGCTCGCCAGGTCGGCGGCGGCGGTCGGGTCGTTGCAGATCCAGCCGTCGTAACCGAAGACGTTCTGCAGGGCCTGGGCGTGGGCGTCGGTTCCGCTCCACTCGGCGTCCCGGAAGACGTTGTAGACCATGTTGCCGAACTGCGAGTTGGCGAAGTTGCCGTCGATCACGTTGTTGGTCACCGCGGCGAGCGTGGTGCCGTTGACCACCATGTTGCGCAGGGTCAGGTTGCCGGGCGCGTCGGTGGTCGTGCTGTGGCCGCCGACCGTCTGGCCCAGGTAGTGCCCGACCGAGTAGGGGAACACCACGTTGGGGTCGTTGAGCGCCGGGTCGGTGCCCTCGTTCTCCTCCGGAGCGGTCACAACGCAGCCACCCAGGGTCGGGCGACCGATCGAGGCCAGGAAGACGGCGCGCGTGCCGGCGTCGATCTGCGGCAGGTACGGCTTGATGGTGGCGTTCGGCAGGCTCGGGTCGATCTGCTGCCAGTTGGTGATGATGCAGCTGTAGATCGAGGCCAGCTGCGCCGGGGTCAACTGCGCCGGGGCGTTGCCGTTCTTCGCCGCCGACCAGGTCACCGCGTCCTTCGCCACCACGACGAAATCCAGTCCGCGGGCGTCGCTCTCCACCGGCGAGCGGTCGGACCGCGCGAAGTCCACGGTGGCGCCGGTGCTTCCGACGAGCCTCTTGATCCCGGCGGAGGCCCCGTCCGGCCGCGGAACGGACGCTGCCCCGCTCTTCGTGACGACCGGGGAAGTGCCGGTCGCGTCCCAGCTGTACAGCCGCGGCGAGGTGGTGTCGCCCTTCGCCGCCAGGGAGGCGTTGTAGTCGACGGAGAACTGGTTCAACACCGAGTACGTCGTCTGTGCGCCCACGCCCACCAGGTCCTGCGCCTGCGGCACCACCCCGGGGTCGGCCGACGCGCTCCCCACCGACAGCGAGGCCGTCACCGCAACCACCGCGCCCACCGCGAGCAACCTGGATCCGATCCGCATGACCCGATTCCCTTCAGCACTCCGAGTGTTGGGCCGGCGGCCACGGGCAGGACGCCCGTGGCCGCCGGATGGTGCGGGGTGGATCAGGTGAGGGTGGCGGTGCCGCAGGCCGGGGTGGCCAGGAAGCCGTAGCTCGCCAGGTCGGCGGCGGCGGTCGGGTCGTTGCAGATCCAGCCACCGGTGCCGAAGACGTTCTGGATGGCGGTGCCGTGGGCGTCGGTCGCGGTCCACTCGGCGTCACGGAAGACGTTGTAGACCACGCGGCCGAACTGCGAGTTGGAGAAGGTGGTGTCGATCAGGTTGTTGGTGACCGGGGTCAGGGTGACACCGTTGACCACGGCGTTGCGCAGGGTCAGGGTGCCGGGCGCGTCGGCCGTGGTGCCGTGGTTGCCCACGGTCTGGCCGAGGTAGTGGGCGACGGAGTAGGGGAAGACCACGTTCGGGTCCTGGAGCGCGGGGTCGGTGCCCTCGTTCTCCTCCGGGCCGCTGACGACACAGTTGGTGTTCGGGGTCGCCACGCCGATCGCGCTCAGGAAGAAGGCGCGCGTGCCGGAGTCGGTCTGCGGCAGGTACGGCTTGATGGTGGCGTTGGCCAGGCTCGGGTCGATCTGCTGCCAGTTGGTGATGGAGCAGGTGTAGATGCCGTTCAGCTGCGCCGGGGTGAGCTGCGCCGGGGCGTTGCCGGTCTTCTGGGCGGACCAGGTCACCGCGTCCTTGGCGAGCGCGACGAAGTCCAGGCCGTGGGCGTCGGTCGCCGCCGGGCCACGGGAGGAGCGGGCGAAGTCCACGGTCGCGCTGGTGTTGGCGACGAGGGCCTTGATGCCGGCACCGGAACCGTTCGGGCGCGGGATCGAGGTCGCGCCGGTCTTGGTGGTGATCGGCGAGGAACCGGTCGCGTCGTAGCTGTACAGGCGCGGCGAGGTGGTGTCACCCTTCGCGGCCAGGGAGGCGTTGTAGTCGGTCGAGAACTGGTTCAGCACCGACTGGATGGTGTCGGAGCCGACACCCACCAGGTCCTGGGCGGCCGGGGTGACGCCGGCGGCCGGGTCGGCGACGGCGGTGCCGGAGACGACGGTGGCGAGGGAGGTCGCCAGCGCGGCGGCGACGAGCAGCTTGGCAGCGGTCTTACGCATGTTCCTCTTCCTCCGAGGGAGAGACGTACAGCGCGTGAACCCGCACTCCGGGGGGAGTTCGGGGCCGGCGGGCCGCGTCCGCTGCGGCCGCTCCGGCAGTGCAGATCCTGTCCGGCCGGGAGGTTCCGCCGGAAGGGTGGTCAGGTCCGGCTCGGGAATGTCGACTCATCGGTTCGACGAGGTTTAGGCACTGGTCAGCGGGGACGTGACAGGGGCGGAACAGGCGGTCCGAACCCGGTCGACGTTCTTCTCCAGGAGACGGCTCGGGGTGTTGCCGGAAACCTGCGCTTCACCGGGACAGCACGAACGGAGATCCGGTCGCGAGGGATCCGATCACAGCGGCCAGCGGCCGTCCCGGCCGGACCGCCGCAGCTCCTGCCCCACCCACTGCAGTCCGGACAGGAAGCCCTCGACGCCCGCCTGGCACTGGTCGCGCCGCAGGTAGCCGCGCGCGCTGCGGGCGACCGGGACGGTGGAGGCAGCACCCGGCCGGGTGCTGCGCACCGGCAGGTACGCGGACCAGACCCACTGGCGCCCCTCGGCCTGCGCCGTGGAGCACCGCAGGGCGGCCCGTTCGATGATCAGTTCCCTTACCGCGTCGGCGAGTTCGTCCTCGCTTCGGTACGTCCGCACGCCAACGCCCAGCGGCCGCCCGTTGGCGGCGCGCAGCGCCCAGCCGACGCAGCGGTCGGCCGCCGGAACGATCAGCAGTCGCGGCCCGCGCCGCTCAGCGGCCATCGGGGCGTCTCAACGACACTGCTCTCCCGGGACGTTCACGGGGTGGCAGTTCACGGGACGGCGCGTCGCGCCCGGGCGGCGCATCACGCCCCACCGGTACGTCGCGCCCCGGCAGCAGGTCGCGCCCCACCGGTACGTCACGCCCCACCGGCTCGCGCGGCGTCTGCTTGGCCAGCAGCACCACGAAGCGCCGGAACGCGTTCTGGCACGTCGCGTACCGTTCGTACGCGCGGCTGGATCGCACTTCGGGCAGGTTGCGTGATCCGGGGATGACCCAGATCCATCCGATCCCGTCGCGGACATGGGTGATCCGCGCGGTCAGTTCGGCGGCGCCGGCCCGCAGTCCGTCGAAGCCCCGCTCGGCTTCGCCGGGCGTCTCGAACAGCGCGGAGGTGATCGCCACCACCCGGCCGTTGGAAGCCTTCAGCTGCCAGCGGTAGCGCCCGTCCGGTGCGCGCTCGGTCCGGAACCCCCCTCGACTTGCCCCTGCTGCGGTGTGACCGCGGCCGGAAGCGTCCACTGCCCCCTCCGTCCAGTGGTGCAGAACAGCGTCGTCCCCCTCCGAGACGGGAGCCAAGCTATGTGTGTACACGGAACCGCCGAAAGCCCAGAACGTTCACAACTTTCGCCGTTGGGCGGGAAGTTCTCCCTTGTTCAGCTTTCACCTATCGGTGTAGTGGGAGTGGTGCGGCGGGCCCTCAGAGCCGGGCCGTCCAGCGCACCATGGCGCCCTTCCGGTACGGACCGCGCTCGTGCCAGGCGGCCCCGCCGAGCGCCTCCGCCCGCCGGGTGAGGTTGAGCAGTCCGCTGCGCCGGCCGCCCTGCGGGATGCCGACGCCGTCGTCGGTGACGGTGAGCAGCACCCCGGGCCGTCCGGCGCGGTCCAGGGACTCCGGGTCGCCGCCGACCGGGCGGCCGTCGTCGCCGAGGTGGACGGTGGCGTCGATCTCCACGCCGACCCGGGAGGCCCGGGCGTGCCGGGCCGTGTTGGAGAGCATCTCCCGCAGCGCGGCGAGGAGTTGGCGGCCGGTGTTCTCGCCGACCAGGCTCTCCACCGGTCCGACGAAGCTCACCGACGGCTTGAAGCCGAGCGCGGCGGCGGCCTGGCTGGCCTCGCGCAGCACCCGGGTGCGCAGGGTGTCGGGGGCGTCGCCGTGGTTGTCGTGCTGGAGGGCGTAGATGGTGGTGCGGACCTCCTGGATGGTGGCGTCCAGTTCGTCCACCGCGTTGCCGATGCCGACCTTCACCTCGGGGACGACGGACCGGCGGGCCGCGCTCTCCAGCATCATCCCGGTGGCGAACAGCCGTTGGATCACCAGGTCGTGGAGGTCGCGGGCGATCCGGTCGCGGTCCTGGAAGACGGCCAGCCGCTGCTGGTCGCGCTGGCCCTCGGCGAGCCGCAGGGCGAGGGCGGCCTGGGAGGCGAAGGTCTCGGCGAGCTGCTTCTCGGAGTCGGTGAACGGCAGTGCGCCGCGCGAGCGCCAGACGCAGAGCCCGCCCAGCACCCGGCCGGCCGCGACCATCGGGACGGCCATGGAGGGGCCGAAGCTGCGGGCGAGCCGCAGCACCACGGTGGGGTCGCCGGACATGTCGTCCAGGTGGACGCTGTCCCCCTGCAGCAGCTCGGCGGCGAAGCTCTCCTTGGGCAGCAGCTCGCCGCGGACGAACTCGGCGGCCTCGCCGGAGGCGTGCGCGACCCGCATCTGGCAGTCCCCGTCCCCCACCGGGCCGGTGGGCAGCAGGATCATCCCGAGCGCCGCGCCCGCCAGCTCCCGGACCTGCTCGGCGGCGACGGTCAGCGCTCCCTCGGCCTGCTCGGTGGAGAGCAGGGCGGTGGTGACGGCGGCGGCGCCGGCGATCCAGCGTTCCCGGCGGCGGCCCTCCTCGTACAGCCGGGAGTTCTCGATCGCGACGCCGGCGGCCGCGGCGAGCGCGTGCACCACCTGCTCGTCCTCGGGGGTGAAGGCGCCGCCGCCCTTCTTCTCGGTGAGGTAGAGGTTGCCGAAGACCTCCTCCCGGACCCGGATCGGGACGCCGAGGAAGGTCTTCATGCACGGGTGGTGCGGCGGGAAGCCGCTGGAGCGCGGGTCTGCGCGCAGGTCGGTCAGCCGCAGCGGTTCGGGGCGGTCGATGAGGGCGCCCAGGATGCCGCGGCCGGCGGGCAGTTCGCCGATCTCGGCGGCGTTCCCGTCGTCGATGCCGACGTGGATGAAGTCGGCCAGGCCGTGCCCGCCGGGGGCGATCACACCGAGGGCGGCGTACCGGGCGTCGACGAGTTCGGCGGCGCCGGTGGCGATCCGGTGCAGGGTGGCGTGCAGGTCGAGCCCGGCCCCGATGGAGACCACCGCCTCCAGCAGCCGCTGCATCCGGTCGGTGACCGCGGCGGCGGACTGCAGGCGTTCCGCGACCTCGGTGACCAGGGTGTCCAGCCCGAGCGAGGCGATCTCGGGCACCCGGTGGGGTGTCGGCTCGGGGGCGGCCTCGGGGAGGTCTGGCGTGGGGTCCATGGAGAAAGCCTACGTTTGTACGGTTTTCAGCCGACGGAAAGACGCCGCCGTCGGAGCGGCTCCGGCGGCCGACTGCGGCAACCGGCTCCGGCAACCGACCGCGGCAGTCGGCTGCGGCAACCGGACGCGGCAGTCGGCCACGGTCAGCGCGCCTCCGCCTCCAGCAGCCCGTCCGCCAGCCCGTCCGCCTCCCGCTCCCGCCGCCACATCGTGTGCAGCCGCCCGTCCGGGTCGGCCAGCAGCACGGACCAACGGCCGCGCTCGACCACCCGGCCGCCCTCCAGCACCAGCACCTCGTCCACCGTGTCGTCGTCCAGCCCGGCCAGCCGGTGGGTGATCAGCACCGTGCTGCGGCCCGCGGTGGCGGCCAGCAGGTCGGCGGTGAGCGCGTCGGCGGTGGGCAGGTCGAGGTGCTCCGCGGGCTCGTCCAGGACCAGCACCGGGAAGTCGGCGAGCAGCGCCCGGGCGAGCGCGAGGCGCTGGCGCTGGCCGCCGGAGAGCCGGGCGCCGTGCTCGCCGACCATGGTGTCCAGGCCCTCGGGCAGGGTGTCCGTCCAGTCCAGCAGGCGGGCGGCGGCGAGCGCGGCGCGCAGCTCCTCCTCGTCGGCGCCCGGCCGGGCCAGCCGCAGGTTCTCCCGCAGCGAGCTGTCGAAGACGTGGGCGTCCTGGGCGCAGAGGCCGATCACCCGGCGGACCGACTCGCCCGCGAGCGCCCGGCTGTCCACCGCCTCGGGGCTTCCGGCGGCCAGGGTGACGGAGCCGGCGCCGGGCTCCAGGAAGCGCAGCAGCGCCTGGGCGAGGGTGGTCTTGCCGGAGCCGGAGGGGCCGACCACGGCGATCCGGCGACCGGGGACGAGGTCCAGGTCGACCCCGACCAGCGCGTCCACGGCCTGCCCGGGGTGCCGGACGGTCAGCCCGCGCACCGCGACCGGCAGCGGCTGCTCAGGCAGCGCGACCGGCTGCGCGGGCTCCTCGACGGGCACCGGCGCGGTCAGCACCTCGTCCAGCCGGGCCCGGGCGGCGCGGCTGCGCTGGCGGGCCTGGACGGCGAGCGGCAGCCCGGTGACGGCCTCGAAGGCGGCCAGCGGGGTCAGCACCACGACGGCCAGGCAGACCGGCGCGAGCGCGCCGCCGCGCACCCCCTGGACACCGACGGCGGCCGCGCCGACCACCGTCAGCCCGGTGAGCAGCGTGATCAGCCCGGTGCCGAGCGCGGTGGTGGCGGCGGAACGGGCGGCGAGCCCGGTCAGCGCGGCGTCGGCGCGCCGGACAGCGGCCAGTCGGCCGGGCAGCGCGCCGGCCACGGTGAGCTCGGCGGTGCCGGTGAAGGCGTCCACCACCGTGGTGGCCAGGCGCCCGCGGGCGGGGGCCTGGCGCCGCTCGGCGCCGGCCGACCAGCGGGCGGTGAGCGCGGGCACCAGCACCCCGGCGAGCAGCAGTCCGAGGCCGAGCACCAGCCCGGCGGAGGGCAGGAAGGCGCCCATCGCGACGGTCGAGGCCAGCCCGACCACGGCCGCGACGGCGGCGGGCAGCCGCCAGCGCAGGTAGTGGTCCTGGATCGCGTCGACGTCGGCGACCAGCCGGGAGAGCAGGTCGCCGCGCCGGAAGGCGGGCAGTCCGGCCGGGGCGAGCGCGGTCAGCCGGCGGTACACGGCGGCCCGCAGGGTGCCGAGGGTGCGCAGCACCGCGTCGTGGGAGACCAGCCGTTCGGCGTAGCGGAAGACGCTGCGGCCGATGCCGAAGGCCCGGACGGCGGTGACGGCCATCATCAAGTAGAGCACCGGGGGCATCTGGGAGGCCCGGGAGATCAGGTAGCCGGAGGTGGCCATCAGGGCGACGGCACTGCCGAGGGCGAGCGCCCCGAGCAGGACGGACAGCGCCAGCCGCGGCGCGACGGGCTCGCTCCCGGACTCGCTCCCGGGCTCCTCCGGCTCCCCCGCTCCCGACGCCGCTCCCGACGCCGAGCCCGAACCCGGCCCCGCCGACGGCTCCGGCGTCGGCCGCCCGCTGTGGGCGAGCGGGGCGACCGTCTCCGGGGCGTCGACGGCGGCGGGCCCCGCCAGCCGGACCCGCTGCTCGGCGACCGCGAGCAGGGCGGGCCGGTGGGCGACCACCAGCACGGTGCGCGCCGGGTCCTCGGCGAGGGTGCGGACGGCGTCCACGACGGCCGCCTCGGAGGCGCCGTCCAGGTTGGCGGTGGGTTCGTCCAGCAGCACCAGGGGCCGGTCGTCGGCGAGCAGCACCCGGGCGAGCGCGAGGCGCTGGCGCTGCCCGGCCGAGAGCCCGGCGCCGTCCTCGCCGAGCGGGGCGTCCAGGTCGGTGACGAAGTCGAGCGCGTGGGCGGACGTCAGCGCCGTCCAGAGCTGCTGCTCGGAGGCCTCCGGCCGGTAGAGCCGCAGGTTGTCGGCGACCGTCCCGGCGAACAGGTGCGGGTGCTGGGGCACCCAGGCGATCTGCCGGCGCCAGCTCCCGGGCTCCAGGTCGGCGAGGTCGTACCCGCGGCCGTCGGCGGCGGTGATCCGGACGGTGCCGGCCGCGGGGGCGGTGAGGCCGAGCAGGACGGCCAGCAGGGTGGACTTGCCGGCCCCGCTCGGGCCGGTGAGGGCGGTGCTGGAGCCGGGCGGCAGGGTCAGTGCGGCGCCGTCCAGGGCGGGCAGGGCGCGCCCGGGGTGCCGTACGGTCAGCGCCTCGACGGTGATCACGGCCCCGGCGAGCGCCGGCGCGGGCACGGTGCCGGCGGCGGGCAGCGGGGTCTCCAACACCTGGAAGATCTCGTCGGCGGCGGTGAGGCCCTCGACGCTGGAGTGGTAGAGCGCGCCGACCTGGCGGATCGGGAAGTACACCTCGGGGGCGAGGATCAGGATCAGCAGACCCGTCTCCAGGTCGAGGCTGCCGTCCACCAGCCGGAAGCCGATGGTGACCGCGACCAGGGCCACGGAGAGGGTGGAGAGCAGTTCCAGCGCGAAGGAGGAGATGAAGGCGATCCGCAGGGTGCGCAGGGTGGCCCGGCGGTAGTCGGCGGTGATCCGGGCGATGGTGGCGGCCTGGGCGCGGGCCCGGTTGAACACCTTGAGGGTGGGCAGGCCGGCGACCACGTCGAGGAAGTGGTGGGAGAGCCGGGCCAGGGTGCTCCACTGACGGTCCATCCGGGACTGGGTGGCCATCCCGATCAGCGCCATGAACAGCGGGATCAGCGGCAGCGTCCCGGCGATGATCGCGGCGGAGGTGAAGTCGGCGCCGACGATCCGCAGCAGCACGATCACCGGGACGACCACGGCGAGCGCCAACTGGGGCAGGTAGCGGGCGAAGTAGTCGTCGAGGGCGTCGACGCCCCGGGTGGCGAGGGTGGTCAGTTCGCCGGTGCGCCGGCCCGCCAGGTAGGACGGGCCGAGCGCGGTGGCGTGGTCGAGCAGCCGGCGCCGCAGGGTGGACTTCACCCGGGCGACGGACCGGTGCGCGGTGAGTTCGGTGAGCCAGCCGACCAGCCCTCGGCCGACCGCGGTCAGGGCGAGCAGCACCAGCGGGGTGGTGAGTTCGCCGAGGCCGGCCCCGCGCTGGAAGGCGCGGACCACGATCTCGGCGAGCAGGCTCGCCTGGGCGACCACCAGGGCCGCGCCCGCCCCGCCGAGGAGCACGGATCCGGCGAGGAAGGCACGGGTGGTTCGGGCGTACCCGAGGAGTCGGGGGTCGACCGGCTTCACGGCGTCAGGCCTGTTCGGACGGAGCGGACGGGGCGGACGGGCTGGCGGGGGCGGCCGGCTGGTGGGCGCCCGGGATGTGCTGCACCCCGATCCGCTTGCGGAACACCCAGTAGGTCCAGCCCTGGTAGAGCAGCACCAGCGGGGTGAACACGGCGGCCACGATGGTCATCAGCTTGAGGGTGTACGGCGAGGAGGCCGCGTTGCCGACGGTCAGGCTCCAGTCCGGGTTGAGCGTGGAGGGCATGACGTTCGGGAAGAGCGCCAGGAAGAGCATCGCGACCGCGGCCACGATGGTCGCCCCGGAGAGCACGAACGCCCATCCCTCGCGGCCCAGTTGGTTCGCCGCCAGGGCCCCGAGCAGGGCCAGTACGGCGATCACCATGGCGACCAGGCTGCGGCCGTTGCCGCTGTCGGCCTGGGTCCAGATCAGGAAGGCCAGGGCGAGCACCGCGGTGGCCAGGCCGGCCAGCAGGGCGGCCCGGCGGGCCCGTTCGCGGATCTCGCCGACCGTCTTGAGCGCCGCGAACACCGCGCCGTGGAAGGTGAACAGGGCGAGCGTCACCAGGCCGCCGAGCAGCGCGTACGGGTTGAGCAGGTCGGCGAGGCCGCCGACGTAGTTCTTCTGCGCGTCGATGTCCACGCCGCGGACGATGTTGGCGAAGGCCACGCCCCACAGGAAGGCCGGGAGCAGGGAGGTCCAGAAGATGGCCTCCTCCCAGTTCCGCTGCCAGCGGGCGCCGTCGCGCTTGGCCCGGTACTCGAAGGCCACGCCGCGGACGATCAGGCAGACCAGGATGACCAGCAGCGGGATGTAGAAGCCGCTGAACAGGGTCGCGTACCAGTCCGGGAAGGCCGCGAAGGTGGCGCCGCCGGCGGTGAGCAGCCAGACCTCGTTGCCGTCCCAGACCGGGCCGATGGTGTTGATCAGCACCCGGCGTTCGGCGGTGTTGCGGGCGAGCGGCTTGGTGAGGATGCCGATCCCGAAGTCGAAGCCCTCCAGGAAGAAGTAGCCGATCCACAGGACCGCGATCAGTACGAACCAGACGTCGTGGAGTTGCATGACCCTTGGTCTCCTTTCCGTGGGTCGGTACGTCAGTACGCGAAGGCGAGCGGCTTGTCGGCGTCCTCGTCCGAGGACGGGCCGCGCAGCGTCGGGTCCTTGGCCGGGGGTTGCTCGGTCACCACCGGGCCGGCCTTGGCGTACTTGACCAGCAGTCGGACCTCGACCACGGCGAGGATCGCGTACAGCGTGGTGAAGGTGGCCAGGGCGCCGATCTGGGTGCCGATGCCGACGTTCGGGGAGACGGCGCTGGCGGTGGTCATCAGGCCGAAGACGGCCCAGGGTTGACGGCCCATCTCGGTGAAGATCCAGCCGAAGCTGTTGGCGATCAGCGGGAAGCCCATGGTCAGGATGCCGATCCGCCAGCTCCACTTGGTGAGCAGCGGCCCCATCTCCCGCTTCGGGGTGAGCATCAGCCGGGGCACCTCGGTCTCGCCGGTGCGGAAGTCCGGGTGCAGCAGGAACTTCCGGCGGGTGGTCCAGAGGCCGATCAGGGCGGCGACGAAGGAGGTCATCCCGAAGCCGATCATGAAGCGGAAGCCCCAGTAGGTCACGAAGACGCTCGGGATGTAGTCCTTGGGGTCGCCGCCGTGCGCGGCGGCCTCGGCGGCCGCGGTGTCGTTGATGCCGGGGACGGAGGAGCTGAAGTCGCTGTGGGCGAGGAAGGAGAGTATCCCGGGGATCTCCAACTCGACCGAGTTGTGGCCCTTGCTGACGTCGCCGACCGCGAAGATCGAGAACGGTGCGGGTGACTGGGTGTCCCACAGCGCTTCGGCGGCGGCCATCTTCATCGGCTGCTGCTCGAACATGACCTTGCCGAGGGTGTCGCCGCTGAGCGCGGTGCCGGCGCCGAAGACCACGGCGAGCACCAGGCCGAGGCGCAGCGAGGTGCGCATCACGGCGGTCTTCTTGGGGTCGGCGGTCTCAGGCTTGCGCTTGGCCTTCCAGAGGTGGAAGGAGGCGATGCCGACCATGAAGGCGGCGCCGGTGAGGAAGGCGGCGGTCAGGGTGTGGAAGACGACGGTGAGGGTGGTGTTCTGGAACAGCACCTTGGTGATGTCGGTGAGCTGCGCCTTGCCGGTGGCGGGGTCGATCGCGTAGCCGACCGGGTGCTGCATCCAGGAGTTGGCGGCCAGGATGAAGTAGGCGGAGAGCACGGTGCCCAGCGAGACCATCCACATGCAGGCGCAGTGGATCTTCTTCGGCAGCTTGTCCCAGCCGAAGATCCACAGGCCGATGAAGGTGGACTCGAAGAAGAAGGCGATCAGCGCCTCCATCGCGAGCGGGGCACCGAACACGTCGCCGACGAAGCGGGAGTAGTCGGACCAGTTCATGCCGAACTGGAACTCCTGCACGATGCCGGTGACGACGCCCATCGCGATGTTGATGAGGAAGAGCTTTCCCCAGAACTTGGTCGCGTGGAAGTACTTCTCCTTGTTCGTACGCACCCAGGCGGTCTCCAGCCCGGCCACGATCGCGGCCAGGCTGATGGTGAGCGGTACGAAGAGGAAGTGGTAGACGGTGGTGACTCCGAATTGCCATCGCGCGATGGTCTCGTGAGCGATTGCCAGTTCCACGTCGCCCTCTCTCCAACCAGCCCTTCCTCAGGGCGTTTTCGGGACAAACTTCATCTATAGCCGTAGACCGTTGCACAACCGCGCAAGCTTGTCCGCTTGTGAACGTGAACACGTTCACAAGCACAGTATCCACCATCCTTACGGGGGAACCGCAGGTGGGGTGGGGTTGACGCGGCGTGGCGGGGCGTGACGGTGCGCACAGTCTGCGGGCCACGACCGCGGCCGACAACGATCGGACCGGGGCGGGCGGGCCCCGGATCCTGGCCGAACCGGCGCTTGACAGCACCGCGCCCCGCTCGCGACGGCGAGCGGGGCGTGCTAGACGGCCCGACCGGCGGGCGTGCGGGGCGGCGTTCAGCCGCGGGGCTCCCCGGTGATGTCGGGGCCGATCACGAAACCCTTGGCGGGGCCCTCCGGGATCACGGCCTCCTTGCCGTACGGGGTCCGGGTCGACGAGGCGTAGGCGCCGCGCGCCCGGTCCGGGCCGGTGAGGACAGTGACGGCGCCGCCGTCGTCGTAGTCGTCGATGATCACGTACACCGGGATACCGGCGGCGGCGTAGGCGCGGTGCTTGCGGACATGGTCGCGCTCACGGGCTTCGGCACCGGGCGAGACGGTCTCGACGACCAGGGGGATCCCGGAGGCGAGCAGACCCAGAGCGTCGGGGTGCTCGATCTCCTCGTCGTCCTCGGGTGTCACATACACGTCCGGGATGAACACCTTGAGCCCGTCGATGACATTGCAATCGGCTCCCGGCGCCCACCCGGAACCTTCCAGGTGGCCGACCAGGGCCACGAGCAACCGCCTATTGATGCGGGCATGGCGGATGTTTCCGGTGGGTGACAACGTGATCGGCCCCTCGATGATCTCCGCACGGAAGCCCTCGGGCACATCCATGGACTTCCATGCCTGCCACAGTTGCTGGTCCAGGTTCACGACGGTCTCCTCGACGACGAGCACGCTCACGAGACACCTCTTTCCCGTCCAGTGTGATCAGCCCGTGCGAGGTCGCACAAGCAATGGCCGTACGGTCGCACACGACCGGAGGGCCGATCGGGTGAACGAGGTCCGGTTCACCCGATCGAGGTGTTTCAGACGGGAAAAGGTCAGCGCTGGCGCGGGAGTTCGACCCGGAAGGTGGCGCCGACGCCGGGGGCGGTGTCCAGGGTGAGGGTGCCGCCGTGGGCGCGGGTGAGGGCGGTGGCGATGGCGAGGCCGAGGCCGCCTCCGCCGCCGTTGTCGCGGCTGCGGGAGGCGTCGACCCGGTAGAAGCGGTCGAAGACGCGCTGGGCCTGCTCCTCGGTGAGGCCCGGCCCGGTGTCGGCGACCTCCAGCAGGCAGACCCCGTCGTCCCCGGCGCCGACCCCGATCCGCACCGGGGTGCCGGCCGGGGTGTGCTTGACGGCGTTGCCGACCAGGTTGGTGACCACCTGCCGCAGCCGGGCCTCGTCGCCGAGGACCGGCGCCGCACCGGGCGCGCCGGTGCCGGCCGGGCCGGTGAGGGCGACCGGGCGGCTCGGGTCCAGGGCGGTGAGGTCGTGCAGGGCGTCCGCGGCGAGGGTGCGCAGGTCCATCGGGGCGAGGTCGAGCGGGCGTTCCTCGTCCAGCCGGGCGAGCACCAGCAGGTCCTCGACCAGCGTGCCCATCCGGACCGCCTCGCTCTCGATCCGGGCCATGGTCCGGGTGACGTCCGACTCGGTGGGCAGCGCGCCCATCCGGTACAGCTCGGCGAAGCCGCGGATGCCGGCCAGCGGGGTGCGCAGCTCGTGCGAGGCGTCCGCGACGAAGCGCCGCATCCGGGCCTCGGACTCGGCGCGGGCGGCGAACGCGGCCTCGATCTGGGTGAGCATGCCGTTGAGCGCGATGGACAGCCGGCCGACCTCGGTGCCCGGGGAGAGTTCCGGCATCCGGTGCGACAGTTCGCCGGCGGCGATCCGGGCGGCGCCGGCCTCGATCCGCCGCAGCGGCCGCAGTCCGGCCCGGACGGCGAAGAAGCCGAGCGCGGTGATCAGCAGCAGCACGCCGCCGCCGATCGCCAGGAAGGAGTTGCTCAGCCGGCGGGTGGTGGCGTCGATGTCCTCGCGGGAGACGGCCACCATCACATAGGTCGGGGTGGTGGCGGGCGCGGCGTACGCGGTGGTGCCGGGGGTCGCCGTGCGGGGCGCCTGGATCGGCAGCACCAGCACCCGCCAGCTGTGGTGGCCGCGCTGGTCGGGCAGGTCGAAGGGGGTGTCGGGGGCGGTCTGGGTCGGGTCCAGCCCGGCCAGTTGGGGCGCCGGGTCGCTGTCCGAGACGGGCTGGCGCAGGGACCCCTGGACCTTGCCGTCCGAGGACAGCCACTGCACCAGGTACTGGCTGGGCAGGCTGATCCGGCGTCCGGAGAGGACCGGCTTCCCGCTCCCCGGCACGGACAGCTGGGTCGGCGCCTTGCGCGACAACGGCACGCCGTAGCGCTGGAGTTGCTCGTCCAGCTGGTCCACCAGCTGGGTCCGGACCGCCCCCAGCACGAAGGTGTCGCTGACCACCAGCCCGGTGGTCACCAGGACCAGCGCGAGGATCAGCAGCCGGGCGCGCAGCGACAGTTGGGAGGTGAAGCGGGTGAACACGGGCCGGACCGGTCAGCCCTGCGGCGGGCGGCGCAGCGCGTAGCCGATGCCGCGCACGGTGTGGATCAGCTTGGGGCCGTGCGCCGGGCCGGAGTCCAGCTTGCGGCGCAGGTAGGAGATGTAGGACTCGACGATGGAGAGGTCGCCGCCGAAGTCGTAGGCCCAGACGTGGTCCAGGATCTGCGCCTTGGACACCACCCGGCCGACGTTGGCCAGCAGGTAGTGCAGCAGCTTGAACTCGGTCGGGGAGAGCGCGACCGGGGTGCCGGCCCGGGTCACCTCGTGGGCGACCGGGTCGAGGGTGAGGTCGGCCACGACCAGTCGGCCGTCCTCGGCGGGGCCGCCGGCCCGGCGCAGGATCGCCCGGATCCGGGCGATCAGCTCCTCCAGGCTGAACGGCTTGGTGACGTAGTCGTCCGCGCCCGCGGCCAGGCCCTGCACCTTGTCGCCGACGCCGTCCTTGGCGGTGAGGAACAGCACCGGCAGGTGGTCGCCCGGGTGCCCGTGCGCGGGCCCGGCGATCTGGCCCCGGCTGGTGCGCTCGCGCAGCTTCTCGACGACGGTGAAGCCGTCGAGGTCGGGCAGCATCACGTCGAGGACCACCAGGTCCGGCCGCTCGGCGGCGATCAGCTCCAGCGCCTCCGTCCCGCTCGCGGCGGAGGCGACCCGGAAACCGGAGAACCGCAGCGAGGCGGCGAGCAGTTCGCGGATGTTCGGCTCGTCGTCCACGACGAGGAGGAACGCCTCGCCCTGGCCCCCGGCCACAGTGGGGCCGCCCGGTGTGGTGACAGTGCCTTGCACGGGGGTTTCGCCTCCCGGTCGGACGTTGGCGTTCAGCATGAGGCTAGCCCCCGGAGGCTACGCGGCATCGATGAATGTTGGATTAACACCTTAACGGTCGGTTTTTGCGCCACAAACCCTTGGGGGTGGGGCTCGGTGGTGTGCGTACGGGGGCTTCGTACGGGGGCTTCGTACGGGGCGTCCGACGGTGACGACCGCGGCCGGCCGGGCGGCGGGATCCACCCGGCCCTCCGCGGCGGTTCCTCCCGGACCGTGCCGGGCGGATTCTCGGTCAGTGCCGGGCGAACTGGCCCGGCCGGTAGGAGCCGGCGGGCTGGCGGATCATGACGTTGGCCCGGTTGAACGCGTTGATCAACGCGATGGTGCCGACCAGCGCCGCCAGTTGCTCCTCGTCGTAGTGCTTCGCCGCCTCCGCCCACGCCTCGTCCGTCACCCCACCGCCGTCGGCCAGCCGGCTGCCCTGCTCCGCGAGCTCCAGGGCGGCCCGCTCGGCGTCGGTGAAGACGGTGGCCTCGCGCCAGGCCGCGACCAGGTTCAGCCGGGTCGCCTCCTCCCCCGCGTGCACGGCGTCCTTGAAGTGCATGTCGACGCAGAACCCGCAGCCGTTGATCTGGCTGGCCCGCAGTTGGACCAACTCCTGGGTCGCGTACGGGAGGGTCGAGTCCGCGATCGGCTGGTGGGCGGCGATCAGGTGCTGGTAGATCTTGCCCAGGACCGGGCTGGCGAAGGCGTTCAGTCGGGCTTCCATCGGATGCTCCTCGGATCGGTTGTGCGCTGCTGCCCCTTGAGACCGGACAGCCGGGCGGGTTGTGACATCCGGGCGCCGATGTGGCCCGGATCACCCCGCCGCGTCGTCCGTCTCCGCCGTCTTCTCCATCTTCTCGGGGTCGCCGCCGAGCGGCTTGGCGTGCAGGACCTCGCGCCCGTGCTCGGCGGCCCGGGCGATCGCCTCGGAGATGAAGTCGAGGAAGCGCGCGATGTTCTCCAGCCGGTTGCCGGCCGGGGTGTCGGCGCCGAGGACGCCGACGCCCTGGCGGGTGGTGTCCACCAGCCGGGCGGTGGCCTGGGCGCTGACCACCATCGAGCGGTACCAGATGTCGTCGTCCACGAAGTAGCGCTCGCGACGGCGTTCGTCCCGCTCCCGGGTCACCATGCCCTGGCTCTCCAGGAAGGAGATCGCCTTGGAGACGGTGGCCGGGCTGACCTGGAGGCGCGCGACGAGTTCGGCGGCGGTGAGGCTGCCCTCGTCGGTGAGGTAGAGGCAGGCCAGCACCCGGGACGCCATCCGGCCCATGCCGGACTGCATCAGGCCGATGGTGAACACCTCCTCGTACGCGCTCACCGCCTCGGCGTCGCGGCCGTGCGGCTGCGGGACGGCGTTCGGCGTCCCGGCCGCGGGCTGGCCGCGGCGCTGGGCCCGCCGGCCGGTGGCGCGGTGGGCGAGGTCGGCCCGGTAGGCGGTGGGGCCGCCGTTGCGCATCACCTCGCGCGTCACGGTCGAGGTCGGCCGGTCCAGGCGCCGGGCGATCTCCGCGTAGGCGAGGTCGTCGGCCAGTCCCAGCGCGATCTGCTGGCGTTCCTGCTGGGTGAGTCTGCCGCCCGGCATCGCGGTCTCCTTCGGGATCCGTGGTCGCTGCCCGCAGAATAGCGTTCACCCACAGTCCATTGCAACGAATGGCCGCCGGGTCGTTGCATTACCTTCAGGGTCGTTGCAATGAATTCCCTCATTCCACCTGCAGTGATGCGATTTCTGCGCAACGACGTCGTTGCCAACATGCTGAACGCAACGTAGCTTTTCCCTCACAAGAAAGCAGCGGCCGAACCGCGGACCGCCGCCGGAGAAGGAGCAGAACCGATGCAGCAGCTCACCGCCACCACCGTCACCTCCACCACCGCCCGCACCGCCGCCGTCCCCGCCTGGAGCGGCATGGTGCGGGTCGACGACACCGCCCTGGCCGTCACCGACACCGGCGGCACCGGCACCGTGGTGGTCTACCTCAACGGCAGCTACGCCGACCGGTCGCACTGGCGGCGGGTGATCGCCGACCTCGGCGACGGCTACCGCCACATCAGCTACGACGAGCGCGCCCGCGGCAAGTCCGCCACCGCCTCCGACTACTCCTTCGAGGCGACCGTCCGCGACCTCGACGCCGTTCTGGACGCCCGCGGCGTCCAGCGGGCGGTCCTGGTCGGCTGGTCGTACGGCGCGATGATCGCCGTGCACTACGCCGCCCGCCGCCCCGAGCGCGTGCTCGGCGTGGTCCCGGTGGACGGCGCGATGCCCGTCGAACCGCTCGACGAGGAGGCCAAGGCGAAGGTCCGCGGCCTCTTCCGCCGCCTCAGCCCGCTCTTCCCGGTGTGCCGGCGCCTCGGCATGGCCGCCCGGATGAGCGCCCCGCAGCACGCCGAGATCAACCTCGAACTGATCGACCTCTCCGCCCCCGACACCCTGCTGCCCGTGCTGGACCGGATCGCCGTCCCCACCCGCTACGTGCTGGCCACCGGCGGCAACCTCGGCGCCGACGAGAAGACCATGGAGGGCCTGCGCGCCGTCGTCACCGAACTCGCCGCCCACCACCCGCAGATCCGGATCGCCGCCAAGGTCCCCGCCAACCACTCCAAGATCCTCCGCCGGGAGCACGCGGCCGTCGCGGCCACCGTCCGCGAACTCGCCGCCGCCACCGCCCCGCAGGCCGGCCGAAACAGCTGAAACAGCTGAATCGGCTCGGCCGAAACGGCTCGACGACCGGCCTTGACGTTGACCCGAGGTCAAGGCTCACGCTGAAGGGCATGAAGACGAACGCGAACGCGCGGCAGCACCCGACCACCCCCGCCTGGACCGGCCTGCTACCGGTGGAGGACACCGCCCTGGCGGTCACCGACACCGGCGGCGACGGCCGGCCGGTGCTCTACCTCAACGGCTCCTACTGCACCCAGCGGGACTGGCGCGGCGTCATCGCCGAACTCGGCGACGGCTACCGGCACATCACCTTCGACGAGCGGGCCCGCGGCAGGTCGGCGAAGTCCGCCGACTACAGCTTCGAGGCCTGCCTGCGCGACATCGACGCCGTCCTCGACGCCACCGGCGTCCAGCGCCCGATCATCGTCGGCTGGTCCTACGGCGCGGCCCTCGCCCTCCACTGGTCCACCCGCAACCCCGACCGGCCCGCCGGCGCCGTCATGGTCGACGGCGGCTACCCCTGGGACTACCTGGCCACCGTCGAGGGCGGCCGCGAGGCCGGCAAGGAGCAGATCCGCAAGCTGTTCCGGCGGTTCGCCCCGGTCATGCCGCTGGTCCGCCCGTTCGGCCTGGCCGCCCGGATGTCGGCCGCCGACCACGCCGAGATCAACATCGAGCTCAACGAGATCGTCGCCGACAGCGCCCCCGTCTTCGACCTCGTCACCTTCCCGATGCGCTACCTCGTCGCCACCGGCGCCAGCCTCGGCGGCACCGCCGAGGGCCTCGCCGCGATGCGCGCCACCCTCGACCCGGTGCTGGCCCGCAACCCCAACGTCAAGGTCAGCGCCACCGTCCCCAGCAAGCACACCAGCATCCTCCGCAAGGACGCCCGCGCCGTCGCCGACGCCGTCCGGGAGATTGCCGAGCTCGGCTGACCGCTGGTCAACTGATGCCATGACAGCGGGAGTGACGATCGGCCAGGCCGCGGCCTTCGTCGGCATCACGGTGAAGACCATCCGGCACTACCACAAGAACGGCCTGGTCGAGGAGCCCGAGCGGGACCGCTCCGGCTACCGCCGCTACGGCAGCGGCGAACTGCTCCGGCTGGTCCAGGTCCGGACCCTGGCCGCGGCGGGCGTACCGCTCGCCGAGATCGGCCCCGTCCTGGACGCCGACCCCGAGACCTTCACCGCCACCCTGGCCGACGTCGAGCAGAGCCTCACCGACCGGATCGACGACCTGGTCGCCCGCCGCGACACCCTGCGCCGACTCGCCACCGGGGACCGGGTCCTGCTCCCCCCGCGGGCCTGCGCCCTGCTCGACCGGATGCCCGGCCTCGGCTTCGACGCCGACGACGTCAGGACCGCGCACGAGGCCCTGGTCCTGGTCCGGGCCCTGATGCCGGAAGGCTTCGACGAATACCTCGGCCAGATCGAGCACGGCCTGGCCGACCCCGGACACGTCGCCATGACCAAGCTGACCTGGAGCGCCGGGAAGTGGGCCGCGGACGACCCCAGGATCGAGCAGCTCGCCGAGCAGGTCGCCGCCCACTTCATCGCCGACCCCTCCCTGCTGCCCACTCTCGACGCCCTCCGCACCCGCGCGGACGGCGACACCCGCCACCGACTCCTCACCCACCACGGCGAGGACGAACGCCCCGGCTGGACCCGGCTGTCCGCCCTGATCCAGCAGAAGCTCCGCGCCGCCGGGCTCGACCTCCCGTAGGGCCTGTCCCCGGACTCCCGCCTGCGGGGCACCCGTCAGGCCCACCCGGGGAAGGCCGTGGCCAGCGGCGCCCGACGGGTGAGGACGGCGACGGCGACCAGCGGGAGTGCGGCCAGGCCCTCGACGGCCGCGAACCAGACCGGCGACGAGCCCGGCAGCAGGTCGACGCCGATGACCGCGACCGGCATCACGGTGGCGAACCTGCGGACCCGCTGGAAGGCCTGCCGGTCGCCGTCGGCGGCGCGGGTGGTCAGCCGGACGAGCAGGGGCGTGAGCGCGACCAGGATCGCGGCACGGATCCACACGAAGGAGGGCGTCCCGTGGCCGGCCGCCGCCAGCACGGCGACGGTCGCGAGGGCGACGGCGTTGCCCGCGCCGCAGAGCCCGACGCACTTCTTCACCGTGGCGAAGGCTTCCTGGGTCACGGTGTCGGCCATGATGTTCCTCCCCGTCGTTCTTCTGGTACCAACTACCCTACGGGGAAGCCCACTTGGCCGGTACGGGCCCGGCCGTACGGCGGGGTGGGTCCAGCCCCGCTCCGGGCCCGCGCCGGGGGGGCACCGGGCGTCACGGCTTGGGGAAGGCGGCGGCCACGGCCTTGGTGCGGGTGAGGACGGCGACCGGGAGGAGCGCGAGGGCGGAGAGTCCCTGGAGGACGGCGTACCAGGCCGGGCAGATGCCGGGGATCAGGTCGACGGCGAGGACGGCGATCGGCATCACGGTGCAGACGGTCCGGATCCGGTCGAAGGCCTTGTACTCGCCGCCGGCGGCACGGGCGGCGATCCGGAGGAACACCGGGGCGAGGGCGGGGAAGATGAAGCCGCGGATCCACATGAACGGGGTGGTCGGGTGGCCGGCGGCGGCCATGACCGCGACTGTCGCGAGGGTGATCAGACCGATGGCGCCGAACAGGACGATGCACTTCCTCGCCGTGGAGAAGGCCTCGTCGGTACGGGAGTTGCCGAGGGTCGCGGTCGTCGTGGTCGCCATTGTTCCGTCCTCCGTGTCGTGGTGAGAACGAATCTACGGAGACGGCGGTCGGGTCGACACCGGTCTGGCCCCACACCTGGGGTGGGGCCAGACCCACCCCCGGTCAGCCGCCGGACGGGTTCCTCGGGGCGCCCCCGCCGCCTCCGCCACCGCCGAAGCCCCCGCCACCGCCTCCGCCGCCACCACCGCCACCGAAGCCGCCCGCCGCGCCCTCGACCAGCTGGCTGGCGGCGTAGCCACCGTTCGCGTCCGGCGTGCCGACGACGGTCACGCTCTGCCCGGGCTGGAGGTCGGCGACCTTGCCCTCCTTGTTGAGCTGGACCTTGGTGGAGTCCGCCGTGGTGACCTTGACGGTGTTGCCGTTGGCGTCGGTCAGGTAGACGGTGTTGCCGTCGACGGCCTTGACCGTCCCGCGCGTGAACCCGGCCTGCCCGGCGCCCTGTCCACCGCCCTGACCCTGGCCACCGCCCTGGCCGCCGCGGCGCCCGCCGCCGTTCTGCCCGTACCCCCCGGCCGGAGCCGCGGCCGCCCGGGCCGGGGACTTCGCCCCGGAGGAGGTCCCGTCGTTCTGCTGGTACCAGACCCCGCCCGCGAACGCCCCGGTCGCGATCACCCCGCCCGCCAGGACCAGCGACAGCCAGGGCAGCTTCCGCCGTGGCGGTGCGGCCAGTTCCGCGCTCACGTCGCGCGCGTCTGGCGGGGTGGCCAGCAGGGCGACCTGCTCGTCGTGCTCCATCGGAGAAGTGCTCCTACTCATGCCGGAGGGCGTCGATCGGCCGCAGCGAGGCGGCCCGGTTGGCGGGGTAGCTGCCGAAGAACAGTCCGATGGCGACGGCGATGCCGAACGCGCCGAGCACCGACTCCGGGATCACCACCGGTCTGATGCCGACGATGCTGAAGTGCGAGCCGATGATCCCGGCCGCCACGCCCAGGCCGGCGCCGATCACCGACAGCAGCGTGGACTCGGTGAGGAACTGCCCGAGGATCACCGCCCGGGGGGCGCCGAGCGCCTTGCGGATGCCGATCTCGCGGGTCCGCTCGGTGACCGTCACCAGCATGATGTTGGTGATCCCGATCCCGCCGACCAGCAGCGAGATCGCCGCCACCGCGCCGAGCAGCACGGTGAAGGTCTTGGTCGTGCTCTCCCGGGCCGTCAGCAGCGAGGCCTGGTCGGTGATCCGGAAGTCGGCCTTGGTCGGGTCCGCGATGGCGTGGGTCCCGAGCAGCACCCGGGTGATC
This sequence comes from Kitasatospora sp. NPDC089509, assembly GCF_044749365.1. Lineage (NCBI taxonomy): Bacteria > Bacillati > Actinomycetota > Actinomycetes > Kitasatosporales > Streptomycetaceae > Kitasatospora > Kitasatospora sp. NPDC089509. Next base: position 37,171 of record NZ_JBIVHS010000020.1, on the reverse strand, counting down.
TCCGCCTGCGCCGCCGTGGTGGTGTCGGCGGAGGCGGCCTGGACCAGGATCTGGTTGACCGGGCCGAAGCCGGTGAACGCGTTCTGCACGGTCGGCAGCGGGGCGATCACCACGTCGTCCGGGTCGGTGAACCCGCCGCCGCCCTTGGCCGCGAGCACGCCCACCACCGTGAACGGCGTCCCGCCGAGCACGATCCGCTTCCCGACCGGGTCCTCGGTGTCGAACAGCTGCTTGGCCGTCGTCGCACCCAGCACCGCGACCTTGCGCGAGCCCAGCACGTCGTCGGCGGTGAAGTACTCCCCGTGCGCCACCTTCTGGTTGGCGGTCTCGAAGTACCCGGGGTACGTGCCGACGACCGACCCCGGGCTGTACGAGACGTTCCCGTACAGCGCCGTCGTGCTCGTCGTCACCACCGGCGACACCGACTTGATGTCCGCGGAACCCGACGCGTCCGCGTCGCTCGCCAGCGCCTTCGCGTCGGCGACCGTCAGCTTCTTCACCGAGGAGGTCGCCCGCGATCCGCCGAAGGCCGAACCGGAGCTGACCGTCAGCGAGTTGGTGCCGAGCGAGGTGATCGAGTCCTTCACCGCCACCGACGAGCCGTTGCCCACCGCGAGCAGCAGGATCACCGAGGCGACGCCGATCAGCACCCCCAGCATGGTGAGCGCCGAGCGCACCTTGTTGGCGGCCAGGCCGCCGACCGCGAAGCGGAGCGTCTGCCAGAGGATCATGCGGGCACCCCCGTCGCGTCGCCGAGCAGCGCGGGCGGCGGCCCGTCCGCGGCCGCCTGCCGGACGTCGTCGACGATCTGTCCGTCGACCAGCCGCAGCACCCGCTTGGCGTGCCGGGCGACCTCGTCCTCGTGGGTGATCAGTACGACGGTGCGGCCGGTGGCGTTGAGCCCGTCGATCAGGCCGAGCACCTCCTCGGTCGAGCGGCTGTCCAGGTTGCCGGTCGGCTCGTCGGCCAGCAGCATGGCCGGTGCCGTGACCAACGCCCTTGCCACCGCGACGCGTTGCTGCTGACCGCCGGACAGCTGGTTGGGCTTGTGCCCGGCCCGTCCGCCCAGTCCGACCAGCGACAGCGCGGCCATCGCCCGCCGTCGGCGCTCCGCCGCCCGGACGCCCGCGTAGGCGAGCGGCAGCTCGACCTGGGCGAGGGCGGTGGTGCGGGGGACCAGGTTGAAGGACTGGAAGACGAAGCCGATCTTGCGGTTGCGGACGAGCGCGAGCTGCTGCTCGTCCAGGTGGCCGACGTCGGTGCCGTCCAGCAGGTAGCGGCCGGAGGTGGGGACGTCGAGGCAGCCGAGGATGTTCATCAGGGTGGACTTGCCGGAGCCCGAACTGCCCATCACGGCGACGTAGTCGCCCTGTTCGATGTCCAGGTCGACGCCCGCCGGCTCGTCCGTCCCGGGCCGGGACGGGCCGCGCAGGGCGTGCACGGTGGCGTCGCCGTGCCCGTACGACTTGGTGAGCCGGCGGATCCGGATCACCGGTACGGGGTGCGCGGGGACGCGGTTGTCGATGACGTGCTGCATGCTCAGCCCTTACCGCCCCGGCCGCCGCCGGCGCCGCCGCCGGGGATCCCGACCGCACCGCCGCCACCCCGGCCGCCTCCGCCGCCACCGCCGCCGAGGCCCGGGAAGGAACCGTTCGGGAAGCCGTTGGTGCCGCTGGTGGTGGGGAGTTCGACCTTGTCGCCCTCGTTCAGCCCGGAGAGCACCTGCACGGTGCTGTCGCCCTCCACGCCGACGCCGACGTCGACCCGCGCGGTGCTGCCGTCCTGGTGCACCACGGTCGCGGTCCGGGAGGACCCGGTGCCGGACAGCGCCGAGGTCGGCAGCGAGAGCGCGCTGTCCGCCTCACCGGTGATCACCTGGACGGTGGCGCTGAGGCCGGTGCGCAGGGTGCTGGTGTCCCCGCCGAGCTGCAGGGTGGCCGCGTACTGGACCGCGGCGGAGCCGGCCGCGCCGCCGGAGGAGCCGCCCGACGGCAGCGAACTGACCGACAGGACGGTGGCGTTGAGCTTGGTGTCGGACTGGGCGTTCAGGGTGACGCTGGCCGCCTCGCCCTTCTTCAGCTTGAGCGAGTCCAGCTCGGAGAAGTTGGCGGTGACCTGCATCCCGGTCGGGTTGGTGAGCACGATGAAGCCGCTCGGGCTTCCCGAACCGGCGCTCGTGGTCGTGGACTTGGTGGTGGAGGAGGCCCCGGAGGCGCTCGCCCCCACGGTGTCCCCGACCTTCGCCGAGACCGAGGCGACCGTCCCGTCCACCGAGGCGGTGAGGGTGGTGCCGGCCAGCGCCGCCTGGGCATTGGTGAGGGTGGTCTGCGCGCTGGCGACCTGCTGCTGGGCCTGGGCCACCGCCGCGTCGTCGACCTTGGTGGTGGTGATGGTGGTGGTCTGCGGGGCGGGCGTACTGCTCCCGCCCGCCCCGCGACCTCCTCCTCCGCCGCCGCTGTTCGGCGAAGGAGCCTGTGGCGCCGCGGCACCGGGCAACGGCTCGGTGGTCGTCGTGGTGACCCCGGCCTGGGCCTTGGTGAGGTTCGCGTTCGCCGTGGTGAGGGCCGACTGGGCGGCGTCCACCTGCTGTTGGGCCGCCGTGGTGTCGACCGTCGCCAGCACCTGGCCCTTCTTGACGGCGTCCCCGACCGCGACCTTGACGGCGGTGAGCCGCCCGCCGGTGGCGAAGTCCTGGGCGGCGTCGGTGGGGGAGGCCAGCGTGCCGGTTCCGGACACGGTGGCCAGGACCGTCCCCTTGGTGACGGTCGCGGTACGGGTGACCGGCTTGGCCGCCGCCGTGCCGCCGCTGCCGTCGACCGTGGCGTACACCAGGGCGGCACCGCCCAGCAGGGCCACGCCGAGCGCGGAGTTGACGAGGACGGCGCCGCGCCGTCGTGGGAGCACCTTCATGGCGGACAGCTTCGCCGGGCGCTCTTGCGCTGCCCTGGGCACCGGCTGGGAGAAGACTGACCGGCCGGATCCGGGCATTCCGCCCGAATCGCCCGGCTCGCGCGGGCACCTTGGCCGGGTTGTGGGCGAGCGTTGGGCGAACTCCCAGCGCCCTCCCAGCGATCCCCAGCCATCCGGGAGCGAACCACGGCGCCCGATCGAGCAGCACCCGATCCCACAGCACCCGATCCCACAGCGCCCGATCGAGCAGCGCGATCGAGCGCACCGGCCGGGAACGCCGCAGGGGCGCACCCCCGACGGAGTGCGCCCCTACGAGCAGGGGGAGCCGGCCGACCTCAGCCGTCGAGCTCCTCAGCCGTCAGGCTCTTCAGCCGTCGATCTCCTTGCGGAAGCCCTCCGCCACCGCCAGGAAGATCGAGTTGCCCTCGGCCTCGCCGATCGAGATCCGCACGCCCTCCGGGAACGGCCGGACGATCACCCCGGCCGCGGCACAGGCCGCGGCGAAGTCCGCCGAGCGCCCGCCGAGCCCCAGCCAGACGAAGTTGGCCTGCGAGTCCGGGACCTCCCAGCCCTGGGCGCGCAGCCCGGCGACGACCCGGTCGCGCTCCCCGACCAGCGCCTCGACCCGCTCCAGCAGCGCCTCCTCGGCGCGCAGCGAGGCGACGGCGGCGTCCTGGGCGAGCTGGCTGACGCCGAACGGCACGGCGGTCTTGCGCAGCGCGGCCGCCACCGGCTCGTGGGCGATCGCGAAGCCGACCCGCAGCCCGGCCAGGCCGTAGGCCTTGGAGAAGGTGCGCAGCACGCAGACGTTGGGGCGGTCGCGGTAGAGGTCGACGCCGTTGGGGACCTCGGGGTCGCGGATGAACTCGATGTACGCCTCGTCCACGACCACCAGGACGTCGCCGGGGACGGCGTCCAGGAAGCGCTCCAGCTCGGCGCGGTGGATCACGTTGCCGGTGGGGTTGTTGGGGTTGCAGACGAAGATCAGCCGGGTGTCCGGGGTGACCGCGGCGAGCATCGCGTCCAGGTCGTGGTCGCCGTTGTCCTTGAGCGGGACCGGGACGGGCGTGGCACCGGCGATCTGGGTGATGATCGGGTAGGCCTCGAAGGAACGCCAGGCGAAGATCACTTCCTCGCCCGGGCCGGCCGTGGCGAGCACCAGCGACTGGGCGACGCCGACCGAGCCGGTGCCGAGGGCGATGTGCTCGGTGGGCACGCCGAAGCGCTCGGCCAGGACGGCGGTCAGCTCGCTGACGCCCATGTCCGGGTAGCGGTTGAACGAGCCGGCCGCCGCGACCGCCGCCTCCAGGACGCCGGGCAGCGGGTCGTTCGGGTTCTCGTTCGAGGACAGCTTGTAGGCGTCGGCGCCGGCCGGCTTGCCGGGCTTGTAGGTGGGAATGCCGTCCAGGCTCGGGCGCAGGCGCGGGCCACGCGCCGAGGTACCACTGCTCACGGTCGTACTCCTTCGTGTTCTCTGCCGGTCCGCCCGCCCTCGCACGGTCGGGATCGCCGCCGTGCCCCGGGACCTGGCTCCGCCCCCGGATTCCGCGGGACTCGCCCGGACCACCCCGGTCGGGTGCCTTGCACGATACCGACCGCCCTCACCCGTAGGAGTGAGATGCCCGGACGGGTTACAGGCGCAGATCAGCCATTCTGCCCGGTTCCTTTGGCACATGTCAGAGGTAAGAGGCCTGGTTTCGGAGGGGGATCGAAGGGGCGCACCCCGGCTCACTCGTGGAGAAACGTATCTCCGAAGGCTCCCGATGCGCCGGTCACAGACCCTTGTCAGGAGCCATACGATCGGTCCGCCATGACAGCAGCAGCCAACCAGAGCGGTCGGCGTCCCACCACCTCAAGGCGTCTGGAACGGGCCGGCATCCGGGATGTGGCAGCAGCCGCCGGAGTGTCGATCACCACCGTCTCCGACGCGCTGAACGGCAAGGGCCGCCTGCCCGACGAGACCCGCAGCCGGGTGCGCGAGGTCGCCGAGCGCCTCGGCTACCGCCCCTCGGCGGCAGCCCGCACCCTGCGCACCGGACGGTCCGGCCTGATCGGGCTGACCGTCACGACGTACGGCGAAGAACCGTTCACCTTCACCGAGTTCGCCTACTTCGCCGAGATGGCCCGGGCCGCCACCAGCGCCGCCCTGGGCCGCGGCTACGCGCTGGTGGTGCTGCCCGCCTCCTCCCGCCACGACGTCTGGGGCAACATCGCCCTGGACGGCACCGTGGTGATCGACCCGCCGGACCAGGACCCGCTGGTCAGCGAGCTGTACCGGTCCGGCGTCCCGGTGGTCAGCGACGGCAAGCCCGGCAACTGCCCGGTCACCGCCTGGGTCGACAACGACCACGAGGCCGCCGTGCTCGGCATCCTCGACCACCTCTCCGAGGCCGGCGCCCGCCGGATCGGCCTGCTCACCGGCACCAGCACCGACACCTACACCCGGCTCTCCACCGAGGCCTACCTCGCCTGGTGCGCCAAGGTCGGCCAGGAGCCGGTGTACGAGACCTACCCGGCCCACGACCCCGCTGCCGGGGCCGTCGCCGCCGACCGGCTGCTCGCCCGCCCGGACCGCCCGGACGCCGTGTACGGCCTGTTCGACCCCAACGGCACCGACCTGCTGGCCGCCGCCCGCCGGTACGGCCTGCGGGTGCCGGACGACCTGCTGCTGGTCTGCTGCAGCGAGAGCGACGTCTACGCGACCACCGAGCCGCCGATCACCACGCTCTCGCTCAAGCCGCGCAGGATCGGCACCACCGTGGTCAACCTGCTGATCGACGCCATCGAGGGCGTCGACTCCGGCACCGGCGTGGACATCGCCCGGCTCTTCCCGCCGCGCTACCGCACCGCCGGCAACGGCCCGCCGCCGGGCACCCTGATGCCGACCGAGCTGATCGTCCGCGCCTCCTCCCAGCGCCGGAGTCCGCGCACCACCGTCAGCCCGCCCCGGCCCCCGGGCGAGGTGTAGGGGTCGGCGGTGCGGTGGACGGGGTCCGGACCCGGTCCACCGCACCGGCAGCCCCTCGAAACCCCCTCAGACACCCACGAGACCCTACCGAGCCGGGACAAAACGGACCTTGCGGAACCGCCCGGCTGACGCTCCGGAGGATTGGATACCCACCAGGTGACGACGGCGGGAGAGTGGTCTTCCTATGATGGGCGAATGACACCCGAGGACCGCTTCCCCGGACCTGAGCACCCCCACTCAGGCCCCCGCCACCAGCCGGACCTCGACGTGCTGCCGTACGGCACCTACTACGAACCCGAGCCCGCCCAGGGCTACCAGGGCACGCCGTACGAAGCGGAGACCTACAGCGGCTACGGCGGCGCCCGCTACCTCGAACAGCACTGGCCCGCCGACGGCCAGGGACACACCGTGCACGCCCAGGGGCTCGGCGGCGACCAAGGGGCGGCGGGGCAGTCCGCGGTGTTCTCGCACCAGGGCCAGGGCGGCTACGAGGGCGAGTACCAGGGGGGTGGCTACGAAGGGGGCGGCTACGACTCCCCGGACCACCCCGGCTACCAGGCCACCCTGCCCGACCAGCCCTCCCCGGCCCTCCAGCTCCCGGACCAGTTCCCCGACCAGGGCTCCGACCAGCGCCCCGAGCAGCATCCCGACCGGTTCACCGACCGCGACGACCCGCCGACCATCGAGCTCGGCCCGCCGCTGCCCGACCCGTCCGCGCCCAGCTACCCGTACCCGGCCCCCGGCCCCGGCGAGCCCCCCGGCCCGGTCTACGTGGTCGGCGACGTGCACGGCTACCTGGAGGAGCTGCGCGCCGAACTCCACCACCAGGGCCTGATCGACGCCGACGGCCACTGGTCGGCCGGCCGGGCCCGGATCTGGTTCCTCGGCGACTTCACCGACCGCGGCCCGGACGGCATCGGCGTCATCGACCTGGTCATGCAGCTCGCCGCCGAGGCGGCCGCGGCGGGCGGCTACTGCCGCGCCCTGATGGGCAATCACGAACTGCTCTTCCTGGGCGCCTCCCGGTACGGAGACGAGCCCGTCCAGTCCACCGCCGGCACCGCCTCCTTCCTCGCCGCCTGGCGGCTCAACGGCGGCCAGCAGAACGACCTGGACCGGCTGGAGGCCCACCACATCAGCTGGCTCTCCCGCCTGCCCGCCATCGGGCTGGAGGACGGCCACCTGCTGCTGCACTCCGACACCACCGCGTACCTGGAGTACGGCGAGTCCATCCCGGACGTCAACGACGCCGTGCACACCCTGCTCGCGGACGGCAGCGTGGACGAGTGGTGGGACTGCTTCCGCCGCTTCACCAAGCGCTTCGCCTTCCGCGGCGAGGCCGGCCCGATGGCCGTCCACGAGTTGCTGGACACCTACGGCGGCACCCGGATCGTGCACGGGCACAGCCCGATCCCGTACCTCACCGGCGCGGTGCACGCGGACGACGGGCAGCCCCCGCACATCCCGGGGCCGTACGTGTACGCGGACGACCTGGCGGTGGCGATGGACGGCGGGGTCACCATGGAGGGCCGACTGCTGGTCGCCCGGCTCCCCATCTGACCGGCTGACCGTCCGGCCCTCCTGTCCATCCGTTCGCCTGACCACCGGTCAATCATTCCGACAGTGGGAACAGTTGTTCCCGGCGCGCACACCCCGGCCTACGCGCGTCCCGGGGCGCGAAATTCCGGAAACCGACTGTCAGCCCGGCGGCACCCGCCCCTACCATGAGGCACACCACACCCGGCCGCCCGTCCGGCGGCCCGCCTCCGCGCCCGCCCCGGCGTCCTGAGGGTGTCCCGCGTCGCCGATGCGGCCCCGCGTCCTCGCTGCCGGCCGGGATCCGCATGAACGGGGTCCCCATGTCCAACCCCCCGCCGCTGCTCGCCGAGGACCGCCCGGAGTACGAGCGCCTCCTCGGCGAAGCCCTGCGCGACCGCACCGTCCTCACGGCCCTGCGCGCCCCCGGCGCGCTCACCGCCGACCAGCTCCGGATCCTCGCCCTGCGCGACGCCGACCGCATCAACACCGCGGCCGGCACCGAGTACGCCCACTACACCGCGCTGCGCGACAGCCTGCGCGCCACACCCCCGCCGCCGGCCGACGTCGAACCGTACGCCCCCGGCCTGCTCGGCCAGCTCCGCTCGGGCAACGGCGGCGCCGGACTGTTCCCCGTCCTCACCGTGCTCACCCCGATCCTGGCCTGGGCCGCCGCGCTCGTCCTGCTGCTGGTCGGCTACCTGCTGCGCGCCGCCGACCCGGGCCGGCTGCTCGCCCGCTCGCTGGTCACGGCGGGCTGGGTGGCCCTCGCCGCCGGGATCGCCGCGATGGCCATCGGCGTGATCGGGCTGCTGCTCACCGCCATACGCGACGGCGCCACCGCCGTCCCGGCCGGCACCGACCCGGAACTGGCCGCCGAACTCGCCACCGCCCGCACCGAATGGCGCACCGCCCTGCGCACCCGCGGCCTGCTGCCCTACCTCCACTCCCACCTCCCCGCCGTCCCCGGCCGCCCCGCCCCGGGCTTCACCAGCCCCGACTTCGCCAGCCCCGGCTACACCCCGCCGGCCTTCACCAGCCCCGGCCCCGACGGCCTCACCGACCCCGACGGCCGCACCCCCCGCCCCGCCGCCTTCACCCCGCCCGACTTCACCGGCCCCGGCTACACCCCGCCCGACTTCACCGGCCCGGACGACGTCGGCTGACCCGCCCCGCCCGCCACCTCGGCGGCGGCGCGGACGAAGGCGCGGACCCGCTCGGTGGTGTTGCCCGGGCGCCAGACCGGGCCGCGCTCGATGGGTGGCGCGTCGTGGATCGGGACGTAGGCGAGGTCGGGGCGCGGGTAGTAGAGCCGGCAGAGCTCGCCGACCGGGAGGACGCCCCGGCCCATCGCGACCAGGCTGAGCATCTCGGAGAAGGTCCCGCCGGACGGCCCCTTGGGGACGGGCCGCCCCGAGGGGGTGCGGTCCGGGGTGCGGTCCCGCTTGAAGCCGACCGAGGTCACCGCCGGGTACTGCACCACCGGGTGGTCCGCCAGCACGTCGAGCGACACCGAGGCCTCGGCCGCCAGCGGGTGCCCGGCCGGGAGGGCCAGCACCCGGCGCTCGGTGAGCAGCACCGGGCCGACGGCCATGCCGTCGAAGGGGTAGGAGGCGACCAGGACGTCGATCGAGCCGTCCTCCAGGCTCGCACGGGAGTTGGACAGCTGCACCTCCCGCACGGCCACCCGGCAGTCCGGGTGCCGCTCGCCGAACAGCGCCACCACCTTGAGCAGCACGGGCGCCGTCCACTCCCCGAGGAACGCCACCCGCAGCTCCCCGGTCACCCCCCGCCCGGCGTCCACCGCCCGCCGCAGCGCCTCCGCCATCGCGGCCACCGCCGGCCCGAGGTCCGCCGCCAGCTGCCGCCCCACCGGGGTGGGCCGCACGGAACGGCTGGTGCGCTCGAACAGCGGTGCACCGATCCGGCGTTCGAGCTTCCGCACCACCTGGCTGACCCGGCCGGTGGTCAGGCCCAGCCGCTCGGCCGTCCGGCCGAAGTGCAGTTCCTCGGTCAGTGCGAGGAGGACCTCGACCTCCAGCCGCTCCAGCATGCCGCCCCCGTTCCCCGCCCGGCATCGTTTAGTCCGACTCAACGATCGTACGGCGATCAGCCGTTGAAGATCACTCCCGGCCGGAGGATCGTGGAACCCGTCCCCACCGAACCCTCACCACCGGAGCCGATCACCATGCGCGTCGTCGCCCTCGACCACCTGGTCCTCAACGTCGCCGACATCGAGCGGTCGCTCGCCTTCTACACCGGCCTGCTCGGCCTGGAGCCGGTCCGGGTCGACGAGTGGCGGGCCGGCCAGGTCTCCTTCCCCTCCGTCCGGGTCTCCCCCGGAACGATCATCGACCTCTTCCACCGCCCCCGCCACGAGTCCAACGTCGACCACATCTGCCTCACCGTCGAACCCCTCGACTGGCAGGAGGTCGTCGACTCCGGCGTCTTCACCGTCCTCGACGGCCCCGGCCCCCGCTACGGCGCCCGCGGCACCGCCACCTCCCTCTACGTCCAGGACCCGGACGGCAACACCGTCGAACTCCGCTGGTACCCCCAGGACGTCCCCGGCGCCACCGCAGCCACCGCCTGAGGCCGGAACCGACGAAGCGCCGCCCCCGGAGAAGCTCCGGGGACGGCGCTCAGGTGACCGTTATCCGGTGTCCGGCGTCAGTCGACCAGCGGGAGGTAGACCTTGTTGCCCTGGGCCGCGAACTCGGCGGACTTCTCCGCCATGCCGGCCAGGGCCTCGGCGTCGAAGTCGCTGGAGACGGCCGTGGAGCCGTCGCCGTGCTCGTCGCGGATCTTCTGGGAGATCTTCATCGAGCAGAACTTCGGGCCGCACATCGAGCAGAAGTGGGCCGTCTTGGCGGGTTCGGCGGGGAGGGTCTCGTCGTGGAAGTCGCGGGCGGTCTCCGGGTCGAGGGCCAGGTTGAACTGGTCCTCCCAGCGGAACTCGAACCGGGCGTCGGAGAGGGCGTCGTCCCAAGCCTGGGCGCCGGGGTGGCCCTTGGCGAGGTCGGCGGCGTGCGCGGCGATCTTGTAGGTGATCACGCCGGTCTTGACGTCGTCCCGGTTGGGCAGGCCCAGGTGCTCCTTGGGCGTGACGTAGCAGAGCATCGCGGTGCCCCACCAGGCGATCATCGCGGCGCCGATGCCCGAGGTGATGTGGTCGTAGCCGGGGGCGACGTCGGTGGTGAGCGGGCCGAGGGTGTAGAACGGCGCCTCGTCGCAGATCTCCTTCTGGAGATCCATGTTCTCCTTGATCTTGTGCATCGGGACGTGGCCCGGGCCCTCGATCATCACCTGGACGCCGCGCTCGCGGGCGATCCGGCCGAGCTCGCCGAGGGTCTGCAGCTCGGCGAACTGCGCCTCGTCGTTGGCGTCGGCGATGGAGCCGGGGCGCAGGCCGTCACCGAGCGAGAAGGTGACGTCGTAGGCCGCCAGGATGTCGCAGAGTTCCTCGAAGTTGGTGTAGAGGAAGTTCTCCTGGTGGTGCGCCAGGCACCAGGCGGCCATGATCGAGCCGCCGCGCGAGACGATGCCGGTCTTGCGGCGCGCGGTGAGCGGGACGTACCGCAGCAGCACGCCGGCGTGCACGGTCATGTAGTCGACGCCCTGCTCGCACTGCTCGATGATGGTGTCCCGGTAGACCTCCCAACTCAGCTCCTCGGCCTTGCCGTCCACCTTCTCCAGGGCCTGGTAGAGCGGCACGGTGCCGATCGGCACGGGGGAGTTGCGCAGGATCCACTCGCGGGTGGTGTGGATGTTGCGGCCGGTGGAGAGGTCCATGACGGTGTCGGCACCCCAGCGGGTGGCCCAGGTCATCTTCTCCACCTCCTCCTCGATCGAGGAGGTGACGGCGGAGTTGCCGATGTTGGCGTTGATCTTCACCAGGAAGTTGGTGCCGATGATGGCCGGCTCCACCTCGGGGTGGTTCACGTTCACCGGGATGACGGCCCGGCCGCGGGCCACCTCGTCCCGTACGAACTCCGGCTCCAGGCCCTCCCGGAGGGCCACGTACTCCATCTCCGGCGTCACCACGCCCCGCCTGGCGTAGGCGAGTTGGGTGACGGCGACACCGCCGCGACCGCGCAGCGGACGGCGCGGGCGGCCGGGGAAGACCGCGTCCAGGTTCCGCAGGTTCCCGCCGCGCGGCGAGGTGTGCTTGATGCCGTCGTCCTCGGGGCGCGCCTCGCGGCCGTCGTACTCCTCGACGTCGCCGCGCTGACGGATCCACGCGTCGCGCAGGGCGGGCAGGCCGCGCCGGACGTCGGGCTCGTACGCCGGGTCGGTGTACGGGCCGGAGGTGTCGTACAGCGGGACGGTCCGGCCGTTGGTGAGCTGCACCTCGCGGTACGGGACCCGCAGGTCGGGGCGGGATCCGTCGCGGTAGGCCTTGCGCCAGGCCGGCGTCGGGTAGCCGGTGCGCTCGCTGCTGGGGGCGCCCTGGGCAGACTGCGGCTGTGCTTCGAACGTGGTCATCTGACCTCATACTCCCTACGCCGGCATTACCCGGTCCAGGTTCCTGCGGTCGACGCAGCCGTCGGTCCGTCCGTCGACGGTCCGGTCAGCGTCCTCTCAGCCCGGTGCTCCGAGCTCCCGCGTCGCAGGCGGTGTTGCCTGCACATGACGCCCAACACGGTAGCGAGCCGATCGCCGCAGGTCCAGACGGTCCCCGGAACGGATCCGGCCGGGACGAGAGCGGGAGGAGACCGGGGCGGCGCCGGGGGGGCGACCGGGAAAAGGCCGAGGCCCGGCCCCCGCGAACGGGGTACCGGGCCTCCGGAGGTGCTCCGCGCGGAGTCCGACGTGCGGCGCGCGGAGCGGGGTCAGCTCTTGGCGGCCTTCTTCACCAGGATCACCACGGCGGCGGCGATGCCGACGACCACCAGCAGCTTGATCACGATGCTCAGCAGGGCGCCGACGACGCCGAAGACGAAGGCGATGATGTTCCAGGCCAGCACCAGGACCAGCACCGGGATGACGATGTTGCGCACCCAGGAGGGCAGCGACTTCCAGAGCTCAGCCATGTCGGTTCTCCTTCTCCCCTCGGGTCGGCTGCCGTCCGGTGGCCGCATCCCGCTTGCTTCGACACTTCGATCGTACGGGGGCGCAGACGCCGGAACGAGGGCCTGCGGCCCGGAGAGAACCCCTAGATCACCCCTATCCGCACCCCCGGGGGGACCCCCGAGAAACGGCGGGTGAACCGGTCAGACCGGCCAGCGCTCCCCGCGCCAGGCGGCGTCCCAGAACATCCACTCGTAGCGCGAGGTGGTCCCGAAGTGCTCGACCACCCTTCGCCGTTCGGCCGCCGAGAGCTCCTCGCCGATCCGGTCGGTGAGCGCCAGCACCCGGCGGACCACGGACTGGAAGGCCTCGTCTCCGTAGGTGCCGATCCACTTGGCGTACAGCGGGTCGGGGGAGCCCTGGGCGAGCAGGGCCTCGCCGACCCGGGCGTAGATCCAGTAGCAGGGCAGCACCGCGCCGAGCGCCTCGGCGAAGGACCCGCCGTAGACGGTGGCCAGCAGGTAGCTGGTGTAGGCCCGGGTGGTCGGCAGCACCGGCTCGGCGGCGGCCTCCGCGGCGGTGCCGCCGAAGGCGGTCAGGAACTCGGCGTGCATGCCCTGTTCGGCGGCGAGCGCGCCGACCGCGTCGTCCGCGAAGGCCCGGACGTCCGCCTCGCCGGGCGCCTTGGCGGCGCAGACGGCGAGTGCGCGGGCGTAGTCGCGCAGGTAGTGCGAGTCCTGGACGACGAAGTGGCGGAAGGCCTCGCGCGGCAGGGTGCCGTCGGTGAGGCCGCCGATGAAGGGGTGGGCGAGGATCTCGGCGTAGATCGGCTCGATCGACGCCCAGAGCTCGTCGGTGAGGCTGAGGCTACGGGTCATGCGAACGACCCTAGCCCGACCGGCCCCGGCACCCGCGTCCGGTCCTCCGTCGTCCGGCCCGCCCGGGTTCAGTCCGCCCGCGTCCGGTCCTCCGTCATCCGGCCCTCCGAGGCCCCGCTCTCCGGGGTTCAGTCCTCCGGCGGGGAGAACACCACCAGCACCCGCAGTTCCTCGGTGATGTGGTGGAACCGGTGCGGGGTGCCGGCCGGGACGTACACCACGCTGCCGCGCCCGACGGTCGCGGTCTCGGCGCCGACGGTCAGCTCGGCGCGACCGCTGATCACCTGGTAGATCTCGTCCTGGTCGTGCGCGGTCTGGGTGTCGGTGTCACCGGGGGAGAGCGCGTACAGCCCGGCGGACATCCGCGGTTCGCGCAGGAAGCGCAGGTAGGCGCCGTCGTTGGCCGCCCGCTCGGCGTCCAGTTCGTCCAGCCGGAACATCTTCACCGCTGTCGTCCTCCTCCGCGCGCTGCTCGCGCTCCTCCTGCCCCGCCGGTCGGGATGCGTCCCGTCCACCTCCGGGACCAGGGGCATTCAACACCAACTCGTCCGGTGGGAGCTTCCCCCGGGCCGTGGCGCCTGTCAGGCTTGGGCGGCATGAAGGGTTTCGTCATCAAAACACTGATCAACGCGGCGGCCATCTGGGTCGCCGCCTGGATCGTCAGCGGCATCCAACTCGCCGAGGGCAAGGCCGACTGGCAGCACAAGGCCCTGACGGTGCTCGGCGTGGCCGTCGTCTTCGGCCTGATCAACTGGCTGATCAAGCCGGTCGTGAAGCTGTTCTCGTTCCCGCTGTTCATCCTCACCCTGGGCCTGATCACCTTTGTGATCAACGCCCTGATGCTGTTGCTCACCTCTTGGGCGTCCACCCGGCTGTCGTTGGACTTCCACGTGGTCAACTTCGGTTCCGCGCTGGTCGGTTCACTGATCGTCAGCCTGGTGTCCTGGGGTCTGCACCTGGCCCTGGACGACGACTGACCGGCGTCGTGACCGGCCGCGAAAGGGGCCCGTGCCCGGGTGGTCCACCGGGTACGGGCCCCTTCGTCGCCGCTGCCCCGGCGCCCGGGGCGCTCACCCCGCGTCGCAGCCCCGGAGGATGTCCGCGAGGTGGGCGTCGAGCTCCCGGCCGGTGACCTCCTGCCCCATCGGCACCAGCCGGTCGGTGCGCGCCAGGAAGGCGAGCAGCGGCGACACCGAGGAGCGCAGCACCGCGTCCCCGTTGGGGGAGTGGAGTGCGATGCAGACCTCCGAGAGCTCCCCGCCCACCGGGTGGATGTGCACGTCGCCCTCGCCGGACGGGCCGCTCAGGCCGTCCAGCAGCAGTTCGCGCGCGAAGACCCAGGTGACCGGGGCGTCACCGGGCAGGTGGAAGGTGAAGCGGACCGCGTACGGATCGCCGGGCTCGTACGCCAGGTCCGCCACGATGCTGAAGGACAACTCGGGCGAGACCACGAGGTTCATCACCAGGTGCCCCTGGACTGTGCTGTGCTGCATGGCGCCAGTACCTCTTTTCTGCCCGGCCTCGGGGTGGGGATTGAGGGTTCCGCCGGCGGCCGGACATGTTTTCGACGGTTTTATGCAAGCGGTCCACGTTCGATCCCCATCGTCCACGTTTGGGGAGGTAGTGGACAAGGTGTGCTTTTTCAAATGGTGAACGAGGAGCACACCGGTCCCCGGACCGCTTCCGGCACGGGGCGTGCGGGGACGAACGGGCGGATTCAGAAGCCGAACGGTGGTCCTCCGGACGCCGGGGACGGGCCGATCCGCCCGACGGCCGACCACGGGAGCACGGCGGGACCCCGAACGGATGCACCCGCCCGGGTCGGCGTTTCGGCTCCCGCCCGGCGCGGGAGACTCCCGCACAACGTTCCAGCCCCGGAGGTCGCCATGGGCCCCGACAACCGAACCCCGCCGCTGCGCCCGGTGGTCAAACGGACCGCGCGGGCGATCCTGCTGGAGCTGGATCCGGACGACCCGTACGGCCCGGCCTCGATCGTGCTGATCCGGCGGGTCCGGCCCGGCGCTCCGCACCCGTACTGGATCACCCCGGGCGGCGGGGTCGAGCGGGACGACCGCACGGTGGTCGAGGCGCTGCACCGCGAGGTGGACGAGGAGTTGGGCGGCAAGGTGGTGGACGTGGTGCCCGCCTTCGTCGACACCATCAGCCACACCCTCCACGACGACGGCACCCTGCTGCACCCGCACGGGGTCAAGGTGCAGCACTTCTTCGTCTGCCGGCTGGCCTCGATGGACCTCAGCCGGCGGCACGGGCCGGAGGTGACCGACCCCAACGGCGAGTACCAGGTGGTCCGACTGCCGTTCACCCGCGAGGGCGTGACCTCGGTGAACGTCGTCCCGCCCCGGCTGCGGGCGTACCTGGCGGCCAACATCGAGGGCATCCGCGCACTCCTCGCTCCCGATCTGGGCTGATCCCCCGGCGCGGACCGTTGCCCCCGGCCCGCTCCGATCAAGTGTCCTCAGCCGGCGGCGAGTTCGCCGACCAGGTCGTGCCGGATCCGCTCGGCCGGCAGGCCCGCCGCGAGCAGCGCAGCGACCCCGCGCCGGACCATCGCGGGCGGACCGCTGAGCACCGCCTCCCGCCCCGGCCACGGCCCGAACCGGCCCACCACCTCGGGGAGTTCACCGGTCAGCGCGCCCTCGGCCGGGCCGGTGCCGGACAGCACCGGCCGTACGGTCAGCCAGGGCAGCCGTCCGGCCAGGTCGCGCAGCGCGTCCAGCTCGTACAACTCGGCCGCGCCGCGGGCCCCGTAGAACACCTCGACGCTGCGGCCGCCGACGGCGCCGTACTCGGCCGCCTCCTCGACCAGCGCGCGGATCGGCGCGATGCCGGTGCCGCCGCCGAGGCAGAGCAGGTCGGCACCGGCGGTGTGGTCGACGGTCATCGCCCCGTCCGCCGCCCCCAGCCGCAGCACGTCCCCGGGGGCGGCCCGGTGCACCAGCGCGTTGCTCACCCAGCCCGCCTGGACGGCCTTGACGTGGAAGGTCAGCAGCCCGTCCGGGCGGGGCGCGGAGGCGAAGGAGTAGTGCCGCCAGACCCGCGGCCACCAGGGGGTCTCCAGGCTGCAGTACTGGCCGGCCCGGAACGGGTAGGCCTGGTCCGGGCGGACGGTGAGCACCGCGACGTCCCGGGTACGGCGCTCGTGCCGCACCACCTCGCCCTGCCACCACGGCGGAGAGGTGCGGGCGGCCTCCTCGGCGGCCTCGATCATCAGGGTGGAGATCAGCCGGTAGGCGCGGCGCCAGGCCAGTTCGGTGTCGGCGTCCCACCGGCCGCCCGCGTAGCGGGCCAGCGCCTGCACCAGGCACTCCCCCACCGGGGCGTAGTGGCCGGTCAGGGTGCCGTAGCGGCGGTGGCCGCGGCCGAGCGCGCTCAGCCGGGTGCGCAGCGCGGCCGGGTCCTCGGCACCGCGGGCGGCGGACAGCAGGGCGCGGAACAGCCGGTCGCGCTGGACGTCCATGGCGGCCGGGAAGAGCGAGCGGACCTCGGGGTGCTGGAGGAAGAGCAGGGCGTAGAAGTGCGCGGTGGCCCGGTCCGCGACCGGCTCGACGACCGCGAGGCTGACCCGGATCAGCTCGATGTCCCGTGCGGTGAGCGGGAGTTCGTCGACGGCTCCGCCCGAGCCGACGGCGGGCGGTGCGGCCGGCGGCTGCGGAGGGGACGGGAGCCGCCCACCGGCCGGGGCCTGCTGGGCGGCCCAAGCTTCGGTCCAACTGTCGCCGGGGCCGGACCAGTTGAGGCTGGGGGCGTCGGTGAACAGGGGCCGGAAGGCCGGGGCGGTGCCGGTGGTCGAGGGCGTCTCCGGATGGCTGGGCGCGGGAACGGCCGGCGGGTGGGCGGGCGGCTCCGGGATCACCGGCCGCACCGGTTCCAGAACGGGAGCCGACTCCAGAACGGGAGCGGGCTCCAGAACGGGCACGCCCGCCACCGGGGCCTCCGCCACCGGCACCTCCGGCAGCCCCGGGACGGCGGCCGCCCCCGCCGAGCCGTGCCCGGTGCGGATCAGAAGTGTTCTGCGGGACTTCACCGCTACGTTTCGAGTACCCAAGAGAATCGTTTCGCCTCCGGCCGGCCTGCGCCACCACCTGGCTTGTCTCTGCTGACGCCTAGGCAGCGTGGCACGCCCGGAATACTCATCCGACAAATCACGCGAAGCCCGGACGCCCGGCCCGGGAACGCGCTACTCTCACTCGATCGGTGTCGCCCTGAGTGCCGAGCAGCACACCCAGGGCGACCCCGCCCTGCTCACAGCGGCCGCGTTCCGGCCCGCTCAGAGCTGCCGCAGCAGCATCCCCGGCTGCTCGACGCAGTCCGCCACGAACCGCAGGAAGCCGCCGGCCGTCCCGCCGTCGCAGACCCGGTGGTCGAAGGTGAACGACAGCTGCGTCACCTCGCGAACCGCCAACTCCCCGCCGCGCACCCATGGTTTGGCCACGATCCGGCCGACCCCGAGCATCGCCGCCTCGGGGTGGTTGAGGATCGGGGTGGAGCCGTCCACGCCGAACACCCCGTAGTTGTTCAACGTGAAGGTGCCGCCGGTCAGTTCGGCCGGAGTGAGCGAGCCGCTGCGCGCGGACTCGGTCAACCGGCCCAGCTCCTCGCCGAGTTGCTCGGTGCTGCGGGCCTGCGCATCCCGGACCACCGGGACGACCAGTCCGCGTTGGCCCTGGGCGGCGAAGCCCAGGTGCACCGCCGGGTGCCGGACGATGCCCGAACCGTCCTCGGTGACACTGGAGTTGAGCTCGGGGAAGCGCGCCAGCGCGACCGTGCAGATCCGGGCGAGCAGTGCCAGCACACTCACCTTCGGACCGGGAGTCGCGTTCAACTGCCGCCGCAGCAGCATCAGTTCGGTGGCATCCACGTCCACCCAGCAGGTCGCGGCGGGAATCTCCCGGTGGCTGCGGCTGAGCTTCTCGGCCACCGCCTTGCGCAGTCCGCGCAGCGGGACGCCCTCGACCGCCGGAGCGGCGGCGGCAACCACGGCGGCCGCGACCGCCGGGGCGGCCACCTTGGCCGCGACCGCCCGCTCCACGTCCGCCCGCATGATCAGCCCGTCCGGCCCGCTGCCGACCAGCCCGGCCAGGTCGACCCCCTGTTCCCGGGCCAGCCGCCGCACCAGCGGCGAGATCACCGGCACCACGACCGGAACGGCAGCAGCCATCGGAACGGCGGTCACCGGAGCCGCAACAACCACGGGAGCCACCGGTGCGGCCCCCACGCCCGCCGCCCCGACCCGGCGCCGCCGCCCGCCCTTGGACTCGACGACCCCGTACCCGACCAACGGCCGCTCCACCTCGGCGGACAGCCCGGACAGCCCGGCCGGCGCGTCACCGGCGGCCTCCGCACCGCCCCCCGAGGCCACCGCGACCGTCACCAACGGCGCGCCGACCGCGATCTCCTCCCCCTCCGCCCCGTACCGCGCGGTGACCACCCCGCCGTACGGACAGGGCACCTCCACCACGGCCTTCGCCGTCTCCACCTCCACCACCGGCTGGTCGACCGCGATCACCTCGCCGACCTCGACCAGCCAGCGCACCACCTCCGCCCCGGTGAGTCCCTCACCGAGGTCGGGCAGCCGGAACTCCCGTACGACGGGCATCATCCTCAGTCCTCCCACTGCAGCCGGGCGACCGCGTCCAGGATCCGGTCCACCCCGGGCAGGTGGTGGTGCTCCAGCATCGGCGGCGGGTACGGGATGTCGAACCCGGTGACCCGCAGCACCGGCGCGGCCAGGTGGTGGAAGCAGCGCTCGGTGACCCGGGCGGCGATCTCCGCGCCGGTGCCGCCGAAGCCGGTCGCCTCGTGCACCACCACGGCCCGCCCGATCGAGCGCACCACCCGGGTGACCGTCTCGTCGTCGAAGGGCACCAGGGTGCGCAGGTCCAGCACCGCGAGGTCCCATCCCTCGGCCTTCGCCGCCTCGGCCGCCTCCAGGCAGACCGGCAGCGAGGGCCCGTAGGTGATCAGGACGGCGGAGGTCCCGGTCCGCCGCAGCGCGGCCCGACCGATCGGCTCGACCGGCGCGGTCGGGTCGAACTCGGCCTTGCCCCAGTAGAGCCGCTTGGGCTCCAGGAAGACCACCGGGTCGTCGGAGGCGATCGAGGCGCGCAGCAGTCCGTAGGCGTCGGCGACCGTCCCGGGGGTGACCACGTGCAGGCCGGGGGTGCTCGCGTAGTACGCCTCGGAGGCGTCGCTGTGGTGCTCGACCCCGCCGATGCCGCCGCCGTACGGGATGCGCACGGTGATCGGCAGCGGCAGCCGGCCCGCCGTGCGGTTGCGCATCTTGGCGACGTGCGAGAAGAGCTGTTCCAGCGCCGGGTAGGCGAAGGCGTCGAACTGCATCTCGACCACCGGGCGCAGCCCGTACATCGCCATGCCGATCGCGGTGCCGAGGATGCCGGCCTCGGCCAGCGGGGTGTCCAGGCAGCGGTCGGGGCCGAACTCGGCGGTGAGACCGTCGGTGATCCGGAAGACGCCGCCGAGCGCGCCGACGTCCTCACCGAGCACGTGGACGGTCGGGTCCTCCCGCAGGGCGTCCCGCAGCGCCGAGTTGAGCGCCTGCGCCATGCTCGAAGTACGTACCGGGGTAGCGGTCGACATCAGTGCTGCACCTCGGCCTCGGCGGCCAGCTCGGCGGACAACTGGGCTGCCTGCTCCCGCAGTTGCGGGGTCGGCTCGGCGTAGACGTGGGCGAACAGCGCCATCGGGTCGAGCTCCGGGTCGGCGTGGAACTCGGCCCGCATCCGGGCCGCCAGCGCCTCCGCCTCGTCCGCCGCGTCCTGCACCAGCCCGTCGTCCAGGATGCCGAGTCCGCGCAGTGCGCGGTCCATCAGCAGGATCGGGTCGTGCTCCCGCCAGGCCTCCACCTCGGGTTCGGTGCGGTAGCGGGTGGCGTCGTCGGCGTTGGTGTGGGCCTCGATCCGGTAGGTCAGCGCCTCGACCAGGGTCGGGCCCTCGCCGGCCCGGGCGCGCGCGACGGCCTCGGCGAGCACCGAGTGCACGGCGGGCGCGTCGTTGCCGTCCACCAGCCGGCCCGGTATGCCGTAGCCGACCGCCTTGTGGGCCAGGCTGGGCGCGGCGGACTGGGCGCTGAGCGGGACGGAGATCGCGTAGCCGTTGTTCTGCACCAGGAAGACGACCGGCGCCCGCAGCACGGCGGCGAAGTTCAGCGCCTCGTGGAAGTCGCCCTCGCTGGTGCCGCCGTCGCCGAGCACGGCCAGCGCGACCACCGGCTCGCCGCGCAGCCGGGCGGCGTGCGCCAGTCCGACGGCGTGCGGGGCCTGGGTGGCGAGCGGGGTGCAGAGCGGGGCGGTCCGGCTGGCGCGGGGGTCGTACCCGGTGTGGGCGTTGCCGCGCAGCAGGGTGAGCGCCTCCAGCGGGTCGACGCCGCGGGAGACCACGGCGAGGGTGTCCCGGTAGCTGGGGAACAGCCAGTCCTGCTCGCCGAGCACCAGCGCGGCGGCGACCTGGCAGGCCTCCTGCCCGGTGGAGGCCGGGTAGACGGCGAGACGGCCCTGCTTGGTCAGGGTGGTCGCCTGCTGGTTGTAGCGGCGGCCGACGACGAGTCGCCGGTAGAGCTCGCGCAGCAGCGCCGGATCGTACTTCTCCAGCGCCGGGGTGCCGAGCACCCGGACGGGGGAGGCGTCCGGGAGGAGCGGGGCCGGATCGGTGCGCGGGGCGGTGGCCCCGGGCATCCAGCCGGGCACTCCGGTGTGGTGTCTGTGGTCGAGAACGGTCATCTCGGGGCACCTCCAGGGGTGGCGGGGGCTCCCTACCGATTGTTCGGTCGTCTGTTCATCTTGACCAGAAGCGTGACAAGGTGGTGGACATTCGGCCCGAGCGGCGGTCGACTGGTGGCAGTGTGTCCAATCGGCGAGGGTGGGGGGTCATGTCGGCTGAACAGATGTCCAGACTCGACCGGGTCGACCGGTCGATCCTGCGGCTGCTGCAGCAGGACGGTCGCGCCTCGATCCGCTCGGTGGCCGAGCGGGTGCACGTGTCCCGGGCCAACGCCTACGCCCGGATCTCCAGGATGGTCGAGGACGGCGTCATCCGCGGTTTCACGGCCCGGGTGGACCACGAACGGGCAGGTCAGGGCGCGTCCGCGTACATCACCCTGAAGATCGTGCAGAACTCCTGGCGGACCGTGCGCGAGCAGCTGCTGGAGCTGCCCGGGGTCGCCCACATCGCCCTGGTCGGCGGGGACTTCGACGTCCTGCTGCTGGTGCACACCGCCGACAACCACGCCCTGCGGGAGCTCGTGCTCAACCGCATCCAGTCCATCCCGCAGGTACTCGGCACACGAACCATGCTGGTGTTCGAAGAGACCGACCAGGTCCCCCCGGACTGACGGCGCCCCCGGGTCAGCCGATCAGCGCGCCCGCAGCCCGTCGAAGGCCAGGTGCACCACCGCGTCCGCGACCCCGTCCGCGCCCTTCACTCCCGGCCGGTACCACTCCACGATCGAGTTGATCATCCCGAACAGCAGCCGGGTCGCCAGCCGCGGTTCCACGTCCCCGCGCAGTGCGCCGTCCGCGACGGCCGCCCGCACCAGCTCCGCCACCTGGTGGTCGAAGTCCCGCCGCCGCTCCAGCGCCCACAGCTCGGTGGCCGTGTTGCCGCGCACCCGCAGCAGCAGCGTCACGTACGGCAGCTCCGCCAGCAGCACCTCCGCGGTCCGCCGCACCACGTGCTCCAGCCGCTCCACCGCCGGACCGGCCACCGCCGCCGGCTCGGCCAGGATCCCGAACAGCCCGTCCAGCGCCCGCCCGACGGCCAGCCGCAGCAACTCCTCCTTGCCGCGGACGTGGTGGTAGATCGAGGACTTGGAGATCCCGGCCGCCCGGGACAGGTCCTCCATCGAGGTGCCGTCGTATCCGCGCTCGTTGAACACGTCGACGGTCACGGCGAGCAGTGACTCGACGGTGTAGGCGGTGCGCGTGGTGTGATCGGCCATCCTCCGAGTATCCCCGGCCGCCCCGCGCCGTACGCGATCGGGTCCGGTCGGGTCCATGCCTGTGGCAAAGCCCAGGCCCTAGACTCGGCGGACGATCGTCCACGTCCAGCAGGCTGGGGTCCACAGCTGATGAACGCAATACCGGCAGTCTCCTCCGACGTGCCCGAACAGCACAGCGAGGAGCCGGAGGACGTCCCCAGCCGCTGGCAGGACCGTGCCCAGGCCCTGGTGCTCCGCTACGGACCGGCCGTGTGGTGCTACGCGGTGCTCAAGCTGATCGGCTTCACCGTCTTCATGAAGCTGCTCTCCTTCGGCGGCGACTACGCCAAGAAGCCGGCCCGGTTCGGCGGCGGCGCCAACCCCTGGGACGTGCTGGCCAGCTGGGACGGCTGGTGGTACCAGCAGGTCGCCCAGTTCGGCTACCACCCGGCGCTGGTCCCGATCCCCGGCGGCCAGCCCGGCTTCACCATCGAGCAGAACTCGGCCGCCTTCTTCCCGCTCTACCCCGGCCTGATCCGGCTGACCTCGGACCTCACCGGCCTCGGCACCTACGGCGCCGGGATGCTGGTCTCGGTGGTGGCCTCGCTGTTCGCCGCCGCCGGGATCTTCGCCGTGGTGGAGAAGCTGTCCGGCAGCGCCAAGGCGGGCGTGATCGCGGCCGGGATCTGGGCGATCGCCCCGGGCTCGGGCGCCGAGTGGGCGGTCTACTCGGACTCGCTGTTCGTCGCGCTGGCCGCCTGGGCCTGCTACTTCACGATGACCAAGCAGTGGGTCACGGCCGGGGCGATCACCCTGGTCGCCGGGCTCAACCGGCCGACCGCGGCGGCGCTGATAGGCGCCGTCGGCCTGGCCGCGCTGGTGGAGCTGTTCCGGCGGGAGAGCGGGGTGCTGCGCCCGCTGACCGCGATGGTGCTGGCCCCGGTCGGCCTGCTCGGCTACGTGGCCTGGGTGGGCTGGCGGACCGGCGAGTGGGGCGGCTACTTCCGGATCCAGCACGACGCCTGGCTGCACTACTTCGACGGGGGCCAGGGCACCTGGCAGGCGATCCGCGGCGTGCTGCTGGGCCGCAGCGACTACCCGTTCGCCTTCCCGGTGCCGGACCTGCTGGCCACCCTGATCGTGTTCAGCCTGCCGGTGCTGATCGTGCTGCTGATCCGGCTGCGCCCGCCGCTGGTGCTGACCGCCTACACGCTGGCCACCATCGTCTCGGTGCTCGGCAGCCTGGGCATCTTCGGCAACGTCTCGCGCTACCTGCTGCCGGCGTTCCCGCTGTTCATCGCGCTCGCGGTGGGGATGCGCAAGCTCAGCTGGCCGGTGCTGGCGACCGTGCTGGGCAGCGGCGCGATCGCCTCGGGCTGGTACGCCGGGTACGTGATCTTCGAGCTCGGCGTTCCGTAACCGCACTCCGCACGAACCACCGGGGGCGCGTCCGACCAGGACGCGCCCCCGGCGCGTTCCCGCCGGAAATCCGTTCCCTGCACCCTCTTGAGCCGACCGATCGTTCGGTTACCCTGTGACGTGTCCCGTCCTCCCTCCTGAGGAGCGCACAGATGTCCGCAGCGGTCACCCACCCCCTCGTCGGCGAGCTGGTCGAGCGCCACCAGGCCACCCTGGACGCCGCGCTCGCCGCCGCCGCGAAGCGCGACTACTGGTCCGCCTACCCCGAGTTCCCGAAGGCCTACGGCGAGAGCGGCCCGGCGGACGGCAAGGCCGCCTTCGACGCCCTGCTCGGCCGGCCCTTCGCCCTCGACGGCCACCCCACCGACGGCGACCAGGTCGGCGGCGAGGCCTCCCCGTACGGCATCGAGCTGGGCATCGGCTACCCGCACGCCGGCCCGGACGCGCTGATCGCCGCGCTGACCGCCGCCCGGCCCGGGTGGGCCGCCGCCTCTCCGCTGACGCGCGCCGCCGTCTGCCTGGAGATCCTGCACCGGATCAACGCCCGCTCGCACGAGTTCGCCCAGGCCGTCATGCACACCACCGGCCAGGCCTACGGCATGGCCTTCCAGGCCGGCGGCCCGCACGCCCAGGACCGCGGCCTGGAGGCGGTCGCCTACGCCTACGCCGAGCAGACCCGGCTGCCCGAGCAGGCCGGCTGGACCAAGCCGCAGGGCAAGCGCGACCCGCTGGTGATGACCAAGCAGTTCACCGTCGTCCCGCGCGGCCTCGCGCTGCTGATCGGCTGCAACACCTTCCCCACCTGGAACGGCTACCCCGGCCTGTTCGCCTCGCTGGCCACCGGCAACCCGGTGCTGGTCAAGCCGCACCCGCGGGCCGTGCTGCCGCTGGCGCTGACCGTCGCCATCGCCCGCGAGGTGCTCGC
Organism: Kitasatospora sp. NPDC089509; assembly: GCF_044749365.1. Taxonomy (NCBI): domain Bacteria; kingdom Bacillati; phylum Actinomycetota; class Actinomycetes; order Kitasatosporales; family Streptomycetaceae; genus Kitasatospora; species Kitasatospora sp. NPDC089509. The sequence continues at coordinate 12,572 of NZ_JBIVHS010000020.1, read as the reverse complement.
CGAGGCCGGCTTCGACCCCAACCTGGTCTGTCTGGCCGCCGAGCACGAGGGCGGCACGGTCGCCGCGACCCTCGCCGTGCGGCCCGAGATCAAGATGATCGACTACACCGGCTCCACCGCCTTCGGCGACTGGCTGGAGGAGCACGCCAAGCAGGCCCAGGTGTACACCGAGAAGGCCGGCGTGAACGCGGTCGTGATCGACTCCACCGACGACTACAAGGGCATGCTGGGCAACCTGGCCTTCGCGCTCTCCCTCTACAGCGGCCAGATGTGCACCACCCCGCAGAACGTCCTGATCCCGCGCGGCGGCATCGGCACCGACCAGGGCGACAAGTCCTTCGACCAGGTGGTCTCCGACCTCGCCGCCGCCATCGAGGGCCTGCTCTCCGACGACGCCCGCGCCGCCGCCGTCCTCGGCGCCGTGGTCAACCCGGGCGTGCTGCAGCGCTCGGCCGCCGCGGCCGGCGGCGAGTACGGCGAACTCGCCCTCGCCCCGCGCGCGGTGGTCTCGCCGGACTTCCCGGGCGCGACCCTCCGCACCCCGGCCCTGGTCAAGCTGGACGCCGACAAGCCGGACGACCGCGCGGTCTTCCGCACCGAGTGCTTCGGCCCGGTCTCCTTCGCGGTCGCCGTCGAATCCACCGCGGCGGCCGTGGAGTTGCTGCGCACCACGGTCCGCGAGAAGGGCGCCATGACGGCCTCCGGCTACACCACCTCGCCCGAGGTGGAGGCCCTGCTGGTGGAGGCCGCGCTGGACTCCGGCGTCTCGCTCTCGCTCAACCTCACCGGCGGCGTCTACCCCAACCAGACCGCCGCCTTCTCCGACCTGCACGGCACCGGCGCCAACCCGGCCGCCAACGCGGCCTACTGCGACGGCGCCTTCGTCGCCAACCGGTTCCGCACGGTCGAGATCCGCCGCCACGGCTGAGCCGCGGCACCCCCGGACGAACCCGCGTCCCCCGGTCGGCAGCCGCCACCGGGGGACCGGCGGTTCACGGCTCCGCAGGCACCCGCGATGATGGAGGCTGGGAGAGCGCCGGGAACGGCGTCCAACCGCCCTCCGAACAACGGGAGCTGATACATGGCTGTGAAGCCGACGACCGAGACCGACGTCATCATCGTCGGTGCCGGACCGACCGGACTGCTGCTGGCCGGCGATCTCGCCGCCGCCGGGGTCGGCGTCACCGTCCTGGAGAAGCGCTCCGCCGAGTCCAACCTCACCCGGGCCTTCGCCGTGCACGCCCGCACCCTGGAACTGCTGGACGCCCGGGGCCTCGCCGACGAACTGATCGCCACCGGCCGCCCGCTCAGCGGGCTGCGGATGCTGAACAAGGTCGGCATCGACCTCAGCTCGCTGCCCAGCCGCTTCCCGTTCGTCCTGATCACCCCGCAGTACAACGTCGAACGGGTGCTCCAGGAGCGCGCCGAGCGGGCCGGCGTCACCGTCCTGCGCGGCGCCGAGGTCACCGGCCTGCGCCAGGACGGCGAGGGCGTCACCCTGGAGACCCGCGACGGGCACAGCCACCGGGCCCGCTACGCGGTCGGCACCGACGGCGTCCGCTCGGCCGTCCGCGAGCTGCTCGGCATCCCCTTCCCCGGCGAGTCCGTGGTGGACTCCGTGGTCCTGGCCGACGTCCGGCTGGAGCGGGAGCCCGCCGACGCGATCGCCGTGGGTGCCAACAAGACCGGCTTCTCCTTCATCGCCCCGTTCGGCGACGGCTGGTACCGGGTCATCGCCTGGGACCGCAACGAGCAGCACCCGGACGGCTCCACCCCCACCCCCGAGCAGCTCTCCGCGATCGTCCAGGCCACCCAGGGCGAGGACTTCGGGCTGCACGACGTGCGGTGGAGCTCCACCTTCCACAGCGACGAGCGGCAGGCCCCCAACTACCGCTCCGGCCGGGTCTTCCTGGCCGGCGACGCCGCCCACTGCCACTCCCCGGCCGGCGGCCAGGGCATGAACACCGGCCTCCAGGACGCGGCCAACCTCTCCTGGAAGCTCGCCGCCGCCCTGCGCGGCCGGGCCACCGACGCGCTGCTGGACACCTACCAGACCGAGCGGCACCCGGTCGGCAAGGCGGTGCTGCGCACCTCCGGCGCGCTGATCCGGCTCGCCCTCGCCGAGTCCGCCCCCACCCGCGCCCTGCGCGGGGCGCTCACCGCGATCGGCGGCCACCTCGACCTGCTCACCGAGCGCGGCGCCCGGACGGTCTCCGGCATCGAGATCGCCTACCCGGCCCCCAAGGGCGCCCACCCGCAGGTCGGCAAGCGCGTCCCGGACCTCCGGCTGACCGCCCTCAGCAAGCCCGCCGAGGGTGCGCCGACCGGCCCCGAGCGGCTCTACGAGGCGCTCCGCGCCGGGACGTTCGTCCTGGTCAGCAATGACGAGCTGACCGCCGTCGGGCCCTGGGCGGACCGCCTGGTCACCGCCGCCCCCGCCGACCCGCACGGCAAGCTGGCCGACACCGTCCTGCTGATCCGCCCGGACGGCTACGTCGCCTGGGCCGCCGTCGACCCCGGCGAGGGCGAGCTCCGCGAGGCCCTCACCAGCTGGCTTGGCGCCCCCGCCGAGGACTGACCGACCGCACGGGCGCGCGGGCCGACGCCCGCGCGCCCGCCGGCCCCCGGTCGGCCGGGCCGCTCAGCACCGCACCGCTCAGCCCCGCGCCTTCACGTAGTGCCGGGCCGCCTTCGCCCGGTTCCCGCAGACCGCCATCCGGCACCACCGCCGGCGCCCGTTCTGCGAGGCGTCGAAGAAATGCAGAATGCACGCCTCGTGTGCGCACTGTTTCACCCGGTGCGGGCCCTGCCCGAGCAGCGTGAGGAAGCCGTCCGCCACCAGCCAGGGCGCCAGCCACTCCGGCCGGTCCGCCTCGACCCGGTCCTCCGCCCCGCCCGGCCCGGCCGTCCGCCGGATCCGTCCGTGCGCCAGCAGCCCGTCCAGTCCGGCCCGCGCGTCCGGGCCCAACTCGCCCTGCTCCCGGGCGTCCCGGGCCGCCAGCTCGATCGTCTCGCGGGTCCGCCGGATGGCCGTCAGCCCGGCCTCGTCGGCCGTGCAGCGCCCGCTCAGTCCGTTGCTGGAGAGCCAGATCCCGTACTGCTCCACGTCGGTGAGCGCGTCGTTGACGGGCGTTCCGGCCCAGCGGGTGTTGAGCAGGTCGATCGCCAGCGGTTCGCCGATCAGCGGTCGGCGGTCCCTCGGATCCGGCTGCACGTCAGTCATCGCACTCCCCTCGGCCCGCTCCGATTCTACGGCCGTCGCGGCGGCGCCGATTGGTATGGACCGGCGGCGCAATTCCGTCCATTCACTGTATGGAATCCCCGGTTTTCCGGCCCTCCACAGTTGACTGTTTTTTAGCAACGAATTGCTAGACCATGATCCACCGCGCCGATCCGCTCTGACATGTTCTAGCCAGCGTTCTCGAACCCCTCGGAGCGCCTTGCCCCTTGCCGGCTCCCCACAGCCGGACGGAGGAGGATCCGTTGCGTCCCCGTTCCCTCGCCCTCGCCGCGGCGATAGCCGTCCTGCCGCTCACCGCCGTCTCCCTCGGCGTCTCGACCGCGCAGGCAGCCACCCCCCACGTCGCCCCGCGAGTCGCCCTGCCGAACACCGTGAACCCCGCGGTCGCCCACTCCGAGAAGAAGGGCGACGTCCCGGCCGAGCAGCAGATATCGGTCGCCGTCAGCCTCAAGCTGCGCAACTCCGACGAGCTGGACCACTTCCTCGGCGCGGTCACCACGCCCGGCGCACCGGAGTACGGCCGGTACCTGACGCCGGAGCAGTTCAGCGCCCGGTTCGCGCCCACCCAGCAGGCCGTCGACCAGGTCCGGGACTACCTGACCGCCCAGGGCCTGACCGTCAGCGACACCAGCGTCAACCGCCAGGTGGTCAACGCCCGCGGCACCGCCGCGCAGATCTCGCAGGCCTTCGGCACCCACGAGAGCGCCTACCTCGACCCCGGGCAGCAGCGCACCTTCTTCGCCAACGACGCCGCCGCCTCGATCCCGGCCGAACTGGCCTCCGTGGTCCAGGGCGTGAGCGGCCTGGACGACCACGCGGTGCGCAAGGGCCGGATCGCCCCGCAGTCGGTGACCCCGAACGCCGCCACCTCGACCCCGAGCGGCATGGCCCCGGCCCAGTACCGCGGCGCCTACAACCTGGACAAGACCGGCGCCGACGGCACCGGCACCACGGTCGCCCTCTGGGAGTTCGACGGCTACAAGTCCTCGGACCTGACCACCTACGACGGCCAGTACGGCCTGACCGGCCCGGCCGTCTCCACCGTCTCCGTGGACGGCGCGAACTACGACTCCGCGCCCGGCCAGGGCGAGGGCGAGGTCGAGCTGGACAGCGAGATCGTCCGCGGCGCGGCCCCCAAGGCCAGCCAGCTGCTCTACGAGGCGCCCAACAGCGACCAGGGCGAGATCGACATGGCCAACAAGATCGTGGCCGACAACAAGGTCTCGGTCATCTCGATCTCCTGGGGCACCTGCGAGCCGGACACCACCGCCTCCTCGATGACCGCCGTCGACAACGCCTTCAAGCAGGCCGCCGCCCAGGGCATCTCGGTCTTCTCCGCCTCCGGCGACGACGGCTCGAAGGACTGCACCCGCTCCGCCAGCGGCGCGAGCGTCACCTCCGTCGACTTCCCGGCCTCCAGCCCGCACCAGACCGGCGTCGGCGGCACCAACCTCCAGGTCACCGGCTCCAACGGCTACTCCTCGGAGAGCGCCTGGAGCACCGCCGGTGGCGGCGTCTCCACCGTGTTCGCCAAGCCGAGCTGGCAGACCGGCACCGGCGTCGCCGGCACCATGCGCACCGTCCCGGACGTCTCCTCCAACGCCGACCCGAAGAGCGGCTTCGCGATCTACACCGGCGGCGGCTGGAACGTCTACGGCGGCACCAGCGCGGCCGCCCCGCTGTGGGCCGGCTACGCCGCCCAGTTCAACCAGAAGGCCAAGACCGCCGGCCAGCCCGTCCTGGGCGAGGCCAACCCCAAGCTGTACGCGGTCGCCAACAGCGGCCAGTACGGCAGCACTTTCCACGACGTGACCACCGGCGCCAACCAGGACTACTCGGCCGGCCAGGGCTACGACCAGGTCACCGGCTGGGGCAGCCCGGTCGCCGACGCCCTGACCACCGCCCTGCTCGGCGGCGGCAGCACCACCCCGCCGCCCACCGGCGGCTGCACCGCCGCCCAGCTGATCGGCAACGGCGGCTTCGAGACCGGCACCCCGGCCCCGTGGACGGCCTCCGGCAGCGTGCTGGACAACGGCACCGGCGAGCCGGCCCACTCGGGCAACTGGAAGGCCTGGCTGGACGGTTACGGCTCCGCCCACACCGACACCCTGTCCCAGACGGTCACCGTGCCGGCCGGCTGCAAGTCCGCGGTGCTGACCTTCTGGCTGCACGTCGACACCGCCAAGACCGACCCCACCCCGACCGACACCCTGACCCTCCAGGCCGGCTCCACCACCGTGGGCACCTGGTCCAACGCGGACGCCGCCGACGGCTACGTCCAGCGCACCGTGGACCTGTCCGGCTACGCCGGCCAGACCGTGAACCTCACCTTCACCGGCACCGAGGACGGCAACGGCCAGACCAGCTTCGTGATCGACGACGTCGCCCTGAACGTCGGCTGATCACCGGCCGGTAGCACCACCCGACCCCCGCCGGGGCGGCGCCGAGACGGCCCGCCCCGGCGGTGTCCGTTTCCGCCCGTTTCCCCGCCCTCCCCCGGGCCGGGTTCCGGTCGTGTTTCCGCACTGTTTCAAGATCGATAACCATCCGCTCCACCTGCCGTGACCACTGTCATACCCGCGACGGATGACGTAGCCTCTCGACCGTGCATAGGGTTCCCCAAAGCTCGGTGAAGCCGCTGGCGGCGCACCCCGGCATCGGCCCGGTGCCACCGAACTCACCTGGTGGGGAGGGTCACCGCATGGCCGCACAGCAGCCTCAGGACGCCGCGCGGCTGCGGCTGGTCGGATCGCGTACGGAGCGCCCCGATCCACCCGTCCCGGCACCCCCGCCCGCCCAGGGCACCCCGCCGGCCCCCGCGCCGTCCGCCGGACGCCCCGCGTCGGCCGGCGGCTTCGCGGACGCCCTGCACCTGGCGATCGAGGCCAGCGGCCTCAGCCTGGACCGGATCCGGGCCGCCCTGGCCCAACGGGGCGTCAGAGTCAGTGTCACGACGCTGAGTTACTGGCGCCGCGGCCGCAGCCAGCCCGAGCGGGCCAGCTCACTGCGCGCCGTCCACCTGCTGGAGGAACTGCTCGGCCTGCCGCACAGCGCGCTCTCCTCGCTGCTCGGCCCGCCCCGCCCGCGCGGCCGCTGGGCCGCCGCCGCCAACACCCTCCACCTCGGGCTGGAGGACGTCTGGCCGGGCGAGCAGGAGATCGCCGCGATCTTCGCCGAACTGGACGCCCCGCCGGCCGGCGAGCTGGAGCGGCTCAGCATCCACGACTCCTACTACGTGGACGCCGAGCGGCGCGGCAACCTGCTCCGGATGCGCCAGGTGGTGCGCGCCACGGTCGGCGGCGTCGGCCGCTGCCTGGTCGTTCACAAGGCCGACGAGGAGGCCACCGGCTGCCCGGAGATCACCTCGGTGCGGCACGGCCGGCTGGGCCGGGTCCGCCGCCGCCCGGAGGCCGGGCTGACCGTCGGCGAGCTGATGCTGGACCGCCCGCTCGGGCTCGGCGACAGCACGGTCTTCGAGTACGAGGTGGAGATCCCGCCGGGCGGCCCGACCATGGAGTACAGCCGCCGCTTCGCCACCACGGTGCGCGAGTACGTGCTCCAGGTGCACTTCGACCCGGCGGCCGTCCCGGTGCACTGCGAGCGCTACGACCGCGAGCCGGGCGCCGACGTCGACCACCGCCGCGAGCAGCTGTGGATCGGCGCCTCGGCGAGCGCCCACGTCCTGGCCCCGGACCAGCAACCGGGCCACATCGGCATCCGCTGGGAGTGGGCCTAGCCTCCACCCGAGCCCCCCTCAAGCCCCACCCGAGCCCCGTCGGCCCCCGTGCCGGCGGGGCTCTCGCACGCCCGCGACCTGACCCCTTCACAGACCAATACCGGTTGACGCTCCATCACCTAACCAATAATCTCGCCAGTACCGGTTAGGCAGCAGCCTGGCCGACCCGACCCCGGGAGCGACCAGCCATGTCCAGCAGCACCCCGCCCCGCACCCTGCAGACCGGCCACGTGGGTCTGAACGTCACCGACCTCGACCGCTCGATCGACTTCTACCGCGCCGTGTTCGGCCTCCAGGTCACCCACCAGGGCACCGACCCCGAGCGCCGCTACGCCCTGCTCGGCCGCGACGGCCGTCTGGTGGTCACCCTCTGGCAGCAGAGCCGGGGCACCTTCGCCACCGCCACGCCCGGCCTGCACCACCTCTCCTTCGAGGTGGAGGACCTCGACGAGGTCCGCGCCACCGAGCACCGGCTGCGCGACCTGGGCGCCGAGTTCGCCCACGACGGCGTCGTCCCGCACCACGAGGGCTCCGCCTCCGGCGGCGTCTTCTTCAGCGACCCGGACGGCATCCGGCTGGAGGTCTACACCCGCACCGGCCTGGACGGGACCGCCACGGCCCCCCACGCCGATGCCCCCACCTGCGGCTTCTTCTAGGACGCACCCCATGACCAGCACCGGCACGCCCTACCACCCCGGCGAACGGACCGCCCAGGCCCACGCCGGCGCGACCGACCGGGCCGACCACGCCGGCCGGTCGATCCGCGACACCGTCCCGGCGGTCGCCGCCCGCTTCCTGACCGAGCGGCGGATGCTGGTGATCGGCGCCGCCGACCGGGACGGGCGGCTCTGGGCCACCCAGCTGTCCGGCCCGGCCGGCTTCCTCCGGGCGGACGAGCGGACCATGACGGTCGCCGCCCACCCCGCCGCGGCGGACCCGCTGGCCGAGGCCCTGGCCCGCCCCGCCCCGGTCGGCACCATCGCCCTGGACCCGGCCGGCCGCCGCCGGATGCGGCTCAACGGCCGCTCGACCCCGGACGGCCGGGGCGGGCTGACGGTGCACGCCGAGGAGGTGGTGTCCAACTGCCCGAAGTACATCCAGCGCCGCACCCCGCTGGACCGCCCGGGCGCCGCCGAGCCCCGCTCCGTCGGCGCCGGACCGGTGCTCACCCTGGCCCAGCAACTGACCGCGGCCACCGCCGACACCTTCTTCATCGCCACCGTCGGCCCGGACGGCCGGGTGGACGCCTCGCACCGCGGCGGCTTCCCCGGCTTCCTGGAGGCGGTCGCGCCGGACCGGCTGCGCTGGCCCGAGTACCGGGGCAACGCGATGTTCATGACGCTCGGGAACCTGGAGCTGGACCCGAGGGCCGGACTGCTGCTGCCCGACTGGGAGACCGGCGGGGCGCTGCTGGTCACCGGCGAGGCCCGCACCGACTGGTCCGAGCAGGCCCGGCAGTCCGCCCCCGGCGCCGAGCGGATGGTCGAACTGACCGTCACCGGCGTCCGTCAGCTCGCCGACGCCACCCCGCTGACCTGGACCGATCCCGAGTACTCGCCCGCCAATCCACGCTGACCGGCCCTCAGCGTCCGCACCCGCCCTACCCGCTCGGCCGATCCGCCGCCACGTCCGGCGGCCCTGGGAGCGGGTCCTCACCCGTCCGGCTCAATCCGCCGCGCCGCACCCCGCCCGCTTTGGGACTTTGGTCCCGATAACACGCGGAGCGTCCGGGAAGGCAACTCCTGTCCCGCCGTCAGGCGCCGACCAGGAAAAACCGCAGGAAAGAGGCGGAGCATGACCCTTACCGACCCCCTGTCCCCGCTGATGGAGTTCGACGAGGTCGAACCGGAGGAGGACTGCATATGCGGGGGCTGCAACGCCCGCCGCCGCGCCCGGCTGCACGCCGCCCCGGTCCACGAGGGCGGACACGCCGCGGCCCGCTCCGTCCGCCGCCGGGCCGCCGTGCTGATGGCCGCCGTGGGCACCGCGATAGGCGGCGGCACGGCCGCCGCCGGCTCCGCCACCGCCGCGCCCGCGCCCACCCCCACCCCGGGCGGCAGCAGCACCGCCCAGCCCCCGCAGACCCCGCAGGGCGAGGTCAGCGGCCTCTTCGGCCAGGCCCCGGGCGCCCGCTCCTTCGCCGCCCCGCGCCTCGCCGCCCAGCCCGTCACCCGGGCCCAGATCATCCAGCGCGCCCAGGGCTGGGTCGACCAGGGAGTGCCGTACAGCATGGGCCGCTACTGGTCGGACGGCTACCGCCAGGACTGTTCCGGCTTCGTCTCGATGGCCTGGGGCCTGGGCAGCAGCCAGACCACCTGGACCCTGCCCAACTTCGCCGACCGGATCGGCCGGGACGACCTCCAGCCCGGCGACGTGCTGATCTACAACAACCCGACCAACCCCCAGGCCGGTTCGCACGTGACCATCTTCGGCGGCTGGACGGACTCCTCCCGCACCAAGTACGTCGCCTACGAGCAGACCTCCCCCGGCACCAAGAAGCGCTCCACCCCGTACGCGTACTGGAACAACTCCGGCGGCTACGTCCCCTACCGCTACACCGGCCTGTCCGGCCCCAGCAACGACGGCGGCGGGCCCTCCGCGAACGCCTTCCCCGGCGCCCAGTACTTCGGCCCCGGCCAGAACAACGCGTACGTCACCAGGCTCGGCCAGCTGCTGGTCCAGCGCGGCGGCGCCCGCTTCTACACCGAGGGCCCCGGCCCGCGCTGGGGCGAAGCCGACCGCAAGGCCACCCAGGCCTTCCAGCTCGCCCAGGGCTGGCGCGGCGCCGAGGCCGACGGCTATCCGGGCAAGGACACCTGGGACTTCCTGGTCAACGGCAAGGGCCGCAACATCGACGGCGGCGGCGGAACCCCGCTGCCTCCCCCGCCGCCCACCACCGCCTTCCCCGGCACCCAGTACTTCGCCCCCGGCCAGAACAACGACTACGTCCGCCAACTCGGCGAACAGCTGGTCCGCAAGGGCTTCGGCGGCTCGTACGGCGTCGGCCCCGGCCCGCGCTGGACGGAGAGCGACCGCAGGGCCGTCCAGGCCTTCCAGCTCGCCCAGGGCTGGCGCGGCGCCGAGGCCGACGGCTACCCGGGCCCGGACACCTGGCGCCGGCTCTTCTCCTGACCCGCCCCGAGGCGCGGCACCACCCCGGTGCCGCGCCTCAGCGCCGCCCCGACATCCAGTGGAACAGCCCCATCGCCACGCTGGTCGCCAGGTTGAAGCTGGACACCCCCGGCTGCATCGGCACCGCGACCAGCCGGTCGGCCCGCTCCTTGAGCTCCGCCGACACCCCGTGCCGCTCGGTGCCGAAGGCCAGCAGCGCGTCGTCCGGGAACGGCAGGTCCCGGATGTCCGTCCCCTCCGGATCCAGCACGTACAGCGGCCCCGCGGGCAGCTCCGGCAGCGCCACCCGCTCCACCGCGGTCGCGAAGTGCAGCCCCGCGCTCCCGCGCAGCACCGTCGGGTGCCAGGGGTCCAGCTCTCCCGTGGTCACCACCCCGGTCGCCCCGAACCCGGCCGCCAGCCGGATCACCGCCCCGACGTTCCCCAGGTTGCGCGGGTTCTCCAGCACCACCACCGGCGCCCGGCGCGGCCGCTCGGCCAGCACCGCCCGGTTGGCCGCCACCGACGGCCGCACCGCCAGCGCGATCACCCCGGTCGGGTGCAGCCGGGGCGCCAGGGAGCGCAGCCGTGCCTCCGGCAGCTCGACCGCCAGCGCGTCCAACGCCACCGCCACGTCCGGCGCCAACTCCCGCGCCAGCGCCGACAGTGCGGCCCGGTCCGCCGTCAGCACCCGCCGCACCTCACCCCCGAACCGCAACGCGTGCTTCAGCGGATGGAAGCCGTCCAGCAGCACCACGTCCGACGCCGATTCGGCCGCCCGCCACTCCCGCACCACCTGATCGTCCATGCCGGTCACTCTCCCACCCCCGGTTCGCCCGGCCGCCCGGCGGCCGCGATCACCTCGTCGAACCCCAGCGGCACCCCCAATGGACCGTCCGTCCCCGCCAGCCCGGCCAACACCACGTCCAGGTGCCGGTGCACCAGCCCCCCGTCCGCGTCCAGCGCCGCCAACGCCCCCGGCAACGGCCGCGAGACCCGCACGCACAGCAGCACCAGGTCCCCCATCCCCACGTCCGCCCGCACCCGCCCGGCCTCCCGGGCCGCCCCCAGCAGCCCTTCCACCGCGACGACCGTCCCCCGCCGAACGGCCGCCAACTCCTCGTCCACCACCAGGCGTTCCAGCAGCACCACGATCGCCGCGCCCATCCGCAGATCGGCGGCGGCGTGCACGAACCGGCGCAGCGCCTCGTACGGATCCGGTTCCGCCGCCCGCGCCTCCTCGGCGGCCTCCGTGAGCCGGGCCAGCAGATCGGTCACCAGGGCCCGGACCAGCGCCTCCCGGTCGGGGAAGCGCCGGTACAACGTCGCCGGCCCGACCCCCGCCCGCCGGACCACCGCGTCCAGCGGCGCGTCCGGCCCCCGCTCCAGGAACACCTCGCACGCGGCATCCAGGATCCTGCGCCGGCTCCGCTCCGCGTCGGCCCTCATCCATCACTCCCTAACCGGAGAAACTCTCTCCCCCTATGCTAGCGTCAAGGAACCGGAGAAAACTTCTCCGCATAACCTCCGAGGAGCGTCACCGTGACCACCACCGCCCTCACCGTCCACACCACCCTCGACGGCACCCCCCAGTCCCGCGAAGCCGTCCTCACCTGGGAACTCGACCGCGCCCGCGCCGCCCTCCACCTCCTCAAGCAGCGCCTCGGCGACGACCGGATGCGCGAACTCCTCACCCCCGACACCACCGCCGCCGACACCGCCCTCACCGCCTGGGCCCACGCCTCCGCCGGCCGCTGGCGCACCGCCGTCACCGAACTCACCGCCACCGGCATCGACGCCACCCGCTTCCTCACCTGGTGGCAGGGCCGCCTCCAGGCCGGCGACCGCCCCGCCCTCCTCGCCGCCAACCCCGAGCACTACCTCGCCGACTCCACCGGCGACCGGGTCGAGATCATCGAGACCATCGGCACCACCCCCACCCGCTTCTTCCTCCACTTCCACGACGACGTCCCCATCACCACCCCCGACGCCACCACCTTCCCGACCCGCATCGGCGGCACCGGCACCCTCGCCGACGGCACCGAGGTCCTCCGCGTCATGCACGAGTTCGCCGACACCCCGAACGGCCTCCACATCCGCCTCACCGTCCAGTTCCCCGAAGCCGCCCCCGACCTCCTCCCCACCGGCCACCAGTGGCACTTCGCCTGCGAGTTCACCAACTGGCTCCAAGCCGCCCACACCGCCTGACCCCCAAGCAGGCGCGGGGGCGAAAGCCCCCGCGCCCGCAACACCCCACCCCTCACCCCGCACCCACCCACCCCCAGCACCCCCACCCACCTCTCCCCACCCACCTTCCCCCTCCCTCCCCGGCGAGAGGGACGCGCTGCGGGAGGGGGCGGTGGAGGGGGTGGGTGCGGAGAGGGGCGTGACGGGTGATTTTCAGACTGCCAACGGCGGCCAGGCATACGCAGACAGGGTCGGCAGTCCGAAAATCACCCAGCCCCCGGAGCACCCACCCCCGGA